>JANPPJ010000015.1:0-67961 GCA_031428455.1 Hyphomicrobiales bacterium | reverse complement strand
CCGCGCGCTCAACGTCCGCGACCAGGATCGGCGGGTCGCCGGCCCGTCGTGCTTCGATCGTATGGGGCACGGGCTTCCCGAGCACCTGTTCGCAGGTCGCGAGGACCTCGCGAACGATCCTGCGCTTGCGAATAATGATGGCCGCGTGCGTCAGTCAAAACTCATCGACGGAGCGATCTCGGATTATACGGTGGCTCGAGATCTCGCCGACGTCCTGCGCGTGTTCGATGAGTCGCAGATTCCCTGCAGCCCGATTTATTCGGCCGCCGACATCGTAGCTGATGAGCAATTCAACGCGCGCGGCGCTGTTGTGAACGAAACGCTGCCGGACGGTACGAGCATCAAGATGCCTGGAATATTCCCTCGCCTGTCGCAGACACCGGGGCAGACGCGTTGGCTGGGCCCAACGCTTGGCGCACACACGGAAGAAATTCTCGCAAATGCGGGCTATGGAGCTGACGAAGTTGAGGCGCTGCGCGCCAAAAAGGCGATTGCATGAAAAGCAGGGTCCAAATCTTCGAGGTGGCGCCTCGCGACGGCCTTCAAAACGAGCCAAGGTTCTTGCCCACCCCTGAAAAGATCGCTCTGATTGACGCCCTGTCGCTCACTGGCGTCGCGAAGATCGAGGCGACCGCTTTCGTCTCGCCCAGGGCCGTGCCGAACATGCGCGATAGTGCCGAGGTGTTCGGCGCAATCAAGCGCTCGCCGGGCGTGATCTACTCTGCTTTGGCGCCTAATCTGCGCGGCGCCGCCGACGCTATTGCGGCCGGCGCGCAGGAAGTCAATGTGGTCGTCTCGGCAAGCGAGACCCACAACAAGGCCAATGTGCGCCTGACCTGCGAGCAGTCGCTTGCGGCAGTCGCCGACATCGTGACGACGTGCTCGCGATCAAACACGCCCGTGAACTTGAGCATCGCCACGACGTTCGGCTGTCCTTTCGAAGGGCGTGTGTCTCCCGAGCGCGTGCTCGATTTTGTGCGCCAGTCCGTTCGTGCGGGAGTGGCAGGGATCACGCTCGCCGATACGATAGGCGTCGCAAACCCTGCGCAAGTGGAAGATCTTGTCGCCGACGTTTTGCGAAAACTCGACGGCGTGGCGCTGACGCTGCATTTCCACAATACGCGCGGCATGGGCCTCGCGAATGCATATGCAGCTTACCGTGCAGGCGCACGACGCTTTGACGCGTCGCTGGGCGGCATCGGAGGATGCCCCTTTGCTCCCGGCGCTACGGGCAACGTGAGCACGGAAGATATGGTGCACATGTTCGAAGAGATGGGCGTGGAGACCGGGGTTGACCTCGACTCGCTGCTCGCGATTGCGAAGACGCTTCCGCCGCTGCTCGGCCATGGCACGTTCGGTTACGTGGTGAAAGCAGGACGCTTGCAGCCGCTAGGTCAAACCCTGGCGTGACTGTTGACACTAGTCGGCGTGGTCCTTCGTTCGTTGCCTTAAACGCCGCGCGGTCTTGCGAATCATCTACGACGGATGTCGGCGCCGGTTGTTTTTCAGCACCCAACTCACGTCCGGTCTGGCTACTCAATGCCCTAATGTCACCGCCACGCACCAAGCACGTTCCAATGCAGTGGCGGTAAACGTTATGGGCTGGAACACCACGTGCCTAAACATGGGAGTTATCGTCAGGCTCTACGTCGGGCGCGAGGAGATTGGTCAACGTTTGCCATCATCTCCTGCGCCAGGCGTTCCATGAGCTTGGCGCGTAGACCCGCGTAGCCAGCATCGTCCCAACGATTATGCGTCTCGTCTGGATCTTTCGAGTGATCGTAGAGCTCGCCCCAGGTTTCACCTTTGTAAATCGTCAAGCGACATCCTTCGACGAGAAGTGTGCGCACCATGCAGGGTTCGGTGAAGCCCATGCGCGTCATGTTGTCCTGATGCTCTATGACAAGCGCATCGCGAAGCTGCGATGAGCCGTCGAGATTCCCGAGCAGGCTGCGACCCTGAATGCCAAAATAGGGCTTGAGCCCCGCACGCTCGATAATGGTCGGCGCTATGTCCACCGTCGATGTAAGCGCGTGAGAGACCGCGCCCGCCCTGGCGCGCGGGTCCGCCCAGATGAACGAGACATTATTGACGGAGGGCAACATGATCGCGCCCTTCAATAGCAAGTTGAAGTCGCCGAGATAGTCGCCATGGTCGGAGTTGAATACTACGATGGTGTCGTCTGCTTTTCCTGTCCGATGCAGCGCAGCCATAACGTCGCCAATGGCGTCGTCGATCATCGTGATCATGCCGCAGGAGAGCGCCATCGCTTCCTTCAATTCCCGCTCGTCGGCCATGAAGGCTTCCTGTGCGCCTGAGACGCGCTTGTCTTCTAGCCAGCGTTCGTGCAACCAGCGCAGCGGCGGAATGGGGTTCTTGTGCGCCTCGTAAGGAAGCCGGACGGAAAAATCGTTGGGATCGTACATGTCCCAATACTTTCCGGGGGGCGTGAAAGGATGATGCGGATCAGGGAAAGACACGAAGGCGAAAAAAGGCTCATCGTCGTTTTTCGCGCCTTCCAGAAACTCAACCGCGCGATCCCGGATAAACGATGTCGGATAGAGGCTTTCTGGCACCGCTGTGCGGATCGCCTGCGGGCAGGAGTAATTGTGCGGCAATTGATTCTTGGGGTCGCGTAGCGCCTCTGCGTCTTGTCGTTGTGCGCGAAGCCACTGCGCGTAATGTCCCTCACAGTTGTGCCCATGGCCTGTGACCATGTCGACATGGTCATAACCGTAATAGGGCAGCTTGAACTTGTAGAGACCCTCGCCGCGATAACGCTCCGGCGTTTCGTTGTCGTAATCCTCGCCCTCGTTGCTCCAGGCTTCGTTGATGAGACCGAGCGCGGCTGGATCGCCCCGCTGTTCGGCGGGAAAGCCGGTCATAGGCTGCACGTGGCTTTTGCCGATGGCTGCAGTTTTGTAGCCGCCAGCGCGCAACACCTGCGTGAACGTGCTCGCCCTGTAGGAAAGATTGCCGCCGTTATAGCGAAGCCCATGGGCGGACGGGAAACGCCCGGTCAGGAGAGAGGCGCGGTTTGGCATGCACACAGGCGTCGCTACATGAAAGTTATCAAAGCGCACGCCACGCGCCGCGATCACATCAATGTTTGGCGTCTTGACAATCGGGTGCCCCGAGCAGCCAAGATAATCGGCACGATGCTGGTCGGTGATGAAAAAAAGGAAATTCGGGCGTTTCATGTTTGATCGTGCTCCAAGGCAGTTGCCTGCACTATCAGTTGACCTTAACGCCTGCGGCCTTCACGATCTGCCCCCATTTCTCGCGGTCGGATGCGATGCGCGCGACGGACTCAACTTCGTCGGCAAAAGTTGGCTCTGTCGCAAGCGAGATGAGACGTGCCTGCACGTCCTTGTCTTGCATGATTTCCTTCACATGGCCTCCGATCATGGCACGCATTTTCGGGTCGCTCCTGGCCGGCGCAAGCAAGTAGTTTGCAAACCCTGCCTCGAAGCCCGTGATGCCAGCCTGCTGCGCCGTCGGAACACCGGGCAATTGCGCCGAGCGGTTTGCGTTGGATACCGCGAGGGCACGCAAAACCCCGGACTCGATATGCGGAAGGCTCGCGCCAGCCGTCACGAAGCCTGCATCCACTACACCGCTGACGATGTCCTGCATGGCGGGCGCAGCGCCGCGATAGGGCACATGCACGCCCTTGATGCCAGTCGCCATGCGTAAATACTCAAAAGCGATGTGACCCGGCGATCCGATTCCGGCGGATGCAAAGTTCAACTCGTTCTTTTTACTCGCAGCTAGAAGTTCGGCGAAAGTTTTAGCATCTGATCGGCGGACATTGACCACCAACGCAAGCGTGTTGACGCCAACACGCGCTGCGGGAGCGAGGTCCTTGGCCACGTCAAATCCCTGCGACGCATAAAGGTGCGGGTTGACAGTCAGGACCGAGTCGATGGTGTAGAGCCACGTCAGGCCGTCAGGCGCAGCCTTTGCGACATACGCTGCCCCAATGTTACCGCCAGCCCCCGTCCGATTTTCCACAATGATTGTCCGCCCGAGCCGCTGCCCCAGCCGCTCGGCGATCATGCGCGCAGCGGCGTCGAGCGGCCCCCCAGCTGCCAGAGGCACGACGAAGGCAATCTGCCCCGGCGGAATCGCTGCTGTATCCTGCTGCGCACGCGCCGTCGTCAAGCCCAAGCCAATGGCTGCCGCCACCAATCCATAGCCGATCCGTCCCATTACAGCGTTCTCCCTGTCGCTTCCGGCAGGCAGCGCGGACATGCGACAAACTCTGACAACGCAGTTTCGGTTGACCGCGAGCCCACACCCAAGACGCCTGACTTCTGGTCTCAAGTCATACCGCAGATCTTGTTCGAAGTTAACTCGCTCGCTGATATTGGAAAATTGGCTCGGACAGATGAAAAAAAGACCTGCTGCCATCAGCGCCACTAGAGATCAGGAGTAGTTTGTACCGGAGAAACAGACGCCCCAGTCTGCTGCATTGAAGTTAGCGTTTCCCATCTAACGTTTATCGACGGGTGCGTTACCTTTTTTTACATAATCAGCAACGAAACTTCGGATTTCAGGCTTGACCGCCAGTGCGTTTCGAACTTTGGGCGCCACATCCGGGTCAGCAATGTACTCGGGCTCGTATCCAAACGTTTTCATTGCCTCTGCTGCAAATTCCTTGTCGGTGTTCAAACGGCCCAGCGCTATTCTCACGGCTTCAACCGCTACCTTTGGAGCCCCTGGCGGCAGGGCGATAATGCGTTGCATCGAACCGTTCAATGTCACAAGGGCAAGGTAACTCTCCCAAAGAATTCCAGTCGGAAGACGGCCATTATTGAATGTCTTGTAGAACTCCTGAAAAGGTAAGACCGGGACATCTTTAGCCTGGCTGTCCACAGTGAAGGTCGCACCATCCCATAGGGGGTTCATGTAGACCGGTACAACGGCGCCTTCCTTTACAAGCGAGTTTTCGACGGCTCCCTTATAGCCTGGCAGCGTGTCCGCGTAGAATTGTATCTCATTCCCTTGCAAGGCAAGGCGTGCTCTGGCGCCGCTGCTGTACCCCGTCACGTGACGGAATGGCACTCCGAGCATGTCCAGCGTCATGCGAATCGAGATATCACGACCGCTTGTTGCCGCGACCCCTCCGGAAACGAGCGACTTCACCTTCATCAGATCCGAGGGCTGACGCACGCCGGGCGCCACATCAGACCTGACGTAGTAAACCTCTGTGCCGCCGCTATAGCCCGCAAACTCATAACTGCGAAAATCAACTCTGAACGTTTCAGGTTGGCTGGCATAGTTCCACGCGGCCCCCGACAGAAAGCCAATAGTGGTTCCGTCCTTCGGCGCAATTTCGCCGAGATACAGCGCGCCATGCCGACCTCCGCTGCCCTCCATGTTCTGGACTATGATCGACGGTTCGCCCTCGATATGTTTTGAGAGATGTTTGGCAAAGACCCTGCCGTCAATGTCAGTCGCCGATCCGGCGCCGAAGTTGATAATCATGCTGATGCGCTTGCCTTTGTAAAAGGGATCAGCGGCCCAGACTTGCGAAGCGCATGCACTCGCGAACGCAATCACGATCCCAAACGTCGATTTCAATACTGTCGAGCGCATTTGATCCTCCCCCTATTAAGTGGCTATTCAGCTCATGATTACCGGTTTTATATCGAACGGTTATTCAGGAACCAGCGCTGCGAGACGCAAACTTCATTCCTGTTGAATGCCTAATTCAGGAATTTGTTTCTGCCAGCGGGCGTACTCCGTCCTGACGAGTTCGTCGAGATGCTTGCGTCCCGTCGGCATTGGTTGCTGGTGGCGCACCGCGAGGCCCTTCTGCACCGAAGGATCTTGCATCATCCGAACGACCAGTTCATTGAGCCGGTCCACAATCGCTGGCGGCATGCCGGATGGTCCGACCAAGCCCATCCATGTACTGGCGATGTAATCACTGATTCCAACTTCCGCTGCGGTTGGAACATCAGGCAAGTAGGAAAGACGCTCTCTTGATGCGGCGATGAAAGGACGCACGCTCCCGCCATCTACGCCTGCCTGTAACTCTGAATATGAACTGACAACAATCGAAATTCGACCTGCCATAAGTTCAGATACTGCTGGCGCGTTTCCTCGGAACGGGACGTGGACCAATTGTATGCCCGCAAGTTTGCCAAACAGGGCTGCCGAAAGATGTGTCAGGGAGCCGGCGCCCGCAGAACCGTACTCGTGAGCCCCTGGTGTCCGGCGCGCCGCGTTAATGAAATCCTGCGCTGTCTTCTCTTTGACCTTTGTTCCCACCGCTACGACATGAGGGGCTTCGACCAGTCCGCTGATGAAAGTCAGGTCGTTCAGCACGTCGACAGGAAACTGCTTCTGAATGAAGGGCGTCATGACGAGGCTTGCAGATATCGCAACACCGAGCGTGTAGCCATCCGGAGCGGCCCGCGCCACCGCCTGCAAAGCGGGCGTGCCCGCGGCGCCCGTGCGATTTTCAACCACCCCCTGCTGCCTGGTTTCGCGTGAAAGAAATTCAGCGAAAACTCGCGCGATGTGATCCGCCCCGCCACCGGGAGCAAAGCCAACGACGATACGGACAGGCTTACTAGGATAAACATCCGAAGAAGCGGATGACGCAATGGTCACCAAGGTGACCGCGATTGGAATTGCCAGCCAACGAGACAGCATCATCATCCCTCACCTGCGTGTTATTCGGCCCCGCCCTTTTTCGGTCGGTTCGAAATTTATCTTCCCGATTTATAATTATATTTGCGTCGGCCCCAACTATTTTTAAGCAAATTGATGACGAATGCGGCGCCTGTTAAAACTACTGCTCTTAAGTCGCGCGCAACGCCTTAGTGGCTGCGACGTCGACACGCTTGTCGGCGGTGAAGACGACACCGTAATGCTCCCGTGCAGAGTGTTCGGAAATGAACTCCTCCACCACATCGCGTCTCACCAGTTCGGGATCGCGTTCGAGTGGATTGCCCCAGCCGCCGCCGCCACCAGTGCGAACGATCGCTTCTGCGCCGATCGGCACAGCAACATGCGCCCCCTGCATCGGGCGAAATTCCGTTTCGCCTGGCATACGCATCAGGTAACCGCCGAACTCGCCCGGCAGTCCGTCCCAAAGGCCCCAGGGCGGACATTTCTCGCGCTTGGTGTGCTCGAAGTTCCACCGACCCTCGACGAGGTTGCGCACGCGCACATCGAGGCCAAGCCCACCGCGAAACTTGCCCGCACCGCATGAGTCCTTGCGCAGTCCGCGCTCCTCTATCAGCACTGGGCATTTAAGTTCGATGCCCTCAATTGAACCGTTGCGAACGTCGCCCTGGCACACAGACACCGTCGCGGATTCTCCGTCCTCCGTTGGGCGCCCGCCCCAGCCTCCGCCTTCGAGACTCTGCACCACAAAACGCTTTCCTGTTTGCGGGTGCAGACCAAAGAACACGACCGCACCGCCCAGCAGTCCGTGGTGACCGGCTGGGACGCGGTCGGGCATTGCTGGCGCTAGCGCTGTGACGATGGAATCGACCACCGTGGGGATGACTGCGCTCCATCCCGACATTGGCGCCGGGAATCTCGCCATCATGATGTTCCCTTCGGGGATGATGACGTCGAGCGCGCGGAAAGAGCCCTCATTCACAGGCTCCAGGGGCGCGGTCAGGGCCTTGTAGGCGACGCGAGCGCCAGCATAGGTTCGAGAATTGATCGCAGCCTTGCGCTCAGCCGAGCAACCAGAGAGATCAATCGTCATGTGGCCATTTTCGATGGTGACCTTGGCGTGAATCTTGACTGGGTCTCCCTTCGCCAGGCCGTCATCATCGAGCGCGCCGGAGGCTTCGTAAACACCATTTGGCAGTCGCGCGACGATATTGCGGCACTTCTGTTCGGTTTCCTCGAAGATGCGCGTGATCGCCGCCAGAACAGTCTCTTTGCCATACTTGGTGAAGAGTTCATCCAGCCGCTTCGTGCCAAGGCGGCACGCCGCCATCTGTGACTTCATGTCGCCCAGCGAGGACTCCGGGAACCGAATGTTGTCCTTCAGCAAGCGATACATTTTCTCGTCAAGCTTGCCCTCTTCATAGATCTTGATCTGATCGAGTTGCAGGCCTTCCTGCCAGGGGTCCGCCACGGTCGGCCCGGCGCCAAAGCCCGTGCTCATGCCGCCGATGTCAATCCAGTGCGCGCGCACCATAGTGAACATCAGCAACTCGCCCTTGTGAAAATAGGGCATGTAGATGACGATGTTGTTCAGATGCTGCCCCGCCACGGCCTGATGGTTTGTAATGATCACGTCGCCGGGTTTAAACCCCTGCGCGCCGTAACGCTTCATACCGTCCACAATGATGACGCCGAGATCGGCGACGAAGTGCGAGACGCCACCGACATTCTGGCTGATGAGATCGCCGTTGGGCGCCAGCAATGCTGTGCAAAAGTCGCGCACCTCGTAGATCATCATGTTGTAGGACGTACGCTGAAGATCCGCCGCCATTTCATTAGCGACAGCCGGCAGAGCGTTTCGGATGACTTCGAGCGTAACTGGATCGAGCCGCGGTCCGGTCATGACAAGCCTCCCACTGTGATGATAAGTTCCCCCGTATCGGCGACGGTGCAGGCGTCGCCCGCGAACATGACGGTTGTGGTTCCGTGTTCCTGCACGATCGCGGGTCCCAGGAAGTGCGAACCTGCCGACAGGCTTTCGCGCTCATAGACCGGACAATTGACTGGAGTATTCGTGTCGTCGAGATAGACAGATCGCGTGCGGGCAGGCGTCGCGATCATAGACTTGGCGATGCGAGGAAACTCCAGCGGAACCCGTTTGCCGACGGCGGCGACGCGGATATTTACGACCTCCACCGGCTCGTCAGGCGATGAATGCGAATACCGGTGCTCGTAGAGCGCGTCGAAAGCCGAGCGGATAGCGGTGCGATCACTCTTCTCTAGACTTTTGCGGTCCACAGGAACCGACAGCGTGAACTCCTGGCCGACGTAACGAATGTCGAGCTGGGTTTGCACCTCGGCGTCGCCCTTCATGCGCAGGCTCAGGCTAGCCTCAGCCGCCATTTCGGCCTGCACCGCAGCCAACCTGTCGAAATCCATTTTTTGAAGATCTGCGTAAAACGTTCGCACGAAGTCGTGGCGCTCATCCGCGAGCAGCATGCCAAGCGCCGAGAAGTGAGACGGGAAGAGCGGAATGATGACTTTCGGAATGTATAGTTCCCGCGCGATGGCGAGCACGTGGAGCGGCCCTGCCCCGCCGGACGCGAACAGCGCAAAGTCGCGCGGATCGTAGCCCTTCTCGACGGACACCTCGCGAACCGCGAGTGACATTTTCGCGACCGCGATGTCGAGGATAGCCTTCGCTGCGGCCATCACATCCATGTCGAGCGGCCGGGCGATAACGCGCTCAATTCCCTTGCGCGCCCCCTCGGCGTCGAGCTTCATTGTGCCGCCCAGGAAATTGTCGGGGTCCAGACGGCCGAGAACGACGTTCGCGTCCGTGATTGTCGGATCCTCACCGCCGAGGCGATAGCAGATGGGGCCAGGCGCGGCTCCCGCGCTCATGGGCCCTACCTTCAGGGCGCCAATCTCGTCGATCCAGGCGATTGAACCACCGCCTGCTCCGACCTCCACGACGTCAATCATCGGCAGCATGACCGGATCGCCGCTTGCGTAGCCGCCCACGTAGTAACCAGGGGCCAGCGTCGGCTCGCCGTCCTTGACGAGGCTCGCTTTCGCCGTTGTACCGCCCATGTCGAAGGAGATAACGTCCCCCAGCCCAAGGATTTGCCCAAACCGCGCAGACGCGATGATGCCGCCTACCGGGCCTGACTCCATCATGGCGACAGGCCGACTCGTTGCGACCGAGGGCGTCATCACGCCGCCATTGGAACGCATGATGGAAAGATTACCGGCGAAACCAATTTTCGTCAGATTGCTTTCGAGGCTTGAGACGTAGCCGCCTACCTTGGGGCCGATGTACGCATTAACAACGGTCGTCGACATGCGCTCATATTCGCGATACTCGCGCAAAATATCGTGCGAAAGCGACAGGTAGGCGTTCGGCATTTCACGCCTGATTGCCTCTCCGACCGCCTTCTCTTGATCAGGATTGATGTAGGAATGGAGGAGGCAGACCGCTACTGCTTCGCATCCTTCGCTCTTGAGGTGGCCAATCGCCTCAGTGATCGAGCCCGGATCGATTTCCTCATGAACTTCGCCTGAAGCCAGAAGCCGCCCATTGACCTCGCGCGTGAGCGATCGCGGCACGAGTGGCCGATGACGATGGAAAAAAAGATTGTAGGCTTCAGGCCGGTTGCCGCGACCGATAGAGTAAACGTCGCGAGTGCCGCGCGTCACGATCAGCCCGGTCTTTGCGCCCTTACGCTCTATGAGCGTGTTAATAGCCGTGGTCGAGCCGTGAATCAGCTCGGCTATCTGATCAATCCGGATGCCGCTCTTGTTCAGGCAATCGATGATGCCCTGAACAAGGTTACCCGGCGTGGTGAGGCTCTTGGCTTGCAGGAAGCGCTTGGCCTGCGTGTCGAATCCAATCAGATCCGTGAAGGTGCCGCCAATATCAATTGCCACAACGATCACGTTGCTTTCCTCCCAAAAAGGCGACTTGCACGTCTGCTCGGGATCAACTTGCGGCGCCAACGCGGCGTAATCAATGGGCATGGTGGCTTGCTTCCTATAGCCATTTGACTATACTAATTAGGTAAGGGAGGCTGATCGTGATTGAAGCAAGCCCTCGCCGGCTCATGGTCTTCAAGCTTGTCGTTGATCTGGGCGGCTTCAATGCAGCCGCAGACCGTCTTGGCATCGCGCAACCATCGGTCGGCGCGCATGTGAAAGCCTTGGAACGCCAGGCTGGACACTCGTTGCTGATGCGTCATCGAGGCGCGAAGCCGCAACTGACTGAGGCGGGTCGAGTCGTCTACGCCATGGCGGCGGAAATTGTTCGGCTCAGCGAGGACGCTGCGCAGCGTCTCGCTAATTTAAAAGCTAAACAGACACGCGAAATTGTTATGGCCGTTCATCGAGATCTCGCGGCGTCTTTTCTTCCCCCTCGCTTAAGTTTGTTCCAAAAAAAGCATCCGCGGTCGCGCGTTGTTACGCGCATCGGAACGATTGAGGACGTGCTCACACTCGTGGAGAGCGGGGCCGTCGAACTCGGGATTCTATTGAGTTCAGGGCCTGTTCAAAGTTTGCGATCCGAAATCGTTGGTCGCGAGCCGCTTCAACTGATCGCCCAGAAAAACCATCCGCTCGCACGGCTCAAGGCCGTGACCGCCGCCGAGTTGAAAAAATATCCGTTTGTTACAGGATTGCGCGACTCGCGGTACTTCCAGATGGCCGACCGAGCGCTACGCGCCTCGGGTCTGGAAACGTATGACATCGCACTTGAACTGCAAGAGTCGGCGTCGATCCGGGAAGCCCTGCGCCACGGCCATTATTTGACTTGCCTGCCAGGTTGCACCAGCGCAAGCGATCTTGCCTCCGGCGCGCTCGTTGCACTTGATCTTGCGCAACCACTCCCGCCGCTACAGATCCGATGCGTTTACGGAGCTGAGCCAAGCACTTTGGCGCAACGCATTATAAAAGTACTACAAATGAACTGACAGGCCCGGCGGCCAGAAAAGCCAGTCGCGGCCCGCACCGTCCTTTAGGCAAAGTGCAGTCCAACGCGCTCGATTAGCTTCGGCGGAGACTTCGACGAGGCCTGACAGTGCCCCTTTTGTTTCAGGAAACGCGACACGATTATCGTAGGCCACACAGTTTTCACTGTGCTTCAGTTTAATGCCCAGTGCCGCAGCTGTGTCCCCAAGATCACCCACGACAAAAGCGCCCGTCGCCCAATATCCCGAGCGTCGCACAGCCATCATCACAGGCAATGGACCATGAAAATCAGAAGGTTTGTCCGGCAGGGGCAGCGGTTGTCCCCAGGGCCTCCTCGCCACGCGCATACGCACGTCCTGGGCGCCAAGCGCGTACGCGGCACGTTCAGCAGCGAGAACTGCAGTTATCAACTCCGAGCCCTCTTGCACCGCGGCGTAGAACCGGTCTGCAGTCTCCTGCAAAAGCCGAGCGCTTGCGCGAACTGACGTGACTTCGTCGGGACAATTTTGACGCTGCATGCGCACGTCCGCTGAAAGATCGATCAGATCATGCCCGATTGCATATTGCAGCTCGCGCCAGTCGCCGTGAAGCATTGATGCTCCGGCAACCAAGGCTACGATAGGGCTCGCCTCGCCTTCAAGCCAGGCTTCGACATCGCGCCTGAGGCCGCGCAACGCTGAAACTTCTTCAATCCATGTCATCCGTTGCGCCGATGGCTTCATGCCCGGCCCGCCGGAGAACAAGATACGCGGCGCACGGTCCAATCCCACGAGCATTAATGCAGAGCCGAGTTTCGGTGTGAAATTGGACAACCAGAGTAAATCTGCATGGTCGAAGATGTTGCCGTAAACAATCACATGGTTGACGCCGCGTTCCGCCATGAGGCAGCGCAAGTCTGTTATGCGTTTTGTGTAAACGGCTCGCGCCGTGAGGCGCTGATCCCAGTCGTAGGCGCCAGTCGGGAGGGCGATGGAGGGCATGATCATCGCCGTCATCCTTCCGTGGACGCAAGAGCGGACTTTTGCTCGGTGAGTATTTCGAAACCGTCTTGCGTGCAGATGACTGGCTCGCCGCACATCATGTATCCGGTTTCGGGCAAAAACTGATTGGGATGCACCATGAAGAGCATACCAGACTCAAGCCGCGTATCATTATCAACCGACACGTCGCCGGGCGCGATGGACCCGCACCCGAGCCCATGACCGCGGCGGCGGATGAATGGCGGACGAGAATACTGCCCGTATCCGGCGTCTGAAAGAGAGTCGTCAATCGCGCAGCACACATCACCCACCCGCGCTCCCGGCTTCACGCGGGCGATACCTTCATGCATCGCCGCTACCAGAAGCGGATATTTATTCGATGCAGAATCTGCAGCGGGACCGATGCAAACAGTGCGGCAGATTTGCGTGAACTGTCCGGCAACGCTCGGCGAGAGCTCACAGAGCAAAAGATCGCCGCGTTCTATCACCCGTTCGCTTGATGGCATCACGGCGTCCTGCCGCGGACCGCAGTTGAGCATCAGGAAGCTGTCATTAGCGCCGCATTCGCGCATGTATAAATTGACTTCGACAGCAAGGTCGCACTCCCGAATGCCCGGTTGCGCAATTGCAAGCAGGCGCTGATAACCCTGCTCCGCGATCGCAGTCGCGCGCTTTGCGTGGGCAAGTTCGTCGAATGTCTTGACAGCTGTCGCCGCGTAGAATGGCTCGTCCATTTCGCTCGCCGTCGACGAGGCCAAGAATGCCTCCACCAGCGGTCGTGGGGCGTCTGGAAGGCCGACAATTGCGATGCGGCCGGCGCCCGTGAAAACCCCGATATCGCGACGGATGTCGCGCGTGAAGCACGATTCCCAGCCAATATCAGCGACCGCGTCCTCATCGTCGACGGGCGCGAGAATGCGCCTTCGCCCATCTGCTTCAATCGCGAGCGCCACCGGGCTAATCGACCTGTAGCCCGTGAGGTGCGCCACCGCGTTCGGCACGTCTATCATATGATGACCGTTGCCGAGCACTATGAGGCGATCAACGCCGGCGTTGCTGATTAACGCAAGAACGCCGTTCAATCGATCATCGAGCGTCAGCATGGGTCCTCATGACGAAAAGAGTTCGTCCACCGACCACGGTCGGCTGATCAGCCCCTGGCGGTGCGCGTATTCGACGACCTTGTCGAACGCCTTGCGGTTTGCGGGCCCCAGTCCGTACTCCCAGGGGTCGGGCCCCATCAAGCGCTGCTGCTCGAACCAGGCGTGCGCCCAGAACGCGAGCGGATTGACGCGCGGGTTTTCGACCCGCTTCATCGCTATCGATTTCGCCTTCTCGAAGGCGTCCATGAGACTCTTCACCACCCACGGATGCTTGTCGACAATCTCGCGTTTGATGACCGTAACGTGCATGATCGGGAAAATGCCTGTGCGCTTGAAGTAGTCGATTTCGACGGACTTCACGTCAGGGAAAAGCTGAACACAGCGCGGGTCGCCCTTGAGGAATGGCTCGGGATATTCAGGCTCGAGCCGTGCGTCAAGCTCGCCTTCCAGAAGCATCCGATCAAGAGTTTGGTCGTCTCGGATACGTGTGATCTTTAAGCCGGGATGCGGTTCGAAGTCGATGTCCTCACCGCGCTCAGTAAACCAGTGGACCGAGTCATGCGGGACGCCGTACTCTTCCTCCAGCACGCCGCGCATGAAAACATTGCCCGCTGGCTGAAAGTTTGTCCCGCCGATGCGCTTGCCGACAAGGTCATTCGGGGTCCGTATTCCGCTTTTCGGATTAACGAAGATAAATCCGTGCCGGAAGCGTCGATGCGCAAACACGGGGAGCGCGGTCCACTCGAAGCCACGGTCTCGCGCCATGACATAGGCAGGTGCATTGAACTCACACACATCATAGGCGTTGTGCTTGGCCATTGCCCAGTGGCGTTCTTTCGCGCCGTATCGCGTATCGGGAACGAACGTGATCCCTTCGGCCTTGATGTGCCCTTCCGTTAGCGGCCGCGTCAACTCGTAGTCACCGCAAGCCAGTGTAAGCTGCAGATCCGTCATCGATTTCCCTCCCGCATCTGAAACTTTGCTCTTGTTCGTCGTTCGCAGGGATGTCGCCGATCGCTTGATTACAGGCGCCTTCGTTCCGGGCGTTTGCGCAAACCCCTATGCACGACCGGACATTCACGCAGCGCACAGGCTGCCGCAGGCGAGGCGATTATGCTAGTAGTCAATTGACTATAACAATGAAGTCACTTCTGCATTGATATCGTAGCTGCATCACAGCACTCTGCCGACAGGTCTGATCAGCGCGCGAGACGAGCACCATGACACTGATGCGCCAACTGGCGGAATTCGTTACTCAGGCTCAGGCAACAGAGCTTCCCGTGCTCGATCGGGAAGTGCTTCGGCTTCACACCTTCGACACCGCTGTGGCGCGGCTCCTCGGCGGAGCGTGCGCGGAAGGTCGCCATCTGCGCAAGGTCTTCGGCTCGGGGCTGGACCCGGACGGGATAGGAGGCGTCGCTGGCCTTGTCCGAATGACCGAGATGGACGACATCCACACGGGCGCAAATACGACGCCGAGTTCTGTCGTTGCGGCGGTCGCGTTCTGCCTCTACCCGTTGAGTCAGCGACACCCCCGCGAGGTTGAAAGCGCGATTTACGTCGGTACAGAACTTCTTGTGCGGTTCGGCAAGGCGATGGACGGGGCCCGCGCGCTGTTCAAAGGCTTTTGGCCAACTCGATCTGGCGCAGCGCTTGGCGCCTGCGCGACTGCCTGCAGAATGCTCGGGCTTTCGGTTGAACGCACCGAACAGGCGCTGTCTCTTGCTGTCATGACAAGCGCGGGTTTAAGCGGGCGGTTCATGCGCGAGCCCTCCGGCCGATGGATTGTTCTGGCCACCGCGGTCGCCACTGGCGTGCGCATGGCGCTGGCTGCCCGGGAAGGGTTCAACGGCGCCGAGAACTCGCCGGACGGGGAATGGATCGCCAACGCGTTGGGACTTGAGTTTTCCGCCGAACAACTAACGTCAGCTCTTGGTCGCTGCAGCGTGTTTTCCGAGCTCTCGCTCAAACCCTACGCCACCGCGCGCCAGTCGCTGGCCGCAACAGAAGCGATGCGACGTCTGGTCGCCGATGGGCTTGACCCTACGAGGATCGAACGCGTCGTCGTTCGCGTTCCAACGTCTCACAAAAATATGATCAGCCAGCCGTTAAATCCGCGCGCGCGCGGAACAGCATTCGTCAGTTGCCCCTGTCAGGTAGCGACCGCCGCGCTCGACCCGCGAGATCTTTATGACGTGGAGCGCCGTAACGTGCTCGCCAACGCCGCTGTAGCTGCGCTCGCGGCACGGGTCGAGATTATTGGCGATCCCGCGCTCGACCGCGATTTTCCGCGGGTGTGGGCGGCACAGGTCGAGGCGCATGCTGATGGGCGCGTGACCTCGATGATAGTGAATGACGCGCTCGGCTCGCCCGAGAACAGGATGAGCGAGGACGATCTGGTCGAAAAGGCGCGGCTGGCCTTGTCATGGTTCAACATGGCCGAACGTGCAAATTCAACTGCCGTCGTTTCGCGCACGATGTTCGCAAGCGACGAGTCCGCCACGCATATGGCGGCGTTATTCGCGAGCGGCTGAATCGCTATCTCTTACCCAGCTTCGCCATCACGAAATCGTATTCGATTGTGGCCCATGGCGCATCGCGCGTCGATCCGTCAGGGGCCATCCCGGCAGGATGCTCGGGATAGTCGCGCACCAACTCGTCCTTCACGCCGAACACGGCGTCCGAATCGAGATACTGGTCCGCCCGGTCAAAGACATGCGTGACGAGCTTGCGGTGCCCCAGCGCGTGGATCATGAAATGCAGATGCGCCGGGCGCCACGGGTGCCGCCCCTGCGCGTTCAGCATCTCACCGACGGGTCCATCCGTGGGCACAGGATAGCACGTGGGTTTGATCGTCCAGAACCGGAAGCGGCCTTTCTCGTCAGCAACGAAGCGACCCCGCCCGGCGTTTCCGCCCAGCTTGTCGAGTTGCTGAACGTCGTAGAAGCCATCATCGTCCGAGTGCCACACGTCGACATAAGCACCCGCGAGTGGCGTTCCGTCTTCTGACGACACGCTGCCGGTCACATACGCGGGCGTGCCGCGCATGTTACCCGAGATATCCGCCCCAAGCTGGAACACCTCTGGATCTTCCACGTAGAACGGCCCGAGCACTGTGGACAGGGTAATGTTGCCGCCAACAGGATTGTTGACCGCATCTACCAACATCGACGCGCCGAGCGTGTCGGATAGCAACACGAATTCCTGTCGGTTGCCGTCGCAGATCTTGCCGGTGCGGGTGAGAAAGTCGATGGCGTATTCCCACTCATCGTATGATGGGCGCACATCGCGGATGAAATCATGAAGATGCCTCACAAGCGAGGAGCAGACTTCCTTCACGCGCGGATCCGTCGACGTGGAGAAGCGCTGAATGACAGCGTCAGTAATTGTCTGTTCGTTAAAATTACGCATGGCTCACCCTTCCAAACATTTCTCTACCTCCTTTTGGGATGTCGTGGCTGGAGCCGCAATACGTTAGCTGGCTGGGCTCATATAGCTAAATGGCTACCAATTAGCTGTTTTGACTAACAGCGCGGCAGCATCAAACGGGGCTCGTCAATTTAAGATTAAAATGTGGGACAAATTACGCCTATGCTCACGTTTGATCTTTGATGGTCCGACCCTTGATGCAAAGGCACGCTGATAACGAAATCTTTCACGTTTTTATAGTGAGACTGGTTCAGTTCTCCCTTGTCAGACGCCAGTGATTGTTGACTCAGCCGTCGTGATCGCACGACAGCAGATTTCGTATAGCCACAGCTAACAGACTAGGCAAATGCGAAAGTCAGGGCTGCTATTCAGGTAAGATTGATGAGAGAGGCGGACCTGAAGCTCAACCAGCGACCCGCAACCGCACAATGCACAACGGTGCATTTCTGTCACAAACTTTGCAGTATTGCATTCACGCGGCTGCAACCCGAGCCAAATAATTTCAATTAGCTTAGCAGAACTTGCAAATTTTCGCTTTGGCTAACGCCTTACTGGGCTAGAAGTCTGCTGTTCCGCAAACAGATATACGTCCTTAAGGTGCTTGGCTTTCCGGTCATGTCCGCTATCAGTGTATATGACCGCTTTTGCACTGATGCGCGTTATATCCACCCTCGTGCAGGCGAATGACAGCGCTTTGATTACGCTGAACTCAACGCGTCAAAGTCGAACCTTCGATACGTAATCGGGCAGGCTTCTAGGGTGGCGCAGCTGCATTTGAATGTTCTCAGCAGGGCATCTGATCACTGCCGCGTCGCCTTCGGGTTTAGCAACCAAACGCGAGATGCATTGGCCAGCAAATTTATACGGGCGACAAAAATGTAAAAGAGTTTGATGAAGGTACACTTCAAGATCGAGGCTACCGCTCGCCACAGCGCCGTTGCCTAAGCTTTCACCTTTAGAGTACGAACCTTCCCGATCGGCATGCATTGCTTCAAGATTGAAGACTGGCTGAGCAACAACATCCGAAAGCTCTGCGCAAGCATCGAAAGTGTCCTGCCCCGGCGTGACAGAATCCCGATCGTACGTGTTATTTTCGGCTTGGTAAGGGGGGAGAAAGAAATATCCTCTCCTTGCAATGCCGCCACTGCACAGCGTGGCATGATGGTAAGTCCGAGGCCTGCCTGCACCAATCGTACGGCAGTCAATGTGTGCTGAACCTCGTAAGCCCAGTTCATTTTTTCGCTCTCTTCTCCAAGCGCCTGATCGACAATGTACCGGTTTGCTGTGTGTTGATTGACTCGGATAAGCGGCTCCTTTGTAATTTGGGACCAGCGGATTTCGCGAAGGTCGCCCATCGGGTGCCCAGCAGGACAGACTAGAAAATAATCTTCGGTGAATAGTGGCTCGGTCGCCAATTCCTCGTTTCCTGCGGCCATGATGGTAAGTCCGAGTTCGGCGACGCCCTCACGAATCAGCGATGGTATCTCCGCAGCCGAGGTGTCAAACGCGCGAACGACCACCTTCGGGTTTCGCTCTTTGAAAACAGTGAGGGCCGCGGGGAGTATCTGCATGGCGACGGTGGGAAGGCACGCGATCGTTAGCAGCGGAACGTCAACTTCTGTCGTTTCAATTCGAACCCGCAGCAGCTCTCCATTCAAATCACCGAGAATGGATTTGAGTTTGGGAAGGAGTTCAGAGCCCGCTCGTGTCAGCATCACATCGCGTGTGGAGCGTTGCAGCAACTTCGCGCCAAGGTTTCGCTCCAGCTTCGCAATCCGGTGGGTGACGGCGGTCTGTGAAAGCCCGAGGTGTTCAGCCGCCCGCGTGAAGCTGCCGAACTCCGCAACACTCACGAACGCCTCTAAGGCAGGAAAGTCGATTTTCATGGCCCCTCCGATTTATGAAATTCATGAATAAATCACAAAATACAATCCATTTCTCTCATGGGAGCTCAGTCGGTACATTATTGGCGTCATTCTGCGGCGAGCTTGGCCGGAAATAAGAGGGGGCATTAACAATGCGCAGCATCACAATGGATCAATCACTGTCCATAATCCTCAACACATTTAAAAAAGCCGAGGAAATGCAGGCCTACGCGCTTGCCGCCATCGTGCTGGATGCTGGCGGTCGCGTGAAAGCGTTCCTGAAGCAGGACGGCGCATCAATCGTGCGTTTTGAAATCGCACGCGGCAAGGCATTCGCATCGCTGGCTCTACACCGCTCGTCGCGTCAGGTGCTTCAGAAGGCGCGCGAGAAGCCGCCATTTATGGACACCCTCAGGGATATCGTAGACGGCCCTATCTTTCTTGAAGCTGGCGGCCAGTTGATCCGTGACGAAACCGGAGAAATCATCGGCGCTCTGGGCGTCACCGGCGATGTAAACGAGGTTGATGATATCTGCGCTATTGCCGGCATCCAAGCCGTTGGATTCAAGACCGACTCTGACTTTAGCGAGGCAGAATGCAAGCGGCTCAACATCAAGATTGATCCCCCCCTTATTGACCCGAGGAAGGGATGATCGTGGCTCACGCAGAGGTAACCGTAAGCACTTTCCCGAACGCCAAGGCTTTGCCCCTCTGGGCGGGCGTTGAACAAGGTCTTTTCACCGAACTTGATCTGAATCTCACACTTCATGAAACGGGTTCCTCCAAAGAGCAACGCAAATGTCTTGCAGAGGGAGGCGTGCATATCGTGCAGGCAGCAGTCGATAACGCATTGGCGATGATTAAAGGGGGGCAAGACGTCATCATCTTCATGGGTGGCGAAGGCGGCATGAACGATTTTATGGTCTCCTCATCCATCAAGTCATTTGCCGACCTCAAGGGCTGCACGCTCGCGGTAGACTCACCGAATACGGCCTATGCTTTGCTAGCGCGTAAGGTACTCGCCGATCACGGGTTGCAACTCGGGCGGGATTACCAACTCAAGCCGGTCGGAAATGGCGCGAAACGACTACGCGCACTCAAGTCGGATGATACGCTCGCTGGCGCGATCCTCAATCCGCCATTCTCGGCGGAGGCGCAGTTGGCCGGTATGCATAGCCTCGGGGCCCTTGACGATCTGGTTGGCCCATATCAAGCGGGCGGTGCATTTGCCATGCGCGCTTGGGCCAACGCTAATGGCGAGGTCGTGGAACGCTACATTGCCGGATATCTGAATGCGCTGGATTGGCTGCGTACGAAAGCAAATGAAAACGCCGCCGTCGATCTGCTTCGCCACCGGCTTGATCTCACAGCGCCGATCGCCATAGCCACGTATCACCAGCTTTGCGATCCGAGGAGAGGCTTCACGGCACAAGCAAAGTTCAATGATGAAGGTTTTGCGCAGGTTCTCTCGGTACGAGCCGAAACCGAGGGCGCTGACCCGTCGAGCGCCAAACCGTCGGCTTACGTAGACTTATCCTATTATGATCGGGTGGCCAGTAGCCGCCGCTGAAAGCCAGAGAGGCACAACGCTCGTGAAAAACAACCTTGATGGGGGCGACGCAATCCTGGAAGCCATTCGAGATCTGAAGGTCGAATATATTTTGTCTTCACCAGGCACCGAATGGTCGTCGGTCTGGGAGGCAATGGCGAACCAGATTCACGAGGGCCGCAAGGGCCCCAAGTTTATGGACTGCTGGCACGAAACGCTCGCTGTGAACATAGCCTGCGGCTACACCCTCGCCACCGGCAGGATGCAGGCCGTGCTTCTCCATGCCGGGTCCGGCCTCTTGCAAGGCCTCATGGGCGTTCATGGGGCTCTTATTGCGGGCGTCCCGATGCTCATCATCTCCGGAGAGTCGACTACATATGGAGAGAACCCTGACTTCGATCCCGGACGACAATGGGCGGACAATCTTTCAATAGTGGGCGGACCACAGCGACTGATCGAGCCGCTTGTTAAATTCGCCTGCCAGGCAGCAAGTCCGTATACTATTTACGAGAGCATCATTCGCACGGGAGAGCTCGCGCAACGCACGCCAGTCGGTCCGACGTATCTGTCGATTCCACATGAAACGATGACTGCGGACTGGAGGCGGCCAGAACATTCGCGCGACGTTCCGACTGCACCAAAGCTCGTCTGTACGCCGGAGGATATTCGCAAGGTCGCAAAGCTCATCGCCGACGCGCGTAACCCGGTCGTATTTACGGAAGCCGCCGGGCGAGATGCGCCAGCCTTTCATGCGCTCGTAGCACTATGCGAAAAAGCAGCTCTCCCTGTCGTTGAAAAACCCGGATCTGTCTTTGCGAATTTTCCCAAAGACCATCCAATGCATCAAGGGCATGACATCAACCTTTTCTGGGGAGATACCGATCTCGCTGTCGTGATAGCGACGCGCACCCCCTGGTACCCACCCAGCAAACGACCACCTAATGCCATTGTTGTCGACATCGATGAAGTCCCACACCGTCCGTACATGGCCTATCAAAGTCATGGGGCTAACATCTATTTGGAGGGGGACACGACCCACGTCCTCACCGATCTATTAAGTGCGCTGAATGAAATCAAGCTGGATGAAAATCGATTAGCCGAACGCCGTGCAAAACTCACCGCGGCTCACGAGGCGTTATTAAAGCGCCGCACAGAACAGCAGGCGGCGGCCCGGGAAAAGACGTCTATCGATCCAATCTGGCTTTGCGCCGCTCTAAGCGAAGCGTTGCCCGACGACACGATTTATCTCGACGAAGTCACCAGCCATACAAACCTCATTCGCGAACACGTCTCCTGGAACAAGCCACAATGTCTGTTCACGCGCCAGGGCGGTCTGGGACAGGGGCTTGGTCTTTCGCTGGGTCTGAAGCTCGCGATGCCGGAACGTCCCGTGGTTACACTCATCGGCGACGGCGCATTTCTCTATAATCCGGTTCTGCAAGGTTTCGGTGCGGCACGCGATTTTAATCTCCCTATCATGGTAGTTTTGTTCAACAATAAGAAGTACGCCGCCATGCAGAATATGCACACGCGCCTATACCCCAAGGGCGCAGCGGTCGAGACAGATACGTATTTCGGAACGCATATCAACGGCCCCGACTATGTTAAAGTCATCGAAGCATTCGGGGGTTACGGCGAGCGCGTAGAAAATCCTGATGATCTGGTAGCAGCGCTGAAGCGCGGCTACGAAGCAAACAAGGCCGGTATGACCGTATTGATCGACGTTCTTGTTTCTAAATAGAAGCCGCTTAGATGAAGTCATTAACAAGCGATAAAAACGCGAACGACGAGGGACAGATGAGTAACACCGCGACGTTAACGCGACTTCTCACGACAGCCAGCGTCTTGATGGGCTTTTCTCTGACCACAAAGGCCCAAGAGTCAGACTTCTTTACGGGAAAGACTGTAAGTCTGCTTGTTGGCGTGCCTCCGGGCGGTGGCTATGACGCTTATACTCGTTTGCTCGCGCGACATATGGGACGTTACACTCCGGGAAATCCGCAGGTCGTGGTTCGCAATATGCCCGGGGCTGGCGGCCTTGTAGCTGCTAACCACCTGTATAATCTGGCGCCGAAGGATGGCACGACGCTCGGCTTGTTTGCGTCGTCAGTTCTATTTTCTCCGAAGCTCGGCGAAAAGCGCGCGCAGTTCGAAACCGAAAAATTCACGTGGATAGGAAACGTCGACCAGACCATCGGCACATGCGTTGTTAGCTCCACTTCGACCATTCAGTCATTTGACGAATTACTTTCAAAGTCGGTCATTTTCGGAGCAGAAAGTCCGAGCGCCGTCAACAGCATTCACCCGCGGGGCTTCAACTCCCTCTTCGGCACGCGCATTCAAATCATAAACGGATATCCAGGGTCGACACAGGTGTTGCTCGCGATGAGTCGCGGCGAGGTCCAGGGCGGCTGTGGCTTTGCCCTATCGTCGCTCAAGAGTGCACGGCGCTACGACTGGGAACAGGGAAATATCAAGGCCATCATCCAGACGGGTTTTGAAAAGAGCGACGAGTTGAAGGGCGTCCCGCACATCTATGATTACGCAAAAAATGAAGAAGACAAGAAAGTGATGCATGTGATCTATGGTACGCACGCGCTCGGGCGACCGCTTGTGGCGCCGCCGGACTTGCCGTCGGGACGTCTCAAGAGCCTCCGTGACGCTTTCAACAGAACCATGAAGGATCCGGCCTTCCTACTAGAAGCCGACAAGTCGCAGATGCCAATCGATCCATCGACGGGAGAAGAAGTAGAAAAAGTCGTCGCAATGTTTTCAAGCTATTCGTCAGATATCTACGATCGGGCCAAGAAAATTCTTGAAGCTGGCGAAGTCGTAAACGTCAAGCTCAAGGAAATGCATGGCACGATCCAGAGTTTGGCGCGAAACTCCCTTTCTGTTTCTGACTCCTCAGGCAGGGCGATAAAACTGATAGTCAGTTCAAGCCAGACGAACATCACTGTGGGGGGCAGCAAAGCAACAGTCGGTGATTTGAAGGAAGGCGCATCCTGCCGCTTCGAGTATTTCGGTGAGAACGACCTTGCCCCCAGGGTCGACTGCAAGTAGCGGCGCGCCGCTGCTCACAAGGTGGCGGGCGTGCGCGAGATCATCGAAAAAGCAGACGCAAGGCTGTTGTATCTGCCGCCATACTCGCCCGATCTCAATCCCATCGAAATGATGTTCGCAAAACTCAAGGCGCTGCTGCGAAAATACAAAGAGCGAAGCCGTGACGCCCGATGGGACCGCATCGGCATGATCCTCGACCTGTTCACCACGCAGGAATGCGCGAATTATCTCAAGCACGACGGGTACGAATGATGTTAGCCGGGGAATGCTCTAGCTGCGCGCTTTCTGCTTATCTGTAGCTAATCAGCGGCCCAACATACTATGTGACTGATTTGATTGGTGGAGCCAGACGGAATCGAACCGACGACCTCTTCAATGCCATTGAAGCGCTCTCCCAACTGAGCTATGGCCCCACTTTTCCGGGATAACCGGCGCCGGAACCTCCGGCGAGGCTTTCCGAGACGTCATCGAGACGGGTCAGAAAGAAGCGATCCATCGGGGCGGACCACTGCGCCGCAGATCATCTCCGCGAGCGCGCTGGATATAGACGGAACAGGGACGCTTCACAAGCCCGTCATGGCATTGGATACGGGAAAAGTACGCCCGCATCCCATGCGCCTCAAACAAAAGTCTCAGGTTTCCTCGTCGTCCTCGATTTCCGAGTCGATGAGATCAGCCACGTCGTCGCTGTCCTCTTCCTCTTCTTCAAGGAAGGTGTCATCCGCAGCGTCGTCCTCGATCTCGACCTCGTCGGTGACGACAGCAGCGTCCTTTTCTTCCTCTGCCGCAGCGTCTTCCAGCGACACGATTTCGGGGCCCACGGCCTCGACATCGGCTTCATCGTCCACTGCGGCGGCCGCTGCGCGCGGCGCAGCGCGAGCTGTGACGGCGGTGGCCACAAACGTTGCGCCGCATTTTGGGCAAAGAATGGGATCGCGATTAAGATCGAAAAATTTTGCGCTGCAGCTTTGGCATTGGCGCTTGCTGCCGAGATCGGGTTTGGCCACGTGACAACTTCCCTGAAGGCGAATGCTGCGATAATCGTTTCCTGACGCCCGCGACGCTTTCGCCCGGCTGGAATCCGGTTGTCCGGTTAGTCGCGCCCTGCGCTCGTGTCAAATGGGAAAATCGCAAAAGCGCGCCGCATAATGACAGGCAATGGCTGCGTGTGTTACGAGCCGCGCGAAACGCAAGCGAAAGAGACCCGATGCAGACCGCAGATTCCGGCGCTTCCAGCCCCTCCGGCCACAGGTCCGCACACTCGTCCACGCACCACGCGCCCGCGCAGCCGCTCTCAGCCGCCTCTGGAGCGCCGCTGAAGGGTCGCCTGCGCCCGCCGGGGGACAAATCCATCTCCCACCGCTCGCTCATCCTCGGGCTGCTTGCAAAGGGCCGCACGACGATTGAAGGCCTGTTGGAAGGCGACGATGTTCTGCGCACCGCCGCCGCCTGCGCCGCGCTTGGCGCCAAAGTGGAGCGGCTGGGGCCCGGCGCATGGCAGGTCGACGGCTGCGGCGTCGGCTCACTGCTGCAACCAAAGGATGTGCTCGACTTTGGCAACGCGGGCACCGGCACGCGGCTGATGATGGGCGTTGTGGGCGGCCACGCCATTGAAGCGACGTTCGATGGCGACGCCTCGCTGCGCAAGCGGCCCATGCGGCGCATTCTTGATCCGCTCACCCTCATGGGGGTGAAGGTGTTGTCGGAGGCGGACGGCGGCCGCTGCCCGGTGACGCTGCGTGGCTCCAGCGAGCCCGCGCCCATCGAATACCGCACCCCCGTGCCTTCCGCGCAGCTCAAATCCGCCATCCTGCTGGCCGGGCTGAACTCGCCGGGACGCACGACGGTGATCGAAACGGAAGCCTCGCGTGATCACACCGAAAAGATGCTGGCCTATTTCGGCGCCAGCATCACCAGCACGCCCGATGGCCCGCATGGGCGCCGAATCACCCTGGAAGGCCGCCCCGAGCTCACCGCGCGCGATGTGATCGTGCCGGCGGATCCATCGTCAGGCGCGTTCGCGCTGGTGGGCGCGCTCATCGTGCCGGGGTCCGATGTCGTCATCGAGGGCATGATGATGAACCCGCTGCGCATCGGACTGATCACGACATTGTGTGAGATGGGCGGGTCCATCGAGACGCTCAATGCGCGAATCGAGGGCGGCGAGGATGTGGCTGATCTGCGCGTGCGCCACAGCGCCCTGAAGGGCGTGGACGTTCCCGCCGAGCGCGCGCCGTCCATGATTGACGAATACCCCGTGCTTGCGGTCGCGGCGGCCTTTGCGACCGGCGAGACGCGCATGCGCGGCCTCTCCGAGTTGCGCGTGAAAGAGTCGGATCGTCTGGCGGCGGTGGCTGCGGGGCTTGACGCGGCGGGCGTCGCCAATCGCATTGAGGGCGACGACCTCATCGTAAACGGCGAGTCTGGCAAGGTCGCAGGCGGCGGCATGGTGGCGACGCACCTCGATCATCGCATCGCGATGAGCTTCCTCGTCATGGGGCTGGCCTCGGACAAGGCGATGGCGATCGACGACGCCTCGATGATCGCCACGAGCTTTCCCAGCTTCCAGCCGGACATGGCGCGGCTCGGGGCAAAGTTTGTTTGAGTAAACTCCTTCTCCCGCTCTGCGGGAGAAGAATGATCCTTACGCGTCCAGAACCTGCTTTGACTCCACCGTCGAGTCGGCGCGCAGGCGGTAGACGACCGGGATGCCGGTGTGCAGTTCAATGCCGGGGATCGTCTCGGGCGTGGCGCGCTCCAGCACCATCAGCAGGGCGCGCAGCGAATTGCCGTGGGCAACGACGACGGTTGGCTCGCCGCGCAGGACGCAGGGCAAAATGTCCTGACAATAGTACGGCAGCACGCGCGCCAGCGTATCACGCAGGCTTTCGCCCCCCGGGGGCGGTGTGTCGTAGGAGCGGCGCCAGATCATCACCTGCTCTTCGCCCCATTTCACAGCAGCTTCAGCCTTGTTGAGGCCGGAGAGATCGCCGTAGTCGCGCTCGTTCAGCTGCGCGTCCTTGACCACCGGAAGGGACGACAGGCCGAGTTCCTCAAGCACGAGTTCGGTCGTGTGCTGGGCGCGGATGAGCGAGGAGGTGAACACCTTGTCGAAAGTGACGCCGATTTTTTTAAGGCGCTTTCCTGCTTCGTGCGCCTCGTGGATTCCGACTTCCGTCAGACCAGGGTCTTTCCAGCCGGTGAACAGATTTTTCAGGTTCCATTCGCTCTGGCCGTGACGGATGAGGACAAGTGTGCGGTCCATGTTCGCTCCATGAGAAAGACCGCCGGGCGGCGGCCGCGAGATGATTTCGTTCAGACGTCGGAAAGACCGAGCACGTCGGCCATCGTGTATTCGCCGGCCTTGGCGCCGCGCGCCCAGAGCGCCGCGCGCACAGCCCCGTGGGCAAAGATGCTGCGGTCTTCCGCCCGATGACCCAGAATGAGCCGCTCGCCGGGGCCCGCAAAGATTGCGTCATGGTCGCCGACAACCGTGCCGCCGCGCAAGGCGGCAAAACCTATGTCGCCATCGCGGCGCGCGCCCGTGTGCCCGTCCCGCGAACGCACTGCGGTTTCAGAAAGCTTCACGCCCCGCCCCTGCGCCGCGGCTTCGCCCAGCATCAACGCAGTGCCGGACGGCGCATCCACCTTCATCCGGTGATGCATTTCAACAATCTCGATATCGTAGCTGACGCCCAGCGTCGCAGCGGCCTTGCGCACAAGGCCCGCGAGCAGATTGACGCCAAGGCTCATGTTGCCTGACCGAACGACAGTGGCGTGACGGGCGGCGGCGGCGATGGCGGCAATGTGGGCTTCGCCAAGCCCTGTCGTGCCGATGACGTGGACAATGCGCGCCTGCGCTGCAAGGCCCGCGAGCTCAACTGTCGACTCAGGGCTGGTGAAATCGATGACGCCATCGGCGTTCATCAGCGCGGCCAGGGGATCAGTCGTGACGGGAACGCCCAGCGCGCCCACGCCTGCCAGGATGCCCGCGTCATAGCCAAGCGAAGTCGAGCCGGGACGCTCCAGAGCGCCTGCGAGTTTCGCACCCGGCGCCGCATGAATCGCCTGCACCAGCATGCGCCCCATGCGACCGGCGGCGCCGGCGACGACGAGCCGCATTTCGCTCATGACCGTCTCCCGTAGATGATAACTCGATGGGGGGGTCTATAGCTGCCCGGGGACGTATTGGAAAGCGGGCCGCGCGCGAAGTTCAAGGCCCTTCGCAGATAACGATTTCACCCTCGGAGGCGCCGAGACGATGTTTTGCGGCCGCCTGATATTCAGCCGAATTGTAACAGGCGAGCGCCTGCTCATAGGTCTCGAACTCAATGACCACGTGGCGGCTGCGAATGGGGCCCTGCAGGCCCGCGTAACGCCCGCCGCGCACGAGAAAATTCGCGCCGAACTTCTGGAAGACAGCGCCAGTGGCGGCCTTGTACTTCTCGTAGGTTTGCGGGTCAGTCACGTCGTTATGAGCGATCCAATAGCCCTTTGGCATGTCATTTACTCCTGTCCTCAGCGCACAGACCCGATGTCATACCGCTGTGATAATCGTTGCTTATGTCAGTGATCAGTCGCCGACTGCGGTCCCCCAAACGACCCCCGCACCCCCCCTTGGCGACGACTGAAGTCAAGTGTGCGCGCAGCAATACTGCGTCACACTTTTGGGCGCCGGGCCGGATGTACGCCCGGCGTCTTTTTTTATTTCGCGACGGACGCGATTTCCGCGACGATGGCCTCAGCCGCCGCTTTTGGATCGGCGGCCTGCGTTACCGGTCGGCCGACCACCAGATAGTTCGCGCCCTGCGCGATGGCTTTTGCGGGCGTCATCACACGCTTCTGGTCGGCGAGGTCCGCGCCAGCGGGACGAACGCCGGGCGTCACAAGCAACATTCCCTCGCCCAGCAATGCGCGCATGGCGGCGGTCTCTTCGGGCGACAGGATCAATCCATCGACACCGGCGTCCCGGGCCTGCCCTGCCCGGCGGGCAACCAGATCCTTCACCCCGAAGGCGTAGCCCGCCTCCTGAAGATCGGAATCGTCGTAGCTCGTCATCACGGTGACCGCGAGGAGCTTGAGGCCGGAGCCGTTCGCTGCGCCAGCAGCGGCTTTCATCGTCTGCGGATACGCGTGAACCGTGAGAAAGGTGGCCCCAAGGTCGGCCACCTGTTCAGTTGCGCGGGCGACGGTGTTGGAGATGTCGTGGAGTTTGAGGTCGAGAAAGACCTTCTTGCCTGCTTTGGCCAGTTCGCTCACCAGCGGCAAGCCGCCGGCATAAGTCAGCTCCATGCCGACCTTGTAGAAATTCACGGCGTCGCCGAGGCGCTCCACCATGGCGGAGGCGGCGGCGACCGATGGCAGGTCGAGGGCGACGATCAGCTTGTCGCGGACAGCCGTTGAAACAGAGGACATGAGCGGACCCCGGCACGCAGGAGACACATCGCGAAATGCGAGTCGAACAAATTTCTCCCCGTCATACGCGGACTTGATCCGGGTATCCAACAAGGCGACCCAAAATCATTCATGTGAGGTCGGACGCGTGGATCACGCCCGCGCAAGAACGGCCTGACAGACAGCGCTGTTCAGGGCTCGCGGCGGTCGTTGAACTTGCGGATCATGTCCAGCGCCCGATTGTCGCGAACCTCGTCACGCACGCGGGTGCCGTGGCCTTCAATGTCGATGCGCACCCGGTCTTTGACCAGACGGATTTCCGTCCCCAGACGGTCACGCGTTTCGAGGAATCCGTCGCGAACGCGGTTTGTTTGTTTCTTGATGTTGCGCACAAGGCGCTGGGCGGCGTTCGCCTTGCGGGGAACGGGCGCGCAAGCCGGGCGATAGCACCACACGCGCGCGGGCGGCAAATTGAGCCACACGGGCTGCGAGGCCTCCGACGTGAACGACACGCTTTGTTCGGCGCGGCGCGGGATTGGCGAAACCATGCCGTAGGTGAACTGGACAAATACACCAGTGGGCCCGAGCAGGCTGAAAGCATCCGCGAGCAGCGAAATCCGGTCTGGCTCTGGTCGGTTGAGCAAGGGCAAGCTGGAGACAATTGCGGCGGCAGGGCAGTCCAGAACGCCCGCCAGCGTCGCCGAGAGGTTGTAGGCGTCGCCCTGCACGACGCGCACGCCGGGAAAGCGGCGTTCCAGCAGGCGGCAGAAAGCTTCATCGTATTCCACCAGGACCAGCCGGGAGGGGTCGACGCCGCGCTGCAACAGCGCCTGCGTCACAGGCCCGGTTCCAGGCCCAAGTTCAACGACGGGACCTTCGGCGGCTGTGCTGACGAAACGGGCCATGGCGCGGGAGAGATGACGACCAGACGGCGAGACCGCCCCTGTGGAGCCGGGGTTCCCCAACCACGTCTTGATGAAGCTCGCCTCGTCACCGAAGCGTTCCTGAAGAGCAAGCGCAATGCGGGATTTTCCGCCGGAGCCGTTTTTGTTTTGGGTACGCACTGGACGGTGGGCCTCAGAAAACGCTTCCCCTGGGGAGATCACTAGTCGCCTACAATCCAACTTTCGTCAAGAAAGCGTCACAGGCGTTTGCGGACGGGAAATTACGTCGGTGACCAGACAGAATTCAGGGAGGTTGCATCTGGCGTCATGGGGACGGCACGCCCTATCTGCTGTTTCATGATCGAACTCAGCGCCGACCTCATCCACTTACCCGCGTTTTTCACGCGAGCCGAGCAAGAGAAACTCGTGGCCGACCTGCGCGACGTGTTAGCCGCCGCGCCGCTGTTCACCCCGCTCATGCCCCGCACGGGAAAGCCTTTTTCAGTGCGGATGACAAATTGCGGGCAGCTTGGCTGGGTGTCGGACACACGCGGCGGCTATCGCTATCAGACGACCCATCCCGAAACGGCCGAAGCCTGGCCGGACATTCCTGCGCTGGCGCTAAAGGCTTGGGAGACCGGCGGATATACGCATGGGCCAGAAGCCTGCCTGATCAATTATTATGAGGCGACGGCGCGAATGGGATTGCATCAGGATCGGGACGAAGCTGCGCTTGACGCGCCAGTCGTTTCGATCTCGCTGGGCGATTCCTGCCTCTTTCGATTTGGCGGGACGCAGCGCAAGGACGCCACCAAGTCAGTGCGGCTTCATTCTGGCGACGTGGTGGTGATCGGCGGGGCTTCGCGGCTGTGCTTTCACGGCGTCGACCGGATCATGGCGGGCTCGTCGACGCTGCTTCCGAGGGGCGGACGCATCAACCTGACCTTGCGGCGCGTCACTCAGCCCTGACGGCGGGAGCCCGGAAACGCGGGCAACGACCAATCGCGCAGAATGGCGAGGGTCCGCAGCACAAATCCCGCCGCCACCGCGGCCAACGCACCGTAAGTGGCTGGATAACCGGCATAAGTCGCCGCAACGAAAACGGTCGCGCCTAGCGCCGCTGCGGTGACATAGATTTCCCTGTGGAAAACCAGCGGCGGGTCGCCCGCCAGCACATCCCGGGCGATGCCGCCGAAAGTTGCGCTCAGCGTGCCCAGCACGACCGCCGTGAGCGGGTGGGCGCCCGCCAGCAGCGCCGTCTGGGCTCCGATGACTGCGAAAATCGCGAGCCCGGCAGCATCGGCCAATAACAGGGGGCGCGTCAGATTTGCGTTGGCGGGCGCAAATCGCGCGCCTATCACAAAAGCCGCAAGCCCGACGATGACGCAGATCGCAGGGCTGGTGGGGTCGAGAACCCATGCCACGGGGCGCCCAAGCAGGACGTCACGCAGCGTGCCGCCGCCTACCCCCGTCACCGCCGCCAGAAACGCAAAGCCGAACGGGTCCATGCGCTTGCGCGCCGCCGTCAGGGCTCCCGAGAGCGCAAACACCGCGACGCCGATCCACTCCAGCCATTGCGGAAAGTGCGCGCTCACACGGCGCCGTTGTCCTGACCATTCGCCGCCTTCGGGCCGCCGCGCGCGACGCCGACCTTGGCGGGGCGCAGGCATCGGTCGCCGATCGAATAGCCAGACTCGACAACCTGCATCACCGTGCCGTTGGGCACGCTGGGGTCAGGGATTTCGAACAACGCCTCGTGCAGGTTCGGATCAAACTTCTGGCCCTGCGGCTCAAGCTTCTTGACGCCGAAGCGCGCCAGACGCGACTGGAAATCGCGCTCGGTCAATTCCAGCCCCTCAACAAGGGTGCGCAGGTTGCCCTCAACTTCGCGGGCCGCAATGGGGACGCTCTCGATGGCGCGACGCAGATTATCGGCGAACGCGATCATGTCGCGCGCGATATTGGTCACGCCAAAGGTCTTGGCGTCGGACACTTCCTTCTCGGTGCGGCGACGGAGGTTTTCCATCTCGGCGAGCGTGCGAAGGACGCGATCCTTCATCTCGACGTTTTCCGCGTTGAGCTTCTCGATCACCGCCGAAGGGTGCGGCTCAACATTATCAGAGGCGTAAGCGCCCGCCTCGGTCTGGTCGGCGGCCTCGTTCGCCGCGTCGTGCGTCTTTTCCTGGTCGGTCATCATCAATCCAAAGAGTTCTGGGGCCGCGCGGGATATCAGGTCGGGCCGACTAAAAATCAAGCGTGAAGGCGGATCAGGGGTTGGTCGGGGTATCGCCCGGAGGCGCAAACGCCGCGCTGTCCTGCTTTCGGCGCCAGGTTGCTTTCGTTGTGGCGGCTACGGGAACCCCAAAAACGTCGAGGAGCGCCCGCTTGATCGCGGCCTGGCGCGTCTGACTGGTGATCTTCAGCCCCGTGAGATCTGTAACGTAGAAGGCGTCCACGGCCTTCTCGCCGAAGGTCACGATATGTGCGGACCCGATGTTGAGATTGAGCTTCGACAGCGAAGACGTGAGATCATGAAGCAGGCCGGGCCTGTCGAGACCGGACACTTCGATGACCGTGTACTGGTTGGACAGGTTGTTATCGATGGTCACTTCGGGCGCGAGGGGGAATGTTTTCTCGCGGTTTGACGGGCCCTTCGCCTTTTCAGCCATCGCCTCGGAGAGCCGGATTTCGCCTCGCAGCGCCTTCTCGATGACCTTTGCGACGCGTTCAGCGCGGCGCAGCTCGTCCTCATCGCGATCAAAGGCGCGGCTGATCGAAATGGTGTCGAGCGCCAGCCCGTCGGTTGTCGTGAAAATCTGCGCGTCGACGATGTTGGCGCCGGCCGTAGCGCAGGCCCCGGCGATGATCGACAGTAGACGCGGGTGATCGGGCGCTACGACTGTCAGTTCCGTAACGCCCTGAAATGCGTCGGTCGCAAATTCCGTGGCGAGAGACTTCATTTCGGCCTCGCACAGGCGCAGCAATTGCGCATGCGTCACCTTGTGGGCGAGGTCCACCTTGAGCCAGTAAGGCTGATAATGACGCGCGGCGTAGGCGTCGAAATCAGGATCGGACCAGAGCGGCAGCGCGCGCCGCAATTCGGCTTGCGCCCTGTCGACACGCTGCTTGCGGTTAATCGCGGAATGGCCTCCGGTCAGGAGCAATTCCGCCTCCCAGTAAAGGGTGCGCAGCAATTGTCCCTTCCAGCCATTCCACACGCCGGGGCCCACGGCGCGGATGTCGCACACGGTGATGACCAGCAGCAGGCGCAGGCGCTCAATCGTCTGCACTGTATTGGCGAAAGCGGTGATCGTGCCGCGGTCTGACAAGTCTCGGCCTTGCGCGGTGTTTGACATCACGAGATGGTTTGCCACCAGCCACGCGACCGTTTCCGTTTCAGCGGAGGTAAGGCCCAGACGCGGGCATAAATAGCGAGCCACGACAGCGCCCGCTATGGAATGATCTTCCGGCCTGCCCTTGGCGATGTCGTGCAACAACAGCGCAACGTACAAAACCGTGCGACTGGAAATCGACGGCATGATCTCGCTGGCGACCGGGTGCTCTTCTTTCAGTCGCCCGGATTCAATCGCCGCCAGAATGCCGATACCGCGCAGCAGGTGCTCGTCCACGGTGTAGTGATGATACATGTTGAACTGCATCATCGCGACGATGCGGCCGAAGTCCGGGATGAACCGGCCCAGCACGCCCGCCTCGTTCATGGCGCGCAGCACCTGCTCGGGCGTGTTTTTCGATGTGAGGATTTCAATGAAAAGCTTGTTGGCCGTTTCGTTCTTGCGAAGCCGGTCGTCGATCTTCTTCAACGACAGGGTCACGAGCCGCGTCGCATCCGGGTGGATGGGCAGCGCGTGGTGGTCAGCCAACCAGTAAAGCCGGATCAGGTTGATCGGATCGCGCTCGAACACATCGGGCGAAGCCACAGTCAAACGATCAAACTCGACCGAAAAGCCCTCTGCCCCAAGCTTCTTTTGCGCCGGCTTCATCAGGCGGCCCATGAAGCGATCAAGCATCGGGCGTGGCTTGGCCTGCTTTTCCTCCAGAGCTGCGCAGACGATCGCGGTGAGATCGCCCACGTCTTTCGCGACAAGGAAATAATGCCTCATGAAGCGCTCGACGTCGGACAAGCCGCCATGCGTCACATATCCAAGGCGCTGGGCTATCTGGCGCTGGTAATCAAACGTCAGGCGCTCTTCGGAGCGGCCCGTGATGAAGTGCAAGTGCGAGCGCACCGTCCACAAAAACTCCTCGCACTTGTGGAAGGTGCGATACTCGCGCTGCGTGAACAGGCCAGCGGCCACAAGCTCCTCGGCGTCGCGCACGCGATAGACGTACTTTGCGATCCAGAAGAGCGTATTGAGATCGCGCAGACCGCCCTTGCCTTCCTTGACGTTGGGCTCGACGAGATAGCGAGAAGCGCCTGCACGCGTGACGCGCGCGTCTCTTTCAGCGAGCTTGGCGGAAACAAATTCAGCGGCCGTCTTGCGCACAACCTCAGCCTCGAAGCGGGTGCGCATACCTTCAAACAGAGTCTCGTCGCCCAGAATGTAACGGGCTTCGAGAAGCGAGGTGCGGATGGTGATATCCTCGCGCGCCTGTCGCAGACATTCCTCGACGGAACGTGTGGCGTGGCCAACCTTCTGGCGCAAATCCCACAGGAAATAGAGGATCGCTTCAATAACGCTTTCGCTCCAGGCGGTCTTTTTGTTGGGCAGCAGAAAAAGCAGGTCGATGTCGGACCCCGGCGCCAGCGTGCCGCGACCGTAGCCGCCGGTGGCGGCGATGGCGATGCGCTCTTTCGACGACGCGTTGTCAGCGGGCGAGACGTATTGAACGACAAAGCGATGAATGGCGCGGACGATTTCATCCTGCAGCCAGCTCATATTGACGACGCAGTCGTAGCCCTTTCCGTCGGCCTCCAGCCATTCGCGCAGCTGCGCACGGCCTGCCTCTAGCGTGCCGCGAAGCTCCTGCACTGCGTCCGCGCGCATGGCGGTCTTGTCCTGCGTGTGCCGGGCGGCGATGGCGTCAAGCCGGGCGTTGAGACCCGCCCGGTCAAGGATCATGGCGCGGGAACGGGTGCCCTTTCGGGGACGCAAGGGCACAGAGGCGGGGTCGGCAGCGAGGCTCATCGTTCATCCTAGCACAAACGGCGGCGCAAAGCTGGGCGTCCTCAACCCGAAGCGCGGCGCACTTCAATGGCGTCCCAGATGGCCGCGGCAAGATCGGGCCCGCCAAGCTTCTTGATGGCGCGAACGCCGGTCGGCGACGTCACGTTGATTTCAGTGAGATTGCCGTCGATCACGTCGATTCCGACAAAGATCAGGCCGCGCGCCTTTAGTTCCGGGCCTATCGTGGCGCAGATTTCGCGTTCGCGCGGCGTTAGATCAGTTTCGCGCGCTGCGCCGCCGCGCACCATGTTCGAGCGAATGTCGTTTTCCGCTGGCACGCGATTGACCGCGCCCATCGCAGCGCCATCCACCAGGATGATGCGTTTGTCGCCTTCGCTGACGCGCGGAAGAAAGCGCTGCACAACCCACGGCTCCCGGAAGGTGACCGAGAACAGATCGAACAGCGACCCGAAGTTGGGATCCTTGAGCGACACCTTGAACACAGCTGCGCCGCCGTTGCCGTACAGCGGCTTCATCACAACGTCGCCGTGCTCAGCGCGGAAGGCCTCGATCTCACCGCGTGAGCGCGTGATGAGCGTCGGTGGCATGAGATGGGGATATTGCATCACGAACAGTTTTTCGGGCGCATCGCGCACGCTGCGCGGATCGTTCACCACCAGCGTGTGCGGGTGGACGCGCTCCAGCAAATGCGTGGTCGTGACATAGGCAAGGTCGAACGGAGGGTCTTGCCGCAGCAGCACGACGTCCATGTCGGCGCCAAGGTCAACGCGCTTGCGCGTCCCCAGCGTGAAATGATCGCCAACAGAATCGCGGACTTCCAGCGGCTCGACATCAGCCACAACGCTTGTGCCGCTCAGCGACAGCCGGTCCGGCGTGTAGTAGAAAAGCTGGTGGCCCCGCGCCTGCGCTTCCAGCAGCAGCGCGAAGGTGGAGTCGCCTGCTATGTTGATCCGATCAATCGGATCCATCTGGACGGCGACTTTCAACGACATGGCGGGCTCCGTGCAAGCTTTTTACCCCGCGGGAGAACGCACGAGGCGGCGAGTCTAGTCAACCTGTCTAGTCAACCTGTCCCGGCAACCATGCCGCCGACGTTCGTTCACCAGTTTGGCCGAAGCTTGGCGAGGATCGGCGTGAGGATGGTTGAATAATCATCCGTCCAGATGCGCGCTTTTGCATTGGGAACAATGGGAACCCACTCGCCCGATGCGAGCGCCTTCTGGCCCAGATGCGCCGGATCGCGCACGAGAGCGACAACGTCGCTGGGCGTGCGCAAATCAGGATGATCGGGCCGGGGCATGCGATCCTGATTGCGCAGCGCGACAAGACCAAGGTCACTGGCGATACGCGCGAGGATGCCTGAGAAGTCCATCACGTTGTTGGAGATGTGAAAGACAACGACGCCGTCGTCTTTCGCGCGGTCCCTGAATAGCGCAACAGCTTCGCGCGTCATCAGATGCGCCGGGATCGCGTCAGACGTGAACGCGTCCACCACAACGATGTCGCTCTTTTCCTTCTGGCTCGCAATCGTGAGACGCGCATCCCCTAGCACGATCGGCGCGCCCGGGGCGCAGTCGCTCATGTAGCGGAAGAGGCTGCGATCACGGGCGATGTTGATGACCACCGGATCAATTTCGTAGAAAGTCATCATCTCGCCGGGCTTGGCGTGGCAGGCAAGCGAACCGACGCCAAGACCGATGGCCGCGACATGAGCAAGCTTGCCGCCATTCCTGTCGCGCACGGACGCGATCGCCTGTCCGAGCGGGCCATCAAATGCGTAATAGGTGGTCGGCGCCGGGCGGCCTGCACTTGCCTTGCCGTCAGCCTCGCGCACACGCATGGCGCCGTGAATCGTGGTGCCGTGAACGAGCAGGCGGAAATATCCGTCCTGCGTATCGAAGATCTTGTGCACGCCAAAGAAGGAGCGGCGCACATCCTGTTGCGCCAGCGAGGCGTGCAGGAGTGAGCCTGACAAGGCGGCAAATAGAGCCAGCGTCACGGCCTTGGGCATGTCGCGCCACAGCAGCATCGCGCCAGCGGAAAACGCGATGGCGAGGCCTGTCGCAAGCGTTTTCGCATCGGGCATAAAGCCGCCGAAGACAAGCGCCACAACCAGCGCAAAGGCGCAGATCGCCGCCATGCGCCCCAGTTCGCTGCGCGGCGCGGTCTTCATCGCCTCCCAGGCGCCAGGACGGCAAAGCAGCGAGGCCACGAGCAGCGCCGGATATTCATAGAGGTTCGAGAATATCTGCGGCGCGAGAAGCGCGGCGAAGAGACCGCCGAGCACGCCGCCGAGCGACATGCAGACATAAAACGATGTGAGATGACCAGCGGAAGGACGGCGCAAATAAAGCGCACGGTGGCTGGCAACCGCGCAAACGAAAAACACCAGCAAGCTGACAACGAGACCAAGCGCCACCCAGCGCGAGCCGGAGCCAACACCCATCAGAGCCGCGGCCACGAGCCAGACGTGAACGCGCGATGTCGCGGCATCAAGCTTGGAGGCCTTGTCGCGGAAGGCGACAACGAATGTGAGAAGATACAGCGCGAGAGGCGCAACCCAGAGAAGCGGCGCAGCGCCAACATCCGTTGAAATGTGCGCCGTGACAGCGACCAGCAAGCCCGACGGAACGAACGCGAGCGCGATCCACGATATGTAATCCGCGCGAGCGGGGGCGATATCGGCCTTCGCATCGGGCGGCGCAGCGCCCGTGATGGACGCGAACTGCGGACGGGTGGCCAGCGCGATGGCGGAGCAGGCGGCGAGCGTTACAGCGAGCGCGAGGAAGCCCAGCGTCCAGATGCGACTTTGCGCGGAGAGGCCGAACAGGGGTTCGATCAGGAACGGATAGGCCAGCAGCGCCGCGAATGACCCAAGGTTTGAGGCGCCATACAGAAAGTAGGGATCGCTGGACTGCGCATGGCCGGTGCGGGCGAACCATGCCTGCAGCAACGGGCCGTTTACCGAAAGCGCAAAAAACGGCAGGCCGACGCTCATCGCAAACAATCCGATAAGCCAGAACGCCTGCCCTTCAGCGGGCGGCGGCGCCATGTTTGCGGCGGCGATGGGAAGCGCTGCGAAGACCAGCGCGCAAATGGCGATGTGGACGCCTGCGGCTACGGCGAGGGGCAATTTCTTGGCGAGGAAATGCGCCCAGAGATATCCAAGCAGCAGAAGGCCCTGAAAGAAAACCATCGCCACGGACCAGACGCCCGGCGACCCGCCCAGCTGCGGCAGAACCATTTTCGTGAACATGGGCTGCACGGAGAACAGCAGCAGCGCGGAGAGGAAAATGGCCCCCGCGAACACCGGCAACGCCAGCATTTGCGCAACATTGCGGGTGTTTGCGGGTTGCGCCAGCATGGGCTCCGCCTGGGTGGACTGCATCATGGGGTCTCCAATCGAGACCACAACCGTACACACAGCACGTAAAGCGCGACTTAACCCGGTCCGCCCGCCTTTTCGACAATGGCGCGGGCGGCGGCCACCGCCGCGTCGATGTCGAGATCGCTCGTATCCAGCACCCTCGCGTCGGACGCCGCCACCAGCGGAGCGGACAAGCGGCCAGAGTCGCGCTCGTCACGGCGGCGAATATCAGCCAGCACATCCGCGTAGACCCCCTGTTCGCCGCGACCGCGCAATTCCAGAGCCCGGCGTTGCGCCCTTGTTTCGGGGCTCGCGGTGACGAACAGTTTTACCTTCGCGTTCGGGCAGATGACGGTGCCTATATCGCGGCCGTCGAGCACGGCGCCGCTGGCCTGCGCCGCGAAAGCGCGCTGAATTTCAAGCAGCGCCGCCCTCACGGCGGGGATGGCGGCGACAACTGACGCCGCCTCGCCCATTTCAGCGCCGCGAAGGCGGGCCTCATCGAAGTCGGTGAGCGCAAGCCCGCGCGCGGCGGCGACGGCGCGTTCTGCGTCATCGAGACGCTCGCCGTGATCCAGCAGAACCCGCGCGGTGGCGCGGTAGAGCAAGCCCGTATCCAGATGCGGCAAGCCGTAATGCTGCGCCAGGCGGCGCGCGATCGTTCCCTTGCCGGAGGCGGCCGGCCCGTCGATGGCGATAATCATGGCGCTCGCTTTACCGCGAAGTTGCGCTGCGGCAAAGGGGCGCCCCGATCACTCAGGCGCCGCTGAGATTGCCGAAGAAGTCCTTCATGCGGCCAAAGAAGCCAGCCGATTCAGGGTGCGTCTTGCTGGAGGATTCCGATTCAAACTCAGCAAGCAGTTCGCGCTGGCGTTTCGTCAGGCTCTGCGGCGTCTCGACCACGGACTGAATGTAGAGATCGCCCACGTCGCGCGAACGCAGAACCGGCATGCCCTTGCCGCGAATCTTGAACTGACGACCCGATTGCGTGCCCTCGGGCACCTTCACGCGACTTTCGCCGGCGCCCAGCGTGTGGACTGTGAATTCGCCGCCCAGCGCCGCCTGCACCATCGAGATCGGCACGCGGCAGTAGAGGTCCGCGCCGTCGCGCTGGAAAAACGGGTGCGGCTTGATGGCGAGGAAAATGTAGAGATCGCCTGGCGGCCCACCGCGAACGCCCGCCTCGCCCTCATTCGACAGGCGGATGCGCGTGCCATCCTCGACGCCCTGCGGAATGTTCACCGACAGGTTTTTCTCGCGCATCACGCGGCCTGCGCCTGAGCACGTCGCGCATGGGTTATCTATGGTCTCGCCGCGCCCCTGACAGGAGGGACAGGTGCGCTCTATGGCAAAGAAACCCTGCTGGGCGCGCACGCGGCCCTGCCCGCCGCAAGTTGCGCACGGGCGCGGCTTGGAGCCGGGCTTGGCGCCGGAGCCGTCGCAAGGCTCGCACTTGATGGTGGTGGGGACTTTGATTTCCGCCTGACGCCCCGCAAACGCGTCTTCAAGCGTAATTTCGAGGTTGTAGCGAAGATCAGCCCCCCGCTCGCGGCCATTGCCGCCGCCGCGTGAACGGCCGCCCATCATGCCGCCGAAGAGATCTTCGAAAATGTCGGACATCGAGGAGCCAAAGCCCTCGCCGCCAAAACCCCCGCCGCCGCCCCCATTCTCAAATGCTGCATGACCGAAGCGATCATAGGCGGCGCGCTTTTGGCCGTCGCACAGACACTGGTACGCCTCGTTGACTTCCTTGAATTTGACCTCAGCCGCCGCGTCGCCGGGATTGCGATCGGGGTGATGCTGCATCGCCGCCTTGCGGAATGCGACCTTTAGATCAGCCTCGGTGCAGGTGCGCGAAACGCCCAGAACTTCATAATAATCGCGTTTGGACATTTCAGTCTTTGCCGTTGGGTGATGAGTTTCGCGCGTCGAACGCCTTGATGAAGGCCTCTACGGCAGGCGAGATTTTAGTCACAAGAAGGGGGAGCGTGTCTTGGGTAGTATCCCAAATGACATTCATATCTAGATTGAAGTAGCCATGCGCGATGCGATTTTGCATACCCAGAATCAAGCTCCACGGCACATTCGTGCAGGCGGCGACGGCCTCAGGGTGTCGCCGCACCAGCACTGTGGTCGCTTCCCCGATATTCAGGAGATTCATCGCGACAGCCGCCTGGGTCTTCGTGTCGCTCAAAAATTCGGCCTTCGACATGCCTTCAACGTAGGACGTCGCGCGGTGAGCAGCCTCATGCATTTCTGCTAGCAAAATGTTGGGATCGCTTCGGCTCATATTGGCGCGGCTTCCGCCAAAACTGCCTCACGAAAAAAACGAGACAGTTCGCCGGGAACACGAATATCCACCTTTACGCCCAGCAAGCCCTCCAGCTCAACTTGCAGGCCGGTCAAATCAAACAGCGTTGCACCGGGCGACGCATCGACAAGAATGTCGATGTCACTGTCCTCGCGATCATCACCGTGAAGAACTGACCCGAATACGCGAGGGTTAGCGAGGCGATAGCCGGCCACCGCCGCACGCACCGCCTCGCGATTTTTTTCCAGCGCCGCAGATGGCTTCATGACCAAGCCTCTAGTTGGCAGGTTCCCCCGCCCAAAGCGGAATCAACGCCGCCGGCCCCATAGCATGAGACATCAGGCGGGAATAACCCCGCCTGTTGCTGCTGCTTTAAGCGTTCTTCTTCTTGTCGCCGTCAACTTCCTTGAAGTCGGCGTCGATGACGTCGTCCTGCTTGGCCTGAGCGGCAGCGTCGCCTGAGGGGGCGTCTGCACCCGCCTGCTGGGACTTGTACATCGCCTCGCCGAGCTTCATGGACGCTTGCGCGACTTCGTTGGTGCGAGCCTTGATGGCCTCAACGTCGTCGCCTTCAAGCGCGGTCTTCAAGCTGCCAACCGCCGCCGCAATGGCGCCCTTGTCAGCCTCAGAAGCTTTTTCGCCGAACTCGCTCAGCGACTTCTCCGCCGAGTGAACCATGGCTTCGCCCTGGTTCTTCGTGTCGACAAGTTCACGGCGCAATTTGTCTTCAGCTGCGTGCACCTCGGCGTCCTTGACCATCTTGTCGATGTCGGAGTCGCTGAGGCCGCCCGAAGCCTGAATGCGGATCTGCTGCTCCTTGCCGGTTGCCTTGTCCTTCGCCGTCACCGACACGATGCCGTTGGCGTCGATATCGAAGGTCACCTCGACCTGCGGCACGCCGCGCGGCGCGGGCGGAATGCCGACAAGATCGAACTGGCCGAGCATCTTGTTGTCGGCCGCCATCTCGCGCTCGCCCTGGAACACGCGGATCGTCACTGCGGTCTGGTTGTCCTCAGCGGTAGAGAAGACCTGACCCTTCTTGGTCGGGATGGTCGTATTGCGGTCGATGAGGCGCGTGAACACGCCGCCCAGCGTCTCGATGCCCAGCGAAAGCGGGGTCACGTCGAGCAGCAGCACGTCCTTCACGTCGCCCTGAAGCACGCCCGCCTGCACAGCGGCGCCAATGGCGACGACTTCGTCAGGATTGACGCCCTTGTGAGGCTCCTTGCCGAAGAAGGACTTCACGACTTCCTGCACCTTTGGCATGCGGGTCATGCCGCCGACCAGCACCACTTCGTCGATCTCGCCCGCCGTAAGTCCAGCGTCCTTGAGCGCCTTGCGGCACGGCTCAATGGTGCGCTGGATGAGATCGTCCACCAGCGCCTCGAACTTGGCGCGGGTGAGCTTCAGAGCGAGATGCTTGGGGCCCGTCGCGTCCGCCGTGATGTAGGGCAGGTTGATGTCCGTCTGCGCTGCGGAGGACAGTTCGATCTTGGCCTTTTCAGCGGCTTCCTTCAGGCGTTGCAGGGCGAGCTTGTCCTTCGTCAGGTCAATGCCCTGCTCCTTCTTGAACTCCGCCGCAAAGTATTCGACGAGGCGCATGTCGAAATCTTCCCCGCCGAGGAACGTGTCGCCATTGGTGGACTTCACCTCGAAAACGCCGTCGCCAATCTCGAGGATCGACACGTCGAACGTGCCGCCGCCAAGATCGTAAACAGCGATGGTGCCGGCGCCCTTTTTGTCGAGGCCGTAAGCCAGAGCCGCCGCCGTGGGCTCGTTGATGATGCGCAGCACTTCAAGACCGGCGATCTTGCCGGCGTCCTTGGTGGCCTGACGCTGGGCGTCGTTGAAGTAAGCCGGCACCGTGATGACGGCCTGCGTCACGCTCTGGCCGAGATAAGCCTCAGCGGTTTCCTTCATCTTCTGGAGCGTGAAGGCGGAAATCTGCGAGGGGGAATATTGCTTGCCGTCGGCGCCGACCCACGCGTCGCCGTTGCCGCCCTTGATGATGCGGTAGGGAACGAGGTTCATATCCTTCTGGGTCATGGGATCGTCGAACGTGCGACCGATCAGTCGCTTGATCGCGAAGAACGTGCGCTCGGGGTTCGTAACCGCCTGACGCTTGGCGGGCTGGCCGACCAGCCGCTCGCCATCGTCGGTGAAGGCCACAATCGAAGGCGTCGTGCGTGCGCCTTCCGAATTCTCGATAACCTTGGGAGTGGAGCCCTCCATCACCGCGACGCAGCTGTTGGTGGTGCCCAGATCGATGCCAATAACCTTAGCCATACTCATTTCCTTTTCGACGCAGGACCCCGGACCCCGAAGCGGTCCGGTCGAGGGCAGGCCCGGGCCCTTGTGAAGAGCTGGCCCGCCGGTCCCCGATGTTCCCGAGATTGTGATCGCCGCGGCGAACCGCAAGGCTAAGCGACATATAGGAGTCGCATTTTTACGTCGCAAGCGGCGGAAAGAGTCTTGGCGCGGGTTTATGTAGGCCTGGCGCGGGGTCGCCGCCGCATACCAGTCGTTTACAAATTGCGTCAGGGATGGTTTGGAAGGCGAAGGACTGACTTGATGCGCACCACGTTCGCCTCCGTAACCGCTTTCGCAATCGCAGCGCTCAGCGCCGCGGCGCCCGCGCACGCGCAGATGCAGCTGCCGGGCGCTGTGCAGGGCCACGCGCCAATCACCCACGGCGACCGTGGACCGGAGGCCTCGACAACCGGCGTCGCCGTGCGGGCGCCCGGCGAAACGAGCCTCATTGGGCGTGAGCTTCGCCAGAATGGCGTACACGGGCTCATCAATTTCCAAAGGCAGGGCGAGACGCTGGCGATTACCCGTCTGGTGCTCAGCGGCGAGCGGATCTCAAATCGACGCGAGGTCTGCCGGGTTGAGGTCGAGGGCGGACCGTTTACCGCATCCACGCAAAGCCGCCTTGGCGGACTGAAGCGCTACGCCATCAAGATCCCCGCCTGCCCATTCACGTTTGTCGTGCTGGAGGCGGCGATACTGGCGACTGTGGCTGAAGGCGCAGCGCCGGTTCAGGCTCCCGCCTCCACCCGGCCGGACAACAGGGCCGGCAATACTGCCGGAATGTGCGCCTTCACTCAGGCCGATTGCGTGGTGCACATCGGCGGCGTCTGGGGGCCTGCCGGTTCATCAATCTCGAAGAATGACGTCGACCAGGCGCTGAAAGCCCGCTCGGCAGCAGAAAAAAACGCATTGGCCAATTACCGCGCCCTTATCGCGCAGGCGAAGGGGGATCGCCAGAAAATCCGCTCGATTGCGGCTCAACAGGCGAGCTTTTCCTCCAGGCGCGCCGAGCAATGCACCGACTACGACCGAGAGGAAGTGCACGGCTTCTGCTCCGCGCGGATCACCGAGGCGCAGGCCGTGGCCCTGCGGGCGCAGCTCATTCCAACCACGTTCGAGGCTGAAAGCGATGCGCCCGAACGCAAGCCAGCGCCGCGTCCACGCCCGGCAACGCCTAACCAACAGCAGGGCGGGCAGTTTCAGAGCGGGCAGTCTCCGAGTGGATTTGCCCCCGGCGCGCCACTCTCGCTGGGCCGATAGTTTTCTAGACCGGGGCCACCTGCCCGGCCTCCCAGCCGAGCAATGCGCGCTTGCGGGTCAGGCCCCAATGATAGCCCGTGAGCGCTCCGCCTGAGCCGATCACCCGGTGGCAGGGCACGACGAACGAGATGGGGTTGCGTCCAACAGCCGCGCCCACGGCGCGCGCGGCCTTCGGCGAACCGACACTTCGGGCGACGTCCGCGTAGGTCGCCGCGCGGCCCAGCGGAATCCGCAAAAGCGTTTCCCAGACCCGCACTTCGAAGTCTGAGCCGATCATCACCACCCGCAGAGGCCGGTCGGCGCGCCATTCTGCGGGATCAAACGCGCGGGCGACGAATAGCGCGGCGGCGGCCTGATCCTTGATGAAAGTGGCGCGCGGCCAGCGTCTGCGCATGTCGTCCAGCGCGGCCAACTGGCCCCCTTCGTCGACAAACCCCAGTCCCGCAAGACCGCGCGGGGCAATGACGGCCAAAGCCTCGCCGAAAGGCGAGGGGTGAAACCCGAAGCGCATTTGCAGCCCCTCCCCGCCGCGCCGAAACTCGCCGGGGCTCATGGCCTCGTGGACCACGAACAGATCATGCAGCCGACCGGGGCCGGAGAGCCCGAGTTCGTACGCAACGTCCAGCACCGACGCGGACTCGCGTAGCAGCGTGCGGGCGCGGTCCAGCGTGATGGCCTGCAGGAAATCTTTGGGCGTCAGCCCCGCCCAACGACGAAACAGCGCGGTCAGATGCTGCTGCGACAGGCCCACATGAGCGGCAATGTCGTCGATGGAGGGCTGGCGCTTCCATTGGCCGGAGACGTATTCAATGGCCGCGCGCACATGCTTGTAATCGTCCGTCAGGGACAGGACGCGAGGCGGCGTCAACGCTTCAAGAATTGCTTCATCGTTCATGGAGGGAAGATGCGCCGGAGCGCTCATTTGCGCCACCCGAAAACGATGTTCCTACAGAATTGCGCACCCGCGCGGGGATCGCCTGCTCACGAATAACGCGGGCCGCGTTTTGCCTCCGCCAGCGCGCGCGAGAGGCCGCCAGCAAATTCTGCCCGCGCCGCCGGCCCCAGAAACCCGGCAACTTCGACCTCCTTGTCCCGCGAGACGATCGCCACGCGGGTTACGCCGTAGTCCTCGTCCTCCTCGCGCACGAGGCGAACCCAGAGCGGGTTCCAGCTCCATTCGGCGCGCTCGCCACGGGGCGAGACCTTGGCGAGCTTCAATTCCAGCGGGGTCACTGAAACATCCTCATAGGCTCGGGCGTCACGAAAATTCACCCGGAACGCCCACCAGAAAAGCAGAACGTCCAGCCCCATGAACCCAACCACCGGCCATGCGCCCAGAAAGAGGAACGGCAAGCTCGTGATGAAGGCGGCGCCGCAGAAGATTATCAGCAGAAGCCTGAAATTCTGCTCGCTCAAGGACCGGTGCGGCCTGATGCGGGCTGCGAAAATCTGTGCGTTGCAAGAATTGGCGTTGTTCAAACCGTGACGCTCCAGCGCTATGCACTATTATAGCAGCGCCATGCCCGTGAAAAAGCCCACCGCCCCCGCGCCCACTCGTCGCGCCTCAGCCGCCAGCAAACAGGTTAAGGGGCACCCAAAACCGGGGGCGCCAAAATCGCCGCCTGAGGCGAGGGCGCCCGCCAAGCGCGCGTTGCCCAAAGCCGTACAGGCAGTTCGGGCCCGAAAAAGCATGCCCCGCGCGGTGGGGTCGGCCATCATTGAGGAGATGTTTTCGCGCTTCCACAAGGCGATGCCCGAGCCAAAGGGCGAGCTGGAATACGTCAATCCGTTCACGCTGCTGGTCGCCGTCGTCCTGTCGGCGCAGGCCACGGACGTGGGCGTCAACAAGGCGACCCGGCCCCTGTTCGCGGTTGCCGACACACCGCAGAAAATGCTGGCGCTCGGCGAGGACAAAGTGCGCGACTATGTGAAAACCATCGGGCTTTTCCGCACCAAGGCGAAGAACGTGGTCGAACTGTCGCGCCAGCTGATTGAACGCTTCGGCGGGCAAGTGCCGGCGGATCGCGACGCGCTGGTGACGCTGCCCGGCGTCGGGCGCAAGACCGCCAACGTCGTGCTCAACATGGCTTTCGGCCATGAAACGATGGCGGTGGATACGCACATCTTTCGCGTTTCAAACCGGTTGAAGATCGCGCCGGGAAAGACGCCTGAACAGGTGGAGGCGGGGCTGGAAAAGCGCGTGCCAAAGCACTTTCGGCTGCACGCGCACCATTGGCTCATTTTGCACGGCCGCTACACATGCAAGGCGCTGCGTCCCGAATGTGAACGCTGCGCCGTGTTTGACCTTTGCACGTCCGCCGACAAGCGGATGGTGTAGCGAGTCGAGCACACTGTCCCGTCAGCTCGTCAGCCACAATCCGACAAAGCCGACGCTGCCGACGATGATGCGCCACCAGGCAAACGGCGCAAACCCGCGCGCCGCGACGAAGCCGAGAAACCCGCGCACCACAATCAGCGCCATAAAGAACGCGGCGACGAAACCCACGCCGATGGACACCAGATCATCGGTCGTGAGGATCTTGTAGTTTTTCATCAGATCGTAGGTGAAGGCGCCCGCCATGGTGGGCATCGCCAGCCAGAACGAAAACTCCGCCGCCGTGCGCTTGTCCGCGCCCGAGAGCATCGCGCCGACAATCGTCGCGCCCGAGCGCGAAACGCCGGGGATCATCGCGAGGCACTGCCACAGGCCAATCTTGGCGCACATGGGCAGGGAGAAATCCATCACGTCGGTGTGGGTGTTCTTGAACTTCATGTCATCGACCGCAAGCAGGACGAGTCCACCCGAGACCAGCATGGTGCAAACAATCCACGGATTAAACAGAACCTCCTTGATGAAGGAATGCGCGAAGGCGCCAATGATCGCCGCAGGCAGGAACGCCACCAGCACGCACAGCACGAAGCGGCGCGCCCTGGGATCGGATGGCAGGCCCTTGGCGATGGCCAGAAGTTTGTGGAAGTAGACCAGCAGGATCGCGAGGATGGCGCCAAGCTGCACCAGAACCTCGAACGACTTGCCTGTGGATTCGAACCCCAGAAAATGCCCCACAAGCAGAAGATGTCCCGTCGAGGACACGGGCAAAAACTCGGTCAGGCCTTCAACCGCGCCGAGAATGAGCGCCTTCAAAATGTCCATGATGGGAAATCCAGAATTCGTTTAACGAGTAAGACTACGCCTGCATACACCCAGGTCACTTTCGGGAAAGTAACCAGACCTACCATGAACGGAGATTCGTCAGTCAGGGGTGGATTACACACTCATTTGCCGCTGCGTAAACCATTCGTTAATCCGCAACGGTGTTCTTGAGGACCTGCGGGCCGGCGCCCCGATGTTTCAGTATCAGCGTGACAGGGTTGAAGATTTTACGATGGCGATTCTTTTCCACCATCCACTCTGCCCGCGCTCCCGCTACATCCGCCTCCTTCTCGCAGAATACGGCATCGATATCGAGCTGATCGAGGAACGCCCTTTCGAGCGGCGGCAGGACTTTCTGATCGCGAATCCTGCAGGCGACCTGCCGGTGATGATCGACGCCAATGATTTCGTCGTGCCTGGCGCCGCCACCATCGCCGAATATCTGGACGAAACACGCGGGCTGGGGCTGGACCGTCGCCTGTTGCCGGAAGGGCCGGCGGAGCGCATTGAGACGCGGCGCCTGGCCGACTGGTTCAACACCAAGTTCTATCAGGAAGTCAGCGAACCGCTGGTGAACGAGAAGGTCTACAAGCGCTACATGCGCTCCGAACAGGGCGGCGGCGGACCCGATATGAGCGTCGTGCGCGCCGTGCGCAGTAACATTCGCTATCATTTGCGCTATATCGGACACCTGACGGCGACGCGTAAATGGCTGGCGGGGGACAACATGACCCACGCTGACCTCGCCGCCGCCGCGCACCTGTCGTGCGTGGATTTCGTAGGCGACGTGCCATGGAGCGAAAACGCAGAGGCGAAGGAATGGTACTCGCGCATGAAATCGCGCCCGTCCTTCCGCAGCCTGCTGAGCGACCGGCTGCCGGGCATGACGCCGGACCGCATCTACGCGGACCTCGACTTCTAGGCGCGCCTTTCAAAGCAAAACTGCAAGCCAAGGCTCGCGACCTTGGCTTTGAAGCCTGCGGCGTCGCTGCGCCGCATTCCGTCACCCGCGCGCGTGAACGGCTCATGACGTGGCTCGCACAAGGCGCGCAGGGCGACATGGACTGGATGGCGGAAACGGCGGAACGGCGGGCTGATCCGCGCGTCTTGTGGCCCGACGTGCGCTCCATAATCGTGCTTGCGATGAACTATGGCCCTGAAGAAAATCCATTCGATGCGCGCAAGAACGCACCTGCGGGCGCGGCAGAAATCTCCGTCTATGCTCGGCATCGCGATTACCACGACGTCATCAAGGGCAAGCTGAAAACGCTGGCGCAGTGGCTTGTGAAGCAAGGGGCTCAGGGCAAAGGCGCGCAGGGCCAAGGCGCAAACGTGAAGGTTTTCGTCGATACAGCGCCCGTGATGGAGAAGCCTCTGGCGCAAGCGGCCGGGTTGGGCTGGCAGGGCAAACACAGCAACCTTGTTTCGCGCGAGCACGGATCGTGGCTGTTTCTCGCCACCATCTTCACAACGCTCGACATCGAGACTGATGATGCTGACGTCGACCATTGCGGATCATGCCGCGCATGCCTCGACGCCTGCCCCACAGCGGCTTTTCCCGCGCCCTATACGCTCGATGCGCGCCGGTGCATTTCGTATCTGACCATCGAACACAAGGGACAGATCGCGCGCGAGTTTCGCGCCGCCATCGGCAACCGCGTTTATGGATGCGACGATTGTCTGGCCGCCTGCCCATGGAACAAGTTTGCGAGCGCAGCGCGCGAGATAAAACTGGTCGCGCGCGATGACTTGAAAGCACCCGACCTTGGCGCGCTGGCGACGCTGGACGACGGCGGATTTCGCACGCTTTTTTCGGGCACACCCGTCAAGCGCATCGGACACGCGCGATTTTTGCGAAACGTGTTGATCGGCGTTGGCAACAGTGGCGATAAAGCCCTTCTGCCGCAGGCCATTTTGGCGCTGGGGCATGACTTCCCGCTTGTGCGCGGCATGGCGGTGTGGGCCTGTGCGCGGCTGATGGAGCGTGCTCCGTTCATGGACCTCGCGCGCGAACAACTGACGCAGGAAGAAGACGAGGGCGTGCGCGCCGAGTGGACGCAAGAACTTGAGTTGCAAGAACTTGAAGTGCGAGAACTTTAGTTGCAAGAACTTGAGGTGCAAGAACTTGAGTTGCAAGAACTTGAATGGCGCCAACTAGAGCCCGGAGAGCATGCGTGAATCTGTTCGTCTTTGGCTTTGGATATTCAGCGGGCCATTTTGCGCTCACGCGCCGCGATGGCTATGCGCAGATTTACGCCACAGCGCGAAGCGCAGACAAACGCGCTGCGCTCGCGAGCCAGGGCGTCGCCGCATTCGGCTTTGCGCCGGGCGACGACGATCAAGCCCTGCGCGACGCGCTGGCCGAGACCGATCATCTTCTCGTGTCAATTCCTCCTGGCGCGCAGGGCGATCCTGCGCTCACGCACTTTGCGCAGACGATAGAGACAGCGCCGCGTCTGCGCTCCATTGTATACCTGTCAACCATTGGCGTTTATGGCGATCATAGCGGCGCGTGGATCGACGAGTCTACGCCGCCTGTGCCTTCAAGCGAGCGCAGCGTGTGGCGGCTGGCAGCCGAGGACAGATGGCGCAAATTAGCACGCGACAAGGGTGTTGCAGCCCATGTGCTGCGTCTTGCCGGCATCTATGGGCCGGGCCAGAACGCGCTCGTCAATCTGCGCGCCGGACACGCCAAACGCATCATCAAGGCGGGGCAAGTCTTCAACCGCATCCATGTGGAGGATATTGCACGCGCCATCGAGGCGGCGTTCGCGTTCGGCGATGCAAAAGCTGACCGCGTCTGGAACATCTGCGATGACGAGCCCGCCCCGCCGCAGGATGTGGTGACCTATGCAGCGGGCTTGCTCGGTGTGGCGCCACCGGCGGAAATCGCATTCGAGACCGCAGAGCTTTCGCCCATGGCGCGCAGCTTCTATTCAGAATGCAAGCGCTGCTCCAACCGCGCCATGCGCGAGGAGCTGGGCGTACGTCTCGCCTGCCCCACCTATCGCGAGGGCATGGATCAATTGTTCGCGCTGGGCGACGGGCGCTAGACCGTCATATGCGGGCTTGACCCGCGTATGACGATACTGATTGCGCAGCGGCGCGCTCAGCCCCACACTTCGCGGGCGACATCGACCACGAGTTGCAGCTTGCTCACCTCTTCGTCGACGCTGAGCTTGTTGCCGCGTTCGCCGCTCGCAAAGCCGCACTGCGGAGACAGAGCAAGCTGCTCGATGGGGCAATGTTTTGCCGCCTCATCAATGCGGCGCTTGAGATCGTCCTTCGACTCAAGCTTGCCGGATTTTGTCGTGACGAGACCAAGCACAACCGTCTTGCCCTTGGGCACATGCCGCAAGGGACGGAAATCACCCGCACGATCGCTGTCATATTCCAGAAAATACGCATCCACATTGATCTGGTTGAACAGCACGTCTGCGACGGGCTCATAGCCGCCTTCAGCAACCCACGCGCCTTCAAAATTGCCGCGGCAGAGATGGATCGCCTTCACCATGTCGGCCGGCGCACTTGCAACCGCGTCGTTGATGATCTTTGCGTAGGTGCGGGGCAAAGCATCGGGGTCCTCGCCGATATTCTGGGCTTCCCTGCGCATTGCCGGATCGCAGAGGTAAGCAAAGTTCGTTTCGTCGATCTGAAGATAGCGGCAACCGGCGGCTGCAAGATCGGCGATCTCTTCGGCGTAGACGCGCGAAAGATCGGCGTAGAACTCCTGCATGTCCGGGTAGGCTTTTGAATCGACGCCGCCGCGCCCGGCGCGAAAGTGCAGGATCGAGGGCGACGGGATCGTCTGCTTTGGCGTCTGCCGCGCCACCGACTTCACGAACTTGAAATGCTCGACGAAAATGGGCTTGGGGCGCGCAACCTTGCCCGCAATATGAAACGCCGACAGCGGGCGTTCGATATTGCCTTCCGCCGTGCGAAACGTCGCGCTGGCCCCGGTCTTGACCGAGACGACATTGTCAAACGAGAGCAGGAAATCCGAATGCCACAGCGTGCGGCGGAACTCGCCGTCGGTGACGGATTGAAGTCCGATATCTTCCTGCAGCTTCACCACCTCGCGAATGGCGGCGTCTTCGAGCGCGCGCAAATTTTGTGCGGTAATCTCGCCCTTGCGGAAGCGCTCACGCTCGGCGAGCAAGGAGGGCGGGCGCAGAAGGCTGCCAACGTGGTCGGCGCGGAACGGCGCCTTCTGGCGATGCATGCTCATATCAAAAACTCCGGCCAGCTCTCGCCAGCGCCCGTGATCTCGCCAGCGCCTGTCGGCTCTTGCGGAGACGTTTCCTGTCGCCTGTGCTTCGGCGATTTCGCGAGCACCTTTGAGCGCGCAATGCAATTGCGTCAAGCTGGCAAGAGTTCTTCAACTCCCCGCAGGCAAGGTGAACGGCCAAGCGAGCCTTGAGGATAGTGACGGAATGGAAGCGGCAATTTATGCAAGCGTCTTGTTGATCGTCGTCGCCACTGGCGGGGCCGTCGGCTGGATCTTGTACAAACGCCGCGCCCGTCCGGCCATTCAGGCCCAAGCCCCTGAGGTTGCTGAACCTGAGGTCGCCGCGCTCGACGTGCCCGCTGCCCAGGTTGCGGCTGCAATTGAGGCTCCCGCTGATGCGCTTGCCAAGGCACAGGCCGCCAACATGGCGAAGTCGCGATTTCTCGCCACCATGAGCCATGAAATCCGCACGCCGTTGAATGGCGTGCTTGGCATGGCCGACCTGCTCGCCGACACCCGTCTTGATCCCGAACAGCGCAACTACGTCGAGGCCATCCGCACCTCGGGCCAGGCGCTCGCCTCGCTGATCGATGAAATTCTCGATCTGTCACGTATTGAAGCCGGGCGGCTTGAGTTGGTGGAGGAGCCGTTCGATCTGGTGACGCTGCTGGAAAGCGCCGCCGAATTGCTCGCCCCGCGCGCGCAGGACAAGGGGCTGGAAATCGCGACAAGCATTTCGCCGGAATTGCCGCGCGCCCTTGTTGGCGACGCCGCGCGCATCCGGCAGGTGGTGCTCAACATGGCCGGCAACGCCATCAAGTTCACACGAGAAGGCGGCGTCGGGCTGCGCGCCTTGCGGGCGGGCGCCTTCGTGCGGATCGAGGTGATCGACACCGGCCCGGGCGTGCCGACATCCCAGCGCGATGCGATCTTCGAAGATTTTGCGCAGGGCGACCAGACCTCGTCGCGCGCCCACGGCGGGTCGGGGCTCGGCCTGGCAATTTCGCGGCGTCTAGCAGAAGGCATGCGCGGAACGCTGGCGCTGGCGCAAAGCGGCGAGAAAGGTTCGACCTTCGCATTCGAGTTTCCGTTACGTCCCGGCAAGTCAGAGATCGGCGAGGGCTCAAGCACGCTGGCGGGGCGGCGCGCGCTCATTGTGGGTCGCTCACCTTTCGAGGCGCCGTTTCTGGGCGAGCGGCTTGCGGCCTTTGGCGCCCGCGCGGAGCAGGTGGAGGGCGCCGCGCGCGCCGTGGAATTGCTGGCCTTGGGCGAGCCGCCTGACATCGTGATTGTGGATTGCGCGCTGGGCGCAGACGAGGCCGCGCGGGTGGCGGACGCAGCGCGCAGGGCCGGAGTGGCGCGCAGCCTGATCCTGTTTTCACCGTTCGAGCGGCGCGCTCTGGCGCCGTCCACGCTTGGGCATTTTGACGGCTGGCTCGTGAAGCCCGTGCGGTCTTCAACGCTGATGGCGAGACTTGCAGGGGCCGCGCCCATCAGCGCGGCGCAGGCGTCTGCGTCCATCTCGACAGCCAGCGAAGCCATCGAAATCCTGCTCGCGGAAGATAACGAGATCAACGCGCTTGCCGCACGCAGGCAATTGGAGCGTTTGGGCGCGCGCGTGTGTCGTGCGCATGACGGCGCCGAAGCCCTTGCCCTGGTGTGCGCAGCGCTGGCCGGTGAACGGGCGCCGTTTCGCCTCGTGTTGATGGATGTGCGAATGCCCAACCTCGACGGGATCGAGGCGACCCGCCGCATCCGCGCGCTCGAGAAAGAAACGGGCCACCCGCCGGTGCGCATCGTAGCGGTCACAGCCAACGCCTTCGCCGACGATCGGAAAGCGTGCCTAGACGCGGGGATGGATGACATCATCACAAAGCCCCTCGCCAGAGGTGCGCTGGCGGCGATGCTGCAACCGGGTCTGGGCCAAGTGAACAGGAGCCCGTGACGCAAGCACCGCAACCTGTCACAAAATCGTCCGCCGACTCAGGCTAATTCGAGGCGTGCTGGCGATTTGGGGAGACGGACATGCTGACAGTCGCCTCGTCTCACCTCGCGATGTTCAGCGGCGCGGTGTTGGCGCTTCGGCGTGGCGTGGTGCGCGATCTTCGCGGCCTGCCGGAAACCCTGGCGCGGGTTGGCTCGTTCGAACTCAAATTTGCGGTAACAAAGAAAGAAATCCGCGCCATCCAGCGCATGCGTTATCGTGTCTTTTTCGAGGAGGGCGGCGCCATGGCAACGCCGCTCGCGCGTGCGCAGCGTCGTGACAAGTGCCCGTTTGACCGCGTCTGCGATCACGTCATCGTCGTAGATCATGGCGCCGCATCGCCCGCGCGAAAGTTCCGGATTGTCGGCGCGTATCGACTGTTGCGGCAGGACGCTGTTGCGCAGAGCAATCGGTTTTACAGCGCTGGCGAGTTTGACATAGTCGGGCTCATCCAGCGCCATCCGGACAAGAAGTTCATGGAACTGGGGCGCTCTTGCGTGCTGCCCGAATATCGCGCCCGCCGCGTGCTGGAATTGCTCTGGCGCGGCGTACTGGCCTACGTGCGGCATCATGGAGTCGATGTGATGTTTGGCTGCGCGTCAATGCCGGGCGTCGACCCGCGCGCCCACGCCCAAACGTTGGGTTTTCTGCGCACACACGCCAGCGCGGACGAGCAATGGCGGACATCCGTAGTTGCACGCAACGGTGCGCGACAGCAAGAGGGTGAGCGCCTTGGCTCGACGCCCGGCGATGCGACTTCGGACCGTCGGACACTCACGAAACTGCCCCCGCTGATCAAGGGTTATCTGCGTCTTGGCGCAAGTTTTGGCGACGACGTTTTCGTTGATCGGGCCTTTGGCACGACAGATGTCTTTGTCGTTCTGCCCGTCGCCAGAATCCAGGCGCGTTATATCGAACACTTCGGCTCGGGGACCGTCGATCTGGCGGCAGCCTGACGTCGCCGCGTCCTGCTTTAGCTTCAAAGACGAGGCGAAATCAGCCCGCCGCAGCGGCTTCAGCGTCTTGATCTGTGACCTGCATATCGGCCTGGCCGCGAAGCAGTGCGCGGATGGCGACAACAACAGGATCAGTCGCCGCGTTCATTTTTCGCCGCCCCAGCAGACGATCAATAAGGCTGCGGGTGACAGCGATCTGGACAAAAAAATCTGTGGCGGGCTTGCCGTCATCCTCAAAGTCACAAGAGCAACTGACCAGATAAACAATGTCGCCATGGCGCAGTGCGAAATCCCAGCCATGATCTTCCGCCCAGGGATCGACTGCGCCAAAGTCGTGTTCGCGCAACGCGGCGGACAGCCAGTTGGCGAGTTCGTCGCTGCCAATGAGCTCGTTGACGCCGGCGCGCGGCGCAGTGCCGGTGAAACGATCCGTTTTGACTTCAAGAACGACGTGCAATGCTGCCCCCCTTATGCGGCCTGCTGCATGGGACCGCGCGCCCGGTACGATAACGCCTCTGCAAGATGCGCGCGAGACACTTTGGGCGATGCGTCAAGATCGGCGAGCGTCCGCGCAAGTTTCAGCACTCGGTGAAAGCCGCGCGCGGTAAGTTTCATGCGGTCCGCCGCTTCGCGCAGCAACGCGGCGCCCGAGGCGTCCAGTTCAGCAACCGTCTCGATCACATTGGACGGCGCTGCGGAGTTTGACGTGACGTGCGGAAGGCCGATAGCGGCGTAACGGCGCGCCTGAATTTCGCGCGCAGCCAGAACGCGCGCCGCAACTTCCGCTGATCCTTCGCGCGGAGGCGGCAGGATGAGATCGGCCGCGCTCACTGCAGGCACTTCGATGGCAAGGTCGAAACGGTCGAGCAAAGGCCCGGAGATGCGCGCCTGATAGGTTGCCATGCAGCGATCGTTGGGCATGCGACGGCAAGAATAACCGGGGTCCGTCGCGTGGCCGCAGCGACATGGGTTCATCGCGGCGACGAGTTGAAAGCGCGCTGGATAAACAACGCGATGATGGACGCGCGCAATGGCGACCTCGCCGGTCTCCAGCGGCTGGCGAAGCGAGTCCAGCGCGGGCGCGGAAAACTCCGGAAACTCATCAAGGAATAGTACGCCGTGATGGGCCAGCGAGACCTCGCCGGGCCGGGCGTTGGTTCCGCCGCCAACGAGCGCGGGCATTGAGGCCGAATGGTGGGGGGCGCGGAACGGCCTGCGGTCAGTGAGCTCGCCCCCCGCCAGCGCGCCCGCCACCGAATGAATCATCGACACTTCAAGCAATTCACGCGGGGACAGCGGCGGCAGGATCGAGGGCAGCCGCGCCGCCAGCATCGACTTGCCCGAGCCAGGCGGCCCGCTCATGAGAAGATTGTGCCCTCCGGCGGCGGCGATTTCGAGCGCGCGCTTGGCGCTCTCCTGGCCCTTGATGTCGCGCAGGTCTGGCATGGGCCCACTAGAGGCGCGCATCGCCGGCTTTGGGCGAGCCATCACCTGCGTCCCGCGCACGTGATTTGCAAGCTGGATGAGCGAGCGAGGCGCCAGAATCTCGATGTCCGAGGAGGCCCAAGCGGCTTCTGGCCCGCAGGCGAAGGGGCAGATGAGCCCGTGGCCGCGCGCGTTGGCGGCGACCGCCGCTGGCAGAACCCCCGCGACCGTGGTGATCGCGCCGTCCAGCGCCAGTTCGCCCAGAACCGTAAAGTTCGCCAAAGCGTCCGCCGGGATCGCGCCGATGGCGGCCATGACAGCCAGCGCAATCGGCAGGTCGTAGTGGCTGCCCTCCTTGGGCACGTCGGCGGGGGCGAGATTGACCGTGATCTTTTTGGCTGGCAGCGCCAGGCCCGAGGCGTTCAACGCGGCGCGCACCCGCTCGCGCGATTCGCCCACAGCCTTGTCGGCAAGCCCGACGATGGCGAAGCCAACCGTGCCGCCAGATATCTGCACCTGGACATCGACAGGCCGAGCCTCGATCCCCACAAACGCCACTGTCGCTACGCGCACCACCATGCCGAGGCCCCCCGGAAGAGCTTTTAGCCTAGCTGAAGCCTGCCTGGCGTGCAAGAACATTAAGGGAACATACCTATCGCTGCGCTCTAGTTCGCAGAAATGTCCGCCAAGTCCTTCTGCATGATAACGGAATCAAGCCAGCGGCCGAATTTGAAACCCACTGCCTGCAGTGTGCCGATGCGCCTGAAACCCAGCGCGCGATGAAGGCCGATAGAACCGTAGTTCTCGCTGTCGCCGATCACCGCGATCATCTGCCGGTAGCCAGCGGCTGTTGAGCGCGACAGAAGTTCGGTCAGCAACGCGTGGCCAATGCCGCTGCGGGCAAGGTCTGGCGCGATATAGACCGCGTCTTCCAGCGTGAAACGATAGGCGCTGCGTTCGCGGTAGAGGTTCGCGTAGGCATAGCCAGCGATCACGCCGTCGATGTCCGCGACAAGCCACGGCAGATTGCGCGACGCCACAAGATCAAAACGCTCGATCATCGTTTCGATGGTCGGCGGCAGTTCCTCGAAAGAGCCCGCGCCATTCAAAACGTGATGCGCATAGATGCGCTGGAATGCGGCGATGTCGTCGTGAGTGGCGTCGCGGATGATCATCTGTCCTTCCTTAGGTCCCGCGCGGTTTGGCGCGCGTTGTCGGCAACGCGGCTGCCGGATCGTCGGGCCAAAGATGACGCGGATAGCGTCCCTTCATGTCCGATCTTACCGCAGCCCATGAGCCGCGCCAGAAGCCCGGCAAATCTTTCGTGATCTGGATGGGCCGGTGGGCCGGTGACAGCAAATGCAGCGTCAGCGGCGCACGACCGCCCGCAAGCGCCGGGTGTTTTGCAAGGCCATACAATTCCTGCACGCGGATGGCGATCACTGGCGCGCCGTCGGATTCATAATCAACCGCGACGTTCGAGCCAGTTGGCGCCTCGAAATGCGTTGGCGCCTCAATGTCGAGCTTGCGTTGCAAATCCCATGGCAGCAACGCCGACAGCGCCTTGTCGAGATCATCCGGCTTGATTGCCGCGAGCGACGTGCGACCCTCGATACAAGGGGCGAGCCAATCAGCAGCGCTTTCCGCGAGCGCGAGGTCTGACACGTCGGGCCAAGGGTTTTCGTCGCCCTCGCCTGCGTGCGCGCTGCGCAAGAACAGGACGCGATCACGCCACTGCTTCTGCGCCTTCGTCCACGGCAGGCGATCAACGCCCAGAGCGGCTATGCCTTGCGCCAGTGCAACAGCGGCAGCTGCGCTTGTTGCGGACAAGGGCTGGCGCGCAAGCACAATCGCGCCAAGCTTGCGCACATTCGCCGCCTTAACCGATGCGCTGGCGCGATCAAACACCAACTCTTCGCTGGATACGATGTCGGCGCCCGCCGCCTCTTCCACATCGGCAAGGCTCATGGGCGCGGCGGCGAGAATGCGCGCCGAAGAAGCGCGACCGACGATTTCAGCTACAGCGAGAAAGGGCTCACGAGCCAGCGCGTGATGGGCCTCCACCGAGGCCGCGCGCCCGTTGGCCATGAGGAACTCGCCCGGCGCACCGCGCGCTTTAGCAATGCGGTCAGGCCAGGCCAGCGCCAGCAAGGCGCCCGCGGCTTTCACCTCTGTATGTGCCTGCGCCACGCCAGCGGTCTGCGCCGCCTGCTGCGCCCAGTTGCGGGCCATGCGACGCGCGCTTTCGGCACGTTGCGAACGTTCGCGCCTGAAACGACGCACGCGCTCGCCGACATCAATTTCGCTGGAGCCCAGACCGCGCTCCACGATCACAGCCGCGACATCGGCGGCAAGATCTGCCGCGCCGGTGCGGGCGGCGTCCACCACCATGCGGGCAAGACGCGGCGGAAGGGCGAGCGCGCGGATGGCGCGGCCCTCCTGCGTTATGGCGCCGTCAGCATCCAGCGCGCCAAGGCGATTGAGCAGCGTGCGGGCTTCCGCTACGGCAGGCGCAGGCGGCGGATCGAGCCAGAGCAGGGAGGCGGGATCGCGCGCGCCCCAGGCGGCCAGATCAAGCAACAGCGACGACAGGTCGGCAGACAGGATCTCGGGCGCCGAATAGGCCGGGAGCGAGCCCGTCGCGGCCTCCTCCCAGAGGCGATAGCAAACGCCCGGCTCCGTGCGGCCAGCGCGACCCCGTCGCTGATCGGCGGCGGCGCGTGACGCGCGCACGGTTTCAAGGCGCGTCAGGCCAATGTCCGGCTCATAGCGCGGCTCACGGGAGAGGCCGCAATCGACGACGACGCGCACGCCCTCGATGGTGAGCGAGGTTTCGGCGATGGAGGTCGCCAGCACCACCTTGCGCCGCCCTTTCACGGACGGCGTGACAGCACGATCCTGTTCGGCGCGATCCATGGCGCCAAAGAGCGGCGCGATATCCACAGATGGACCGCGCGCGCGCTCACGCAAACGCTCCGCACAGCGCAGGATTTCGCCCTGCCCCGGCAGGAACGCCAGAATAGAGCCTGTTTCCTCATCCAGCGCCCGCAAAACGGTGCGCGTGACCGCCTCGGCGGGGTCTTCGCCCGCGTTGCGTCCCACGTAGCGGGTCTCCACCGGGTAGGCGCGCCCCTCGCTCTGAATGAGGGGCGCATCGCCCAGCAAGGCGCGCACGCGGGCGCCGTCCAGCGTCGCGGACATGACGAGGATGCGCAAATCCTCCCGCAGCCCCGCCTGCGCATCCAGCGCCAGTGCAAGGCCCATGTCTGCATCCAGCGAACGCTCATGAAATTCGTCGAACAGAACGGCGGAGACGCCCCCCAGCGAGGGATCGTCGAGGATCATCCGCGCAAAGACGCCCTCCGTGACGACCTCGATGCGGGTGCGTGCGGAGACCCGGGATTCAAGGCGCACGCGCAGGCCAACAACACCGCCCACCTTATCCTTCAGCGTGGCGGCCATTCTTTCCGCCGACGCGCGGGCGGCAAGGCGGCGAGGCTCCAGCACTATGATCCGTCCGCCTGCGACAAAAGCCTGATCCAGCAGGGCGAGCGGCACGCGTGTGGTCTTGCCTGCGCCGGGCGGGGCCACAAGGACCGCGCGCGGACAGGAGGCGAGCGCAGCCAGCAGTTCCGGCAGCGCCTCATCGATGGGCAAGGGTTCGTCAAAAATCATCTACGCTGAGTGGCAAAGCCCTGCGTTTCCTGCAAGGCTAATCGCACCAAGCCCGCAACTACTGCAGAGCTAACCTTACTGCCCGTTGTGCAGCGCACGCAAAGGGAGTATGCCCTGCGCCGCGCGGGACGTTTACACACCCGCGCCCTGCGGCCTGCGCTAAAAAGCGCCGAAGACTGCAGGGGGCTAACCAGGCTCGCCCATGCTATCGGATCAAGCTACCCAGGCAGGTGGCGACGCCAACGGCGCACACCCCTCGAACCCGGGCCACCGCAAAGCCGGCACCATGGCGATGGCGTTCGCGTCCGTCGGCGTTGTGTGCGGCGATATCGGCACAAGTCCGCTCTACGCCCTTCGTGAAGCGCTCACCCATGCGGCGGTCGGCGGCACAGTCAGCGACAACGAAGTCATCGGCATCGTTTCATTGCTGATCTGGGCGATCTTTGTTGTCGTCACGGTGAAGTACATCATCTTCGTGCTTCAGGCCGACAACCGCGGCGAAGGCGGCACGCTGGCGCTGATGGCGCTGGCGCAGAAAGCCTTCGGCCGTCGCAGCGCTTTCATTTTTGTTCTCGGCATCATTGGCGCAGCTCTCTTCACGGGCGACGCCATGATCACGCCCGCAATCTCGGTGCTGTCAGCGGTCGAGGGATTGAAACTTGTTACGCCGCTCTTCGAGCCCTACGTGATCAGCATCACGCTGGCGATCCTCATCACGCTGTTCATGGTGCAGCGGCTCGGCACGGCGGGGGTCGCGCGCTGGTTCGGGCCCATCATGGTGGTGTGGTTTCTCGTACTCGGCGCACTGGGCCTTTTGCATATTGGTGACGAACTGCGGATTCTTCACGCGTTCAATCCCATGTACGCGCTGACCTTCCTGTTCTCCCATGGCGTCATAAGCTTCATTGTGCTCGGCGCAGTGTTTCTCGCCGTCACAGGCGCCGAAGCCCTTTACGCGGACATGGGCCATTTTGGCCGTGATCCCATTCGCGTCGCGTGGCTCGGCCTCGTCTTTCCTGCGCTGATCCTCAATTATCTGGGTCAGGGCTCGTTGATTCTAGCCGACCGCAAGGCGATGGAAAATCCCTTCTTCCTGCTGGCGCCAGACTGGGCGCTGTTGCCACTGGTCATTCTGGCGACCATCGCGACAGTGGTCGCCAGCCAGGCGACCATAACAGGCGCTTTCTCGCTGGCCCGACAGGCCATTCAACTCGGGCTCCTGCCCCGACTCGATGTGCAGCACACGTCCGATACGCAGGAAGGCCAGATTTACATTCCGCGCGTCAATCGCATCCTGCTCATCGGCGTAATTTTGCTCGTGCTGACGTTCCGCTCGTCTTCCAATCTCGCGTCAGCCTACGGCATTGCGGTTACCGGTTCGATGCTGGTGGACTCGCTGTTGCTGTTCTTCGTTGTCTGGAAGATGTGGCGCTGGCCCGTTTGGGGCTCGGCGCTGTTCGTGTCAGTTTTTCTCAGCATCGAAATCGCATTTTTCACGTCCAACTTGCTGAAGCTGTTCGACGGCGGCTACGTGCCTGTGCTTATCGGGGCGGCGATGGTCGCCATCATGTGGACCTGGAACAGGGGCACGCGTCTGCTGGAGATAAAGACCCACAAGGACTCAATCCCCACGCGCAGCCTGATCCGGATGCTGGAGAAATCCAAACCGACGCGCGTGCCCGGCACGGCGATTTTCCTGACGAGCGATCCCGAGGTCGCGCCAGCTGCGCTGATGCACAATCTCAAGCACAACAAGGTGCTGCACGAGCGCATCATCCTTGTGTCGGTGCGCACGGAGGAAGTGCCGCGCGTGGCCATTGCGGCGCGCTGCGAGACAGAAAAACTGTCGGAGGATTTTACGCGCATCACGCTGCACTTTGGCTTCATGGAAAGTCCGCGCGTGCCAGCCGCGCTTGTCTCGCTGCGCAAGAGCGGGCTCAAGTTCGACATCATGACGACGTCATTCTTCCTTGGCCGCCGAACGCTGAAGGCTTCGCCCTCGTCCGGCATGCCGAAATGGCAGGATGGGCTCTACATCGCGCTTTCGCGGCAGGCGACGAACGCCACAGACTTTTTCGCCATTCCATCAGACCGCGTGGTGGAGCTTGGCGCTCAGGTGACGATCTAGCATCGCCTCACCGCTGGGGCGGAAGCAAATATGATCCGAGCGTACATCGCCTTCATGCTTCTGGTTTCGAGCGGAATTTCCATCGCGTCATTGTTCCGCAGGATTCCACTTGCGGTGATCATCGCCTTCCCGTTGGGCGCAGGGCTGTTCAGCTTTTCGATGTTCGTCGCGTTTCTGTGGAGTGCGCTGGCCGTCCCGACCGAGCAGTCGCCGGGACTTTTTACCGCCGTTGGCTTTGGCGTTCTGGCGGCGTTGAATCTTGGCGCCGCCATCCGCGCCATCATCCGCCGACGTTGAACGCCGCCAGCGCCGCCATATTGACGATGTCGGCGTCGCGCGCGCCCAGCGGCACGAACTGCACTGGCTTGTCGAGACCGACGATCAAGGGGCCAAGCACCGTCGCGCCGCCCAGCTCCTGAAGCATCTTTGTGGAGATGGACGCAGAGTGGAAAGCGGGCATGACGAGCACGTTCGCCGTGTCCTTGAGGCGGCAAAACGGGTAGGCCGCCATGGCTTCCTTGTTGAGCGCCACGTCTGCAGCCATTTCGCCGTCGTATTCAAAATCGACGTGCATCTGGTCAAGGATGCGCACCGCCTCCTGCACACGCGCTGAACGTTCGCCGCGCGGATGGCCGAACGTGGCGAAGGCGAGAAGCGCAACGCGCGGCTCGTAGCCCAGACGCCGAGACACGCCAGCCGCCTCAATGGCGATCTGCGCAATCTCTTCAGCCGTAGGCATTTCGGTAATCGCCGTATCAGCCACCAGAACAGTGCGTCCGCGCGCAATGACGAGCGAGGCGCCGATCAGGCGATGGCCGGGCCGCTGGTCGATCACGCGGCGCACATCTTCAAGTGCGATGGTGAAGTTGCGCGTGACGCCCGTGACCATGGCGTCCGCATCGCCCAGCGCCACCATCGCGGCGGCGAAATTGTTGCGGTCTGTGTTGATGAGGCGAGCGCAGTCACGCCAGAGATAGCCCTGCCGCTGAAGCTTTTCGTAAAGGTACTCCGTGTAGGCGGCGTTGCGCTGCGACAGGCGCGCATTGGCGATGGTGATGCCTGAGATGTCGATGCCCAGCGTCTGCGCCGACTTCTGGATGCGGTCTTCGTAGCCCACCAGAATTGCCGAGCCGAGCCCCTGATTGACGAATGAGACAGCCGCGCGGATGACCTGCTCTTCCTCGCCTTCCGCAAACACGACGCGCTTTGGATGGCGCCGCACGCGCTGGAAGATCATCTGCAGCGCGCCCGCAACAGGATCACGCCGCGCAGAAAGGCTTTCGCGATAGGCCTTCATGTCTTCGATGGGCTTGCGCGCAACGCCCGATTCCATGGCGGCGGCGGCGACAGCGGAGGGCACGACGCTGATGAGACGCGGATCAAACGGCGCGGGAATGATGTATTCACGCCCGAAACGCGGACGGGCGCCCTCATAGGCTGCGGCCACCTCGTCGGGCACATCTTCCTGCGCGAGTTCGGCCAGCGCCTTCACGGCGGCGAGCTTCATCTCAAGATTGATCGTGGTGGCGCGCACATCGAGCGCGCCGCGAAAGATGAACGGGAAGCCGAGGACGTTGTTGACCTGATTGGGATAGTCAGAGCGGCCCGTCGCCATGATCACGTCATCGCGCACCTCGTGCGCTTCCTCAGGCGTGATCTCGGGATCAGGATTGGCCATCGCAAAGATGATCGGATCTTTGGCCATCGAGGCGACCATCTCGGGCGTCAACGCGCCTTTGACGGAGAGGCCAAAGAAGATGTCGGCGCCCACCATCGCTTCGGCGAGCGAGCGGCGGTCCGTCACAACGGCGTGCGCGGATTTCCACTGGTTCATGCCCTCGGTGCGGCCCTGGTAGACCACGCCTTTCGTGTCACAGAGCAGCACGTTTTCCGGCGCAAAGCCGAGGCCCTTGATCAGATCAAGGCATGCGATGCCGGCGGCGCCCGCGCCGTTGCACACGAGCCGCGTCTTGCGGATGTCGCGGCCTGTGAGCTTCAACGCGTTGAGAATGCCTGCGGCGGCGATGATCGCGGTGCCATGCTGATCGTCGTGAAAAACGGGAATGTCCATCAACTCGCGCAGGCGCTGCTCGATGATGAAACATTCCGGCGCGCGGATATCTTCGAGGTTAATGCCGCCGAATGTGGGGCCGAGATATTTGACCGCGTTGATGAACTCGTCCGGGTCTTCAGTGTCGATTTCAAGATCAATCGAGTCGATGTCGGCGAAGCGCTTGAAAAGCACCGCCTTGCCTTCCATCACCGGCTTGGAGGCCAAAGCCCCGAGATTGCCAAGGCCCAGGATCGCCGTGCCGTTGGTGATCACCGCGACGAGGTTGCCCTTGGATGTGTAATCGAACGCGGTGGAGGGATCGGCCGCGATCGCCTTTACAGGAACCGCGACGCCGGGCGAATACGCCAGCGACAGATCGCGCTGCGTCGCCATAGGCTTGCTGGAAATGATCTCAATCTTGCCGGGGCGCCCGCGCTTGTGAAATTCCAGCGCTTCCTGATCGGTAATCGTCGCGCGCTTGGGTCGTTTGGTGATCTCGGACATTCCGCAGCCTGCTCCCTTGGGTCGCTCTCGTGGTCAACGCTGGCGCTGGCGACCACAGCTTTTCTGGTTTTATGGGGCAACGCGCCAGCGCGCGTCGCAAACGCTCATCATCACGGCCAGCGCACGCGCGGGGGCATGGAGGAGAGAATCGACTCGACGTTGCCGCCGGTCTTGAGGCCAAAGATCGTGCCGCGATCATAGAGCAGGTTGAACTCCACATACCGCCCGCGACGGACGAGTTGCTCTTCGCGATCAGCCGCCGACCAGACATGGCCGAAGTTGCGCTTCACCAGCGCGGGATAGATGCCAAGGAAAGCGTCGCCCACATCGCGCGTGAAGGCGAAGTCGGCGTTCCAATTGGAATTGTTCTTGTCGCCGCCACTGTTCAGCCAATCGTAGAAAATGCCGCCGATGCCACGCGGCTCGTTGCGGTGCTTGAGGTGGAAGTATTCCTCGCACCACGCCTTGAGCTTGGAATAAACGGCGACCCCGCTGTGGCGCTCGCAGGCGCCTTGCATGGCGGCGTGAAAGTCGATGCTGTCCGCATAATCCTGCACCCGGAAACGGTCGAGCACCGGGGTCAGGTCCGCGCCGCCGCCAAACCAGGCTTTGGACGTCACAACGAAGCGCGTGTTCATGTGCACCGCGGGCACGTTGGGATTCCACGGATGGATGATGAGCGAAATGCCGGACGCCCAAAAACGGGGGTCTTCGTCCGCGCCGGGGATCTGCTTGGCAAATTCGGGCGCAAACGTACCATGGACCGTGGAGGCGTGAACGCCGGCCTTCTCGAAAACGCGTCCTGTCAGCATCGCCATCGTGCCGCCGCCACCGGGCGCGCCGGTGTGGTCGGTCCGGGTCCAGGGCTTGCGGGTGAAACGGCCGGGCGCGACTGGCGCTTCGGGGTCGAAGGGGCCGGGACACACGTCCTCGATGGACTCGATTGCGGCGATGATCCGTCCCTGAAGGGCTTCAAACCAGGCGCGGGCGGCCGCCTTGCGCTCATCCAGAAGGGTCAGGTCAAACGTATCAGTGGAAGTCACGCTCGGGGCTCCGGGTCGTCGAAGGTCAAAAATGCGTCGCTATGCTAACCGGGACGGCGCCTGCGGGCCAGCACGCGATTAGTTCATCGCACATTCGCGCCAGAACGGGTAAAAGTCCCGCCTGCGCCTTGAGGACCAAGCTGTGACCACGCCCCGGACCACGCCCGACGCTTTCGACATCGCCCGAGATCTCATCCGCTGCCCATCAGTGACGCCTGAAGACGGCGGCGCGCTCGGCTACATCCAGAAGTTGCTGGATGGCGCAGGTTTTGAGACGCACCGGGTTGTGTTTTCGCAGGATGGCTATCCCGATATCGACAATCTTTACGCCCGCATCGGAGGGGCCGCCGGGGCTGGACCCAACCTGATGTTTGCCGGCCATACAGATGTGGCGCCGCCGGGCGATGCGGCGAACTGGCGTTTCAGCCCTTTCTCCGGCGAAGTCGCGGACGACATGCTGTGGGGGCGCGGCGCCGTCGACATGAAGGGCGGACTGGCGGCGGCCATAGCCGCGTCGCTCCGATATGTAGCGAGAAATGGCGCGCCCACGGGCTCGATTTCCTTCCTCATCACCGGCGACGAGGAAGGCCCCGCCGTCAACGGCACCATCAAGCTGCTCGAATGGGCGCACGCGCGCGGCGTATGCTTTGATCACTGCATCCTGCCCGAGCCCACAAATCCTGACGCGCTGGGGGACATGATCAAGATCGGCCGACGCGGTTCGCTTTCGGGGGCGATCACCGTTGCGGGCAAGCAGGGGCACGTCGGTTATCCGCATCTGGCCGACAACCCGGTTCATCACATCGTGCGGCTGGCGAGCGCCCTGCGGGCGACGCCGCTCGACAGCGGCACGGCTCATTTTGACGCCTCGAACCTCGAAATCACGTCCATCGACACCGGCAATCCGGCCGTCAACGTCATCCCCGCCAGCGCGCGGGGGCAATTCAACATTCGCTTCAACGACCTGTGGACGCCCGAAACACTGGCGGACGAGGTCCGCGCACGCCTGGCGAAGGCGGCGAACGGCGCGCGTTACGAGGTGGTCTTTCAGCCGACTAACGCCTTGGCCTTCCTCTCAAAGCCCGGCCCATTCGTCGAGACGCTTTCTGCTGCGATTGAAGCCCAGACCGGACGGCGCCCCGCGCTTTCCACAACGGGCGGCACGTCAGACGCGCGGTTCATCTGCCGCTATGGCGAAGTGCTGGAGTTTGGGCTTGTCGGCCAGACCATGCACGCCGTGGATGAACGCACGTCCATCGCCGACCTGCACAAACTTTCGGCGATCTTCAGCCAGGTGCTGGACGGCTATTTCGCCTCGTAAGCGCGCCGCGCGAGAATTGCTGCGCCGCAACGCTGCCTGAGATATATGTGGCGCATCATATGCAGGACGTCCTCATGGCGCGGCTTTCAACACACATTCTCGACACCCATTCCGGCAGGCCCGCAGCGGGCGTGAAAATTGAGCTATTTGCGCTCAGCCCGGGCGGCGAACGGCTGCTCAAGACCGAAGTCACCAACGAAGACGGGCGCACCAACGCGCCGCTGCTGGCCGGGGATGAATATCGTCCCGGCGTCTATGAGCTGCGTTTTCACATGGGCGATTATTTTCGCGGCCGGGGTGTGGACATGCCAGACCCGCCGTTCGTGGACATAGCCCCGATCCGCTTCGGCATGGCCGACGCGGACGGACATTATCACGTGCCCTTGCTCGCTTCGCCGTGGGCCTATTCGACCTACCGGGGATCGTGATGAGCGAATATCCGCGCGATCTGATTGGCTACGGGCGAAACCCGCCTCATCCGCGCTGGCCAAAAGACGCCCGCATCGCCGTGCAGTTCGTCGTCAATTACGAGGAAGGCGGCGAGAACAACATCCTGCACGGGGACGCAGCGTCCGAAGCGTTTCTGTCGGAAATCGTTGGCGCCGCCGCATGGCCGGGCCAGCGCCACATGAACATCGAGTCGATCTACGAATACGGCTCGCGCGCCGGTTTCTGGCGCGTGCATCGCCTCTTCACGGAACGCGCCATGCCCGTGACCGTGTTTGGCGTCGCCACCGCGCTGGCCCGCAACCCCGAGGCTGTCGCGGCGATGCAGGAAGCCGGTTGGGAAATCGCAACCCACGGCCTCAAGTGGATTGACTACAAGGATTTCAGCCTCGGTGACGAGCGCACGCACATCACTGAGGCGGTTCGTCTGCAGACGGAGGTGACCGGCGCGCGCCCGCTGGGCATGTATCAGGGACGCACGTCCGAGCAGACGCTTGAATTGACCATGGAGGAAGGCGGCTTCCTTTATTCAGCCGACTCCTATGCAGACGAATTGCCCTATTGGGTTGAGGGCTCCTACGGGCCGCACCTTATCGTGCCCTACACGCTTGACGCCAACGACATGCGTTTCGCCACGCCGCAGGGCTTCAACAGCGGCGACCAGTTCTTTTCGTATCTGAAAGATTCCTTCGATGTGCTCTACGCGGAAGGCGAGCGCGCGCCCAAGATGATGTCGGTGGGCCTGCACTTCAGGCTCGTGGGGCGACCGGGCCGCGC
>JANPPJ010000014.1:0-23036 GCA_031428455.1 Hyphomicrobiales bacterium | reverse complement strand
TTCGACGTGGGCACCAAATGTTAGATTCTATCCACTAGTGACTTGGTAGACCATGTTCGGGCGATTGCTTAAGGGATGGCGGGCGCCCCTTGATTGGATCGAAGCGACCTGGAGCGCTTTGGAAATCCAGCAGATCGGGAGTGATTTTGAGTATTTGCGCCACGGTTGGCGGCGTCCACCGGTGAAAGGCATGCCTTCTAACGGTGTGATGGATGATGTCCATTAAACGAGCGATACCCGACGCGACGATGATTTTGATGGGTTCAATCCTGATTGCTTTCGCGAATTGATTTTTGCGGCTCTTGAACATGGTAGCGGTCGAGGACCCATCATCATCCTCAGCTGACTTTCGGATTGTTGGCTGTCGGTGCTGCACAACACAGGCGGGCCGTAACGCAGGGCTCGACGGTTATCGCGAAGGCCGCAAGGCGCGCGCGTGGGAGCTCGCGGAGGCGATCTGGACCGCACTCGCAGGCCACGCCATCGCCTATGTGCTGCCGCCGAAATCCTTCGAGCGCGCGGGGCAGATGATGCGCGGGCCGGGCGACGTGCTCACGCGTCAGGTCGGCACGTGTCTCGATCTGACGCTACTCTATGCAGCGCGCCTGGAACAGGCCGGGCTCAACCCCCTGTTCGTACTCACCGAGGGCCACGCCTTTGTGGGCCTGTGGCTTACTGACGAGTATTTTTCCGCGGCCATCCTCGACGTTGCGCAGATGCTGCGGAAGCGCGTGCAGCTGCAGGAAATGATCCTCGTCGAGACCACACTGCACACCGGGCAGTCGGCGGCGCGTTTCGAACTTGCGATCAATTTGAGCCGCGCGCGTATCGCCCGCATCCGGCCACTGGAGCTCGACGCCGGCGCAGGGCCCGCGCTGGCTCCGGACGCTGCGCCCGTCGCCGCGCAGACGCGGGAGGATGCGCCCGCGTACGAGGACGATCTGACGCCGCGCGCCGTTGCGCCCGACAAGACGCTGGATCGGCTGGAGACTTGGAAGCGCAAGCTGCTCGACCTCACGCTGCGCAACCGCCTGCTGAATTTCAAGGACAGCAAGTCGACGATCCCGCTCGAGTGTCCCGACCCCGCTTTGCTGGAGGACATGCTGTTGGCCGGCGCGCGCTTCCAGCTGCCTGGCCGCTCCGTGGTGCTCGACGGCGACGGGCGCGACGCGGCGCTTTTCGCACAGCGGCTCGACGAGGATGGTCGCCGCGACTTCATGCTCGACGCGCTCGCGCGCAATGATCGTCACACCAACGTCGGCGAAGACGTGCTGGAAGCGCGTCTGACGAAGCTCTATCGCGCGGCGCGGCTCGCCTTCGAGGAGGGCGGCGCCAACATCCTTCTCTTGTGCATCGGCTTCCTGTCGAATTCCAGGGAGAGGTAGAGTGGGGCAAGTGGCATATGTGTCAAACGATCTACGGCAGCGCGACGCTACCTTCCTTTCTATCGTTGGAAGGCTCTTTTAGCATACTCAATGACGGGCCCCGGCGACGCTGCGGCCTTCATTGAGAATATTGGTCACCTTTTCGCCTCGGCGAGAAACGCGGAATTCTTCATCGTCGCGTTGAACGCTGTCATCAGCGCCTTCGCTCAATCTTCCGGCACGAAGCGCAACCAGATTTCGCATTGCACCGCAACGGGTACAGATCCAAGGTCAGTTTCCGCGCAAAACTGAAAGAAAAACCATTGATGAACGCCGCGGGGTGCAAAAATTGTTGCGTGGAGGTTACCGATGATCCACTCTGTGCAGAGATGCCGGGTCGCGACTAATGATCCTGGTTGCAAGGGAGGAGATTATCATGCGCTCAAGCAAGTGGGCATGTAGAAGCTTGTCAGCTTCCTTTCTTTTTATGTGCGCTATTCCCGCCGCTGCCGATCCTGTCGCCGATTTCTATAAAGGAAAGCAACTAACCATTATTGTGGGTTCCGCTCCGGGCGGTGACTATGACATGTGGGCGCGAATGATTGGCCGCTACCTCGTTCGGTATATACCGGGTAGTCCAGAAGCTTTGGTGCAGAACATGCCAGGGGCGGGAGGCATCAGGGCTACAAATTTCACTTACAATGTGTCTCCTCGTGACGGCAGTGTCGTGGCTATGACGAGCCGTAATGCACCTTTCAAGGCCCTGTCGGGCGACAAGATGGTGCGCTTTGACCCGACCAAGTTAAACTGGATTGGTAGCCCTGAAGTGACCAATCGTGTCTGTATCGTTTCGGACGCGTCACCTGTTAAGGATGCGAAGGATATCTTCACAAAAGAACTTATTCTAGCGGGTTCGGGTCAAGGATCAGCGTTGAGTACCATCCCGCCAATGCTCAACCGTCTTCTCGGGACCAAGATAAAACTCATTGAGGGTTACAAGAGCGCGACTGACGCAAAGCTTGCCATTGATCGAGGCGAAGTCCATGGTTTGTGCCAAAGTTATACGCAAGTAAGTCGCGCGTATGCAGATGGGCTTTCCAGCGGCAAGATAAAAGTTCTTTTCCGGATGGAGGAGTCCGGCATCCCTGGTGTCGATGCCCCATCCATATATGAATTTACGACCGACGATAAACAAAGACAGGTCCTGTCGCTATTCTCGGTAGGTGTCGTTCTGGGCAGGCCGATGTACGCGCCGCCGGAGGTGCCGGTCGAACGTGTCGCTGCGTTGCGGCGCGCCTACGGGCAGGCCTTGAATGATCCACAGCTCGCGTTGGAGGCCAGGAAGCAAGCGCTCACGCTTACCCACATATCTGGCGAGGAAATCGAAAAAATCATTTCCCATCTCATGAAGACTCCGGCGGAAATTCGTGAACTAGCAGGCGATCTCGGTGACTAATAATTTATATTAGGGATCAAGGTATGAGAGAAAAAAAGTTACCGCTTTCCCGCTTTCGGGTTCTCGATCTTAGTCGTGTGCGCGCGGGACCCTGTGCTGTTCGACAGTTGGCGGACTGGGGCGCCGACGTCATCAAAATCGAGATGCCGCTTGCGGAAGACGACGACACCGGAAAGCGTGACAGGGCAGATTTCCAAAATCTACATCGCAATAAACGAAGCTTGACGCTTAACTTGAAGAGCCCGGAAGGCAGGGACATATTCTACAAGCTAGTGAAGACAGCGGATGTCGTCGTTGAAAATTACCGTCCGGACGTGAAGTTTCGCCTTGGTATCGACTACGAAACCTTACGCCAGATCAACCACGGCTTGGTGTATGGGAGCATTTCTGGCTTTGGGCAAGATGGACCTTATGCCGACAGACCGGGTGTCGATCAGATCGTTCAGGGAATGAGTGGGCTAATGTCGGTCACGGGCGCGCCCGGGCAGGGGCCAATGCGCACAGGCGCCGCACTAGCCGACGTTGGAACAGGTCTCTATTTGGCTCTTGGCCTTCTGACCGCATTGCTCGAGCGTGATGTGTCTGGAGAAGGGCAGTGGGTGCACACGTCGCTGCTGGAATCAATGTTGGGCATTCTTGACTTCCAAGCCGCTGCCTGGCTGTTTGATGGACGGGTACCTAAACAGGCTGGCAATAACCATCCGAATACTATTCCAACAGGGACGTTTGAAACGTTGGATGGTCATCTTAACATCGGGTCGGGCTCGCAAGGACGGTGGGTCAAGCTCTGCAAGGCGTTTGGCGATGAGCAGTTGACCTACAAGCAAGGGTTCGCCACACCCGATGATCGACGACGCAATCGCGATGCCGTGAATGAGGCGATTACTGAGCACTTTCGGAAACGTTCCACCGCAGAATGGATCGAGAAGTTGAATGCAGTCGGTGTGCCATGCGGGCCAATTTACACCGTTGATCAGGCTTTCAACGATCCGCAAGTGCAGCATCTTGGCATCGCGACGAAGGTCGAGCATCCCCGCTTGGGACAGAAGCATCTTGTGGGCCAACCGATCCACTTGTCCCGAACGCCCTGGGAGATGCGCAATGCAACACCCGATGCAGGCGAGCATAACGAGGACATCCTATCGGAACTGGGGTTCAGCGCTTCGGATGTTTCCGAGTTGCGTAGTCAGCGCGTTATTTGAATTGTTTGAACACTAGGGGGAATACTTGAACGAACAAGTGGCTATGGTTCTTGCGACAGATCGAATGATCGCCGTAAAAGATGGCGGGATTGGATGGATTACTTTCAACAATCCCGCGCGCAGAAACGCTATCTCGGTTGAAATGCGAATTGCATTGATAGAAATCTTGGCTGAATTTCAGCGAGATGAAGCAGTGCGTGTTGTCGTTATGAAGGGTGCAGGTGACAAGGCGTTCGTCTCAGGGTCGGATATTTCTCAATTTAAAGATAGGCGTGCGACTCCGGAGCAGGCTGAGGAGTATCGACTGGCAAGTGAAAATCTTGATCTCGCGTACGAGGCATTGGAAAAGCCGCTTATCGCAATGATTCAAGGGGCATGTTTGGGAGCGGGTCTTGGCACGGCCTTGAAGGCGGATCTACGCGTGTCTGCGCCGGACGCGCAATTTGGAATCCCTGCTGGAAGGCTTGGGTTGGTGTATAATTATCCAGGCCTCAAGCGTGTCGTTGAAGTCGTGGGCCCTGCAAGGGCAATGGAAATGGTTTTTACTGCCCGACGGTACAGCGCAGAAGAAGCGCTTCAGATTGGCCTTATTCATGAAATAGCGGCGCCCGGCCTTCTTGAAACGCGCGTGCTCGAGCTTGCGGCGACAATAGCCCGGAACGCTCCTCTCAGCGTTCGAGGAGGCAAGCTTATGATCAAGGAGATGATGAAGGATCCGGCAGATAGAGATATGGACCTTTGCACCTCGCTGGTGAAGGAGGCGTTTGCAAGCGAAGATTATCGTGAGGGACGAACCGCCTTCATGGAGAAGCGCGAGCCGCAGTTCAAAGGTCGATGAGATCCGCTTTCCTCAAGAAGCGGGCGCTTCAAGCGGTCGGATCGTACTCACAATCACTATGGAGGCCATAATGGGGACTATGCGATCGGACGAATTTGCTGACGATATTGCTATCGTCACGGGGAGCGGAGTTAACACGGGCAGCGTGATTGCAATGCGGCTCGCTGCGTCTGGGGCTGCGGTTGTTATCAACTATCGACGAGCAGAAGATGGCGCAAAAGAAACGGTCGAAAAAATCCGAAGCGCTGGCGGCAGGGCGATTGCTGTCCGCGCAGATGTTACTCGGCAAGATGAAGTCAATTCGATGGTTGAGGAAGCCATCGCCACCTTTGGTTTACCAAGCATACTCATCAACAATGCTAACGTCAGAAGCTTTCGGCCAATCATGGAAATTACTGTTGAGGAATGGCGGCAAACGCTCGGGCCGACCCTAGATGGCACATTCTTCTGTGTTCAGGCCTGTGTTCCCCACATGCGTAAACGCCGACGCGGTACGATCGTAAATATTGGTGGCGGCTCCGGGCACTCTGGACGGCCGCAACGCTGCCATGTCGCTGCTGCAAAAGCGGGCCTCGCCGGAATGACTGGTTCACTTGCGGCCGAACTCGCGCCCGATGACATCACCGTTAATTGCATAGTTCCTGGCAAAATCGACATTCGGCCGCCGGCCAATGATCGTAGCAAACTCATCTCGCACACGCCTTTAGGACGAGCAGGTGAGATGGACGAAATTGCTGCTCTGGTTGAGTTTTTGTGTTCGTCAAAATGTCGATACATGACTGGACAAATGTTGCACGCGAATGGTGGAGCATATGTGACGATCGCGTAACTCAAAGACGCCTCAGGTCTGCGCCAGCTTCCAAATGCCCATGCGGCAATGGATTCGTCCTCATCGCGGGTTGAACAAATTAAGACGGGAGAGTCCAATGGTCTACGAATACCAGACGATCCAGATTGAACAGGAAGACGATGGAGTCACGTGGCTGATCTTTAACCGCCCCGAGAAGCGCAACGCCATGAGCCCGCAGCTTCACGCCGATTGTGACCATGCGCTCTTCCATCTGGCCACCGATCCCAAGTGCCGTGTGCTGATTGTCACTGGCGCTGGGGACGCGTTTTGCGCAGGCCAGGATCTGCGGCTGTTCTTCCGCGGCACCGAGAACGAGCCGCGTGAACGCTTCGAGGCTGCTGAAAACTCGCACAGCTGGCGCTGGTCGCGTCTGTCGAAATTTCCGAAGGCGACCATCGCCATGGTCAACGGCTTCTGTTTTGGCGGCGCCTTCACGCAGTTGATCGCATGCGATCTCGCGGTTGCGGCGGACGAGGCCGTGTTCGGCTTGTCGGAAGTTAATTGGGGCATTATCCCCGGCGGGATTGTCAGCTGGAACGTCGTCAACGCGCTCAACAACCGCGACGCCATGTTCTACGCGATCACTGGCGACACATTCGAGGGTCAGAAGGCGGCGCAGATGGGCCTCGTCAACTATTCCGTGCCCAAGGAAAGACTACGTGAGGATACTCTAGCCCTTGCGCGCAGGTTAGCGGCAAAGAATCCGGCGACCGTTCGCTACACAAAGGAAGGCATTCGCGCGGTGCGCGGCATGAGCGAAGCGCAGGCGGCCGATTACCTCGCTGCAAAGTCCGATGCGCTGCGCTTCCGAGATGCGGAGAAGGGGCGAGAGGAAGCGTTGAAGCAGTTCCTGGACGAGAAAAAATTCCGTCCGGGGCTAGGCAATTACATCCGCGAGGAAGCAGGCGTATCGTTGGCGGACAAGCCCAAGTAAGCGGAGGCATCCATGGACTTCCAGCTGCCTGAGGAGCTCGTGATGCTTAGCCGCCAGATGCGGCGTTTTGTCGACGAGGATATGATCCCCGTTGAACGCGAGACCTGCGATGGAGAAGAGCTAAAGCCTGAATGGCGTGTGAAATTTGAAGCGCGCGCCCACGAGCTCGGCATATGGATGATGGACGTTCCGGAGGCATACGGCGGCCTCGGGATGGGTCTTATGGCCAGCGTTATAATTTGGCAGGAACTAGGGCGCACGATTGCGCTTCCAGCGCGAGGCGCGGGTATCACCGGGCCAAGCGTACGCGCCATTCTTTATGATCTCGATGAGGAGATGAAGCAGAAGTACCTGCTTCCTGTCCTGCGCGGCGAGAAGAGGGCGTGTTTCGCGCAAACCGAACCAGACGCCGGCTCTGACCCGGGCTCGATGCGCACCACAGCTGTTCGCCACGGCGATCATTACGTGATCAACGGTGTAAAGCGCTTCATCACCGGCGCCGGGAAAGCAGATTTCATTCAGCTCATGGCGGCGACCGATCGTTCAAAGGGCTCACACGGCGGCATTTCATGTTTCCTTGTCGATAAGGATACGCCGGGAGTGCGCCTCGGCGCTCAATACCAGACGATGATGGGTGATCGTCCCTGGGAGATCATTTTTGAGGATGCGCGCGTGCCAGTGTGCAACCGCGTAGGTGAGGAAGGTGAAGGCTTCAAGCTAGGCCAGAAGTGGCTTGGCGTCGGCCGCGTCCACCACGGCGCGCGCGCTCTAGGTGTCGCGCAGCGAAGTCTCGAATTGGCGACAGCCTACGCCAAGCAGCGCGTCACGTTTGGTAAACCGCTCGCCGAACGCCAGTCAATCCAGTTTATGCTCGCTGACATCCACATACAGCTCGAAGCCGCCCGCCTGCTTGTTTACAAGGCCGCCGCGCTCATCGAGCAGGGAGCGGACGCACGCGTAGAAGCCTATACCTGCAAATATTTCGCCGACGAGATGGCGTTCAAGGCCGCCGACGACTGCATGCAGATACACGGTGGGATCGGTCTCACCACAGACATGCCAATCGAGAAAATGTGGCGGCAGCAGCGCAGCTATCGCATTACCGAAGGCTCGAGCGAAGTGATGAAAATGGTCATCGCCCGCCACGTTCTTCGTGCGCACTGAGAAAACTTGCAGGTCTGAAGGAGACAAGGCCGGCGCAAACTAGAGAGGGAAAAGGCAATGAGAGCATTTCTGAACGGGGCTGTTGTCGCGCTCGCCCTTACTTCCGGTATTGGCGAGGCTGCAGCGCAGTTCTACCAAGGCAAGCGGCTCACCATTCTCGTCAACTATGCCGCGGGCGGGCCAACAGATATTGAGGCGCGCGTATTCGTGCGCCATATCGCCAAGCATCTCGACGGGCCCCCAACCGTGATCGTGCAGAACATGGATGGCGCAGCTGGTCTTACCGGGCGAAACTATCTCGGCGAAGTCGCTCCCAAGGACGGTACGATGGCCGGTTACTTCACCGGCACCGCATTTCAGTACGCTAATGACACTCGCCAGCACAGAGTGAACTATCTCACCTATGATTTCGTCGCCTATCAGCCTGGCACCAGCGTTTACTTCATGCGCACTGACGTGAAGCCTGGGATGAAGCAAGCGACTGATATAATGAAGGCGCAGAATCTTGTCGCCGGTGGGCTCGGGGCCGATAACGCCAAGGACATCCTGCTGCGGCTGACTCTCGACATGCTTGGGGTCAAGTATAATTACGTCACCGGCTACAAGGGTAGTCAGGGGGCGCGACTTGCGCTGCAGACTGGCGAGATTAATTTCTATTCGGAATCGCCGCCAAGTTATCGCAGCGTCATCGAGCCAAGTCTGGTCGTCAGTGGCGAGGTGATCCCCGTCTTCTACGATCCCAATTACGACGGCGAGAAGTTCGTGGACACAAATCAAATGCACGGTGTAGACGTGATGACGTTTCCCGAGCTTTATCAAAAAATCAACGGCAAGATGCCCGAAGGCCAATTGTGGGACATCTACAAAAAGGTGATTGCACTCAATGGCGCTATGCAGCGCATGATTGTGCTGCCGCCCAATTCACCGCCTGACGCGGTGAAGGCCCTGCGCGCTGCAGTTCACAAGCTCAATGCTGATAAGGAATATGGCGAGGACGCCACGAAGACCTTTGGCTTTTCCCCGGAATGGACGTCTCAGGATGACGTTCCTAACCGTATCCGCAAAGCGCTTGTCTTGCCGCCGGAAATCAAGGAGTTCATGCATAATTACGTTAAGAACGCTCCCCGCGGACGTTGAGCCGCTGCGTAAATGGGACGAGAGCGCACTCCTGGCGGCTCGACGACGCCGCGGCTCTGGTTCGCCTGCGGCGATCCGGTCCGGATCGGACTGCGGACGTCTGGTTGCCCTTCGAGATACGCTGCAGAGTGCTAGTTATGACAGCCACTGGGAAAAATCTGGGAGTATATAGTCGTGGGTGGAGGCGTAGCAGGCTGCATGTTGGCAAGTCGCGTGTCTTATGCAATCCGGCCCTTGCGCGAACACGCACATTTCCACCATCATGATGGGGGAAAAATATTGGCGACCATTGTAGCAGAGCAGTCAACGAGCAGGGCTATCGCTTAAATTAAGCCAATCACCTGTGCCTTTCGCATGGAGAAAGACCTATGCCCACACTAAAGACCGACGGCGCGGATGTTTATTACGAGGTCCACGGTAAAGGACCCCCAATGCTGCTCATATCTGGCACCGCCTGCGATGGTGCGTTCTGGTCGCCCTATCAAGTTCCTGACTTCTCACGAGACCACACCGTGATCATTTTCGACCAACGGGGAATTGGTCAAACAATAGTTCATAGCAACGACTACTCGACTGTTAGATTGGCGACGGACGCGGCTGAGATCGTGCGAGAGGTCGGGCTGGGCCCCGCGTTCGTCGTAGGCCACTCGATGGGCGGACGCGTCGCGCAATTGATTGCACTTGACCATCCCGACACGGTGACAGCGATGGCGCTATTATCTACAGGGGCAGGCTACAAAGCACAGGGCGGAATCCCGCCTAAGATCTGTCTTGGAATTATCAAACAAGGATATGAGACGTATATACGAGAGCACAATATCGATATCGGGTTCACTAAAAAGTATGCCGAGGAAAATCCTGCACAAGTAGATCAGTGCATCGACGTCTTGATGAACGCTTTACCAGCGGTCGAGATCTACTTGGAGCATGTGAACTCAAGGCAGTGGCACAATACGCGGGATCGACTTAAGAACATTCTGGTTCCTTGCCTCATAACCGTTGGGGACGACGAAGTGCATGGGCTGTCCGATACAACACACGTCGCGTCCGCCAAGTTGCTCGCCGATAACATACCGCATACACGCTTTATCGTGATTCCAGATGCCGGGCACTTCTACATGTTTTCTCATCCTGAACACATCAACGGCCTAGTGAGGCAATTCATCAATGATCTTTAGCTACGGCGATCTCTAAAGCCAACCAGCTAAACTTCGCTTTGGGAGGGTACTATGAAGCAAGAAATAGCGCGCTCGATAGCACTGACGGCGTTTGGTGTTGTTATAAATTCTCTAGCGAGCATTGCAGCTGCCTCTCAAGCGTCCGATTTCTACAAAGGTCGCAATGTCTCGCTCATCGTGTCGACCGACTCTGGAACGGGCTATGATCTCTACGCTCGGACGATAGCTCGGCACTGGCCGAGGCATATACCCGGACAGCCGGCGATAATCGTTCAGAATATGGCGGGCGCAGGCGGTCTGCGAGCCGCGAACCTGCTTTACAACGTCGCATCAAGGGACGGCCTGACGATTGGGATGGTTCAGCCCACAGTCCCGTACGAGCCCCTCTATGGCAACAAGCAAGCGACCTTCGAGCCTCTGAGTTTCAATTGGCTGGGAACGCCCGGTCAGGAAACGTCCACCATGATTGTTTGGCACACCGTGCCCGTTCGTTCTCTCGACGAGGCAAAGAAACGAGGCTTGACGCTCGGCGCCACAGGCGCTGCGTCTACGCCAGCATTTTACGCTCGAGTAATTACCGCGTTAATCGGGGTGCCTATCAACACGGTAACGGGATATAAAAATCAGAACGAAATCTTTCTCTCAATGGAGCGCGGTGAGAACGAAGGTTCAGCGGGAACGTTCTATTCCACGATGAAAGCCAACAAGCCGCACTGGCTGGCCGAAAACAAAATCCGAATTTTGTTGCAATACGCCAATGAGCGGAATCCGGAACTAAAGGATGTCCCGTTTGCGCTGGACCTGATCAAGGATCAAGAGAGCCGCGACGTCATGGAACTTGCTGCCGCCCCGCTCGCTGTCGGCAGGCCTTTGCTGGCTCCGCCCGGCGTTCCTCGCGACCGCATAGATATCCTACGGAAGTCTCTGACAGCCACATTCTCTGATCCTGACTACCGTAACGACTGCGCAAAGCAGGCCATCGATTGCGCCAGTTCACTATCGGGTGAAGCAATCGAGACGATCCTTAGAAAATCTTACGCCTCGCCAGAGAGCGTGCGGAATAAGCTCCTCGCGATCTATTCTGACACAGCTAAATAGACGGCATCGTGAATGTAGTTTGCCAGTTCATGATTTTTGATCCATCAGTCTAGCCGCATTCAGGACCATGGAGCATCTGCGATACCGTTTACTTTGAATCAAGCCCTTCGGCGTGACAATGTGCCTAACAAGCCGTCTGCACAAACTTGTAGTATCAGATCTTTCAGAAAGGAATGGCAGATGCTGGGCATTGTTTTCCTCGGCGACCGCAAGATCGAATTGCGCGAGTTCCCGGACCCCACGCCGGGGCCGGATGAGGCCGTCCTAGAGATCAAGGCCTCGGGCATGTGCGGCACGGACCTGCGCGCCTACCGTAAAGGAAAGCCCGGCGGCGTTTACTCGATCGCCGGCCATGAGCCGTGTGGCGTCATTGTCGCAGTAGGCTCTGGCGTCGCCGAGCGGCAGGCCAGAATCGGCGCCCGTGTCATGGTCCATCATTACGACGGCTGCCGGGTTTGCCAGCATTGCAGATCGGGCTGGACGCAGATCTGCGACGACGGCTCGATTTCCTATGGGTCAGGAAAAGCAGACGGCGGGCACGCACGCTACATGAAGGTTCCTGCGCATACGCTGCTTCCGTTGCCTGACGATCTCACCTTCACGACGGGCGCAGCCATCTCCTGCGGCACTGGCACCGCATACGCCGCACTTAAGCGGCTTGGCGTTCAGGGCGACGAAACGGTCACGATTTTTGGCCAGGGGCCTGTGGGGCTGTCGGCAACCCAGTTCGCCGCGGCAATGGGCGCACGCGTGATCGCTGTTGAGACGTCGGCGGAGCGCCGTCAGCTGGCGCTCGATATGGGAGCGGACGTTGCCCTCGATCCAGGCGCCGTCGACACAGTGAAGGCAGTCCTCGATCTCACTCATGGCGAAGGAGCGCACAAGGCCGTCGAGACGTCCGGCAACGAGGCTGCGCGTGCTGCCGCTGTGCGCGGAACGCGTACATGGGGAACGACCTGCCTGATTGCCGGCGGCGGCCAGATCACTCTCGACGTCAACCATGATCTCACCCACCGTCAAAGGTCGGTCTTCGGCCACTGGACATTCTCAAAGAATGGCCAGGCCGATTGCGCTCGCTTCGTGGCCGACCGAAAGATCGAAGTAGACAAGCTCTTCACGCATCGATGGACATTGGACCAGGCGGATGAGGCCTATCGGCTTCTCGATCAGCAGAAGACCGGTAAGGGCGTTTTCCTGCCCAACTGATGGCGCAGCGGCGGCGTAAGATATTGAAATAATGCGAATAATTGGTAGCGGAGGAGGGACTCGAACCCCCGACACGAGGATTATGATTCCTCTGCTCTAGCCAGCTGAGCTACTCCGCCCCGTTCGCGCTATTTCAAGCGGGACGAGCGGCTTATAGGGGGGCCGCTCGCGATGTGTCAAGGAAGCCGCAGGGGGGATTTTTGGCTCTCGCGCTGATTATTCAAAATCCCGTTTCTGAAAGCTCGTGGACCTGTCTCCGCCAAAGCGCGTCTGACCGGCGCACGATGTACGCGAAGCATTATTACATGATAAATCCGTAATATCGCTTGCTCCTCGTTGGCATATATGCCAACAATACCCGAGGAGACGGGTTTCATGGATTAAAGCTGCTTTCAAGGAGTTCAACACCTTCCCGCAGGCGGTACAGGAGCAAATCAAGTTCGCTCTGCAAATCGCCGCCAAGGGCGCCATGGCCGATTCCACCAAACCTATGAAAGGCCTCGGCAGCGGGGTGTATGAAATCGCCCTGCCGCACCGAGGTGACGCCTACCGCGCCGTCTATGCGGTTCAAATCGACGATGACCTCTGGGTGGTGCACGCCTTCCAAAAGAAATCCACACAGGGAATTAAAACGCCCCAGCGGGAAATCGAAGTTATCCGCGAACGCATAAAACGACTGAAGGAGTTGAGGCCATGACCGACGACCTCGAAGTGATGCGCGGCAGCGGCAACATCTTTGCTGACTTTGGCGACGCTGACGCCGAAACAAAGAAGATGAAGGCGGACATAGCCGCTGAAATCATCATCACCCTGAACAAGCGCGGCCTGACGGCCCGTGCAGGGGCCAAGCTCGCCAAAGTGGACGCGTCCGACATTCAGCGCATCCGCAATGCCGACCTGTCCCGCTTCACTATCGACCGGCTTGTGCGGATTGCTTATCGGCTGGGCCGCTCGGTTGAATTGAAGGTTTTGCCTGAGCGGACGGGCGTGGCAGCTTAGTATAGTCAAATGGGCCCTATCGGTTCAGCATGTAAGGCAACCAAAGACGAACAGGTGCACCAATGAACGACTTGAGCGAAGCCAAATATTTCAAGCTTCGTAAAGCGGCCAAGACCTATATTTCTAGGGTTTTCAGCTTTCGCGAGGCCTCTGAGCCTCTTCGCCAAGTCAGAATGATTCTCGAGGGAAGCGACAAGATTCACTTCGGCGAAGTTGATGGTGCGGTATGCCTTCGCCTGACAGGCAACAGCCGTAAAACGCAAGTCACCGCTATTGTAACTCAATGCGATAAAGGGCTGAGAAGGCTTACACTCCAAACCTTCAAGACCCGCGCAGGCGACTGGATTGAAGCGGTTGAGAAAGACGAATTCACTTTCCGAGCCGAAGAGTTTGAGAGGCTTCTGGCCTTTTTAGAAGGCATCAAATTCATTGACCTTTCAAACCCTGAGAATTTTCAAATCGAAGATATTTCCACAAGGGCAGGCCCTAAAGCGATAATCGATGCCTCGGACCGTGGAATTATTGACCGCATCAGGAGTATGTCTAAATCCCAGCGCAGCAACGTGTTGCGAGCCTTGCAAGGCACATTAACCGATGAAGAAATCAACGTTTTGCTGGGCCGCAAAGAGGGCTTGAAAGAATACGAAATACACATGCGCGAGGGCGACTGGAGCGAAATACAGTGGCAGGATTTCTTTGAGCGTGAAACGTGGGTTTTCGGATATGGCCTCGACTATCGTCTAATGCGTCAGTTCGGACGGGAACTGACGGTTGGTCGAGCCGGCACCGATAACCAAAACAAACCAGTAATCGACTTTCTCATGCAATTCACGGAATACACGGTCCTCGTTGAAATCAAGAAACCTGATACCCCCATTTTTAAGGCAACTCGTCGCACCGGGCGTGCAGGTACGTGGGAATTCACCTCGGAATTTATAGGCGCGATTTCTCAAATTATCGAACAAAAGGCCGAGTGGCTGCACGCCGCACAATTAGGCGAACATCATAGCAGAGATGGCACTGAGGTTTTGACCGCCCGCACGAAGAACGCAAAAAGCATCCTCGTAATTGGGTCGCGTGAGGAGTTTTCGCGTTCTGGCAACAGCAGGGACGCCAACGTGATGCGCGACACGTTCGAGCTGTTTCGCCGTGAGAACCGAAGTATCGATATTCTAACTTTTGACGAACTTCTTGAGCGCGCGCGTTTCATTGCAAGGGCGTGAACGAGATTGCATAAAATAAAACTTTCGCAACAAAACTAGGCAACTGGTCCAATTGAGCTTTTTTGTTAATAGCGCTGCTGCCCAACTGGGGGGCGAAGTTTATATATCCTCTCCGCGCACCAGAGGTCAGCCAGTTCCTCGACGCCCAATGCTACGCCCTTCGATCCGGCACAGGTTATGCCATGTCGTGCACCGCTCACGCCGTCGGCTCGCCACCACTCTTCCGCACACGCGCGATTGTGAACAAGCCAAGCGGGCTCAGTCGCCGCCGTTCCACCAACTCAAGATTTGGGCGTGATTTGATCCAGTCGCCGATGATTTCCCACGGAAATTGCGGCCGCCAGCCGAGCTTTTCGGCGCGCTTTTCCATGAAGCGCTCGATCATGGCGATGGGGCCGCTTTCGGCGCCGATATGATTGACGATGATGATCTCGCCTCCCGGGCGCACGACGCGCGCCATCTCGTCCATGGTGCGGACGGGGTCCGGTACGGTGGTGATGACGTAAGGCGCCACCGCGCCGTCGAAACTGCCGTCGGCGTATTCGAGGTTCATGGCGTCCATGACGCGAAGTTCCTCAACATTGGTGAGCTGCAGGTCCGCCACGCGCTTGCGCGCGATCTCCAGCATGGGATTGGACAGGTCGACGCCGGTGATTTTCACGGCGGCTGAGAACATCGGCAGTTCAAGGCCTGTGCCGACGCCCACATCGAGCACGCGGCCGCCCAGATTGTTCACGGCTTCCGCAGCGGCAAGCCGCCCCGGCTTCATGACCAGCGTGAACACCTTGTCGTAGATTGGCGCCCAGCGGGCGTATGCGGCTTCCACGTTTTCGTTGGTTATCGCCGCCAGATTCCGCCCGCTTCCCCTGTGATCGCTCACTCAAATTCCCCCAGTGCAGTGCGACTTACGCGGCCCCTCTCGCCGGTTCGGTTGCACGAATGAAACCTCCGCCCAGCACCCGCGCGCGGGGCCCGGCGTTTTCGTAAAAAACGCAGGCCTGTCCGGGAGACACGCCGTCCTCGCCGTTCAGCAGCTCAACCAGGGCTCCGTCCTGCGTCACGAAGAGCGTCGCGGGGGCTGGCGCGCGGGTTGAGCGCAAGCGCACGAACACCTCAAGGCCGGTCTGCGGAATGCCGCTCAGGGCGCCCTCGCCAATCCAGTTGACGTCGCGCAGGCGCACCAGACGGGTCGCGAGCGCCTCGCGCGGGCCGACAATGACCCGGAGGGCGCTCGCGTCCAGGCGGACCACAAACAGGGGCTCGCCGCCGGTCGCAGCGGAATCGCTCAGGCCGAGGCCGCGCCTCTGGCCGATTGTGTAATGCATGATGCCCGCATGACGGCCGAGCACGCGTCCATCGACATGGACGATGTCGCCCGGAGCGGCGGCGTCAGGCCGCAGCTTGGCGATCACGTCGGTGTATTTGCCCTGCGGCACGAAGCAGATGTCCTGACTGTCCGGCTTGTCGGCGATGGTCAGGCCAAATTCGCGGGCGATCTCGCGCACCTGCGCCTTCGGCAGGTCGCCGAGCGGGAAGCGCAGCAGATCGAGCTGGTCTTTTGTTGTGGCGAACAGGAAGTAGCTCTGGTCCCGGTCGCTGTCAGCGCCGCGGTAAAGGCCGCGTCCGCCAGAGGGTAAGGCGACGGAGGAAATATAATGGCCCGTCGCCAGGGCGTCTGCGCCAAGGTCGCGCGCGGTCTCGAAGAGGTCCGCGAATTTGATGTGCTGATTGCAGGCGACGCAGGGGATGGGCGTCTCGCCGGCCGCATAGGAGCGGGCAAAGGGGTCCATCACCTTTTCGCGGAAGCGGCTTTCGTAATCGAGCACGTAATGGGGAAAGCCAACGCGTTCAGCCACGCGGCGCGCATCAAGGATATCCTGGCCCGCGCAGCAGGCGCCTTTGCGCTTCACCGCGGCGCCATGGTCGTACAGCTGCAGGGTGACGCCGACCACGTCATAGCCCTCGCGGGCCAGCAGGGTGGCCACGACAGAGGAATCAACGCCGCCGGACATTGCCACAACCACGCGCGTGTCAGCGGGCGCGCGGGCAAAGCCCAGGCTGTTGAGCCCGGCGCTGGGCGCTGTGAGCGCAGCGTCGATGTGGATGGCGTCGGTCGGCAAGAGTGAAAGCCTCGATGGTGCGCGCAGGAACGCCCGCGAAAAATGGGCAGGCGGGGATGAACAAAAGCATGAAGCTGCGAAATTGCAACCTCCTGCGACGCGATGGCGAATTTGAGGCGGTCTCATCAGCCCCAATCGCAGCATGGTTAACGGGGTATGGACGGCCGTATCGAAATGGAGCGAACTCAGCCCGTTTACTAACGGGATGGTAATAAACGGCTCAATTTACAAGCATTTATCCTGTTTTTTTGCAGTCTGGGCTTAGGCGTTTTTTAAATCTGCGTGGGTATTGTCATCCTGAGTTTGGTCGTACCGGAGTTGAGTAAATCACATGACCGAGCCCTATCGAACACGGGCAAAATACGTCATCGGACCGGATGGGAGCCCGCTTACTATCGCGGATCTTCCACCGGCCAACACGAAACGCTGGGTCATACGCCGGAAGGCTGAGGTCGTAGCCGCTGTCCGCGGGGGGCTTTTGTCCCTCGAAGAAGCGTGCAACCGCTACACGCTGACGGTGGATGAATTCCTCAGTTGGCAGATCTCCATCGACCAACACGGCCTTGCGGGGCTACGGACAACCCGTATCCAGCAATACCGTCAGTAAAATACTCCGATGCCCCCCGGAGATAGATAAGCCGGTCGCAAGACCGGCTTATTCGTTTTCATGCGGCCTCTTGTGCGGTTGCGTCCGGGCCGATTCTTGCAATCTGCGTTCAATGGCCGCGAAGTTCAGGCGGCAGTTCGACGTTCTTGGTCGCCCTGCCAAGTTGCGAACGCTCGAACATCAGGACGATTGGCAGCGAGATGATGAGCGGGATGATGAGGTAAAACATCCGCCAGATCAAAAGCGCGGCGACAACCGCTGTCGGCGCGACATCTGGCAAAATCGCCAGAAATACAGCCTCCATGACGCCGACGCCGCCCGGCACTTGCGACAACAGCCCAGCTGAAAAAGACAGCAGGAACGCGCCCGCCACAACCATGAACGAGATGTTCGCGTCGGCTGGCAATGCAAAATAGATAATTCCAGCCGCTCCGATCAATTCCATGGGCGCCGCGACCAATTGGCGGGCGACGATGGGCATCCGGGGATACACAAGTTCGAACCCCGCGATCTTAAGCGGCGGGAAGTGCAGCCACGCTCCCAGAACATAAAGAGCGCAAAGCGCGAGCAGTATGACGCCGAGCGCTATGGTTGCGCCACGCCCGATTTCCCGCCAGCCGAACGCGTCAGCCATCGGGGCAAGAATCTCAGGCTCGCCCACCAGCACAAACCCTATCAGCATGATCGTGCCAAAGGCGAATGTGAACGAGCAAAGCGCAACGAGGACAGCAACTTCCGGGGTCGACAGTCCCTTTGCGGTATAGGCGCGCAAACGAACCATGCCGCCCGAGAGGACCGACACGCCGATGTTGTGGCTCAGGGCGTAGGTCACGAACGAGCAGGTCGCGACATACAGCCACGAGATGCCCTTTTGCCGGTTGAGATGAAGCAGCGCGATGCGATCGTACCAGGCGAGCGCCCAGTAGGCGACGAGGGTAGAGAGACCCGCCAGCAGATAACCACTTGGCGGGATGCCCGCCAGGCGGTCGCCAATGACCGATGCTATGATCTTCAGATCGGACCACACGCCGCCTGCGGCGAGGAGTTGCTTTACGGATGGATCAGTCGCGACCTCCGCCTGAAGCTTGAAGTACAGCATTCTCACCGCCCAAACGACGGCGACCAGGCCAACGAGTGGCCAAAACAATGATTTGAGACGCTTCACGTTCCCCTCGCATGCCGCCGCTGCGCCCCTCCGCGCAGCGTGCCGTTTTCACGGCGTGAATAGTCGCAGTACTGTCCAGCTCCCGCTGGCGGCCATTCCGGCGCGACTATCCGTGCACGACGAGGAGACACGATTCAAGTGGGGAAGGGGACGAGCGTATAAAAATACTGCTCGTCCACATAGCATTAGCCGACGGCGCTGCGGGCGACCTCGCGAGCCCCGTCCGAGGCCGGGCCCTTTTCGCGGCCTTCAAGGCTCTGGGCGCGGGCCACTTCTTCCAGCGCCGCTTCGTGCGCCGCTTTTGCGTCGTCGAGTTGCTGGCGCAATTCGGCGGCCGACTGTTGCAAATTGTCCCGACGGGCGCGGGCGGACCGCGCATATGTCGGGTAGGCAAAGTGCTGAGGATCAGAAATGCCGGAGCGCTGTTCCTCGCCGGCTATCTCCCGGTCGAGATCTCCCGACATGCGCGAAAACTCCGCCACCATTGCCTCGATCTGATTGACCCGGCGGCGCTTTTCCTCGGCTTGAAACCTTTTCAGGCGGACAAGACTATCCCGCGATTTCATTACGCGTACTCCAACACGATACAAGTTTCAGCGTTGCCGCTGCCGTTATTCGCGAGACCTGTCGATCATGCCGGGGCAAAGTTGCTCTTTGGTTACCGCCGAAGCTCGCAGCAACTTTTCCTGACAACCTTATCGCGAGATTGATTTCGTGGGCCCTCGCTAACCACTCGTTAACCTGAAGCATTAACAATGCGTTTGTCGGTCAGGCGCAGCTGCCTCCAATTATGGAGACTGGTTACTCTGCCCGGCGCGGAACTGAAGATTGCGCGAGCCTGTTAGATTGAGCCTCCAGAGGGCTTAAACAGGGTTGCCTAAATCGGAAGGATCGCTCCTCCAAATTTGGCGCTTGCCAGCGTGAATCACTGTTTGTTAACCAAGGTGCGTTAATTTTCATAAAGACGACGACGCTGATTCTCCTGCGATTCGTCGGGCTTTATGTGATCGGACGCGACGTGGCTGACGGTTTTTATCACGGGGCAAGGGTGGGGACCTGACATGCGCGTATTATTGATCGAGGACGACAGCGCCACCGCGCAAAGCATCGAGCTGATGCTGAAGTCCGAAAATTTCAATGTTTATACAACCGACCTGGGCGAAGAGGGCATCGACCTCGGAAAGCTCTATGATTACGATATTATTCTGCTGGATTTGAATCTTCCGGACATGTCCGGTTACGAAGTCCTGCGCACGCTGCGTGTGGCAAAGGTGAAAACACCGATCCTGATCCTCTCCGGCCTTGCCGGTATCGAGGACAAGGTGAAGGGCCTCGGCTTTGGCGCTGACGACTACCTCACCAAGCCGTTCCACAAGGACGAACTCGTGGCGCGCATCCATGCAATCGTGCGCCGCTCCAAGGGCCATGCGCAGTCGGTCATCATGACCGGCGATCTGGTCGTCAACCTCGATCAGAAGACGGTCGAAGTCGCCAGCAACCGCGTGCATCTGACGGGCAAGGAATACCAGATGCTCGAGTTGCTTTCTTTGCGAAAGGGTACGACCCTCACCAAGGAGATGTTCCTCAACCATCTCTACGGCGGCATGGACGAGCCCGAACTCAAGATCATCGACGTCTTTATCTGCAAGCTGCGCAAGAAGCTCGCAAACGCCAGCCAGGGTCGCAACTACATCGAAACGGTGTGGGGTCGCGGATACGTCTTGCGCGAGCCGACTGACTCGGAAGATCGCATCACCGCCTGATCGTCTGGCGCCAACAATGTGAAAAACCCCGTCACTGGCGGGGTTTTTTCGTTTGCGATGCGCAGTGCGCCAATGCTAAGGCGGCGTCGCTAAATAGCGAGATCACGCTGCGAGGTTAAGCCGCGAGATCTTGTAAGCGACCGCTCAATTCCGCCTGCGTGAATGGCTTCATCATGAACATGTTTGCGCCGCTGCGCATAGCGCCTGCGATGAACACGACATCATTTTCTGTCGAGCAATAAATAATGCGCGGCTGTTGGCCATCTTGCAGCAGCCGTACCTGACGGATGAAATCCATGGGCCGCATGTCCGTGAGCGATCCGTCGACGACGATGGCGTCGGGCATTTCCTTCGCGCACATCGCAAGACCATCGGTGCAGCTTTCCGCTTCCGCGATGGACATGTCCATTCCCTCGACCATTCGGCGAACGACCTTACGCACAACCGCGGAATCGTCGACTATCAGGACGTGCTTCATCATTCGTCTCCAGATCTGGAAACGCATCATGCAACACGACGGTTAAAGGTTAGTTGGCTTCAGCCGACTTCAGACGGTGCTAATTCAGCGTCTGCCGGAACGGCAACAGGCGCCGCGATGACGCTGACCATCTCTGGCGTCGCCTCGGCTCGCACATCCAGCCCCGAGGCGCGGGCAATAAGGCCGGTGTAGAACGCCTGAATGCCGTGTGCGTCGACACTGCCGCTTTCCGGCTCGCCTTGCAGAAGCGCCGGTACGCCGCTCGCCAGCCGCATGTTGGGGCCGCTGGCTACCACAGAGAGCGTCATCTGGTCGTTTTCGCCAATGACCTCAACCTTCAGAACGCCGCCGCGCGGGATCGCCGCCGCTGCAATGAGGCACATGTTGAGCATGAGCTTCACTTTGTTCTTGGGCATCAGGGCGCGCGGCGCGGTCCATTCGAGTTTCGTGCGGTCGTCTGCAAGCAGGTTGCGCGCGACTTTTTCGCCGTCGCCCGAGTCAATGAACGCCCCGGCCGAACCTGCCGACCCGAACGCGAGACGGCAGAATTGCAGCTTCGCAGACGCTGTGCGCGCGCTCTTCTGGATCAGTTCTGTGGCGATGGCGCGCATTTCAGCGTCCTTCTCCTCCTCCAGCACTTCAAGCCCGTTCACGATGGCTCCCACGGGGCTGATCACGTCGTGGCAAACCCGCGAGCAGAGGAGAGCGGCGAGGTCGAGAGCGTCGAGGCTGATAGCCGGCATGGTTCCGTCCAAAAGTGGCGCAACGGGCGCGGGCGTCAATGAGGGGTGCGGCCTATACGCGACCGAACCTGCGGGGTGAAACGAATCGCACTCCGCGCAAGCTGATCTGGTCATAGCCGCCTCCCGCGCCGTTGGCCAGACGCCCCATGTTGCTTTAGAACCCTCCTCATCGGGTCAGATCCAGATCATCAGGCGACAGCAGGCATGTACCTACGCACGGATGAGGCTGAGGCGGCGGTTGCGCATCTTGCGAAATCAGGCGTCGTGCAGGCCATGGCTGATCTGGCCGTGGCTGCGGGCGCGGAAATTGCTCGCCTGATGGAGCTGGGGTTCGAGACGCGGACGAAGTCCGATTCCTCCCCCGTCACTGTTTGCGACGAGTGCGCTGAGAAAGTGATTCTCGCCGGGCTTGAAGCGCGGTTTCCAGATATTCCCGTTGTTGCGGAAGAGGCCGCCGCAGCAGGCTTTGTGCCCGCGTGCGGCGATCTGTTCTTTCTGGTTGACCCGCTCGACGGCACGAAAGAATTCATCAACGGCAAGCCGGACTTCACAGTCAATATCGCGCTTGTCTGCAAGGGCGAGCCGCTGGCGGGCGCCGTTTACGCGCCTGCAATGCGCACGCTTTGGGTAGGCTCGCGCATGGGCGGAGTAACCCGTGCCGCGAAGGCTGAAACAGAGCCGGGCGCAGCGGCGCCGTCGTTTGAAGCGATGCAGGATATTCAGGTCCGGCATCAACCGGCCGACGGGCTGATTGCGCTGGTGAGTCGTTCCCACTCGAACTCGCAGGTTGAGGATTTTCTGTCTCGCCTCAGCATCGCCGGGCGGCGCGAGATGGGCTCTTCCCTCAAGTTTTGTCTTCTGGCCGAGGGCGTGGCGGACGTTTACCCCCGGTTCAGCCCGACCATGGAGTGGGATACGGCGGCAGGGGACGCTGTGCTGCGCGCGGCGGGCGGTGCGACCTTCGACGAGGCGGGCGTCGATCTGCGCTACGGCAAGTCGGACGAAAACTTTCGCAATCCCGGCTTCATATCATGGGGGGCGCCGCAGCCGTGAGCCTTGCCGAGATTGCGCGACGCTGACGACGCCTCGACTACAGACGCGTTGACGCCCTCCATGCGGCAGATCGCAACACTCCATTAACCCTGTCGCTGCATGTTCGATGCGAGGACTGCGCATTGGCGCCGTCGCCACGCCGCAGCCACGTTTCGCCCCCTGTTTCGCCGAATGTTGGGTCGAAACAGGTCCACGGGCCACATGGGAGTGAAGCATATGCGCTCACATTCGCGCAGGGACATCATGACGTTGCTCGCTGCTGCGGCGGCCGCCGCCGGCGCACCGGGCGTTGCACTGGCGCAGGCCGCCCGGCCGCAGCGCTTTTCCAGCAATGAACTGGTCGACAGCGGCGTCGTTGATGCCGAACTGAATGACGACGACGCGCGGATTGTATTGCAGCACGTCCTTTGCCAGCCGCGCGCGGGCGTTGGCCGTGGTGTTGCCGCCGATGCCCGCGT
>JANPPJ010000013.1:0-4004 GCA_031428455.1 Hyphomicrobiales bacterium | reverse complement strand
CTGGATAATTGCATTAACGACAATCGAACCTTCCACCCCTGCATTTTCGACGATTTGCCTGATTGGGGCTTCGAGCGCCCGCATCACAATGCTGATTCCAGCCGCCACATCAGCATTGTCGCTTGTAAGCTTGGAGACAGCGGTCTTGGCTCGCAATAGAGCCACGCCACCACCAGGAACGATGCCCTCTTCAACGGCAGCTCGGGTAGCATTCAGCGCATCGTCGACGCGATCCTTCTTTTCTTTTACTTCGACCTCTGTCGAGCCCCCCACCCGGATAATGGCGACGCCGCCTGCGAGTTTGGCGAGACGTTCCTGAAGCTTTTCCTTGTCGTAATCTGAGGTCGTCTCTTCAATCTGGCTTTTGATCTGCCCGATGCGTCCCTCGATGGCTTTCTTCTTCCCGCTGCCATCGATGATCGTTGTATTCTCCTTGTCGATCCGCACCCGCTTGCACCGGCCGAGCATCTCGATCGTCACATTCTCAAGTTTGATCCCAAGGTCTTCGGAGATCAACTGGCCTGATGTGAGGATGGCGATATCCTCCAGCATAGCCTTGCGACGATCTCCGAATCCGGGCGCTTTGACAGCCGCGACTTTCAGCCCGCCGCGCAGCTTGTTCACGACGAGTGTTGCGAGCGCTTCACCTTCGACGTCCTCTGCGATGATCAGAAGGGGCTTTCCCGATTGCACAACAGCCTCGAGGATCGGGAGAATCCCTTGAAGACTTGAGAGCTTTTTCTCATGGATGAGGATGTAAGGATCGTCGAGTTCGACAATCATCTTTTCCGCATTGGTTATGAAGTAAGGCGACAGATATCCACGATCGAATTGCATGCCTTCCACGACGTCGAGTTCGGTCTCCGCCGTTTTTGCTTCTTCGACTGTAATCACGCCTTCATTGCCGACTTTTTTCATTGCTTCGGCAATCATGCTTCCGATTGCCGCGTCCCCGTTCGCGGAGATGGTCCCGACCTGCGCAACCTCTTCCGAAGAGCTGATCTTCTTGGAGCGCTTCTCTATGTCTTTCACAGCAGCCACGACGGCCATGTCGATGCCACGCTTGAGATCCATGGGGTTCATGCCAGCTGCGACGAATTTCGCGCCTTCCTTGACGATCGCGTGAGCGAGGATGGTTGCGGTTGTGGTGCCGTCGCCTGCAATATCGTTTGTCTTCGATGCGACTTCGCGCACCATCTGCGCGCCCATGTTCTCGAACTTGTCTTCAAGCTCGATTTCCTTCGCAACCGTCACACCGTCTTTAGTGATCCGAGGAGCCCCATAGGATTTGTCGATAATCACGTTACGACCCTTGGGGCCCAAGGTGACCTTGACGGCATTATTTAGAAGCGTAACGCCCTGCAACATGCGGTCGCGAGCATCGGACGAAAAGCGGACATCTTTGGCTGACATTCTGATTGATCCAAATGTTTTTATTGAAAACTGAATGCGCTGGGATTTCGACGAGCTTACGCCCGATCTAGGATACCGAGTAGATCAGACTCTTTCATGATGAGCAGGTCTTCTCCGCCAATCTTGATTTCAGTGCCCGACCACTTTCCGAAGAGAACGCGGTCGCCTGCCTTTACGTCTACTGGTGTCAGCTTGCCGGTCTCATTGCGGCTGCCAGGGCCCACGGCGACGACTTCACCTTCCTGCGGCTTTTCCTTCACAGTGTCGGGGATGATGATGCCACCCGAGGTCTTGCCTTCGGCTTCAATACGCTTGAGAACGACGCGGTCGTGTAGGGGGCGGAATTTCATAAATAATCTTTCTGGGGCGCCGCTGCGGACAGTCCTGTCGAGCGGTAACCCTGTTACATCTTCAGTGCTGGCACTCTATAGGCCAGAGTGCTCAGTGCAAAGACTATTCGCAACGCGAACAGGTATTTTGGACCGACTATGGGGAGCCACGAGGCAACAGTGCACGCTCTGCAGATGCGGTAGCCAGCCTTCGAACACAAGGTGGCCGAGCCGCCCGTGACGCACCATCCGGGCACCGCGCCCTCTACCTTGCTTCCCATGCCTACGGAATTGTCGGCTGGCCGCCAGACGAGGCGCAGGCGCTGCTCGCAGACTTGATGGCCTTTGCAGCACAGCCCCAGTTCATTTATGCGCACAAGTGGCGCCTGGGGGACATTGTGATCTGGGACAACCTTGCGACGATGCATCGCGCGACCGCGTTCGACGACCGAACCTAAAAGGGCGAAATGCGGCGAACGACGTGCCGAGAACAGGCAGCTACCTGACCGGCCTCTTAGCGAGCCTCCGCCTCCAACACGACCAACTGTGCCTTTCCCGGCCCGCCTTTACCGCAGATTCGACGGCGTACAGATGTCTAGGCTAAATGAAAAATCTTTAACGATTGGCGTGAGAGTCTTCTGTCAACGGCGGCGACAAATTGTGCCAGATGGCGGCGTAAAAGTGTACCAGCCGGGTTGAGAGAAAAGGGCCGCAAAGCCGTGGTGAGTTTTGTTGCCGCGCGCATTGAGGTGTGCAGAGCGTAGCGAAGCGCGGCTCAATGCGCGCAGCGGCGTTTTTGATTTACGGGTCGGCGTCTCCCTGGCTGTTTGTCTTCACGCTTGCATTTGGCGCGTGGCTTTGTGGGCGTTGCGCCTTCTTGCTTGTGGCGAGCCGGAAGCTTTCCCCGTTCATCTCCAGAATATGAACGTGATGGGTGAGGCAATCGAGTAATGCGCCTGTGAGGCGCTCTTATCCAAAAACGGTAGTCCATTCATCGAACGGCAGATTGCTGGTCACCAGTGTCGAGCCGCGTTCGTAGCGCTGGCTGAAGACATCGAAAAGAAGCTCCGGGCCAACCGCCGTGAATGGCACGTAAACGAGTTCATCGACGAGCAAGCTCGATCCCTACGCGGACTAGTTGTCGCACATGATCCGGCTGGAGCCGGGCCAATCCCGCAAGCAGAAGCGGACGATCAGGCAGTTGCACGCGGATCTGGTCACCCATGGCTACGGGCTCCTACAATCGTGTGGCGGCGGTCGCGCGCGAGTGAAAGGCCGCCCGGCAGCGGGAGCAGCAGTCCTGCCACTGCTTGATCTGGTTGGCGTGGACGTCAAACTGCTGTGCCAGTTCCGACAGCGTCTTCTCGCCCTTGATCGCGGCCAACGCCGCCTTCGCCTTGAAAGCCGGCGTGTGGTTCCGGCGGGCCCGTCTTGCCATCTCGGCTCCCGTTCGCAGCGCATCCTACGCCGCTCTCAGGCAGAAACTCCACTTATCCCAGCTGTTCAGTTTTTCCGAACCACCTCTCACATCATCATTCCTGAAGAGTTTATCAGATTCTCTCGCATGTTTTCCTTCCCGTTTTTCATTCAAACGGGAGCAACACCCATGCTGCTATATCTCGCCCGCGCCACCCAGGTCATGGACTTGGAGATCCACTATCCTCACTCATACCTCGATAACGCCGGCACGCTGCATACGAGCATCGACGAGGCGAAGAACGCACTCTCAATCGCGCTCATGCACGAGGCGCGTAAATGGATCACCTCGGCACCCACAGAGCTGAGCATCATCTGGGACGAGCCGATGAAGGCGCGCTGCGTCGTTCGCAGCTTCGACGCCAACGGCAACAAAGAGCTTTGGATGGAAGCGGCTATTGGGCAAATAAACGAGATGAAAGTGAGGTAACGGCGCAGGAGGCAAACCGGGAATCGCTCATTACGCACTACGACTGAAAAGTGATGCCCCTTGCTTTGCAACCTCGCATACTAAGACGTCCAGATCCGCGCGAGTCGTCCGATGATTATTGATAGCCGCGCGAAGGCAGTGACGGCTCCGCACCGTGGTATCGGACACCGCGGCGGCGCCGGTCTCCTGCATCCGCACCATGATTTCAGTGTTCAGCTTTTTTAGAGCGCTTTCGGACAGCCCACCCGGATCGTAGCGAAAGCAGACGATGTTTATCGAGACTGGAAAACACATCGTCAGATCAGGTGTCGCCTCGATCCGTTCCGCGAGGTAGCGCGCATGAGCAAGGTCCTGCT
>JANPPJ010000012.1:0-17267 GCA_031428455.1 Hyphomicrobiales bacterium | reverse complement strand
AATCCATGCGCCGCCCGCTGTCATCGCGCCGCCGAAGTCCTCGCCCGGCCCCGCGCCCGCAGTCGCCTCGCCAGCAAACCAAAGACGGTCGCCCACCGGCTCGGCCAGCAAGGCGCGTGCATTGGCCCGCCCCGGCAATGCATGCGAATAGGCGCCATACGAGAAGGGATCGGTCGCCCACCCCGCGAGCTTGCCGCCAACGAAGGCCTTTTCCGCCTGCGCGCCAATGTGTTTCTTGAACTCGTCAAGCACGGCGCGCACAGCGCCTTGCTCACCCTTCGCCATGATTTCACGCGCGTGGTCGCCGCCAAAGAAAGCGACTACGACGTCAGTGTCATTCGCAAAACATTCAAAGTTGATGGATGCGCGCGCGCTCAGCCGCACCCACAAGTCTGTGCCTGGCGTCATGCCAAAGCGGTTACCGTTGAACTTCAGGGCGACCTTGGTGAGGGCGCCCATTCCAAGCCCGGCAAGTCCGTCACGCGTGCGTTGCGGCAGCTCCGGCGTGAATCGCACCCCGCCCCTTTGCAGCACTCCTACCGGCAGTGTGACTATAGCGGCACGCGCGCCGATGACGCCTGATTTGGTGGCGACGCGCACGCCCGCGCCTGACCAGTCGATAGCTTCAACAGGCGTGGACAAGCGCACGTCGAGCCCCTGCGCCGCGCGCTCGACAAGCGCGCCATAGCCCTGCCGCACAACAAGATCGTCGCCCGCCCACAAGCGCGCATAATCGGCTGCGGAAATGCGCTCCGGCTCATCGCCCAGCGACATGCGCGCGATCGACATCGCGGAATCTCGAAACTCTGAATTGACGCCGCCAACGCGTTCAAGCATCGAGACGTCAGGCACGGCTCCATTTTCGGTATCAAAAAAGCTGGAGACAATGCCAAAAGCGCCGCGCCGTTGACGCTCGTCCGATGGACCGCTCACGTCCACGAAGCGCGTGCCGCCAGACATGCTTGAGGGATCAAGCGTCTCGAAGCCATAATCGCGCGCCAATTGTGTCCACGGGTTTGTGTCGGACCAATGGATGTAAAGCGCGCCGGCCTCCCAAGGATCGCCGAGCGTGCGATTGGTATAGACCCGCCCGCCAACGCGGCCGCGCGCCTCCACAACGATGGCGCGTTTGCCGATACGCCGCAGCTCTTGCGCCGCACCAATGCCGGCGGCCCCGGCGCCGATGACGACGACGTCCACATCAAAAACATTTTGTGCGCGGATGACGCTGGGGAAAGCCACACTCGCGGCCAGCCCGAACGCCGCGCTACGGCGCGTGATCAAGCGACTCATGAAGCCTCCCGCTTCGATCGGAAGATAGCGCGCGCGAGGTTCGCGGCGAGGCAAAAAATCGTGATCGTGTAGCCGCGAGATCTTAATCTGCTTTCGGTTCGCCTAATTCAGGCGCATCCGTTGGTGGCACGGCTTTTGGAATCCTGTGCCGCTTGCGCGTCTTGGCTTCGAGGCGCGGACCTTCCGTAAGGCGCACAACTGCGCCCCACAGGGTGCGGACGTCCTGCTCGGTCAACTCCATTCGGTGGATCATGTTGCGCACATTGCGCTGCATGTTTGGCTTCTTGCTGGCGGGGCGAAAGAAACCGTTTTCTTCAAGCTTGGCTTCAAAGAAATCAAAAAACTTCACGACCATCTCGCGTGGCGCGGGCAGTGAGCGTTGCGGCGTGACGAAGCGCGGGCCTTCTCCGTGAGCCACGCGAAACCACTCGTAGCCGCACAGCAGCACGGCCTGCGCGAGGTTAAGCGATGCATACGCCGGGTTGACCGGAAAGGTAATGATCGCGTCGGCCATGGCGATCTCGTCGCTGTCCATGCCGGTGCGCTCGGGTCCAAAAAGAATGCCCGCCTTGCCGCCGCCCGCGAGCAGTTTCGCCGTCTCGTCCATCGCCGGACAGGGCGCCTCGACGCGCTTGCCCTGCCCGCGCTCGCGCGCCGTTGTGGCCCACACGAAATTGAGATCGGCGACCGCGTCTTCCAGCGTGTTGAACAGTTTGGCGGACTCCAGCAAATGCACGGCGCCAGCGGCAGCTGCAAATGCGCCCTTGCGCAGCGCGCCTGTGCGGGGCCAGCCATCGCGCGGGTTGACCAGCCGCAGGTCCGTGAGGCCGAAATTCGCCATGGCCCGGGCGCACATGCCGATATTCACGGCAAGCTGCGGGCGCACGAGAATGACGGCAGGTCCACCTTCGATGGCGGGGCGCGTTTTGTCGGTTCCGGCGCCGGTCATGGATCGCTCACATCTGCGGGGAGTATCCGGGGCTGCTCCCGGAGGCGCGATGGATTTGCCTTACGCCAGCCCGTTAAGCAACCCCGTTCAGGGCCGGGCGGCCCGCAAGCTGCGCAGATAGGCGGTCAACGCGGCGATTTGCGGCGGGTCAAACGCGAAAGGCGGCATATCGGTCGCCTGATGGCTGACCATCACGCCCTCCGCAAACGCCTCCTCGAGATCCTCTACCCTGTACTTGCGGGCGATCTCGCGCAGCGGTTGCGCCTTCGCGTTCGGGCTTGCGCCACTTACCCCCGTCGCGTGGCAGGCGGCGCAATGCTGTTTGACCAGCGCGGCGCCCCGCTGGACAGTGGACTGCGCAAGCGCAGGCCCGCTCAGAGCGAGACTGGCGATGGCCAAGGCGATGGGTGCTGCGATAAGTGCTGCGATGAGTGCGATTCTTTGTGTCATGCACCCATCATGCTCCCTCAAACGAGGCGACGGAATGACGTGGGTCAAGCAGCCCCATCACTCGCAACTTCCCTCGCCACTTCCCTCGCCCCTTCCCTCGACCCTTGCAAGCGCCTAAACAGCGCGCAACGGAGGAAACCATGAGCGACATTCAGCGCATCGACGTTCATCATCACGTCCTGCCCGAGTTCTACAAGGACGTGCAGCGTGAAGCCGGCATCACTGGCAGCGCCTATTCTGCGTTTCCTGAATGGTCGGCGGAGAAGTCGCTCGCCGTCATGGACGCAAACCGCATTGGCGCGTCAGTCTTTTCCTTCACCTCGCCGGGCATCTTTTTCGGCGATGTGGCGCAGACGCGCGAACTGTCGCGGCGCTTCAATGACTGGCTCGCGGAACTCGTCGCCTCAAACCCTCAGCGCTTCGGCGCCTTCGCCTTTCTGCCGCTGCCCGATGTCGACGCTTCGTTGCGCGAAATCGAGCGCCTGCATGATCAACTGAAGCTCGATGGCGTCTGCCTGCTCACCAGCGTCGATGAGCGCTACGTGGGCCACACGGATTTCTGGCCCGTGTATGAAGAACTCAATCGCCGCAAGATCGTGACGTTCATCCATCCCTGTTATCCGCCGGGCACGGAAGCGCGCGGCTGGGATGTTCCGCGCATGCTGATCGATTATCCGTTCGAGACGACGCGCGTTGCCATGAACCTCATCTACAACGGCGTATGCGAAAAGCTGCCGGACATTCCGTTCATCCTGTCACATGCGGGCGGCACACTGCCGATGCTCGCGCATCGCATCTCGATCTTCGACAAGAAGATGAAGCAGCAGGAAAACTATCCGCACGGCGCGCTCGAATACATCAAGCGTTTTTACTTTGACACCGCATTATCGGGCCACAAGGCGCCGCTTGATGCGCTGCGCGCCTTTGCGCCCGATACGCAGATTCTGTTCGGCACGGACTATCCCTACGTGTCCGCTGATATCGCCGCCCAGGAAACGCGTGGCTTTGACGCTTACGAAAGCTTCGGCGCGTCGCGCCCGCTGGTGGAGCGCGGCAACGCCGAACGACTCTTTGCAAGGTTCGCACGGCGCTGACGCCGCGCCTGGCGGGATTCAATAAGACATCAACACGGGGCATGGCGGATTAGTCAGCATGGAGCTGGTGACGCCCCCAAGAATGAGCTGACGCAACTTCGGCCGGGCGAAAGCACCCATGACCAAAAGATCTGCCCGACATAACTTTGCATGCGACGACAGCGTTGCTGCGACGTCATTGCCCTGCGCGGGGAGGCTTGTCACCGTCACTTTCTTGCAATGCCGTGAGACATGGGGCGCAATCCCGGCGGCGTCTATGCGCTTGCTGGCGTCGGGATCGCCACTGATGCTGACGATCTCGACTTCGCTTGATTGACTGAGGAGCGGCATGGCGTCGCCGAGCGCACGCGCGGCCTTTGCGCTGCCATCCCATGAAACAATCGCTTTTTCAACATCCGCTGTTCCGCTCCACGACGGCGGCACGATGATGACCGGGCGGCCAGACTCAAAAAGCACTTCTTCCAGCACACCTTGGTGCAGGGAAACGTTACCGGCGTCCGCTTCCATGATCGTCACATCAGCATAGCGGCCGAGATAGGCGACATGGCTGCACAACTTGCCGTATTCTTCCTGGTAAAGATCAAGGCTTGCGGTCACACCCGAAGCGCTCGCGCGAGCCATGAGTGACTCGCCGTAAGTTTTCGCCTGCGACTTGCGGTCATCATTCGCCTTGGCGATCATCCCACGCGCTTCGCGCAACATGATTGCAGCAGGTGCAAAAAGACGAATGCACCCCAAAGCGATTGAAAGGTGCGCACCTTGTGCAGCAGCCAAGCCGATGGCGTAACGCGCGAGCGCTTCGGAAGGGCCTTTGTCATCTGCGCTGGACGAGAAGATTGGACTAACGAAAACTGTCTTGTAAGTCATGGTGGAAGCTCCCTTTTAATGTGAAAACAGGACCGGCATTGTCAGGTCAGCCAGCACCGACTGTGTGACGCCGCCCAGAATGAAGTCGCGCACCCGCGAGTGGCCGAACGCGCCCATGACAAGGAGATTGGCGTTGACGTTTTTTACGTGGCCAACGATGGCGCCATAATCAGAGCTCTCTGCGGCGTCGATGCGCGCAACGATCGCGCTGACGCCGTGGTCCTTCAGCTGACGCTCAACGTGATGCAGTGATTGCACTACGCGCGAGTTCTCTTCAGTCACCGCTACGAGACAGACTTCCTTCGCGCGTCGCAAAAACGGCAGCGCGTCCGACAGCGCCCGCGCCGATGCGCGGCTCGCGTCCCATGCGACAACCACACGATCAAAAGCAGTGATCTGCGCCGGATAAAAGAGCGGCAAAAGAAGAGCCGGACGGCCCGATCCGAACAGGACAGCCTCCGCCAACTCTCGATCTGCACGAGCATGCGGGGCAAGCGTCACGATGGTGAGGTCGAACAGACGCGCGGCTTCTGCAGCAAGGCCTGAAGCATCAAGCGCGTTACACTTGACGCGCTGCAATTCTGCGGTAACCCCGCGACGGCGCGTTTGCGACTGAAAATCGTGAGCTATCGCTTCGGCGTTGGCCCGGGTCTTTGCGTCCTCGGCGTCAATGGTCGCGCCGACAACGGGCATGGCGTAGCCCGACAAGCCTGCCGAGGCGGGAGGATTAATCTCCAGATCAAGACCGACGAGGCGCAGATTGAGCGCCGCAGCCGCGTCAATCGCAGTTGTGATTGCCGCAGGCAAAGTTGGCTGCGGATAACTGAGAAGCGGGAGAAGCGCACTCTTGTAAGTTGACGTAGACATGAGGCCATCCTTGATACAAGCGTTACACGCGCGCCACAAGCTCGGTCTTATTCTAAATCAAAATTAAGAAATTTTCTTTTGAAGTATCAAACTTCTGATTTCTTGGTCGAATTATCAGGCAATTCTAACTTGGAAAATACCAATGGCCACTGATGAATGTGTGCACCGCGTACGCGCAAGTATCTTCGCGCGGGAGGCTGAATGGCGGCTCATTGACGACCGGCTCGTCTGGAAAGAAGTGGAGAACCCGCAAACGGGTGACGCAGGCGTTATTGCGCTCGACCACGTCGAAAGCGTGCGTCTCACAACCGAGCCGAGCCGCGTCGGCCCGCGCATGTTCTGTCGCCTGCGCACGCGCGATGGCGCTATCGCGCTGATTGCATCCATCCACACGGCGGGAGTCCTCTCGGCGCAGGATAGAGGCGCGACTTACCGGGCGCTCGTGAGTCCGCTGGTCAAGCGCATTGCGGCAGCCAACCCGAAGGCACGCTTCCTGACCGGCATCACGCCCCCCGTCTGGTGGAGCGTCGTGCTTGGCCTTGCCGGACTGCTGGGCGCAATGGGCGCCCTTGTCGTGCTCTTGGGCGGCGAAATTTTCACCGCTCGTATCCTGGTGGGACTTGCTCTCGTCGCCCTGGGAACGCCGAATCTCATTCGCTGGCTGACGGCAAACCGGCCGGGCGTCTTCAGCCCGGCAAGCCCGCCGCTTTAAGCCCGCCACTCTAAGCCCGCCACTCTAAGCCCGCTGTAGGCCTCAGGCTCGCGCCGGAGCGCCCGAGGGGTTTGCGGCGCCCCGCATCTCATAGGCGACGCCTGCCCACATGCCAGCCGTGATGGCGGCTATGGCCACAAAGGAAGCTGGCGCCAATGTCGAAAGGCCTGACAACCCCTGCCCCGTGGAGCAACCGATGGCCATCACGCCGCCGATGCCCATCAGGACTCCGCCGCCAAGGTAGCGAACCGTCTGGCGGGGGTTCTCGAACGACACAAGCTTTGCCCGCCCGCCCGCCAATGACGACAGAAAGGCGCCAATGAGCACACCGCCAAGGAATGTGACGCCCGCGTCGATCTTGGCTCCGGTGTAGGTAAGCACGTAAACGAGGGAATTGCCGAGCGGGTTGATGAATGACGGGCTCCACGGCGCCAGCTTGTCAAAGCCATCATCACCCAGAACGGATGACGCGCTCCACGACGCGGCGATCAGCGCGCCGATAGCCACCGCCGCCACGCCGCGCGCCAGACCCGCGACACGCGCCAGCACAATGGCGCCTGCGCCAGCCAACAGAGCCAGCACGATGCGTCCGCTTTCGCCAAGCCCCACGGTCACGGCGATGTCCGCGTGCGCGGCAGCCGGGCGCGCCCAGGACTCAATCTCCGTGCGCAGTGGCGCAAAAAGTCCGCGCATGGTGGCGTAGCCAGCGATCCCGACCACGATAATGACCACAAGCGCCCGAAGATTACCGGTTGCCGACAACACGGTGAGCCGCCCCGCGCAACCGCGCGTCATCGCAGCGCCCACGCCGAACAGGAAGCCGCCGATGGCGATTGCAGGCAACGCGGCGACTGCGGCGAGATAGATGGACGTCTGCAGATTGAGATAGCCGAGACCCGACAGCGTCTGCGTGACGGCGACGGCGGCCAACGCCGCTGCGCCGAACGCTGCAAGCCGCGCGCGTCCCTTGCCGTCAGCCGTGTCCCGCAACCCGCCAAGCAAGCAGAACTGCGTGGACTCCGACAAGGCGCCAAAAGCAACGCCCACCACCAACGCCGCCGCCGCCACCAGAAGACGGGGCTCGGATAGGAACGACAGGAAGTTCGGCAGAAATTCGGGCACGGGCGTACTCCAACCGCATCAAACGGGATGAGAAGGAGATACGCCTATATCCCAAAATTTTCAAGATGCTTATAGCATATTACATCTATAAAATGTTTTATTCCCTCACCACAAGAACCGAGCATTTCGCATGCCGGACGACCGTCTTTGCGTTGGACCCAAGCAGGTAGGTCGACATGGCTGGTCTGTGGGAGCCGATGACGATGAGGTCAGCGCCCCATTCCTCAGCCTCGGCGAGAATCTCCGGATAGACGCCGCCCACCCGCACCACCATGCTCACCCGCCCTTCGGGCAGATTGACCTTGGCCAGCAACGACTTCATCTCCGCGTCCGCCCATTCACGCTGCTGCGCGTCAAATTCTGGCGGAACGTAATCCATGTAAGTGGCGGGCAGGATTTGCTGAATGTTCACCAGCCGCAGGGTGGCGCCGGTCCATTCAGCGAGCCGGACGGCCGCTTTGAGTGCGGGCGCCGCAATCTCAAGATCGGAAAGATCGACCGGAACGAGAATTGATTTGTACATGCTGAGTCTCCCACGCTGAGTCTCCAACGAGCCGAAGGCTATTCTAGTGAAAGGACTCGCATTCCGCTTTGTTTTCGATCAATCCTGTGCGTTTCAGCCAACCAGACGCTCCGCAATCGCATCAAGCGCCGCCTGAGCCTGTGACCCGTCCGGACCGCCAGCCTGGGCCATATCCGGGCGGCCACCGCCACCCTTGCCGCCCATTTTCTCGGAAGCCACGCGGACCAGATCCACAGCGTTGAAGCGGGAGACAAGATCGGGCGTTACGCCGACCACGACGCCGCCCTTGCCATCTTCAGCGGTGTTGATGATGGCGACAACGCCGGAGCCAATCTTCTGCTTGCCCTCGTCCGCGAGCGACTTCAGATCCTTCATGTCCACGCCGCTGACCGCGAGCCGGAAGAATTTAACGCCGCTGACCTCAACTACATTGGTGGCTTCGCCGCCATCTGAGCCGCCGCTGCTCATCGCAAGACGACGCCTGGCCTCCCCCAGTTCCTTTTCGAGCTTGCGGCGGTCATCGACCAGCGACGCGACACGCTCGGCAATCTCGTCCGCCGGGGCCTTCATGACGCTCGCCGCCTCGCGCAGCTTGCGCGCCTGCGCATTCAGGTGCTGCCGCGCTCCTTCAGCCGTCTTGGCTTCGATGCGGCGCACGCCAGCAGCGACAGCCGCCTCCGAAACAATGGTCACAAGGCCAATTTCGCCCGTGCGCCGGACGTGCGTTCCGCCGCACAACTCGATCGAAAACGCCCGGTTGGCGCCCTCGCCGGCCAGCGGACGGCCCATCGAGACGACGCGCACTTCGTCGCCGTACTTTTCGCCAAACAGCGCCCGAGCGCCGGACTCGATAGCCTCGTCCACAGCCAGAAGGCGCGTCACGACGGGCTCGTTCTGCAACGTCACGCGGTTGGCGATGTCTTCCACGCGCGCAAGCTCTTCATCGCTGATGGGCTTGGGGTGCGCAAAGTCAAAGCGCAGGCGATCATTGGCGACCATTGAGCCTTTTTGAGCGACGTGATCGCCAAGCACGATGCGCAGAGCCTCATGCAGCAGATGCGTCGCCGAATGGTTTGCGCGGATCGCCTGCCGCCGGTCCGGATCGACCGCGAGTTCCACAGGCATGCCGACGCGCAACTGTCCTTCAGTCACCTCGACGACGTGAACGAAAAGGTCGCCAAGCTTCTTCTGCGTCTCATTCACCTGCGCGCGCGCACCGGCAGCCGTTATCAAACCCATATCACCGACCTGGCCGCCGGACTCGCCGTAAAACGGCGTCTGGTTCACGATGACGAGCCCGCTTTGGCCCTCGGCAAGATGATCCGTTTCAGCTCCTTCGCGAACGATTGCGCTGATTACGCCCTCGGCCTGCTCAGCCTCGTAACCAAGAAACTCCGTGGGGCCGACCCGATCCTTGATGGCGTACCAGACGTTTTCCGTCGCCGCTTCGCCAGAGCCGGCCCACGCCTTGCGCGCATCAGCGCGTTGACGCTCCATCGCAGCGGCGAAGACAGCCGTGTCAACGCCAATGCCGCGCGCGCGCAGCGCGTCCTGCGTCAGGTCGAGCGGGAAGCCGAACGTGTCATAAAGCTTGAAGGCGACCTCGCCCGAAAGCTGCTCCCCGGCCGACAGATCGCGCGTTTCCTCGTCAAGGATGGCGAGACCGCGCGCGAGCGTTGAACGGAAGCGCGTCTCTTCAAGCCGCAGCGTCTCGGAAATCAAAGCCTCGGCGCGCTGCAACTCGGGAAAAGCGCGCCCCATCTCGCGAACGAGCGCAGGAACTAGGCGCCACATCAGCGGGTCCTTTGCCCCCAGCAATTGAGCGTGTCGCATGGCGCGGCGCATGATGCGGCGAAGCACATAACCGCGCCCCTCGTTCGACGGCAAAACGCCGTCAGCGACAAGGAAGGCGGACGCGCGCAGATGATCGGCGATGATGCGATGGCTGGCCTTTTGCGGGCCGTCCGAGGGAACGCCAGTCAAGTCGCTCGACGCGCGGATCAACGTGCGGAAAAGATCGATATCGAAATTCGATTTGACGCCCTGAAGGATGGCCGCGATGCGCTCCAGCCCCATGCCGGTGTCGATCGACGGACGCGGCAACGCAAGGCGCTCGCCCGGCCGCACCTGCTCGTACTGCATGAATACGAGATTCCAGAATTCCAGATAACGGTCGCCATCCTCATCGGGTGAGCCGGGGGGGCCTCCGGCCAGTTCCGGCCCCTGATCGAAAAAGATTTCCGAACATGGCCCGCACGGGCCCGTGTCACCCATGGACCAGAAATTGTCCGAGCTTGCGATGCGGATGATACGATCGTCCGAGAACCCGGCGATCTGCTTCCACAATTTGTAAGCTTCATCGTCGTCGTGATAAATTGTCACGAGCAGACGATCTTTCGGCAGCGCAAACTCCTTTGAGATCAACTTCCAGGCGAGCGAGATCGCCTCTTCCTTGAAGTAGTCGCCGAACGAGAAATTGCCCAGCATCTCGAAGAACGTATGATGACGGGCCGTGTAGCCGACGTTGTCGAGATCATTGTGTTTGCCGCCCGCGCGCACGCACTTCTGCGATGTGGTCGCGCGCGAATAGGGTCGCTTTTCAACGCCCGTGAAGACGTTCTTGAATTGCACCATGCCAGCGTTCGTAAACATCAGCGTGGGATCGTTGCGCGGAACGAGCGGCGAAGACCCTAGCTTTTCGTGGCCATTCGCCGCGAAAAAGTCGAGGAACGTGGACCTGATTTCGTTGACGCCGCTCATCTGTGGACCAACTCTTCGCGTTCGCTGCTCGCGGTCTTTCGCTCGCATCTGTGCGCATAAAGCAAGGAGCGCGCCGAACGAAAAAACCCGGACCCGTCAGGGTCCGGGCGTGTTCTAGCGGCGAGACAGGAGGAAGTCGAGGGATGACGCTCCCGTCCCGCCAAGAGCGGCGCGACTGGCGGCCCGACCTGTAGAGGGGACCTTTCCACAATATCTGGAAGTGCGTGCGGGCCTGAACCGACGCACAGACGCCAGAAGCGCCGCAAAATGGAAGCATCGAGCAAAGCGGTAAACCGCGTCGGCGAGTCTCCCCGACGCGGAGCAGGGATTATTCGTCGTCAGAACCAGCTTCGGGGTTCTCGAGAATCTGGTCTGCAAGCAGGCCTGAGTTCTCGCGAATGGCCAGCTCGATTCGGGCGGCAAGATCGGGATTGTCCCGGAGGAACTGCTTGGCGTTCTCCCGGCCCTGTCCAAGGCGCTGGCTGTCGTACGAGAACCAGGCGCCAGCCTTGTCGACGACCCCGGCTTTCACGCCAAGATCGACCAGCTCACCCACTTTAGAGATGCCCTCGCCGTACATGATGTCGAACTCGACCTGCTTGAAGGGCGGGGCGACCTTGTTCTTCACGACCTTCACGCGGGTCTGGTTGCCGGTCACCTCTTCGCGATCCTTGATCGCGCCGATGCGGCGAATATCGAGGCGAACCGACGCATAGAACTTCAGCGCGTTCCCGCCGGTCGTCGTCTCGGGGCTACCGTACATGACGCCAATCTTCATCCGGATCTGGTTGATGAAGATGACCATCGTATTCGAACGCGAGATCGAGGCGGTGAGCTTGCGCAGCGCCTGACTCATCAAGCGCGCCTGGAGGCCGGGCTGCACATCGCCCATTTCGCCTTCGATTTCAGCACGCGGGGTCAGCGCCGCCACCGAGTCGATGACGAGAACGTCCACTGCGCCCGAACGCACGAGCGTGTCCGTAATCTCAAGCGCCTGCTCGCCCGTGTCGGGCTGCGAAATCAGGAGATCCTCGAGATTGACGCCAAGTTTGCGGGCGTAAACCGGATCAAGCGCATGCTCGGCGTCCACAAACGCACAAATGCCGCCACGCTTCTGGGCTTCTGCGATGACGTGCAGGGTCAGCGTCGTCTTGCCAGACGATTCGGGACCATAAATTTCGATGACGCGCCCGCGCGGCAAACCGCCGACGCCGAGTGCGATGTCCAGGCCGAGAGAGCCGGTAGGAACAGTCTCGATCTCGACCGCTTTCTGGTTCTTGCCCAGACGCATGATCGAGCCCTTTCCAAAGGCCCTTTCAATCTGGGAGAGCGCGGCGTCAAGCGCCTTGGTCTTGTCCACGGACGATCCTTCCACGAGGCGGAGATTCGCTTGGCTCACGGGTAACGCTCCCTTCTGACACGTCGACTGCAAAATGCGCAACGGCTGCTGATGGGAACGAATGTACCCTTTTTGTTCTTTTTCACAAGTTCTTTTTTTGTTCCCATTTTCATTAAACTTAATTCGCAGGGTACTCAAACACTTGGCGGGTTTCGCGTCGCTAAAGGCCGAAACTGCCGCCGCCGTTCACGGCCACGATGTCGCCAATCACATACGAAGAGTCGTCGCTTACCAGAAAACAGGCCACCGACGCGATTTCGCGCGCCTCGCCGATTCGCCCCACCAGAGTGCGCTCGCCCACCTTCACAAGTGCGTCCTCGCTGTAATCGGCAGTCATGGCGGTCCGGGTTGCGCCCGGGCTCACGGCGTTCACGCGCACATGAATGGGCGCAAACGAGCGGGCCAGCGCGCGGGTGAGGCCAACGATGGCCGCCTTGGAGGCGACGTAGGCGGGGCCGCCCCGCCCGTGGCCGCCGACGCCCGAAACATTCATGGAGCCGGAACTCGCCAGCACGATCGCGCCACCGCCGGAGGCTTCCATTGCCCGGGCGCAAGCCTGCGCCATCAGGAATGAACCGGTGACGTTGACGGCCAGCGTCCTGTTCATCTCGGCGGCTTCGAGATCGCGCCACGCGCCTGTGGAATGAACCGCCGCCATGTGGATAAGTCCGTCGAGGCCGCCAAACGCGCGCACAGCAGCGTCCACGGCCGCGGCGCAGGCGTCGGCATCAGTGACGTCGGCCTGTGCGCAGATGAGTCGGGGCAGAGCCTCTGCGGGAAGGTCATCAAGGGTTGGCGCATTGATGTCGACGGCGCAAACGCGCCAGCCTTTTTCCAGCGCAGCGCGCACGCAGGCCGCCCCTATGCCGCTTGCGGCGCCCGTGACGATGATACGCTTCTCGTTTCCAGCCATGATGATTTCCTCCGTGCACAGCATCACGGATGCAGCGTCGGCCGGTCAAGCAGCGTCAATGCAGCATCAATGCCCGGCGGTGACCTTGAAACCCGAATAGTCGGGAGCGCGCTCCATGGGCGCAAACGCGCTCGGGGCACGGCTGCGAGGCGCCGGGATGGTGGCCACAGGGGTTCTGTCGCTGGGTTTCACCGGCTCCACCGTCGCAGTCACAGAAGTTGGCGCTGGCGGCTGATAGGCAGGGATCGATGCCGGGGTCAGCGCCGGCTGCTGCCAAACGGAGAACGATGGCGGCGCGCTCGCCACGGCTGGCGCTGGCGAAACGGGTGAAACCTGCACAACCGGTGGCGTCACCCCTGCAAGGGACATTTTCTTCGGGCTCACCATGACGCTCATGACATAGCCAAAGCCAACGCCCATCACGACGAAAATGGAGACGCCCTGCACGATAATGCGGTAGGGCCGCGCGCGATGGCGCCTCGCCGCGAGAAGTTCAGGGCGCGGTTCAGCGCGCATGTGAAAAGTGACGGGAATCGGCTTCATCGCCATGGTCAGCTCCTTGCCCTGACCATGACTTGTGAGGCTTGATTCAAGGTTAACAAAGCGCTGCGCGAACAGGCGAAGGATCAAAACCTAGCTCAGGTGGCTCTTCACCGCCTCAACAAGCTGTTTCAGCGAGAACGGCTTGGGCAGGAAGCCGAACTCCTCCCCTTCGGGCAGATTTTTGGAGAAGGCGTCCTCAGCGTAGCCCGACACGAAGATAACCTTGCACTTCACCCCGCGCTTGCGCAGTTCGCCAAACATCGTCGGGCCGTCCATTTCGGGCATGACGACATCGGAGACGATGAGGTCGATCTTGCCGTCCATCTCGTCGAAAACCTCAAGCGCCTGTACGCCGGAGGCTGCCTCAAGCACGGTATAGCCGCGCGCCGCAAGCGCTCGCGCGCCGAAAGCGCGCACGGCGTCTTCGTCTTCCACCAGCAGAATCGTGCCCTGCCCGGTGGCGTCCATAGCCTTTTTGGGCGGCTCTTCCTTCTTGACCGGCTCGTCCTCGATCTCGGGAATATGCCTTGGCAGATAGATGCGGAAGGTTGCGCCTTTGCCAGGCTCAGAGTCGCACGCGATGTAGCCGCCGGTCTGCTTGACGATGCCGTAGACCATGGAGAGGCCAAGGCCGGTTCCCTTGCCGACCTCTTTGGTCGTGAAGAATGGCTCGAAGATTTTCGCTTTCACGTTGGCCGGGATGCCATGGCCTGTGTCGGAAACATCGATGACCACGTAATCGGCTGGCGTGAAGCCGGGCTCGTCAATGTCGGCGCATTCCGCCGCCTTCACGTTGCGCGTGGAGACGCTGATGCGCCCGCCATCCGGCATGGCGTCGCGCGCGTTGACGACGAGGTTGACGATAACCTGTTCAAACTGGTTGAGGTCTGCCTTGACGAACCAAAGATCGCGACCATGCCGCAGATCGAGGTCGATCTTTTCACCGACAAGTCGGCGCAGAAGATTCTGCAGCTCCGAGAGAACGTCATTGAGCTGCAGAACCTGCGGACGCAGCGTCTGACGCCGCGAGAAGGCCAGCAATTGCCGTACGAGACCTGCGGCGCGATTGGCGTTCTGCTTGATCTGCATGATGTCCTGGAAGGACGGATCCGTCGGGCGGTGGTTCGACAGAAGCAAGTCCGAATAACCGATGATGGCGGTCAGCACGTTGTTGAAATCATGCGCCACGCCGCCAGCAAGTTGGCCGATAGCCTGCATCTTTTGCGACTGCGCAAAGCTTTCCTGCAACGTGCTTTGCTCGGTCGTATCCAGCGCAAAAATATTTACGTAGGTGCTGTCCGACCCGTCTTCCGACGGAGACACGAAGAAGCGCATGGACGCGCGCTCTTCACGATTCAGCGCCGCATCGATTGGCGCAAGATCGCCCCGCGCTTCAATGGCGCGGGCGATGGCCGACTTCAACGCCTCGTGATCGCGCTCGGCGACGCCTGCGTAGATGGTGCGCGTTCCGTCCGTTGCGCGCAACGCTTCTGGCATAAGGCGCGCGAACGAGGCGTTGGAGCGCACGATAAGGCCGGTCGCATCGACGACGGCAATCGCCATCGGCGTCTGGTTAAAGAAGCGCGCGAAACGCACTTCCGCCAGACGCAGGTTTTCAGATGGCTCCTCGCCCGGCGCGCGGTTGAGGACGAGCGTGCGCGAGGCGCCGGGCGTGCGATCCTGCGCAAAGGCGACGCGATGAATGATGCGCACCGGCAGGCTTTGGCCGTTCCGGCGCTTGAGGTCGACGTCGAACTGCTCCGTCCGCACTTCGCTGGCGCGTCCGCCCCCGGCAGAGAACAACGCAGCGCCATTGCTGACGACAATGTCCGACAGCATCAAGCCGCCGGAACCCACCTGCGCGAGATCGTAATCCAGCCACCCGGCGAGCGTGGCGTTGATGTAGGTGATGGCGCCACGCGAGTCGCTGGAGAAGAACCCGGCAGGCGCGTGATCGAGAAAGTCGATGGCGTGCTGCAATTCCTGAAACACGTTTTCATGGCGGGCGCGTTCACGCGTAACGTCAGCAACCGTCCATAACGTCGCAGTCCGGCTCCCGGTGCGCTCCAGTGGGCGGACGCGAATGCGATACCAGCCAACGGGCCCTTCTCCGGCAAGCGGTGGCGACAGGCGCAACTCTTCGGCGGCCCGCTTGCCCTCACGCCCAGCCTGCGCCAGACGATAAACCGCTTCGGACACCTCTGGCGCGCCGGAAAACAGGCGCTCGATTGTACGGATGTCCGCGGCGTCGTTGGCGCCTGACAGGCGCATATACGTCTGGTTTGCGTAGATGACGCGCGTTTCGCCCTCGGTGACGAGCAGACCTTCCGGCCCCGTGTCCGCAACCAGCTTTGTAACGTCGTCCCGCGCCGCGTCGCCCGCCAGACGAACGAAGCCCACGGCATAGGCGAAAAGGCCAATCACCCCGACAATGGACAGCACGGCCAGGACCAGGATGGTCAACCGTCCCGCGTCCTCAGTAGGCAGAAACGAGAATGACGCCGCCGCGCCAACCAGCAAAAGTGCAATGAACAAGACGAGAACCGGGCTGCCCGCGCGCTCGGTCTTGTCGAAAGCTGCCGTTGGCGGAGTTTCAGTCACTTCGGACATACCTGGCTCGTGCGGGATTCGGGCGTCTGCGACAAGGTACGGTTCGACATTGGCGCCTGCGCTGGAACATGACAAATTTGCATTAGGCGCCGCCGATAACACTGTGACTTTTAAGGTCGCCCCGGCAACCGAATCGCATGTTTAGCGAGTTTATCCTAAAAAAAGCCTGAAACAGCGGGCGCCTGCACGCAGGCGGGTGCGTTAACCATTGCTTAACGTTCAGTCCATAACGCCCGGCCTTATGTGTTAACATTTGCTGGACTCTGAGAGCAGGCGCAGCGGAAGCGAGTGGGAAATATGCAATTCCTCGGCAATCTCACGGGAGATAACCCGGTTCTTTTCTGGCTCGTCAGCGCCGCTGCAGCGCTGATTGTGGTTCTGGTGCTTGTGCTTTTGGTGAGGGCGCTGCTTGGCTCGCGCCTGCGCGGAGGCGCTCGTGCGCGCCAGCCTCGGCTCGGCGTCGTTGACGCCTACGATCTGGACCGCCATCGCCAGCTTGTCATTGTGCGGCGCGACAATGTCGAACATCTGCTAATGATCGGTGGGCCGAACGATCTGCTCATAGAAGGCGCAATCGTGCGCGGACAGGCCGCTGGCTACAGCGAGCGCCGGGAACCGACATCGTTCCCGTTCGACAATGAGGACGCGCCCTCAGCGCCGCAGTCCGCGCCGAGTGCCCCCCCGGCGCCCCCCGCCGCCGTTCCGGCGCCTTCCGCTGTTCCTGCGCCGCCCCCCCCTCCCGCCGCTCGGCCGACCCAGTCGGGCGCGGAGCCCGCTACCCCGCCAGCGCCCTCAGCTCCCATCGCGCCCCCACAACGACCGGTCCCGCCACCTCTCCCGCAGTCGGCTCCGACGCAGCCTGCGCCAATGCCGCCGACCGCAGCGCCCCCGGCGTCGCGGCCCGTTCCGCCACCCCCGCCACCCGGGATGGGCGCACGGCCAGTTGAGCGGCCAGACCCTGCGGGCATGCGGCCGCCGCCGCCTCCGTTGCCTCCGCTCGCCACAGGACCGCGCCCCAACCCGGGCGCAACGCCCATGCAGCCCCGCCCGCCGATGCCCCCGCCGCCGGGAATGGGCGCGCCCCCGCCGCCAAGACCCGCGCAGTTGCGCCCGTTGCCACCGCCCCCGCCGCCAATGGCCCCGGCTGCCGCCGCTGCCCAGCCGC
>JANPPJ010000011.1:0-6129 GCA_031428455.1 Hyphomicrobiales bacterium | reverse complement strand
GCTCGATTTCCCGACGCTGCTGCGCAACGTGCTGGGCGCCAAGTTCAAGGTCGTGAACGGCTATCCCGGCACCAACGAGATTTCACTGGCCATCGAGAGTGGGGAAGTGCAGGGGGCGTGTGGTTACGCATGGTCCACGCTGCAAAGTCGCCGTCGCAACTGGCTCACCGACAATCTCGTCAACATCCTCGTGCAGGAAGTGCCCGAGGCGCATCCTGACATGACGAAGTTGGGCGTCCCCGTCGCGCAGCAATTCGCCAAGACGGACGAGCAGCGCCGCATCCTTGATCTGGTTTATTCGCAGCTTCGTTTTGGTCGCCCCTACGTCGCCCCGCCGGGGATTCCGGCGGACCGCGTCGCTACCCTGCGCAAGGCGTTCGTTGACACGCTTAAGGACGCCGAATTGCTCAAGGAAGCGGACAAACTTCAGATAGACGTCGACGTTCTGGAAGGCGCCGCCATGCAGAAGTTTGTCGCTGAGCTCTACATGACGCCCGCAGACATCGTGGAAAAGACGCGTGCGGCGCTGACGCCAAAGTGACTGCATTGGCCAGCATCGTCGCTTGATCCCATGGGTGCATCTCGACCAGACGGCGCTACCTGACGGCGGCGTGTTGAAACTTGCCCGCCGGGGCGACGAGTTTTCCATTCGGCTCGGCGGCGCGGAGTTGATGAACAGCCGCCTCAGCGCATCGGAAGAAGCGCTCGCGACCTTGAGTTGCGCGCGCATTGCGGACCGTGCGGCTCCGCGTATCCTCATCGGCGGCCTCGGCATGGGCTTCACGCTGCGCGCCGCGCTTGGCGCGGTCGGCCCCAAGGCGCGGATCGTCGTTGCGGAATTGCTGCCTGCTGTCGTGAAATGGGCGCGCGAGCCCATGGCGGACCTGTTCGCAGGCAGCCTTGATGATCCGCGCGTCAGCATCGAGGTCGTCGATGTCGCGCAGGCGATCGCGCGCGAGCGGTGGGACGCCATCCTGCTCGATGTGGACAACGGACCCGAGGCCATGACGCAGTCGGCTAACGACGGCCTCTACGGGGCTGCAGGGCTGGCCGCAGCGCGGCGTGGGCTGAAGGGCGGCGGTGTGCTCGCCATCTGGTCGCAAGGCCCCGAGCCTGCGTTCGTGAAGCGCCTGACGCGTGGCGGCTTTGCTGTCGAAGAGGTGAAGGTCGCGGCCCATCGCGGCAAGAGCGGGCGGCGGCATGTGGTGTGGATCGCTACGCACGCGAACCACACGCGATAGGCGACTTACCGCCGCGCAGGGCAGATATACGCGCGCGCCGATTGCGCAGCGACTGCGCCAGGCCTAGATAAAGCCCGTCCGGCGCAATGCGTCCTGTGAGACTTCACCATGGCCGTCGTAATCGACACGCTGAATAACGACCCCCGCAAGCTTGAAGGCGCGGAGGCGAAGGCGGCTGTTCGTCACCCGGAAAAAGCGCACCGGCCCGATCAGGCAATCGCGCGCAAGCCGGACTGGATCCGCGTCAAGGCGCCCGGTTCGCCGCAATATGCCGCCACACGCGCCATCGTGAAGGAGCACAAGCTCGTCACCGTGTGCGAGGAGGCGGGATGCCCCAACATCGGCGAGTGCTGGGAGAAGAAGCACGCGACCTTCATGATCATGGGCGACACCTGCACCCGCGCGTGCGCCTTCTGCAACGTGAAGACCGGCATGCCCAACGCACTCGACGCCCATGAGCCCGAAAATGTCGCAGATTCCGTCGCCAAGCTTGGCCTGTCCCATGTGGTCATCACGTCGGTTGATCGCGATGATCTCGACGACGGCGGCGCCGAACATTTCGCGCGCACCATTCGTGCGCTGCGTTTACGTGCGCCGCAGACGACGATTGAAATCCTCACGCCCGATTTCCTGCGCAAGCCCGGCGCGCTGGAGGTGGTGGTCGCCGCGCGTCCAGACGTGTTCAACCACAACCTTGAAACCGTGCCCTCGAAGTATCTGAAAGTGCGACCCGGCGCGCGTTACTTCCACTCCATCCGCCTGCTGCAGCGGGTGAAGGAGCTGGACGCGACCATCTTCACCAAGTCCGGCATCATGGTGGGCCTTGGCGAAGAGCGGAACGAAGTGCTCCAGCTCATGGACGACCTGCGTTCCGCGGATGTTGATTTTCTGACCATCGGCCAGTACCTGCAGCCGACGCGCAAGCATCATCCCGTGATGGGCTTTGTGACGCCGGACGAGTTCAAGGCCTACGAGGCGGTGGCGATGGCCAAGGGCTTCCTGCTGGTGTCAGCGACGCCGCTGACGCGCTCATCCCACCACGCGGGCGAAGATTTTGCGCGGCTCAAGGCCGCACGTCTGGCGAGACTTGGCGAGAGCGCCTGAGTTTGCGAGAACGCCTGACTTCGAAGGAGACTTCAATGACTGCCGCCATCCCTCTCTTCCACCTTGCTTTTCCGGTGAAAGACATCTCCGGGGCGCGCAAGTTTTACGGCGATCTTCTGGGCTGTTCCGAAGGGCGCAGCTCCGAGGCGTGGGTGGATTTTGACTTCTACGGCCACCAGATCGTGGCGCATCTGGCTCCCGAAGAATGCGGCCACAAGGCCACCAGCGCGGTCGACGACCATCAGGTGCCCGTGCGGCACTTCGGCGCCATTCTGCCCATGGACGAATGGGAGGCGCTGGCCGCCAAGCTCAAGGGCGCAAATATCGAGTTTGTCATCGAGCCCTACGTGCGCTTCAAGGGCGAAGTCGGCGAGCAGGCGACAATGTTCTTCCTCGACCCCTCGGGCAACGCGCTTGAGTTCAAATCCTTCGCCGACATGAGCCAGGTATTCGCAAAGTAGTTTTTAAAAGCGGCGACAATTCTCGCCATAGGCACCCAAAGCCTCAGTATCAAAACAATTGGCCGGCCGCTTTCGCGACCGGCCTTCTTTCGTAATCCGCAAGGACGCTACTTGGAATCTTCTGCGAAGATATCCTTCTTGTGGTTTTCAGGCACAAAAACGATGCCGATGCAGAACGTCATCATTGCGATGATGATGGGATACCAGAGGCCGTAGTAAATATCCCCGGTCTGCGCGATCATCGCGAAAGCGGTTGCAGGCATCAGTCCGCCGAACCAGCCGTTGCCGATATGATAGGGCAGCGACATGCCGGTGTAGCGGATACGCGTCGGGAACAGTTCGACCAGCGCCGCAGCGATGGGGCCATACACCATGGTTACGAGAACCACGAGGTATGTCAGAATCAACACGAGTCCGAACGTCTGCGCACGGAAGATGTCGAAGAACCCGCTCATCTTCACGATTTCCGCGTTTGCTACGCCTGCGACTGGATAGCCGCCGGCCGCGAGCGCCCCATTCACCTGCTTGGTGAAGGCTGCAGGCACAGCGCGAACGTCGTCCCCCGTCAGCTTGGACGCATCATAGGCCGCGATCTCGCGCTCGCCGACCTTGATCTTCGTCATGGAACCCGGGGGCGCCACTTGGAGGGTGTAGTTCACAGAGGAACGAGCGAGCAGCGCTTTTGCGATGTCGCACGAGCTTGTGAACTTCGCTGTGCCAGTCGGATTAAACTGGAACGAACACTGGTCCTTGTCAGCGATCACAACGACCTTGGTGTTCTGCTGCGCCGCCGCGAGCATCGGGTTGGCGGTTGCGGAAATATACTTGAACACCGGGAAGTAGGTGATCGCCGCAAGCAGGCAGCCCGCAAGAATGATCGGCTTGCGGCCTATCGTGTCAGACAGTGTGCCGAAGATGACGAAACCAGCCGTGCCAAGAATAAGCGACCAGGCGATGAGCACGTTCGCGGTGAACATGTCGACGCGCAGAATGCTTTGCAGGAAGAACAGCGCGTAGAACTGGCCCGTATACCAGACCACGGCCTGACCGGCGACGAGGCCGAACAATGCGATGAGCGCAAACTTTGCGTTTTTCCACTGGCCGAACGCTTCCGACAGCGGCGCCTTGGACTCCGTGCCTTCTTCCTTCATCTTCTTGAAGGCGGGGCTCTCTTCCATCTGCAGGCGAATCCAGACCGAGATCGCGAGCAGGAAGATCGAGAGCAGGAAGGGAACGCGCCAACCCCATGCGGCGAAGGCTTCTTCCCCTGTCCAGCTGCGGACCCCGAGAATGACCATCAGCGAGAGCAAAAGACCAAGAGTCGCGGTCGTCTGAATCCAAGAGGTGAAGAAACCGCGGCGTCCAGGAGGCGCGTGCTCCGCGACGTAGACGACGGCGCCGCCATACTCGCCGCCCAGGGCAAGGCCCTGGAGCATGCGCAAGAGGATAAGCGCCACAGGCGCTACCCATCCGATTGTCTCATAATTCGGCAGAAGGCCGACAATGAACGTCGAGACGCCCATGATGACAATCGTCATCAGGAATGTGTACTTACGCCCGACTATGTCGCCGAGACGTCCGAAGAACAGAGCGCCGAATGGGCGCACCAGAAAGCCTGCAGCGAACGCCAAAAGTGCGAAGACGTTACGCGTGGCTTCCGGAAACGCCGAAAAGAACTGAGCGCCGATGATGGCGGCCAGTGAGCCGTACAGATAGAAATCATACCACTCGAAGATGGTGCCGGCGGAAGAGGCCAGGATGACGCGCTTTTCTTCGCGCGTCATCGGTCTTTTGCCAGCGGCGGGTGGTGTCGCCGTCGCTACATTGATTGTCATTGATCAGCCCTCGGTTGAAGAGAGCGAATGCGAAAACAGGCATCTTTTGCGCCCATGACCGCCGCCCCCTGTATGCCCCTCCGTAAGAGACACGGGGGAAGATGCGACGGAAAGCGAAACATTCAAACGTGATCTTAATAATCAATTAATCTAACGAGATAACACCTTCGTAGAAATACTCAAAAATAGCACCGAGATAGTACTGTAAAAATAGGGATCCCGCTAGTTGGGAAGCTGAAAACAATGGAAAAAGGCCGGCCGCGCGGGCGACCGGCTTCACTGTAACATCACTGCGGTACGTCAGTTCCCGTACAGATATTCCGGCAGCCACAACGTCAGGCCCGGCCAGATGTACATGATAGCCATGCAGAGAATGACTATCAGCATGTAAGGCATCATGCCCGCGAAGATCTGGTTGATCGTGACGTGCTTGGGCGCAACGCCTTTCAGGTAGAAAGCGGACATCGCGACTGGCGGCGACAGGAACGCCGCCTGCAGGTTCACGAACACCAGCACACCCCAGAGAATTGGGTCGATGCCGAAGTGCTTCAGAAGCGGCAGGAATATCGGCACGAAAATGACGATGATCTCAGTCCATTCCAGCGGCCATCCAAGAATGAAGATGATCACTTGCGATAGAATCAGAAACTGAAGAGGCGTCAGGTCGAGCGAGAGCACCCATCTTTCCATGAGCGCCTGGCCACCCAGAAGGGCGAATACGGCCGAGAAAAGAGCCGATCCAACAAAGAGCCAGCACACCATCGAGGTGGTCTTTGCCGTTAGAAACACAGCCTCTTTTGTCTTTTTCCAGTTAAGAGACTTCGCCCAGAATGCGAGAAGGAAGGCGCCTGCGGCCCCAACCGCCGCCGATTCCGTCGCCGTGGTGATGCCGAACAGGATCACGGCGAGCACGACGAACGTCAAAAGACCCAGCGGCGCAACGGAATCGGTCACAAGGCGAATGATCGTCAGGCGCTCGACGGTCATGTGCGCGTAATAGCGAAGCATGACGAAGGTTGCGAGAAGAACGCAGAGTGAGAACCCGAAATAGAAGCGCTCCGGCGGCCCCCGATTTGTAGGCCCGGTTACGGGCGCTATGTCGGGTGATCCCAGTTGCTGGAGTTCCGCCGGCGCTTCGAACGCCGGGCCAGCCTGCTGGTGGATAACAACATACCACCACACGAGCGCGAGCATGCCTGCAATGGTGATGAAGGGAACGAGCGAGTAGAGAATGCTTTCGATGATGCGCCCAACGCCAAGCGGCTTGCCGTCCACGATGACGCCTTTTGCCGCGCGCCGGGAAACGAGCGAGCGTAAAAGCGACAGAAACGTGTTGCCCGGATAGGCTTCGCTGAAACGCGTCATCCATTCCGGCACGGGAACTTTAAGTTTCTCCGCCGGCAGTTTTGGCGCAATCTTGGGATTAATCAGCGCCCAGCCAATAATGTAGACGAGGTAGAGGAAGGCCAGGAAGAAGCCCGGGAACAT
>JANPPJ010000010.1:0-22133 GCA_031428455.1 Hyphomicrobiales bacterium | reverse complement strand
CATGCAGGCGATGTCCGAGATCGGCACGTCCATCAAGCCGATGCTGGCAAATCTTGAAGGGCTGGCCAAGAGCGTCGAAGCACGCGTCGATGCGGTCGATCCCAAGAAAGTCGCGTCTATTCTGGACAACGCGGACTCACTCGCCAAACAGCTCAACGCATCGGCGAGCAGGCTCGACAAGCTGATGGGTACGATCGACAGCTTTATGGGCTCGGCCGATTCCAAAGGCGTGATCGCCGATGTCTCCGAGGCGGCCAAATCATTCCGCAAACTTGCCGACACCCTTGATGTGCGCACCAAGGAGCTGACGGCGGGCGTCAACCGGTTTACAGGGGCGGGGCTGCGTCAGTACGAGGCGCTGGCGGCAGACGGTCGCCGCACGCTGGACGAAATTAATCGAACTTTGCGCTCGCTTGAGCGTAATCCCCAGCAGTTGATCTTCGGCCGCAAGCCTGCGACGCCCGAATACACGGGACGCTGACGGGGGAAGTCCTGATAAAGCCTTGCAAGACTTGCGGTGCTGGCGTGCATTCTTCTAAATGGCTCCACAGGGGTCGATCCTTCAGTGGAGCTAAGAATTTGGCGATGCGCAGAATTTCCCGGCAGACCTGCGCACCGCGCGTGGCTATTGTGGTCGCGCTTGCGTTCTCGCTGGCAGGCTGCGCGGGAGCGCCTCTTTTGTCCTATGACCTGAGCGCGCCGCAGGAGCGGTCTGCCCGCGCCCTGGGCCTCCAGATTGTCGTTACCCAACCCACCGCCGTCGCGCCGCTGGATACCGACCGCATTGTTGTCCGCTCCCCGACCATGGGCCTCACGGTTTTGCCGGGCGCGCAATGGAGCGACCAGCTGCCGGACCTTTTGCAGTCGCGCGTGATTCAGGCATTTGAAAACGCGCGGATGCTGAAAGCCGTCGGGCGGCCGTCTGACAGGTTGGCGTCCGACTACAGCCTCAACACTGAGATCCGCCGCTTCGAAATCGATGCGAGCCGCGGTGAGGCCGTGGTTGAACTCGCCGTCAAGTTTGTGGGCGAGCGGTCGGGCAAGATCACCGCTGCGCGGGTGTTTGAGGGCAGGGCGCCCTCTAGCGCCAGCAATGGCGCGGAGGCTTCCATGGCGCTCAATGCCGCGCTGGCGCAGGTGTTGCGCGAGCTTGTGGTGTGGACATCGCGTGGCTGGCGCTGACCACGTCAGGCATCAAACATCAAAAAAGGCGGGGTTTTTGGCCCCGCCTTTTTCGTTTGTATAAACTCGATTAAACTCAGGCGCCGTCGAAACGACCTGCTGCGTGGGACAGCAACGTGTAAGTCTTGCCGCTTTCCGACGTCAGGTGGCTGCGGATCAACGAGCCATCGCGGTCTTCAGCGCCGACCTTTTGCAACTGACGTTCGAAGTCTTCCGCAAATTTGTCCACGGCGTCCTGGAAGGGGCGTTCGCTGCGATACCGGCGGCGCGCCTCTTCAAAGGCGAGCTGTCCCTGCGTCGAGTACATGTCGCGCTGGAAGACATTTTGGTCGCCACGATAATAGCGGTCCCAAACACTGACAGCCGAGTCATGATCGAGATAGCGCCCTATGTTGCGGCCCAGATCCGAGACGGGGTCATCGCCGCGGGCGCCTTCATCCTGCGACGCGCGGGCCAGCAATTCTGACAGCCACCCAGCGCCGCGTTCGTCCGATCTCGCGAGCGGAGCGGACGGCGCAAGACGCTCTGGCTGGCGCGCCGGGGCTGGCGCGGGAGCAGGCGCGCGCGCTAACTCCGACGCGCGGATTGCCGGGCGCGCCAGCTGCGGTTTGGCGATGGCGCGGGGTTGCTCTGCCGGCGTGGGAGCGGGCATAGACGCGGGCTTTTGCACCAGAGTGGGGGCGGACTCTGGCGCGCCGAGTGAGCGTCCTGTGCGGTCGACAATCTTTGTGAGATCATTGAGCGCGCGCACTTGTTCCGCGAGAACGCGGCGCACAGCAGCAGTCTGTTCGGACGTTTCCTTCGGCAGCTCCAACGCGCCCTTGCGAATTTCCTCGCGAGTGGCGTCGAGTTCGCGTTTGATCTCCGCAGTGACGGAGCGCATTTGCATCGCCCCGTCGCGGAAGCGTTCTGTCGCGTGCTCGAACGAGCGGTTCATTTCCGAGACGGTCGCTTCATATGTTTCGCGCACGGACGCCAGCGAGCGTTCGCGTTCGGCTTCCGAGGCGTTGCGCACGTCTTCGTATTGCCGCCCGATGAGTCCGGCGACGTTGCGCGTCTCGGTGGCGAGGAACATGCCGATGTCGCGCGAGCGCTTCTCCGCGGCGCTGAAGGAGTCCTCAACCATCTGCGTGAACGCCTGCACTGCGCTTTCGAAGCCCTCGGTGCGGCCCTGCACGCTTGCCAGCAACTGTTCCAGCGACGCCTGACGCGTGGCGAGGGTGGAGTCGAGCTGCAACTGCGTTTGGGCAAGAATGGTCGCGGATTCGGCGAGTTCGCGGCTCTGGTTTTCGAGCCTGTGGGAGAGCGAGCCCGCGCTGTCTACCGCTGCATCGGCTGTCCGCGACAGGGCGCCGACCTGGTTGAACAGCGTGTCGAGCGAATGGCGGAAGTCGCCGATGCGCTCGCCCAGCACGCCTTCGATCGAGTGGAAGCTTGTTCCGGCCTGATCGATGATGTCTTGCAGCGACCTGTTGGTGGCGGCAAGGTTTTCAAGCAGAGCTGGAAGATCGTTGCGCAGTCTCTCGTTGGCGCCGGTGAGGGAGCTAACCGATGCGGCGGCGCTGGTTTCAATGGCGGTGAGCAGGGACTGCCCGCTGGCGTTGAGGGATGTCGTCAGGCGCTCCGTGGCGCTCGCAGTCTGATCTGCGAGGTCAGCGCCGCGTTGCGTGACAAGGCGCAGCTGGTCATCCAGCGTGCGGCCGCGCGTATCAATCGTGTCGACGATCTCCTGAATGCGCGCCGAGAACATCTGCTCGAGCGCTTCAGGATTCAGCGCGTGTTCAACGGCCCTCGCGCCTTCGACGAGTGTCGAGAGGAGTTCCGTGTTGCGCTGCGCGACAGCGGAGTTGAGCTGCGCGATACGGTCTGACAGCGCGCCTTCAAGGCGCTGCGGATCGGTGGCCGAGTGCAGTGCCGCCGTTTGCGCATCCATCGTTTCGACAATGGACCGGCTGCGTTCTGCGAGCGTCTGCTCCACCTGCGTGAGGCGTGCGGAAATTGCAGCCTCAAACTCCGCTGGATCGAGCGCTTCGCGCATTGCGCGTGCGTTATCTGTCATCCGCGTGACGAGATCGCGACTGTGGTCCGACAGCAGCGAGCGCAGTTCGCCGACCCTGCCACCCATAGCGGCGTTGAGCGCATCCGCGTCGAGGGCAACTTCGAACGCTTTCGCGCCTTCGCGCAGATTGTCGAGAACTTCGCGGCTGCGCTCGGCGAGCGTGATGTTGAGATCGCGGATCTTGCCGCTGATCGTGGCTTCAATCGCGCTGGGATCGAGCACGCCGCTGACCTGACGCGCGCTCTGATCGAGAACGCGGGAAGCCTCAAGCGCCTGCTGGGCAATGCCGTCGCTCATGCTTTGCAAGCGCAGGATGAGGCCGGTGTCGATGCGCTCTATCAGGCCCGACAACGTCTGTTCAAGCACGGAACCGCGGCTTGACGCTGCGTCGTCCAGCGCTGAAAGCTTTTCGCGCAACGTCTCAGTCAGTTCGCGAGCGCTGCGGTCGGCGACGTCGGAGAAGCCGCGTGCGCTGTCGTCCAGCGTCTTGGCGAGCCCCTGGGCGCGTGTCTCGGTTGTCGAACCAAAGTCCTGCACGTAGGCAGCGAATGCATCTGACAGTTTTTGCGTATGCAACGATGAGGTGGCGTCGAAGTCCGCGAGTTGCTTTTCCATCAGCGTGGCGGCTTCGCGTGCGCGCTCGGCGACGCGGTCAGCGACAACATCAGCCCGCGCGGCAAAGGTTGTTTCAAAAGCGCCCAAGCGGTTGGCGAGCGTCTCGTTCACGCGGTCGCTGTGCGTGCCGATGGCGGACACTGCGTCCGTCGCTGCGGCGGTAAAGCGGTCATAGACCTGGAACGACTGAGTGGTGAGCCGGTGAACAAGGTGCTCGCCGCTCTTTTCGAGGGAGTCCACTGCTGCGCGCGACTTTTCTGTGAGCGATTGTTCGATGCGGTCTGTCGCCGAGGCGACGGCTGTCTCCAGCCCGACGCTGTGCAGCATGAGGTCTTGCGAAAGCCGACCGACGGACTCGTCAATGCGGGTTTCAAGCGTCGCGCCATGCAAGGCGAGATTTTCGGAAAGTCGTCCAACTGCATCCGTGATGCGCGTGGCGATGCCGTCTGAAAGTTGGCCAACATTCTCCGAAACCTGATCAGCGAGATTTGCGGTCGTCGCTTTAAGCATTTCAGCGGCAGCATTGGTGCGTTCGGTGAATGTTTGCTCAATGCGTTCGCCCGCCTCGCCGAGGCTTGCGGTCAGAGCCGCGCCGCGCACGTCGACCGACTGGCTGAGTTGATCTGCGGCGCTCGACAGGCGCGTTGCAATGGCTTCACCGTTGCCGATGGCGTCGCCAAGCCTGCGCGCCGTATCGTCGAGGCCTTGAAGCAGATTGTCGGACAGTCGGCCGACGTTGGTTGTAACTTTTTCACTTTCCGTGTTCAGACGCGACACCAGCGACTCGCCCAGCGCGGTCAGGGATATGGTTACGCCCACGGAGGTCTCGGACAGGTTGCGTCCGATGCTGTCGCCCGCTTCGTCGAGCGTGCCGACAATGCGCGCGGCCTGCGCGCCGATGCGCTCGGCAAGGCCGTTGCCGGTGTCTGCGAAGTTGGTCGAGAAAGCTTCGCCCTCTGCGTGGATACGCGAGACGACTTCCTGGCCGGTAGACGACAGGGTTTCCGTGAGATTGTTGGTGACTTCGGCCAGGCGCGAGGAGACCGTGTCGCCTGAAGCGTTCAGCTTGTCGATGGCGGCGCCGCTCTGGGCGCCGATGCGCTCGACAATCGTGTCGCCGTTGCGCGCCAGCATGAGGTTGATTTCCTCAGCTTTCGAGCCGAGGGACGAGGTGACGCGAGAGCCGGCTTCCTCAACGCGCTCGGAGATGCGCGCGCTCGTGACTTCAAGCTCCTGAGACAGTTTATCGTGCGCGCCGGTGATCGACTGGCGCAGCCGGTCCGCATTTCCGATAATGGCTTCGCGTTCGGAGGCGAGTTCGTCAATCAGCGAACGAATGCGCCGTTCGTTGTCGCCGTAGGAGCGCTCAAGATTTGTGACCTCGGAGCGCAGCACAGTCTCCAGCTCGCTGGCGCGGGCGAGGGCGCGCTCGATGCCGTCGCCCATGGAGGCGACTTCACGGCGAATGGCTTGTGAGAGCGTGACGACCTGTTCCGTTGCGACGGTTTCGGGTTCGGCAAGGCGGATCGCCACCTGCTGCATCGAGCGTGCGGTCATGCGCATTTCCTGCGAACGACGGGCGAGGCTCGCCGTTGCGAAGAAAAATGCAACGGGGCCAAAGGCGCCAAGGCCCAACAGCGCGGCCTGGGTGACGGGCAGCGGCCATTGACCTGCTGTGTAGAGTGAATAGGCGTAGAAGCCTGCAGCGCCCAGCCATGCAAGGCTTATGAGGGTGGCGAGCACATAGGGCGTCGCGCTCGGGCGCTCCTGAAGGGCCTGCAAGATCTGGCCGACAGATGGGCGATCGTCATTGGCGGCGGGGCGAACGGCTGCGACATCGGCGGTTTCTGGCTGCTTGCGCTCGTCGTCGCGTTTGCGTTCGTCGCGTAGGCGTGAGCCGTTGGCTTCCGGCGCTTTGACGGGGACGGCGGGCGCAGACAGGTCGGTGGCGCCGACGTTGGGCAGTCGCAGCGCGTCCGCGCCTGTTGACGCCTTTTCGGCTTTGTCTGGCGCGGCGTTGGCGCCAGGTTTGCCGGGCTCCTTGTCGAAGTCGACGAGATTCAAAGCCTCCTCAATCGCGGACATCGCCGCGGCGTTCGGGTCTGCAGACTTTGAAGAAGTGGCCATCTCTTCCGCCTCACGCTTACGCTAAACCGTCGCTGGTAACAAAACTGGGCGCTCTGCTGTAGCACAAGCGCGCACGCAGTCGTGTTAACCATTCATCAATCTACTCTTCCGCAAGTCCGAAAGAAACTACGGGAGCCAGACAATCGAAAACGTCGTTAACGCCTCTTCCATCAATATCGGCCACCTTGGAAAGCTGAAGGCGCAGTTGGTTGCAGTTGGGAGCGAGTGTGCGCCCCAAGATTTTCCCGACTGCGGGAGACATTTTTATGAGCGGCTTCGCCTTGCGAAAGATATTGGGGGCCTCGCGCCTCGACCAGCCTGTCCCGGACAGGCCCATCGATCTTGTTCATTTGTCACGGCAATCGCTGGGCGATCGCGCGCTGGAGAAAGAACTGCTCCAGCTGTTTGACCGTCAGGCCGAGCAGATCATCGCGCGTCTGGATAGTGAAATCGGCGTCGGCGACCGCAAATGGCGGCGCGACCTCTCGCACACCCTGTGCGGATCGGCACGGGCCGTGGGCGCCCTGCGCGTGGCGCAGACTGCTTCACTTTATGAGGAGGCGCTGTTTTCGAGCGCCAGCGACCGCGAGCTCAAGGTTCTGCGCGATTGCATGTCCGAGGAGGTCGCAGCCGCGCGCGCCGCCATCCGCGACTTGCTGACGGACGGCTGAGCCTGAGCTGGGCCCAGCCTAGCCTCCTGGGCCTATCCGTGCGGCAATCCCCCTCTCGCCAAGCCCCCTTGAAAGCGATAATCAGACGCGCCGGACTTGTCCGGCGCTTTTTCTTTTGCCGCTGCGTAGCGCTGGAGCCGACATGGTTAAGATCACTTTCGTGGATTTCGAGGGGCAGTCCCGAAGCGTGGAGGCCGAAGTCGGCTCTACCGTGATGGAGGTCGCCATTCGCAACGACATTCCTGGCATTGAAGCGGAATGCGGCGGCGCCTGCGCCTGCGCGACCTGCCATGTTTACGTGGACGAAGCCTTTGCCGAGAAACTGCCGAAAGCCGAGCCCATGGAAGAGGACATGCTCGATTTCGCATCCGACGTGCGGAATAACTCGCGGCTTTCGTGCCAGATCAAGGTCTCTGCGGCTTTGGATGGCCTCTCGGTCACCACGCCCGAGACCCAGGGTTAATCAACCTAACGCTAAATGTGAAACTATGGTGTTTCCGTTTACAGGACGTAGAATCGAGGAGGCGGCGTGATTGAGCGCATGCCTCCTTTGTCGTTTCAGGGATTGCACTTCATGAGCGAGATCATCAAGACGGACGCGGTCATCGTGGGGGCGGGGCCAGTTGGCCTGTTCGCCGTGTTCGAATTGGGCCTGCTCGACATAAAATGCCACCTGATCGACATCCTGCCCAAGCCGGGCGGCCAGTGCGCCGAGCTTTATCCCGAGAAGCCAATCTATGACATCCCCGGCTTCCCGCTGGTCACGGGGCAGGGCCTCGTCAACAATCTGATGAAGCAGATCGAGCCTTTCAGCCCGCAGTTTCACTACAACGAGCAGGTGGAGAGCCTCGAAGTTCTGGGCACGCCGGAGGCGCCGCTGTTCCGCGTGACGACAGACGCGGGCGTGACGTTTGAGACCAGGGCCGTGATCGTGGCGGCAGGGGGCGGATCGTTCCAGCCCAAGAAGCCGCCGGTGCCGGGGATAGAGGCCTACGAGGGAAAATCCGTGTTTTATGCCGTGCGGCAGATGGAAAGCTTCCGCGGCAAGCGCGTGCTGATCGTTGGCGGCGGCGATTCCGCGCTGGACTGGACGCTGAACCTGCAGCCCATCGCGCAGCGCGTGACGCTGATGCATCGCCGCGACGATTTCCGCGCAGCGCCCCATTCCGTCAACGCGATGCGCGAGCTTGTGGCGGCGGGCAAGATGGAACTGGTGCTTGGCCAGATGACCGCCCTCAAGGGCGAGGACGGCGAACTTGGCGCCGTGACAATCAAGACAAGCGATGGCAGCGTAATGGACATCATCTGCGAGCGGATGATGCCGTTCTTTGGCCTCACCATGAAGCTCGGCCCCATCGCCAACTGGGGCCTGAACCTTCACGAAAATCTTGTGCCTGTGGACACGGAAAAGTTTGAGACGAACGTGCCGGGCATCTTCGCCATCGGCGACATCAACACGTATCCGGGCAAGCTGAAGCTCATTCTGTCGGGCTTCCACGAGGCGGCGCTGGCGGCCCAAAAGGTCAACCGCTACGTCTATCCGGGCAAGAAGGTGGTCTTCCAGTACACGACCTCTTCAACCAGCTTGCAGAAGAAGCTGGGCGTCGCCTAGCGTTTGTCGCCTGATCGTGAACGCGGGCCCCATGCGCGCCTGCGTAAGCGCGCTATAATGTTTGCATGAACACACGCGTTGCGCCAACGATCGGCATCATGCCCTGGCTTCCGTTTACTGATCGCGCGGGGCGCGTTTCGCTGTTCAAATTGCTTGTCTTCACAGCCTGTTGCGCGCCTGCCGTGTGGATGGCTTATCGCTGGGGCGCGGGTCTTTTATCGCCCAAGCCCGTCACCGACATTTTGCGCGAGACGGGCGACTGGGCGCTGCGCTTTCTCGTGGTGACGCTGGCCGTCTCGCCGCTGCGTCACGCGACCCGCTGGAATCGCATTTACGTTGTGCGCCGGATGCTTGGCCTCACGGCGCTCAGCTATACGCTGGCGCATCTGGGGTTCTGGTTCGGGCATGAGGGCTTCCGCTGGATGCACTTGCTCTACGAGGCGTTCTTCCGCACTTATCTGCTGATCGGCGTCATCGCGACCGCAATATTGGTTGTTCTCGGCCTCACATCCAACGACGCATCTATTCGCCGCCTCGGCGCCGCGAGATGGAACGGGCTGCAATGGTGGGTTTATCCGGCGGCGCTCGCCAGCCTCGTGCATTACTTCATGCTGATCCGGCTTGACGCGACGCAGGCGGCTTTGACGGCCGGGTTTTGCACTCTGTTTGCGGGCTTTCGATTCCTTCGCAAGATGAAGGGCGAGTTTGGCGCGCTGCATCTTATAGCTCTTGCCGTGCTTGCGGGATTTGCGACTGCTTGCATCGAGGTCGGGTATTACGCCTTCGCCACGGGCGCGCAGGTGAGCCGAATTATCACCGCGCAGTGGGACTTTACGTATCAAGTGCGCCCGGCGTGGTGGGTGCTTGGCGCAGGGATAGCGTTGGCGTTTGCCTGGATCGTGCGGGATGTATGGAATGCGTTAGCCGCACGCTCACCCCTGCCGCGCGTCATGGTCCGCGAAGGCGGACCATCCACGACAGGCAAACGTGCTGATGGTGTGTGAAGGGTAGTTCAGGATGTGCCAGCGGCGCAGTCACAACTGCTTCCTGTTGTGGGCAACAAGGTTATGAGCGCTTGGCCTGTCGTGGATGGTCTGCCTTCGCAGACCATGACGCGCGCGAAGATAGTACTTTATGACGACGACCGATGATGGCGTGTGACTGACAGAAAATGATGACGGGCACCTTACGCCTCATCCTTGCCCTTCGAGAACAGGAACGGCGCGACGTCCGTCAGGCCGGGGGCCTTTGAAACGGCGAAGGGCATTGGGCGGCACACCGCCATCGCAGAAATGCCCACGCGCGCCGTGAGCATGCCGTTGAGAAGGCCCTCGCCCAGCCGTGCGGAGAGTCGCGCCGCAAGGCCGTGGCCGACCAATTGCTGCACGATGCTGTCGCCCACCGCCATGCCGCCGGTGATGGCCAGATGTGCGCCAACGCTTTTCAATATACGCAGAAAGCCTAGCGATGACGGACGTCCGCCGTAGATTTCCGCGATGCGCCGCACCAGCCGCACTGATTGGGCGGCGACGAACAGAAGATCGACAATGGCGCGCGGGCTTATCGCAGTAACGACGGACACGCGTTTGGCGGCGTTGGCGATTTCATATGCCACGAGGTCATCAAGCGGCAGGATGAGTTCGCGCTCGGCGATGTCGATGAGGTCGCAGCCGTCAACGATCTCGCCAGTGAGGTCTTCCACATGGGCGCGTCCGCGCGCGGTGTCGGGGCGTGCGCTGTATAGGGAGACGAGTTCACGCATCAACGTGCGCGCCGCTGCGCGGTCATCTGTTTCGCGCGCCTTTGCAATGTCCATGTGCAGGCGCGCGATGCGGCGCTGGCGCGATATCCCGCGCATCTCGCGAATGAAAAGAGCAAGAAGCGCCAGCGCTGCAAGGCCTGCTAGCGCTAGCCCGAACATTCCAAGCGCAGGGGCGCGGGCAAAAAGCCCTTCGATAAACTGCGTCGCCCACATCGTGAATGCGAGGCCCAAAAGGCTGAGCACCGATGTCCAGAATATGCCGCCCCAGGACAGGAGCGTGCGCGACATGATTCCGCGCTTCTGCGCGCTCTCGATGGCCGCTTCGTCGGCAACAGCGCCTGTGGCGGAGTCCATCGCTTCGCGCTCGTAGTGGTCCGGCTGCTCTTCAATGATCGGCGATGGACGGTGCTGCGCCTCTTCGACGACGCGGCCGCCATCAAGGCGAAACGCCCGGGGGCGTTGTGCGCTTCGGTCTGTCACAGCAGTTTATCTCCGATGAGAAATTCGATGGCGCGGTCGAGGCGGATATGGGGCAGGGCGCCGACGCCGCCGTCCGCTGCAGGCTTCAGCAGAGGCGGGCGGAAGCGCGCAAAGCGCCATGCGGAGTTTTCTTCCGGTTGCGCGATGCCTTCGCCCTGAAACACGACGCGCGGATCGGTTGGCAATTCGCCCGGAAAAATCGCAGCTTCCGCGCGTCCGTCGAAAACTTCGCCGTTGATCGTCTCGCCCTTGGCGGGCACGCCGACAATGGCGTCGAGCGTTTCGCCGTCATGTTTCACGCTGGCCTCGCGCGTTGCGCGCACGGCTGCGATGGCGAGGACGTCGACCTTGGCGCCAACATTCTGCGCGCGCGATACGGCGCGCGTCACGAGCAGATTGAGGATCGCCTCAAGCCGATCATGGCTGGCATGGTGCAGGTGATCGGCCTTTGTCGCCGCGAACAGAATGCGGTCGATGCGCGGGCGAAAGATTTGCGACATCAGCGTCGAGCGTCCGGCGCGAAACGCCATCATGACGTCCGCCATCGCCGTTTCAAGATCGCGCACGGCGGAGGGGCCGGAGTTCAGCGCGCTGAGCGCATCAATGAGAACGATCTGTCGATCCAGCCGTGAGAAATGATCGCGAAAGAATGGCCGCACCACATGGGTGCGATAGGCCTCATACCGGCGCTCCATCATGGCTGCGAGCGTGCCTCGCCTGGGCGTCTCGCCTTCGGCCACAGGCAGGGGCGCGAAGGTGAGCGCGGGCGATCCTTCCATGTCGCCGGGCATGAGAAAGCGCCCCGGCGGCAGTGTGGACAGCGCATAGCGATCATCGCGGCAGGCGCGCAGATAATCGGTGAAAAGCTCGGCGGCCTTGCGGGCTTTTTCCTCGTCCTCGGGACCGTTCTGATCGAGGCCCGCAAGAAAACGGCGCCATGTCGCCGACAGCGGTTCGCGCGCTTTTGAGTTGGCCGCCTCAAGCGTCTCGCGCGACCACTGTCCGTAGTCCTTGGCCAGAAGCGGCAGGTCGAGCAGCCATTCGCCGGGATAATCGACAATGTCGAGAGTGAGGCTCGAAGGCCCCTTGCGCCAGCCATGCGTCCGCTCAAATTCGATGGTCACGCGCAACTCGGAAATGCGGCGCGTCGACTCGGGCCATTGCCGCGAGTCGGCTCCTTTATCGCCGCCCGTCAGCGATGCGACGTGCTCTTCCAGCGTGAAACGCGGGACTTGATAATCGGGCTGCGGCTCAAGCTTTGCGCGCAGCAAGCGGCCTTCTGCATGGGCGCGGAAAACGGGGAAAGACTTGCGCGGTTCAGCAGCGGAGCGCGCAGCAAGCCGCGTCAGGTGGTGCACCAGCGCGGTGATGAAGACGGTCTTGCCCGCGCGCGAAAGGCCCGTGACGCCGAGGCGGAGGTTTCCGCCCACAATGTATTCGCCAAGGCTCCTGGCGATGCTGCCGGTCTCGTGAAACAGGTCGGAGATTACATTCAAGAGGCGGTATTCCTTCGCGCTTGCGGCGTCGTCAGCTGAAGCCTGCCGTCTCGCCTCTGCGGCGTCGCACTCAGGAAGATATGAACGATTCGGCGCGAACCCAAGCGCAGGGTCACTGCTGCGGATTTGGCGTGACCGCAGGGACGCCCGAGGGTGGCGGGGCAGGCGGCAGCTCGACAGGCGGCGCCTTTGCCAGCCGCTCCTGCAAGAGCGCGGTTTGCGCCTCGACAGCGCGGGCGATCAGTTCTGGCGCGGCCCGCATGGGGCCAATCTCAACTGCGGCCATGTTCGCCAGCGCGCGGGCCAGCGCGGGGGTGGGCAGCCCCTTGTCATCGAAAAGCTTCAGGTCATCCAGCGCGCCTTCGGCGATCCCCTTGGCCAGCGCGACCGCATAATTGCGAATGCGCACCCCTTCGCTGGCGCAGGCGATGCGCGGCACGATGGGCTCGGCCGCGCGGGGCGCGTCCGGCACGCCAAGCGACGCCAGCCGCACGGGCGCAATCTTCATCACGGCGGGTTGCGCGCGCTCGCCCATGCCCACTGCTATTTCAGGCGCGCGCATCATGGGGATCGAGGGCTGCGCCACCCGGCTTGCGCGCAGGGCAGGCCTGCGTGAGGCAGTCTTACCGCCAGCGACGCGGCCACGATTGGCGGCAAGCCAACGGGCGCGGGTCGTATTCTGGATGCCGCGCGTGGCCAGCGCACTGGCCCGGCTGACGGGCCGCGATTTTTGCCGCACGCCAGCCGTTCGCACGCGGCCTGCGACAACTGGCGCCGCTCCGCATTCGGCGGGCGCCCAGCGGGAGACGATGGCCATCGCGCTTTTGCGATTGTAGTCCACATAATAGCGACGAAGCAGCTGGGCGGCCACGAGCGCGCCCTCCTGAGAGGATGAAAAGGCAACGTGGCCTTCGGCGTCTGATGCTATTTCGCCGTTCCAGCGAGCGCTTTTGATGCACCAGTAATTGTTGAGCCGCACGCAGCGCGGAAGGCTGGCGGGCTCATTGAATGTGACGAACCGGAGAATCGTCAGCGGCTGGGCCTCGATGGTCAGCGCCGCTTGCGTGCGCCAATTGCTCACGGCGCGCTGGGCGGGTCGATACACGGCGTCCGCATAAACGCCCGATACGCCCAGGCTGAGCGCGAGGGCGGCGGCTTCGGCAATCATGAACCCTGTTCCCCGCGCAAGGATTTGGCGATGACCAAGCGCGCGAGGCGTCCGCCCGGTTCCACTATGCCGGACCATTCACAGTCAAAATCGATGATCGCGACGGCCCCCGTGGGAAAGGAAAAGAGAAGGCGTTCCGTCTCGGCGTCCGCGTAATCTCGCTTGCCGGTCAGCGCTATCGCGAGGTCTGCGACGCCGGGATTGTGGGCGACCATCAACAGTTTCCTCACCGAGGACGGGACGGCGCGGATCGTCTTCAGCAGTGAGGACGGCTCTGCGAGATAAAGCACTGCATCCAAGAGCGTTTGCGGGGCGGGGCTGAACTGGCTTGCTGCCAGCTCCAGCGTTTCGCGCGTGCGTTGCGAATCCGAAGCTATGGCGAGGTCAGGAGCAAGCTCGTTGTCCTGAAGAAAGCGGGCCACGCGAACGGCATCGTCCCGGCCGCGTTGAGTGAGTGAACGCGCGTGATCAGGGAAGCCTGGGTCGCGGACCGCCTTTGCGTGGCGCATGAGAAGAAGCTTACGCATCAGGAGTAATACCAGAGTTCCGCGCCCAACTCACGCCACACAGAAACAACATTACGTGTAATTCATTTGCGCCAGCGTCGTGCCCAAGGCAGATTTAACCCGAGGCGTGACGAATGCAGCAGGGAACGGGCCAACCAATGAAGCAGAGCCGCAGGAGCATAATGACCGTAGTCGCGGCGGCAGCGGCGTTGGCGCCCGGGGCCGCCATGGCGCAGCGCAGCGGCCGCCCACCGCCAACCACGGCGCCGCCGCTGGCGCGCGACGCGTTTGAAAACAATGTTCTCAAGGTGCTCGAGGATATTGATCGCAATCAGCGGTATCTCAACATCGACCGTGATGACGGGCGGCTGCTCCGCATCCATGTTGAATCGATAGGCGCGAAGAACATTGTTGAGCTGGGCACGTCCACAGGCTATTCGACGCTGTGGATGGCGCTGGGCGCAAAGGCGACAGGTGGTCGGCTGACCACCTACGAGATCGACGCCGAGAGAGCCGGGATGGCGCGCGCAAACTTCAAGCGTGCGGGGCTCGATGATCGCATCAACGTGGTGCTGGGCGATGCGCATATTGAAGTGAAGAAGCAGCAGGGGCCCATCGATCTTGTCTTCATCGACGCCGACAAGGATGGCTATGTGCTTTATCTCAAAGCGCTCTTGCCGCTTGTGAGGCCTGGCGGGCTCATTATCGCCGACAACATGATCAGGCCATCGCCAGATCCCGCTTTCGTGCGCGCCATCACAACGGACACGGCGCTGGAAACGGTGTTTCTGTCGACGTCCACGGGCATGGCGTTGACGATCAAGAAGGGCTGAGGAGCAGCTTCTCCCCGCGGACGGGGAGAAGAGATTTTGAGAGGCGCTAGTCGCCTCGGGCGTTGCTTACGCGCCTGCGCCAGCATGTTGGGGCCGCGCGCTGCGAAAGCGGCGCTTCTGGGGCTGGCCGTCGGCAGCAGGGCGGGCGCCCTGAGAATGACGAGCAGAGCCTGAACCTTCGGGCCTGCGACCTTCCTGCGGGCGACCGTGACCGGCGTGTCCGCCGGGCTTGCCTTGCGGGCGACCACCGCCGCCGCGCTGCGGACGCTTGGCGCCGGGAGGCGGACCAACCTTGTCGCGCTCGGCGTCGCTGCGCTTGTCCTGCATCGGAATTTCCTGACGCGTTAGACGTTCGATCTGGCGCAGCAGGTGGCGTTCGGCGTTTTCAACGAGCGAGATCGCCTGTCCTTCCTTGCCGGCGCGCGCGGTGCGGCCGATGCGGTGGACGTAGCTTTCCGGCACATCGGGCAGCTCAAAGTTGATGACGTGGCTGACTCCCGTCACATCGATGCCGCGAGCCGCGATGTCGGTTGCAACAAGCACGCGAGCGCGCCCGGCCTTGAAACCATCAAGCGCCGCATGACGCTGGCCCTGGCTCTTGTTGCCGTGGATGGCGGCGGATGAAATCCCCGCCTGATCAAGCGACTTGGACACCCGGTCTGCGCCGCGCTTGGTGCGCGTGAAGACGATGGTGCGTGCGAACTCGGGCTGCGCAAGCATCTGGGCAAGCAGAGTCGCCTTGGCGCCTGCGTCGACCATGATCACCTGCTGGCTGACCCGGTCCGCAGTGGCGGCGACGGGCGCGACTGAAACGCGTTGCGGCTTGTGCAGGAACTCGTCGGCGAGGGCGGCGATTTCTTTCGGCATCGTTGCGGAGAACAGCAACGTCTGACGCGTGCGCGGCATCTTCGACATGATCTTGCGCACGGGAAGCACGAAGCCAAGATCGAGCATGTGATCGGCTTCATCCAGCACGACGCAACGGGTCTGGTCGAGCTTTACGTAGCCATTCTGCATGTGATCGAGCAGGCGGCCAGGCGTCGCGACAAGCACATCAACGCCACGCGACATGGCCTTGATCTGCGGGCCAAACGACATGCCGCCAACGATGCAGGCGACGCTGGCGTCGATGTATTTGCCATAGCTCCTGAAGCTTTCTGCAATCTGCACAGCGAGTTCGCGCGTGGGCGCAAGCACGAGGATCTGCGCGCAGCGCGGCGCCGCGAACACGCGGTTCTCCTGCATGCGATGCAGCAGGGGCAGAGCGAAAGCGGCTGTCTTGCCGGTGCCTGTCTGCGCGATGCCGAGCAAATCGGCGCCTTGCATGAGGATCGGGATCGACTGTTCCTGAATGGGGGTAGGGGTGGTGTAATTCTGCGCGCGAAGGGCCCGCAGAAGGCTCTCGGCGAGGCCGAGATCCGCAAATGTTGTCACGTTATAAAACTTTCCATGCGCCGTTCAGGCGCGCGAAAGCGGCCTTGGCGGCTAAGTTCGGGGGACGGGCCCCGCGTAAACGGGCTGTCGGGAGGGTCAGGAAGCGGCCAGCACTTCCGATTTTCGTCGCTCTACGGTGTGCCGCCGGTGACTGGAATTCAGCCTGAGCGGATTTACGCGACCGGAGCGCCGACGCCGCGACGCGGCAGAGGTCCCAATAGGCGCATTGCGCGACGAAGTCAAAGGAAAAGCCCTATACCATTTGCCTGACGTGGGCGAAGGCGCCTTTGCCGCCGAAAAATCGCATGCTAGGACGACCACGTATTTGGCGGATCGGGCGCCGCGCCGCGGCAGCCCCTCGCATTCGCCTGCCCGCAGAGGACGGATTCGTCATGCAGAAGATCAAGGTCGCAAACCCCGTTGTTGAAATGGACGGGGACGAGATGACGCGCATCATTTGGCATTTCATCAAGGAAAAGCTGATCCATCCGTATCTCGACATCGACCTGAAGTATTACGACCTGTCCGTCGAGAAGCGTGACGAGACCAACGACCAGATCACCATTGATTCCGCCGAAGCCACCAAGAAGTATGGCGTCGCCGTGAAGTGCGCGACCATCACGCCAGACGAAGCGCGCGTGAAGGAATTCGGCCTCAAGGAAATGTGGAAGTCGCCCAACGGCACGATCCGCAACATTTTGGGCGGCACGATTTTCCGCGAACCCATCATCTGCAAGAACGTGCCGCGTCTTGTGCCCGGCTGGACGCTCCCCGTGGTCGTCGGCCGCCACGCTTATGGCGACCAGTATCGCGCGACGGATTTCAAAGTGCCCGGCAAGGGCCGTCTTACGATCAAGTTCGAGGGCGATGACGGCACGGTGATCGAGAAGGAAGTCTTCAAGTTCCCGGCAGCCGGCGTCGCGATGGCGATGTACAACCTCGACCACTCGATCCGCGACTTCGCGCGCGCCTCGCTGAACTACGGCCTGATGCGCAAGTATCCCGTCTATCTCTCCACCAAGAACACGATTCTGAAGGCCTACGACGGCCGCTTCAAGGATCTCTTCCAGGAGATTTTCGACGCGGAGTTCGCCGACAAGTTCAAGGCGCTTGGCCTCACTTACGAGCATCGCCTGATCGACGACATGGTCGCTGCGGCGCTCAAGTGGTCGGGCGGCTATGTGTGGGCGTGCAAGAACTACGATGGCGACGTGCAGTCTGACACGATGGCGCAGGGCTATGGTTCGCTTGGCCTCATGACCTCGGTGCTGATGACGCCGGACGGCATGACTGTGGAGGCGGAAGCCGCCCACGGCACCGTGACGCGTCACTATCGCCAGCATCAGCAGGGCAAGGAGACCTCGACGAACTCCATGGCCTCGATCTTTGCCTGGACCCGCGGCCTGCTGCATCGCGCCAAGCTCGATAACAACGAGCCGCTCAAGCAGTTCGCCCTCACGCTCGAGAAGGTCTGCGTCGACACCGTGGAAGCCGGCTTCATGACCAAGGATCTCGCGATCCTCGTCGGCGCCGACCAGCCCTGGCTGACGACGGTCGGTTTCCTCGACAAGATCGACGAGAACCTGAAGAAGGCGATGGCGTAATCACGCTCTTTATCCTTCTCCCCGCACGCGGGGGGAAGGCAACTGCCGCACCAAATCTCGGCAGTCATACGCGGGCTTGACCTGCGTATCCAGGCGCTGCGGCCATGGTTTCTAGCGCAAGCTTGTTTGCCATTCGTGTTGGATACGCGGGTCAAGCCCGCGTATGAAGGCCGCTCACCGCTTCTTCACCGCCACCAGGGCCAGCGTTTGTTTCGAGATGCGTTGCTTGCAGTCGAAAAATCCTTGCCAGGGATCAGTCTTCAGCGCCAGCGCGTGTTTCATGCGAAACTGGTTGGCGCTTTTGAGGCTCGGGAGTTGCGCCCATGTCAGCGGCATGGCGATGGAAGCCTCCGGGCGCGCGCGCAGCGAAAAGGGCTGGATGGCGGTCGCCGTTCGCTTGTTGCGCAAATAGTCGAGGAAGATTTTTCCCGTCCGCCGCGCCTTGGTCATCACCGCCACCCAATGGCCCGGATCGTCACTGGCGATGCGCCTGGCGAAGCCTTCGCAGAAGGCTTCAATGATGGGCCACTCCTCGTGCGCATCCAGAGGCACAACCACGTGCAGGCCCTTGCCGCCAGACGCCATGACGTAGCTCTTCAAGCCGGCAGCAGATAGAAAATCGCGCACTTTCACAGCGCCTTTCTTCACATCTTCAAACGGCAGGTCTTCGTCGGGATCAAGGTCGAAGACCATGCGATCAGGCCTCTCCAGCGCGTCGGAACGCGCGCCCCAGCCGTGTATTTCCAGAGCGCCAAATTGCGCGCAGGTCACCAGACCTTCGGGCGACGCGATCTCCATGTAATCGCGCTTGTCGCCGCTAACCGCCACGGGCGCAAGGCCGCGCGACATGCCTTTCAGCGGATGGCGCTGGAAAAAACGCTCGCCTTCAACGCCTTCTGGCGCGCGCACAAGGCTGACGGGCCTTCGATCAAGATGCGGCATCATGCGGGGCGCTATTTTGCTCAAGTATTCAGCGACATCTCGTTTGGTGACATTTTCGCGTGGATAGAGCACGCGATCAGGGTTGGTCAGGCGCCCTAAATCCCCTACGGGCGCAGGCGCTTTTGCAGTTTTTGGCTTGCCACTTTCTGGTTTGGGCGTCTTTGTCTCGGTCGTCGTAGCCTTTGAAGCTTGCGCCTTGGCGGACTCAAGTTCGTTCGTGCGATCTTCGCGCACGCCAAGGAAGGCGCCCTGACGCACTTGCCCATCGCCCGTCCAGCCTGCCATCGCGACCTCCACGATCAAGCCAGGCTCGACCCAGCGAACGCCTTTGGGCGCCGCTTCAAGGTTACCGATTTTTTCGGGAGGCCTGGTGCGAGCGAGCGGCTCCAGCAGTTTCAGAATCATCTCCTGTTTGGGCGCGTCAAAGCCGGTTCCAACGCGGCCTGCGTAGCGCAATTCACCTTTGATTTCGCGAGCGACGACAAGTGACGCAAATGAGCGACCACGGTCGGACGCCATCCAACCAATCACGGTGACATCGTCCCGGCGGCGGTCTTTTACTTTTACCCAGTCAGCGCTTCGGCCAGAGCGGTAGGCGGCGTTAGTACGTTTCGATACGATGCCTTCCGCGCCGCCGTCCGTCGCCTGTTTGTAAAAGCTGGCCCCGTTGCCCTTGAAGTGTTCGGCATAAACAATTGCGGGTTTGCGCTTTCCCAATAGCTTTTTGAGTTGCTTCTTGCGCTCCAGCAGAGGCGATTTGCGCAGGTCAGCGCCATCTAGGTGCAGAAGATCGAAGGCCGCCAGCGCGATGCCGCCGCGACCTTGTTTCAGGGAGTCGACAAGCGCCGGGAAGTCGGAAAGGTCGGCGTCGTCGAAGACAACCGCTTCGCCGTCGATCACGGCGCTGTCTACTTTTAATGCTTCGCCCGCCTTGCGCAGTCCTTCAAAACGCGGGGTCCAGTCATGACCCTCGCGTGTAAATAGCCGCGCACTGCCGTCGTTGATGACGAGCTGCAAGCGATACCCGTCGTATTTCATTTCATGCAGCCAATCTTCACCCTCTGGCGCAATCTTGCGGATGTCGCACAACTGCGGGGGAATGAACGCTGCATCGACTTTCTTGGACGACTTACGTTCCTGTTTTGGGGGAACTGCAGGGGCTTTCTTTGGCGCTCTTCCTTCCGCGATGTCTTCGCGCGAAAGGCCTGTCGAAACGCTCTTTTCAAAACGTGTCGCGAGCGTGTCGTCCGTTTCTGCAAACTCATCACGATCTTTCACGATCAGCCAGTTCTCACGCGTCTCGCCGTTGCGCGGCTTCATGCGCACCAGCGCCCATTGGCCCTTCATTCGCTCGCCATTAAGGCGCACTTTCAACATGCCCCCGTCGATGGCCGCAAGCGGGTCTGGTGACACAGGCTCGAAGCTACCCTGATCCCATAATTGCACTGTGCCGCCGCCGTATTCGCCTTCCGGGATAGTCCCTTCAAAAGACGCATAGCCAAGCGGATGGTCTTCGGTGCGCACTGCGAGGCGTTTGGTTGCGGGCCGCGCAGAGGGGCCTTTCGTAATTGCCCAGCTCTTCAGGACGCCATCGATTTCCAGCCGAAAGTCATAATGTTCGCGCCGCGCCCAATGATGCTGCACGACAAAGCGCGCGCCCTTGGCGGCCTTGCCTGCGCCAGAGGGCTCGGCTGTTTTTGCGAAATCGCGTTTGCGGCGATATTCGCTCAAGGCGTCCGCGGTGGGCTCGGCTTTTGTCGCTCGGGCCATGCTTTTTGTCCTCAGCGCGCGGCGGCTTTTTTACGGGCTAGCTTTGCCGGCGCTTTCTTCGGGGCGCGCTTGGTTGCTTTCGCTGCCTTGGGCGCCGCTTTAATTGCTGGCTTTCGCTGCACGGCTGGAGCGCTGTCGCCACCCTTGCCCAGCGAACGCCTGAGCGCTTCCATGAAGTCGATCACCTTGGGTTCGTGATCGGCGCGATCATCAGCGAGAGCAACTGATTTGCCCGTGCGCACCTTTTCTTCAACAAGTTCGCGCAAGGCCTTTGCGTAGTGGTTCTGAAACTTCTCGGGATTGAATTTTTCGCTACGACTTTCAATGAGCGTTTTGGCCATCTTGACCAGATCGGCGGGCAGGGCGCCCTTGCCGATATCTTCGAAGACCTCTTCAACATCCTTAATTTCTTCCGCGTATCGCATTGTTTCCAGCAACATGCCTGGACCACTGGGCTTGAGTGCAACAAGGCTTTCTTTGCCCCGCAGTGTTAGTTGACCGAGGCCTGCCTTGCCTTCATCCAGAAGCGCCTGGCGGATGACGCGAAATCCTTCCTCAGCAATGTCGCCGTCCGGCAGTACAAAATAGGGCCGATCAAAATAAAGCGGATCGATCTCGCAGGCGTCAACAAACTGGATCAACTCTATGGTGTGGCGCGTCTCGAGTTTGAGTGCATCGAGTTCTTCATCTTCAAGTAGAACGTAGTTTCCAGGCTCAACTTCGTAACCGCGCACGATGTCGTCCTTGTCGACCTCGCCAACGCCGGGCGCCACCTTTTGATAGCGAATGCGTTGCTTGGTCTTGCGATCAACCTGATGAAACGCAACTGCCGTGTCTGACCGCGTCGCGGTGACAAGGCGCACCGGTATTGTAACAAGAGACAGTCGGAGATGCCCCTTCCAGAACGAGCGAACTGACGCGGCCATGGTGCTCTCACGTTGAAGTTTGGTTCGTGGCCGCTGGCGCACACGTGCCGGTGACCGAATCGCCAACGCGCACTGTTCAGGTTCGTTCCATGGGCGAAGCTGCGCGGCAGACATGCAATGCGCAACGAAAAGCGTCACTTTTCCGTCGTTTGCACGCTGTAGACGCACACCTGTGCACGGCTTCGTTTGGACATTGTGGACGCCAAGGGAAGCCGCTATAAGGCCGCAATTGCGGGGAGCAGGCCCACCATGAGCATGAGCGCCTCTATCGATAGCGAGTACCGACCGTCGGAATCCGAAGAGTTTATGAGCGATCGGCAGCGCCACTATTTTCGTCGCAAACTGCTGAGCTGGAAGGAAGAAATTCTGCGCGAGAGTCGCGAGACACTCACTGCGCTTCAGACCGAGAGTGAGAACCACCCCGATTTGGCCGACCGCGCCTCGTCGGAAACGGATCGCGCGATTGAGCTAAGGGGGCGTGATCGCCAGCGGAAATTGATTGCCAAGATTGATTCCGCGCTGCAGCGGATCGAGGAGGGCGTGTATGGTTTCTGCGAAGAAACCGGCGAGCCCATTTCCTTGAAACGACTGGACGCTCGACCCATCGCAACTCTGTCGCTGGAAGCGCAGGAGCGCCACGAGCGACGTGAGCGCGTTTATCGAGACGACTGACAGTCTCGTCGGCAGAAGGCGATATGTGAAAAAGGCCCGCTCGGTTGAGCGGGCCTTTCTTTTTGCAGCGCGGGCCAATGCCGCAGGTTATGACGTCCGGCCCAGCAGTTTCTTCATCTCTTCCTCGAGCGCGTCGAGCGGATCAGCGTTGGCGTTTGCCTGCGCCTCACCCGCCCGGCCCGGCAGATTGGGCTTTGACGCTGGCGAGGGTGCTGGCGGGGTCGGAGGGGCAGCGCGCGGAGGCATCGAGGCCTGCGGCTGGGCAGCGGCGGCA
>JANPPJ010000009.1:0-25714 GCA_031428455.1 Hyphomicrobiales bacterium | reverse complement strand
CCGGGAACATGGCCGCGGCGTACAATTTGACGACCGACTGACCAGCGACCGCCGCGTAGACAATGATCATCACGGACGGAGGAATGAGAATGCCGAGCGTACCGCCGGCGGTGATAACCCCGGCTGCAAGGCGCACGTCGTAGCCCGCTCGCAACATCGGGTTGAAGGCGATGACGCCCATCAACACTACGACAGCGCCAACCAGACCGCTTGCGATGCCCCAGAAGGTGCAGACGATCAAAGTCGCCACTGCCATGGACGCAGGCACATTCCGGAAGGCAAGCTGGATGGAGTAAAACATTTTATCGACGAGCGCGCCGCGCTCCATCACATATCCCATGAGCACAAATAACGGGATTGATATTAGGACGTCGTTGGTCATCGCGCCGTAGGTGCGCTGGACCATGAGATCAAAGACACGGTTGTCGAGAAGCGCCTGACCAGGCTGGTAAAAGGCGATGTATCCGAAGCCCATGCCCATGAGCGTGAAGGCGGTTGGGAAGCCCAGCATGATCATGACCACGATCAGGCACAGCATCAGGATGCCGAGGGAGGGATCACTCATTTGCGATCTCCGTCGGGCATTTGGGGCGCCTGGTCGCCACGGCCACGTTGGCGGGCTTGCTCGTCTATCTGCCCGGCAGTCTCTATCGCGAGGCGACGCGAATCCTCGTCTATGTATTGGCTATTTGCCAGTTGCTGCTCGACCACGTCGATTTCAGAAACGTCGCTCATGCGGGCGGGCCATACTCCTGTCTTGAGGCACACGATGCAACGCGTGACCTCCGCAACGCCCTGCAACATCAGAAACGCGCCAGCAATGGGTATGACTGTCTTGAAGTGATAGACCGGAGGTCCGTCAGCCGTCGTATTGGAATGTTCCAAAATTCGCCACGACTGTCCGGCGAAGGAGTAGCCGGCGTAGATAAGCGCAAGAATGCCGGGAAAGAAAAAAAGCATGTAAAGCGCAAGGTCGAGGCCTGCCTGTACGCGTGGGCGCATCGAGGAGTAGAAAAAATCCCCGCGCACATGGCCGTTTTGCGCCAGCGTGTAGGCCCCGCACATCATGAACAGCGTTCCGTAAAACATGTTGCTGGCGTCGAAGATCCACGCCGTCGGCATGTTCAGGATGTAGCGCTTGAACACTTCTGCGCAGACCAGAAGCATCAGGCCGATGATGAGCCACGCCGCCAACTTTCCAACGGCCGTGCTGATTTCGTCAATTGTGTTCAAAAATTTGTCGACGCGCATCAGCCAGATCCAGTCAAAAAGCGATAGCGGCGCGCCGGTTGTCCGGTGCGCCGCGCGTTTGATTGCGTAAGGATCAGATCTTGCGGCCGACGCCGTTCGGGCCCCAGTAGTGATCGAAAGCCATCCGCCGGTTCACGACGGTGTCCTGTTCCCACTGGGTCGCGCGCCGGGCGAACGTAAGTTGCGACTGCACGATCTCCCGGAACATGGGGTTGTCCTTCGACTTCGCCTCGACGACGCGGTCGTAAACCTCAAGTTGCTGCTTGAGAATTGCGTCCGGCGTCTTGAAGAAGCGAACCTTGTCGTTGGTCTGCATCTCGATGTAGTCCTTGGAATAGCGATCAATCGCTTTCCATGACATGTCCGAGCTCGCCGCCTCGACTGCGTTCTCGATGACCGAGCGCATGCGCGTGGGCAGGGCGTCATACTTCGCCTTGTTGAACATGATCTCGAATTGTTCGGCGTTCTGGTGATAGGACTGAAGCATGCAGATCTTCGACACGTCGGGGAAGCCGAGCAGGCGGTCCGACGAGGCGTTGTTGAATTCCGCCGCGTCGAGGAGGCCACGATCCATCGCCGAGACGATTTCGCCGCCCGGAAGGGCGTTCACCGCAGCGCCCATCGCTGTGAACACGTCGATTGAAATGCCGACGGTGCGGAATTTGATGCCTTTCAGGTCCTCGGCGCGCTGGATTGGCTTCTTGAACCACCCGAGCGGCTGCGTTGGCATCGGCCCGTACAGGAACGATTGGACGTTCGCGCCGATCGATGAGTAGAGCTTTGCAAGAAGCTCCTTGCCGCCGCCGTACTTGTGCCAGGCCAGCAGCATGTTGGCGTCCATGGCATATCCGGGGCCGGAGCCCCAAAGGGCGAGGGCAGTCTGTTTGCCGTAATGATAGACCAGCACGCCATGGCCGCCATCGAGCGTGCCTGTTGACACTGCGTCGAGAAGGCCGAACGCGGGCACGACGGCGCCGGCAGGCAGCACTTCAATGCGCAGTTCGCCTCCGGTCATGTCGTTGACCTTCTTGGAGAAGTCCACTGCGTATTCGTGGAAGATGTCCTTAGCCGGCCAGGTGCTTTGCCAGCGCATCGTGATTGGACTTTGCGCGCTGACTACTGCCGGGGCTGCAATGGCGCTTGCGCCCGCCAGACCAGCAACTTTCAGAAACTTGCGACGATTAGCCGGGGTGCCGACGGTGTCATTGGCCACGTTTCCCTCCCATTTATGACGGCCTTCCCGGGCCGCGACTTAAAGGGTAAGCGATTGTGAGCGTCCGGCAAGGCTCAGCGGCCTCTTGTGCGAGCGAATCGCATTAAACTTTAGGCTAGGCTCGGAGGCGCGGGGTGGGGTTTTACCGACGGCGCGGCATGGTATAGGCGTGCCGCAATCGGAGTTCAGATGCCTTCATTTCGCACCAAGCGCCGGGTCCGCCACAGCGCAGCCGACATGTTCGATCTCGTTGCGGACGTGGAGAAATATCCGCTTTTTGTGCCGCTTTGCACCGGCCTCAAGGTTCGCAAGCGCGCGCCTGAGGGGGAAGGGCTCGAGGTGCTCACCGCCGATATGTCCGTTGGCTACAAGGCTATTCGCGAGACATTCACCAGCAAGGTTACGCTCGACCGCGCCAATCTCGCCATTCAGGTGCAATATCTCGACGGCCCGTTCTCCAAACTCGACAACCGCTGGACGTTTGTCGACTCGCCGCCCCCTGCGGGTCGGGAAGAGCGCAAGCTGTGCGATATCGAGTTTTACATCAATTATGAGTTCCGCAGCCGCATGCTTGGCATCCTGATGGGCACGATGTTCGACATGGCCTTCCGTCGTTTTGCAGAGGCGTTCGAGCGGCGGGCTGATCTCGTTTACAGCCGCCGCGCAACGGCTGCACGCACGACGACGCCGGGCGGGGCAAGCGGTCTCTGAAGGCGCGCCCTTTGTTTGTGACAGGCTGCGCTAGCGTTCTGCCACAGCCTGCTCGATGAGCCCCAGCGCGAACGCCAGCGCCGCCATGCGCACCTGCGCGCGGCCGATGTCGCCAAAGCGTTGCTCTGCGCTCTTGATCGGGCTCATGCGGCGCGCACACGCGAAGTGAACGAGGCCAACCGGCTTTTGATCGCTGCCGCCTCCTGGCCCCGCGACGCCGGTGATCGAGACGGAGATGTCGGCCTTTGAATGGGTGAGGGCGCCGTCCGCCATGGCGCGCGCGACCTCGGGGCTCACTGCGCCGCAAGCGTCGATCAGCATTTCGGAGACGCCGAGAAGCTGATGTTTGGCGGCGTTGGAGTATGTGACAAAGCCACGATCAAACACGTCGGACGAGCCGGGAATTTCCGTCAGTAAAGCAGCCACAAGCCCGCCCGTGCAGGATTCCGCCGTCGCGATTTTAAGTCCCTTCGCGCGGCAGGCGTCGAGCAGGGCTGCTGCGCGGGCGGTCAATGCTGGATCGAAGATCGAGTCCATTCGCGTGTCTCCACTGTCACATGTCGCCGGTCGGCAGCCGGACGGTCGCGATAGCCTGCACAGCGATGCCTTCGCGCCGCCCTGTGAAACCAAGCTGCTCGGACGTCGTCGCCTTGATCGCCACGCGTCCCGGATCGAGGCTGGTGATCTGCGCAATCCTGGCGCGGATGGCGTCGCGATGAGGGCCAATCTTTGGCGCTTCGCAAATGATGGTTGCATCGAGATGGGCAATCAAGCCGCCGCGCTGCATCACGCGTTCAACCGCGTGTTTGAGAAAGATGTCGGAGGCGGCGCCCTTCCAGCGTTGGTCTGACGGCGGGAAGTGAGAGCCAATGTCGCCATCGGCGACGGCTCCAAGGATCGCATCAGTCAACGCATGAAGCAGAACATCTGCATCGGAATGGCCGACGAGTCCGGCGTCGTGAGCAATGCGCAGTCCACCCAGCCAGACATGGTCGCCGGGCCCGAACGCATGCACGTCGTAGCCAAGTCCGGTGCGCACATCGCCAAGCGACTGCATGATCTGCATCTGCGCAGCGGCGAAATCGGGCGGATGCGTAAGCTTCACGTTGGTCGCCTCCCCATCAAATGTATGTACGTGGCAACCTGCCCATAAAGCGACTGCGGCGTCGTCCGCCGCTTCGCCAAACCCTTGCGCTGCAGCGCGATCGTGAGCGTTGCGGATGAGATCATAGCTGAAGGCCTGCGGCGTTTGCACGGCGCGCACGCTGTTGCGATCAATGTCGTGGAGGATGCGACCCTGTTCATCTATGGATTTAAGCGCATCGACGGGCGCAAACGCCGGAATGGCGGCGCTGTGCTTGCGCGCTGCGTCAACAGCCGCGCGTATGAGACGCGCGCTGACAAGAGGCCGCGCAGCGTCGTGGATGAGAACGACCTTCGTTACAGCAACATCGAGCGCCGCCAGCCCCGCACGCACGCTTTCTTGCCGCGTCGCGCCGCCAGTAACTGGCGGCAGAATGAAAACGCCAGAGCGCAGGGCAGGGACGCGCGACAGGGCGCTTTCATAGAGGTCCAGGTTGTCGGCGTGTATGACGCAGACGAGGCTCGCCCCGGGAATTGCGGCGGCAAAGGCGTTGAGCGTGCGCGTGATGACAGGCAGTCCCGCCAGCAACTGGTATTGCTTTGGCCCATCGCCGCCCGCGCGGACGCCGCGTCCGGCTGCGACAACAACAACAGCGACGTCGCTCCAATTCATTTTAAGTCCCCGGCCCCTTCAGCCCTCACCCGACTTCGTGTCTAACTTTTGCGGGCGGCGGTCAATTCTGCCGCTTAGCCATTGGCCTTGGGGCGAGAAATGTCTATCTTGTGGGCATGAATAATTCTGCCCAAATGTTAGGCGAAGGCGTCCGGCGCGATGGACTGCGCATCGGCGCTATCCAGCTGGATGGCTGCGCGGTTCTCGCGCCGATGTCGGGCGTGACGGACGTCGGTCTTCGCCGGATCGCTCGCCGCTTCGGCGCGTCGCTTGTCGTGTCCGAAATGGTCGCGTCGGATGACTTTGTGCGCGGACATGAGGTCTCCCGGCTGCGAGCCGAAGGCGCGGGGCTTGATGTGCATGTGGTGCAGATCGCGGGGCGCGAAGCAAAATGGATGGGCGAGGCTGCGCGCGTCGCGCAGGAGACTGGCGCCTCGGTCGTCGACATCAACATGGGGTGTCCCGCCAAACGGGTGACGGGCGGATATGCGGGTTCTGCGCTCATGCGCGCGCCCGATCACGCGTTGCGGCTGATTGAGGCCACCGTGAATGGCGCCAGCCTGCCGGTGACCCTCAAGATGCGCCTTGGCTGGGATATGGATTGCCTTAATGCGCCGCACATTGCGCAGCGGGCGCAGGATGCGGGCGTGCAGTTGATCACGATCCATGGGCGCACTCGTAATCAGTTTTACAAGGGCTCAGCCGATTGGCGAGCGATTCGCGCGGTTGTTGAAGCGACCAGTCTGCCCGTCATCGCCAATGGCGATTGCGCATCACTTGAGGACGCCCGCGAGATGCTGGCGCAATCTGGCGCGGCGGGCGTGATGATCGGCCGGGCGGCGGTTGGGCGACCATGGCTTGTCGGGCAAATCGCCAGCGGGCTTGCGGAGCGCAAATGGCGCGAGCCTACGCCCGACCAGAAACGCGACGCCGCAGTCGAGCATCTTGACGCATTGCTGACAAACATGGGCGCCCAGACGGGGCTTCGTCATGCGCGCAAGCACCTTTCAGCCTATGCAGAACACGCCGGGGCGCCTGATGACCTGCGGCTGCGGCTCGTCACAACCAATGAGCCCGCACACGCGACAGCGCTGTTGCGCGAGGCGTTCTCCCACATGTCCGGCGAGACTTTCCCAGCCGAGGCGGCATGAGCAGCATCAAGACAAAGGACGTTCCAGCGGCCAACGTGCTTGCTGTGCTTCCGCACCCAATTTTGACGATTGATCCAACCGGGCGCATCACCAGCGCGAACGCGGCGAGCTAGACGTTCTTCCAGATGAGCGAAGCGCAACTTGCGCGCACCCTCATCAAGGACATCCTGCCGTTTGGCTCGCCGGTTCTGGCCGTCATCGAAGACGCCCGCCGTCGCAAGAGCGGCATCAACGAGTACAGGATCGACGTAGGGACGCCGCGCATCGGCGTTGACCGCATTGTCGACGTGAATGCGATGCCGCTCCTCTCAGATGCTGAAATTATAGTCATAATGCTGCAAGAGAGAACAATTGCCGACAAGATGGACAGGCAGTTGACGCATAGAGGGGCAGCGCGGTCTGTAACCGCCCTCGGAGCGATGCTGGCGCATGAGATCAAGAACCCGTTGTCGGGCATACGCGGCGCCGCCCAGCTTCTGGAAAGCGCACTGGGCGACGAGGACCGGGCCCTCACGCGGCTCATCTGCGACGAGACCGACCGCATTGTGAAACTGGTGGACCGGTTCGAGGTGTTCACCGACGAGCGTCCGTCGGAGCGTGAAGCGGTCAATATCCATTACGTTCTCGACCACGTGACGCGGATCGCCCAGGCGGGTTTTGCGCGGCATATCCGCTTCGTCAAGACCTACGACCCGTCGCTGCCTCCCGTGAGCGGAAATCGGGACCAGTTGATCCAGATTTTCCTGAACCTGGTGAAGAATGCGGCGGAAGCCGTCGGGCAGGATGCCGCCGACGGCGAAATCGAGCTGACGACTGCTTTTCGACCGGGTGTGCGACTTCGCGTGGCAGGGTCTGCACAACCTGTTGCCCTTCCGCTTGAATTTTGCGTTCGCGACAATGGTCCGGGGGTCCCGCCGGAGCTTCTCGATCACCTCTTCGACCCTTTCGTGACCAACAAGCCATCGGGGACTGGCCTGGGTCTTGCACTGGTTGCAAAAATAGTGGGCGATTACGGCGGGACTGTTGAGTGTGAATCCCACCCGCGTCGCACCACGTTTCGAGTGCTCATGCCTATGTTCAGTCCGCGGGACGGCCGCGATGAGGAACAAGGCTGATATTGGAATTTTAGGAGATTAGCCTTCATGGCGACCGGGAACATACTCGTAGCCGACGACGACTCCGCCATCAGGACCGTTCTGAATCAGGCGCTTACTCGAGCCGGCTACGAGGTTCGCATCACCGGCAACGCCGCGACCCTGTGGCGGTGGGTGCAGGCTGGCGAGGGCGATCTGGTCATTACCGACGTCGTGATGCCCGACGAAAACGCGTTCGAGTTGCTGCCGCGCATCAAGAAGCTGCGTCCTGATCTCCCCATCATCGTGATGAGCGCCCAGAACACGTTCATGACCGCCATCAAGGCGTCGGAGCGGGGCGCCTATGATTACCTTCCAAAGCCGTTCGACCTGAAGCATCTTGTCGCCATCGTGGGCCGGGCGCTGAGTCAGCCCAAGGCGCGGCCGCCGCGTGAGCCGGTCGTCGAGGAAATCGACGGCATGCCGCTGGTGGGCCGCTCGCCCGCGATGCAGGAAATCTACCGCACGCTCGCCCGGCTGATGCAGACCGACCTGACCGTCATGATCACGGGCGAGTCCGGCACGGGCAAGGAGCTGGTTGCGCGCGCGCTGCACGATTACGGCAAGCGAAAGAACGGTCCCTTCGTGGCCATCAACATGGCCGCGATCCCACGTGATCTCATAGAGAGCGAGCTGTTCGGGCACGAGAAGGGCGCATTCACCGGCGCCGCCAGCCGCTCGGTTGGCCGGTTCGAACAGGCTGAAGGCGGCACGCTTTTTCTCGACGAAATCGGCGATATGCCGATGGAGGCGCAGACCCGCCTCCTGCGCGTGCTTCAGCAGGGCGAGTACACGACTGTCGGCGGCCGGGCGCCCATTCGCACGAACGTGCGCATCGTCGCCGCCACCAACAAGGATTTGCGGATTCTGATCCAGCAGGGTCTGTTCCGCGAGGATTTGTTCTTCCGTCTCAACGTGGTGCCGCTGCGTCTGCCGCCGCTGCGCGAGCGTACGGAAGACGTGCCCGATCTGGTTCGGCATTTCTTCAAACTCGCTGCGTCACAGGGCTTGCCGCTTAAGCATGTGGACACCGACGCGCTGGAGCGCATGAAGCGGCATAGATGGCCGGGCAACATTCGCGAGCTTGAAAATCTCGTTCGCCGACTGGCCGCGCTTTATCCGCAAGAGACAATCAGTGAACAGCTGGTTGAGACCGAGCTCGGTTTTGATTCGATGCCAATGGGCGATTTCCGCCCGACGCCTGCGGCAGGCGCGGCAAATGGCGCATTCGCGATGTCGGCAGAGACCGAGGGGGCGACGCTGTCCATGTCGGTCGAGCATCACTTGAACGCGCTGTTCAAGACCCACGGCGAGCAGTTGCCGCCGGCAGGCCTCTATCACCGCGTCCTGCGCGAGGTGGAGGGGCCGCTGATTTCGGCCGCGCTCGCTGCGACGCGAGGCAATCAAATCAAGGCTGCAGAGCTTTTGGGTCTCAACCGAAACACGCTGCGCAAAAAAGTGCGTGAGCTGGATATCCGGTTGATGCGCTCCCCGCGCTGATTCCGCGGCGTCTCTAAATAGATGGGGGGCGTCTGTCGCCCTCCTGATCCGGCCAAACAGTGACTGCCTCCGCCACGGCTGTCGCCCGGCTTGCGCCTTTCAGCTCGCCTGGCTTTGAGTCGTGGTGTCAGTCCCCTCATTTTTGTCGCAATCCTGCAACACCGTTGTATCAATGCTACGGGGGGAGTATCTCCTTTGGCAGCGAGCCCTTCCGCATCCCCGCCCGGATCGCCAGCGGCGCCGACGCTGAGGACCAAGCGGACGCATGAAGCATGAGCGAATGTCGCAGCCGACACCGACAGATGACTTGGCCCGTGACTTGGCCCGTGATGTGGCCCGTGATGTGGCGCCCGCCCGCGAACGTCGCTGGCTCGCCCGTCTAGGCCCCATCTTTGTCACCCTGGCGCTGCTTAGCGCGCTGGCGACGCTGCTGATTTTTGCCGATTACACGCCGGTTCGCCCCACAAGCCAGGTGGTTCTGGCGCTGTTCGCTCTAAATGCCGCAATCAGCCTCTTTTTGATCGTGCTGTTGTTTCTTGAAGCGCGCAGGCTTGTCGCGGCGCGGCGTGCGCAGGCTGCGGGCGCGCGAATCCATTTCCGCATGGTGGCGCTGTTTTCCGGCGTTGCGGCCTTCCCGGCGATTTTGATGGCGATGGTTGGCTCGGTGACGCTGGACCGCGTGCTGAACCCGGCCTTCATGCAGGACGTACGCGGCTTCATCAACTCCACGGGGTCGGTGGCGCAGATCTTCCGTGAGTCGCAATGCCGCGCGCTGCTTCAGGAGGCCAAACTCACCGCGAACGATCTGGATCGCGCCAGCCCGCTGTTCACGTCCAACCGCACGCTCTTCAAGGAGTATTTTGCTGGTCGCGCGCAGGTGCTTGGGTTTTCTGCGGCAGCGATGATGAAGCGCGATGGGACGATCGTCGAATATGGCACTGCGCCCACCTCGCGGATCGTGCAGCCCGAGGCCAGTGACTTTGACGACGCGACGCGTGACGAACCGCTGTGCCTGATCCTGGACGAGGGGCGGACGTTCGCCGCGCTGCGGCAAATGCTGAATGTGCCGGAGACGTTTGTTTACGCGTCACGCCCTGTCGACCCGCTGGCGACCACGTTTCCCATTCAGGTGCAAAATCTGACGGCGCTTTACGAAGCCTATGAAGGACATCGCTACAACATCCAGATCGCTTTCGCGATCATGTATGCGCTCATCGCGCTCATTATGCTGCTGTCTGCCACATGGCTGGGATTGTCGGTCGCCAACCGCCTGGTGACGCCCATCAGACGCCTCATTACGGCGACAGATCAGGTGTCGTCCGGCAACCTGTATGTGCAGGTGCCCGTGCATCGGGCGGACGGCGACCTTGGGCATCTGGGCGAGACGTTCAACAAGATGACGTCAGAGTTGCGGTTGCAGCAGAACCGCCTTATCGCCGCCAGTCGCCTGAACGACGAACGGCGCGCGTTTACGGAGGCAGTGCTTGCGGGCGTGCCCGCCGCAATCATCGGCATCGATGCGCGGGGCATCGTGAATGTGCTCAATCCGTCGGCGACAAAGCTTCTGGACGAAAAGATTGATGTGGATCCGAGCCAGGCTGTGGGCCGACCCATCGCTGAAATCGTGCCTGAACTGGGGCCCGTTCTGGAAGAAGCCCGCGCCAGCCACATGCGCACGCACCAAAGCCAGATCGCGCTCACGCGCAAGGGCAGGGAGCGCATCTTCAACGTGCGCGTGACGACGGAACAATCGTTCAGCGCCGAGCGTAACGAGGTCATTACGCTTGATGACATCACCGATCTTGTGTCTGCGCAACGCACGTCCGCATGGGCGGACGTGGCCCGTCGCATCGCGCATGAAATCAAGAATCCGCTGACGCCTATTCAACTGTCGGCCGAGCGTCTGAAACGAAAGTATGGGCGCGTTATCACGGAAGACCGCCACATCTTCGACCAATGTACGGATACGATCATCCGGCAGGTCGACGACATCAAGCGCATGGTGGACGAATTTTCCTCTTTTGCACGCATGCCGAAAGCGCGACTCGAACGCGACGATTTGCGGGCCTGCGTCAATCAGGTCGTGTTCCTCATGCGGGTGGGTCATCCGGAAGTCACAATCGAGGAACATCTGCCTGAAGAGGCTTTGTTCGCGCGATTTGACCGGCGGCTTCTGTCGCAGGCGCTGACCAATATCGTGAAGAATGCGACAGAAGGAATCACAGGGGACGAGGACGCCGACAAGCCTGCTCCGCAAGTGCAGGTGCGCCTCGCGCGCAGCGCTGACGGGCAGATCGCAATCGATGTGATCGACAATGGCAAGGGGTTTCCCAAGGAAAACCGTCAGCGGCTCCTTGAGCCCTACATGACGACCCGGGCGGAGGGTACCGGGCTCGGCCTGCCGATCGTCGCCAAGATTCTTGAGGACCATGGCGGCGGCATCGATCTGCTGGATGCGCCGGATGGGAAGGGAGCCTGGGTGCGGCTTCATTTCCCCGATAGCAGCGAGATGGCTGCGAATATGGACAACACAACGGCGGGCGAGCCCGCCGCGGCAAAAGAGAACGCGAGATAAAAATGGCTGCCGATATTCTGATCGTTGACGACGAGGCCGACATCCGAGAGGGCGTCGCGGGCATTCTCTCGGATGAAGGGCATGGCACGCGCACGGCAAAGAACTCCGACGAAGCGCTTGCGGCCATTGAGGCGAGGCGCCCGCACCTCGTTTTTCTCGACATCTGGATGCAGGGGTCGCGTCTGGACGGTCTTCAATTGCTCAACGTGATCAAGGAGAACCATCCGACGCTGCCGGTGGTGATGATCTCGGGCCACGGCAACATCGAGACCGCCGTCTCGGCGATCAAGCTTGGCGCCTACGACTTTATCGAGAAGCCCTTCAAGGCTGACAGGCTCGTCCTTGTCGCAGACCGAGCCCTCGAGACGTCGCGTCTCAAGCGCGAGGTTACCGACTTGCGTGCGCGCGCAGGCGCGACCAATCGCATCGTTGGCAAGTCGCCCACGTTGAACCAGCTTCGGCAGATCATCGAGCGGGTAGGGCCAACGAACTCACGGGTCATGGTCATGGGCGCGCCGGGTTCCGGCAAGGAGCTTGTGGCGCGCGTCATCCATGAAATGTCGCCGCGCGCACAGGGGCCGTTCGTGGCCATTAATGCCGCAGCAATCACGCCGGAATCCATGGAAGTCGAACTGTTCGGCGTCGAGGCGGCTGACCAGCGGAGCCGCAAGGTTGGCGCGCTTGAAGAGGCGCACGGCGGCACCCTCTACCTCGATGAAGTTGGCGACATGCCGCGTGAAACCCAGAACCGCATTCTGCGCGTGCTCGTGGATCAGAACTTCCAAAGGGTTGGCGGCGCCACGCGGGTGCATGTGGACGTTCGTATCGTCTCATCATCCAGCAAGGACCTCGCGGCGGCAATCGTGGCGGGAACCTTCCGGGAGGACCTGTTCCACCGTCTCGCCGTGGTGCCGATCCGCGCGCCTGCACTGTCTGAGCGGCGGGAGGACATTCCCGAACTGGTCGAGTATTTCATGGACCAGATTTCGGCCGCCACCGGTATGGCGCGTCGCCGGATCGGCGCTGACGCCATGGCCGTGCTTCAATCTCATGACTGGCCCGGGAACATCCGCCAGCTGCGCAACAACGTCGAGCGACTGATGATCCTGTCTGGCGGCGATCCGGAGGCGGAGATCACCGCGGAGATGCTGCCGTCGGAGATCGGCGCGCTGGTGCCATCAACGCCGAACGGGACCGGTGGCGAAAAGCTGATGAGTCTACCGCTCCGCGAGGCGAGAGAGGTTTTCGAGCGCGAGTATCTCGTCGCGCAGATCAGCCGATTTGGCGGAAACATCTCGCGTACTGCCGAATTCATAGGCATGGAGCGCTCAGCGCTTCACCGCAAGCTGAAATCATTGCAAATCGACTGAGCTTAAGTGTCTGTCTTGGGCAACAGGTCCGCATAAACACGTAGCCGACACAGTTGCTTGTCTTGCGATTCAAGCAGCCACGTTCTTTACTGTTGGCGGACTGCTTGCGGCATGAATCGCAAGTTGGAAAAGCGTTTCGTCACGTCCACGACGGAACGACATAATGAGGGGACCAATAAAATGGCGGCCGAACGCGCCCAAAATCTGCAGGACACCTTCCTGAACTATGTCAGGAAGCACAAAGTCCCGCTGACTATCTTCCTTGTCAACGGCGTCAAGCTTCAGGGCGTCGTAACCTGGTTTGACAACTTTTGTTTGCTGTTGCGCCGTGATGGGCACTCGCAACTTGTGTACAAGCACGCCATATCCACGATCATGCCCGGTACGCCGATCCAAATGTTTGAGACCGGGGAAGAGAGTGGGGACAAACCCCAGTCCTGATCGGCGCATGTGGAGCGCGCTTGACTGACCTTGAAAACACTCGCTCGCAGGCGAACTCGCCGGGGTTCGATCTCGAGCGAAAGCTTGCGCAAAACACGCGCACGTTCGTCCTCGGTCCTTATCTGAATGAGCGAGCCGCTGCACGGGCGGGGGCCGCGCGACTGTCACCGCGCGATGCACAGGCGCGCATTGCGGAGGCCGAAGGGCTGGCTCGCGCAATCGACCTTGATGTGGAAGGCGCGATCATCGCCCCGCTGGCACAGATCCGCCCCGCCACATTCATTGGCCCCGGCAAGGTCGAAGAAATTGCAACAAGGGTCAAAGACGAGGACATCGGTCTTGTCGTGGTCGATTGCGCGTTGTCGCCCGTCCAGCAGCGCAACCTCGAGAAGGCGTTCTCGGCCAAGGTCATTGATCGAACCGGCCTTATTCTCGAAATTTTCGGGCGGCGCGCGCGCACGCGCGAGGGTTCGCTTCAGGTCGAACTCGCCCATTTGAATTACCAGAAGTCTCGTCTCGTGCGCTCATGGACACATCTTGAGCGGCAACGGGGTGGCTTCGGCTTTCTTGGCGGACCCGGCGAAACCCAGATTGAGACTGACCGCCGCCTCATTCAGGAGCGCATGCAGCGCATCGAGCGCGATCTGGAAGGCGTGAAAAAGACGCGTGGCCTGCATCGCAAGCAGCGTCAGGACGTGCCGTACCCGGTTGTCGCGCTGGTTGGCTACACGAACGCGGGCAAGTCGACGCTGTTCAATCGCATGACGCGCGCCGAGGTTTTGGCCAAGGACATGCTGTTTGCGACGCTTGATCCCACGTTGCGTGCGGTCAAGCTGCCGCACGGCGAGAAGATGATGCTCTCCGACACAGTGGGTTTCATTTCCGATCTTCCCACCATGCTGGTCTCAGCGTTCCGCGCCACGCTGGAAGAGGTCATGGAGGCAGATGTCGTGCTGCACGTGCGCGACATTTCCCACGACGACAGCGAGGCGCAGAGCGAGGACGTGGAGAAGATTCTGAGCGATCTGGGCATCGAGCCGCACGATCCGCGCATCGTCGAGGTCTGGAACAAACTGGACTTGCTGCCTGAAGACCGGGCGCAGGCGTTGCATAACTCGGCCCGGCGCCAGGATGTCCTTTCGTTCGCGGTTTCGGCCATAACCGGGGAGGGTGTCGAAGCGCTCCTGGAGGGTATCGAGACGCGGTTGTCCGCCGGGCATGTTCAGATGGCTTTGACCCTGCCGGGCACTGATGGCGAAGGGTTGAGCTGGCTTTACGCCAACGCGCAGATCCTTTCGCGAGAAAATACGCCTGATGGGGACATTGAGTTGATGCTCAAGGTTGGGCCGACGCGGCTTGAGCGTTTCCACCGCAAATTCGCCGATGCGCGGGAAGTTGACGGCGCTCCGGCTGTTCAAACAGCGCTTTAGGAACTTCGGAAAGAGCGTGAGCTATTGGCCCTATCTCTCTTGTAGGCCTATCTTTTCCATCGATTTAGCCTCATCCCAGAGCGCGTCCATTTCCGCCAGCGACGACTCGTCCGGCCGTTTGCCCATTGCTGCCAGACGGGCCTCTATATGCGCGAAGCGACGCTGGAATTTCTTGTTGGCGCCGCGCAGCGCAGCTTCGGGATCGGCGCCAACGTGCCGGGATAGATTGGCCAGCGCGAAGAACAGGTCGCCAATTTCATCGCGGATGGCGTTAGTCCGGCCCGCATCGATCTCGCACTCCAGTTCGTCGCATTCCTCGCGAATTTTCGCCAATACGAGCCGCGCGTCATTCCAGTCAAAGCCGACTTTTGACGCCTTCTCCTGCAGCTTCACCGCACGAGTCAGCGCGGGCATCGCCTCGGGCACGCCAGACAAGACGCCTCCGGTGGGCTCGGGCGGCAGGCCGGCAGCCGCACGGGCTGCGGCGCGGTCAGCCTTCTCCTGTCGCTTGATGTCGCCCCAGAGGGCTTTCACCTGATCGGGCGTCAGATGGGCGACGTCGACGAACACGTGGGGATGCCTGCGCAGCAGTTTCGTGCAGATGGCTTCAACCACATCGCCGAATGCGAACAGTCCGCGCTCTTGCGCCATGCGGGCGTGGAAGACGACCTGCAGAAGAAGGTCGCCCAGCTCGTCCTTGAGGTCGGAGAAGTCGCCGCGCTGGATGGCGTCCGCCACCTCGTAGGCCTCTTCAATCGTGAACGGCGCGATGCTGGCGAAATCCTGCTCGATGTCCCATGGGCAGCCGCCATCGGGAGAACGGAGCCGGGCCATGATAGCCAGCAGGTCGGCGATGTCTTTGGAGGCTTGCATATTGGCACCAGCGGGTAGGGCGGAGCGCCGGGGTAAGGACGCAGGTATCGACGAAACGCGGCATGTGTTGTGGCCAAAGCAAAAGGGCGCACACATGGCGCGCCCTTTCAAAAAAGCTGCACGGTCGATTTAGCCGAGCGAAATGCCAACGGCTTCACGGCCCTTGGGCGTCTCTACGACCTGCATGATGACTGCCTGCCCTTCGACCAGTTCGGCTATGCCGCCTGGACGCAGCGTGGAAATATGCACGAAGACATCCTTGCCGCCGTCGTCGCTGGCGACGAAGCCGAAGCCCTTGGTGGGGTCAAACCACTTGACCTTGCCGGCGACTTCGATTGCAGACGTCGGGTCCGGACCACGGCGCGGGGCGCGTGGGCCGTCAGAGAACGTGCGAGCAGGGGCGGCCGCCTGAGCGCTCGAGAGATCTACCTCGTAAACGCGGGTCACCTGAGCGCCTTTCATGCCTTGGCCAACCGTGACCTTGAGCTTTGCGCCCGGAGGTACAGTTTCATGGCCGGCAGATTGCAGCGCGCCGACATGGAGGAACGCATCGCCTTGGCCATTGTCCAGCTCGACAAAGCCGAAGCCCTTGTCAGACTTGAACCATTTCACCGTCGCATCGACGGTGGAAGCGGGCGGGGCGAACCCTCCCATTTCTGGCGGAGGAGGCTGGAATCCGCCTCCAAATTGCGACCGGGCCTGGCGCTGTGGTTTTCCGCCAAAGTCCATCGGACCGTCATCGTCAAAGCCACGTCGCCTTGGCCGAAAATCTTTACCCTTGCTCATAGCTTGCGTTCGTCTCCATCAAAGGGCGGCGTTTCATTCCGGCGCCATAATGGCGCGCGGATCGCTCCGACGTACGCACGTGTCGTCCGTCCCCTGACCCGCTTGACAGATGATCCTTTGAGCATTGCTTCGCAATTTACCAACAGGTTCCACCGCACTCGCGTTTAGAATGTAACACCATGACGAGACGGCGCCTATCCTAAATTGCGGCATTTCGCCTCGCAAACGGAACAACTTTTTGTCGCGCCGGAGTTCTGCGGATTCGGCGGCTCCGTAGATGCACGGAGCGCTGATTGTCCCGGCCATGTTCGGATTGCGATGAGCGGCCCTCGATCGCTGAGCGAGGGAATGAAGATCAGCACGGATCGTCCTGCAGGCTACTTTCGCATGGGGCGAATTCACTGGGGAGCGAGGGGACTGACCGGGCGACGCTATTGCGAGCGGGAAACAAGCCAATTATGACCATACAGACCATTCGCATAAGACATATTATGGAACTTAGAAAGGTAAGGTCTGGGGTGCAGGAGGATGTTTGATCTGAAAATCATCGGATGGAGCGTCTCTCGTGCTTTGTCCCGCGCGCCTGCCGCCGCAGCAAATTGCGCCGAGTTCGTTCAATCTTCAGAACTCCAGCCGCAGCCCGTCGTAAGCGGCGGTCACTCCGTTCGGCAATTCTGCGCTCAAGGCGTCGTAGTCGAGGTCCGTGTGTAGGTTCGTCAGCAAGGCGCGGCGCGGCTTCATGCGGGCGATCCAGTCCAGCGCCTCAGTCAGGCTGAAATGGCTGGGATGGCGCGTGTAGCGCAGCGCGTCGATGATCCACAGATCAAGGCCGGCCAGATATTGCGCGCTGCCGTCCGGGATCGCCGCCACATCCGGCGTGTATGCCATGTCGCCGATACGGAACCCAAGCGAGTTCATATCGCCGTGGTTCAGCCTGAACGGCACGGCTTCTACAGCCCCGCCGGGTCCGTCGATCCTGACGCCAAGGCCGTGCCGCAGCCCCATGGGGTTCATGAGCGGCGGATACTGGCTTCCGGGCGGCGTTTCAAACACATAGCTGAACCGCGCGCGCAAGGCTGCTTCAGTGAAATCGTCCATGTAGACGTCGACGCGGCGGCGCATCTTGATGACCAGCGGGCGCACATCGTCGATGCCGTGGGTGTGGTCAGCATGGGAATGGGTGACGAGAATTCCGTCGAGGCGCTTGGTCCCGGCGTCGAGCAATTGCTCGCGAAGATCGGGCGAAGTATCGACAAGAACGACAGTTTCGCCTTCCGGGCGCGTTTGTTCAATTAGAATCGAGCAGCGGCGTCTGCGGTTTTTGGGGTTTCTGGGATTGCACGCGCCCCATTCACCGCCTACCCGCGGCACGCCGCCCGATGAGCCGCAGCCGAGAATGACGACGCTCCGGCTCATGCAAGCGATCCCGGCATTTTATCAAACAATCGAAGCGCGTTGGCGGTTGTCTTCACCGCAATTTCGTCGGCGCTTACGCCCTTGATGTCGGCCAGTACTTTTGCAGTCTCGGCCACATAAGCTGGCTGGTTCGACTTGCCCCGGTGCGGCGTCGGCGCAAGGAACGGCGCGTCTGTTTCCACCAGCAAGCGATCCAGCGGCACGTCGCGGGCGATGTCGCGCAACTCCTGCGAGTTCTTGAACGTCAGAACGCCCGAGAACGAAACATAAAGCCCCAGCTCAACGCCGGTCTCTGCCAGTTCGCGCGAAGCTGTGAAGCAATGGAGCAGGGCCTTGAAGGCCCCCTTCCCCATTTCATCGCGAAGGATCGCGGCGATGTCTTCGTCGGCATTGCGGGCATGGATGACGAGCGGCAAGCCCGTGCGCCGAGCCGCCTCGATGTGCGTGCGGAAAACCTTCTCCGCCACGTCGCGCGGGCTCTTGTCGTAATGGTAGTCCAGCCCGGCCTCGCCAATGGCCACGCAGCGCGGATGACTGGCCAATGCCGCGATATCTCCGGCGGTGAAGTCCGGCTCCTCATGCGCCTGATGCGGATGGGTGCCGACCGAGAACCACACGTTATCGGCGGCTTCGGCAATGCCGCGATAGACGTCGTACTTCTTCACGCGGGTGGAGATGGTGATCATCCGCTCGACGCCCGCCGCATGGGCGCGCTCCCGAATGCCCGGCAGGTCGCCAGCAAATTCGGGAAAGTCGAGGTGGCAGTGGGTGTCGATCAGCATCAGGATTTCGGTTTGTCGGTCGATATGGCGTCGGGGTTGGCGCCCGCCTCGGCTTCAACATAGCGCGGAAAAACGGGTTGTGGCGGGGGCAGGGCCAGACCTGCGGCAATTCGATCGCCCTCGGCTGCACTGGCGAATTCCCGCGCGTCCGGCGCCGAGCCCACGAGGTCCAGCAGCTTTCCGGCTGCCGCCGGGATGTATGGCTGGGCCATGATCGCGACGTTGCGGATGACCTCCGCCGTCGTCCAGAGGATCGTGTCGCGGCGCGCAGGATCGCTTTTGCCCTTCGCCCACGGCTCTTCAGATGCGAAATAGCGGTTGGCGTCGGCGACCACGCGCCAGATTTCGGCCAGCGCCTGATGGAGCGCGAAGTCCTTCATTGCGATACGCGTGCGGTCGGCAAGGCCCCAGGCCAGATCCAGCATCGCACGATCTTCGTCCGAGAACGCGCCGGGGGCGGGCGCCCTGCCCTCGCAATTCTTGGCGATCATCGACAGCGAGCGCTGCGCCAGATTGCCAAGATCGTTCGCAAGGTCAGCATTGATGCGGTTGACGATGGCCTCGTGCGAGTAATTTCCGTCCTGACCAAAAGGCACTTCGCGCAGGAAGAAGTAGCGCAGCTGGTCGACGCCGTAATGCTCGCTCAGGGTGATCGGATCGATGACGTTGCCGACCGACTTCGACATCTTCTCGCCGCGGCTGAAGAGGAAGCCGTGGACGACGATCTGCTTGGGCAATTCGAGGCCAGCCGACATCAGGAATGCCGGCCAGAAGACCGAATGAAAACGCGTGATGTCCTTGCCGATAACGTGCGCGTCCGCCGGCCAGTAACGCCAGCGCGGATCGCTCTGATCAGGAAAACCGCAGGCGGTGATGTAGTTCGTCAGCGCGTCCACCCACACGTACATGACGTGGCGATCGTCGCCGGGAACAGGCACGCCCCAGTTGAACGTGGTGCGGCTGATCGACAAATCCTGCAAGCCGCGCTTCACGAACGCGACGATCTCGTTGCGGTATTTCTCAGGCGTGATGAAATTCGGGTTGGCCTCGTAAAAGGCCAGCAACCGGTCGCCGTAGGCCGACAGGCGGAAGAAATAGCTCTCTTCCTCCACCCATTCGACGGGCGTGCCGTTGGGCGAGTTTTTTGCGCCGTTGGCGCCTTCGGTCAGTTCGCTTTCGTCGAAATAGGCTTCCTCGCGCACGGAGTACCAGCCGGAGTATTTCGACAGGTAAATGTCACCGGACCTTTCCATCGCGCGCCAGATGGCTTGCGAGGCGGCGTAGTGGCGCGGCTCCGTGGTGCGGATCACATGATCGGCGCGCGCGTTGAGGGCGGCGCCCATGTCATCAAACTGCGCGGTGGTGCGATCAGCGAGCGCCTGCGGCGTCAGGCCTTCGCGTGCTGCCGTCTGCTGCATCTTCAGTCCGTGCTCATCCATGCCCGTGATGAAGAACACGTCCTTGCCATCAAGCCTGTTGAAGCGGGCAATCGCGTCCGTTGCGATACGCTCGTAGGCGTGGCCGATGTGGGGCTTCCCGTTCGCGTAGGGAATGGCTGTGGTGATGCAGAATGTGGGGCGCGTGGCCATTGGCTTTCCGATGATCAACCGCGAGAGGCGCTGACCGCTGCGGACAGATCCGCAAATAGGGACAGAACGATCGGCCGACGGTCGAGGTTAAGCGCCTGCGTTTCGCGGGCCGAGGCGGCGATCTTTTCCCATACCTGAGCAAGCGGCGCAAGGCTGCGCGGGCCTGCGCCGCATGCCGCGCTGGCGCGTACTTTGGCGTCAATCCAGTCCAGCGTCATGGTCAGGATCGCTTCAAATACATCGCCGCCTTCGCGGCCTGTCGTTGAATCGGCCAACGCATGAACGGCGCGCCAGTCAACGTCGGGCAGCCTGGTGAGCAATCGCGCGATGTCGTCGGCCTGTTTGGTGCTTGCGTTGGCCAACAGCAACAACGCGTCGCGCACGGAGCCGGAGGCGCGTGCGGCGGCGGTCATCAACTCCTTGTCTGATGCGTTGGGGCCGTCATCCATCGCCTTGATCGCCGCGACGACATCGGCATCAGCCAGTGGCGACAACATCAGCCGCCTGCAGCGCGAGCGAATGGTCGGCATGGTCGCGGCGGGACGATGTGAGATAATGAGAAAAAGCGATTTAGGGGGCGGCTCTTCGATGATCTTGAGAAGTGCGTTGGCGCTGGAGCGATTGAAGTCGTCGGCGCTGTCGATGATGGCGATGCGCCAGCCGCCTTCGCTGGCGGCGCTGCGAAACAGGTTGATCGCCTTGCGCACATCGTCGACGCGGATTTCGGTGAAATGCTTTTTGCCCTTGGGGTCCCATTCGCGGCGCAGGACCACCACGTCGCCATGTGATCGCGCAGCAATGCGGCGCACCGCTGGAACATTCGGGTCCACGTGGAGATCAGTCGCGCGCTGCACTGCGGGCTGGGCAGGGTCGGGGTTTGCGAGAATGAAACGCGCCACGCGCCATGCGAGAGTCGCCTTGCCGATGCCCTCGCGCCCGCCAATCAGCCAGGCTTGAGGCAGTCGCCCTTCGCGGTAGGCATCGAGAAAGTCCTGTTCTGCAGCCGCATGGCCGAACAGGTGCTCGGTCTCGCGCGGATGCGGCGCCCCGGGCAGAACGTCGCTTTCGGGTGGGCCTTCGTCGACTGCAGCGCGGCGGCTCATGGTGCGGCCTTTTGCTCATGCGACGCCTCGGCCCTGTCGACCAGTCTGTCGCAAACGACGTCCCAGACCGCCTCGGAAACAGCATCCGCATCCCCCGCCCCATCGACGACGGCGCACCTGATCGGCTCGTCGGCTGCGATGTCGAGAAAGGCGCGGCGCAGCGCCTCATGGAAGGCCATGCCCTCCGCCTCAAACCTGTCGGCAATTGACGAGCGCGCGCGCGCGCGGCTGAGGCCCAGGTCAGCAGGCACATCGACGACGATGGTCAGGTCGGGGCGAGTTGGCCCCACTGTCACGCGCTCGAGCTCGCGCAGGAAACGAGGGTCCAGATTGCCGAGGGCGCCCTGATAGGCCCGCGTTGAGTCTGAAAAACGGTCGCAAATGACCCATCTGCCCGCTTCGAGCGCCGGGCGGATCGTGTGCCGAAGGTGATCTATCCGCGCGGCGGAGAACATCACCGCTTCGGCGGCCGGTCCTAGTGGGGCGATGGCGCCGGAAAGGATCGCTGTGCGAATTTGTTCGGCCAGCGGCGAGCCGCCGGGCTCACGCGTGAGGACAGGCTCAATCCCGCGAGCGCGCAAACGGGCATCAAGCCGGGCGGCCTGGGTGGATTTGCCAGCGCCCTCCCCGCCTTCGAGGGTGATGAAACGTCCGCGGGTGATCTGTTGGGCCATTAACTCTTGAACACGTAGCGCCTGAACAGACCGCCAAACCATTCGACGCCTGCATCGAGCGCACGTTGATGGAGCGCGCCGGGCGCCACGTCTTGGGCCGCGCGCAGCGGAATGTCGAGCGCCAGCGTCTTGCCGCGAAAAACTTTCAGCCGCGCAACCTGATCGCCCTCCTTCACGGGCGCCACGATGGGCCCCTGCCAGACGATGCGCCCGACAAGGCGCTCATTCGAGCCACGCGGCGACATGACGCGAACAGCGGCATCAGCGACGAGTGGCACCGAGCCCACAGCGCCGCCAAATACGGTGGCCGAACCGATGACCTCGCCTTTTGCAAAAAGCGCACGGTGATCGAACGCGCGCAGCCCCCAAACGAGCAACTTGCGCGCTTCCTCAGCGCGGTCGCGACCGGTCTTGAGACCATTGACCACAACGACAAGGCGCGTTCCGCCCTCAACCGCCGACCCGATCAGACCGAATCCCGAATCGTCGATATTTCCGGTCTTCAATCCGTCTGCGCCGATGTTCATGTTCAGCAGAGGATTACGATTGAGCTGGCGGATTTTGTTCCAGGTAAACTCTGTCTCGCCGTAAATCTTGTAAAGGTCGGGATAGTTGCGAATGACATGAACAGAAAGCGTCGCAAGGTCGCGCGCTGTCGTCTTCTGCTCGGGATGAAACGCGCCCCATGAGTTCTTGAAAATGGTTCGCGTCATGCCAAGTTCACGGGCGCGCACATTCATCGCCGCTGCAAACACCTCATCCGTCCCGCGCATGCCTTCGGCGAGCGCGATGGAAGCGTCGTTGCCTGACTGGATGATCGCACCACGCAGCAGATCGATGACGCGCACGCGGCTGTTCAATTGCGCAAACATCGTCGAGCCGCCAGACGGCGCGCCGCCTCTGCGCCAGGCGTTTTCAGAAATGGTCATCGTTTCTTCGGGATCGAGCTTGCCTTCCTTGATTGCCCGGAATGCGATTTCGGCAGTCATCACCTTGACCATCGACGCCGGAGACATGGCGTCGTCAGCATTCTTCTCGAACAGCACGCTCCCCGATTCTGCGTCCACGAGAATGGCGAAGGGCGCGATCGTGGTGATGGTCTGCGCTGTCGCTGGCGCAGCGAGCGCGGCGAATAAAACTGAAACCTTGAGAACCCGGATCAACCGCTGCATGCCAAGTCCTGAACGTTCCGCGCGACGCTGCGCTCCCGCATGGGCGGGAATGTGCACGCGAACGCGGGGCTGATCAATGCGCTTTGCGCGCACACTCAACGCAGAGGTTGCAGGCCTTCAAGGCTCACGCCGTCAAACGGCCCGCGGCGCACCAGTGTCGAGGCCACATCCGAGGGTTGCGCGAAGAACATGGGCTGCGTCGGGCGGCGGCGGTTTGCCGAGATTGGCGTATCGGCGCCCGGTATCGTCGCCAGATCCAGCGGGCGCGGCGGCGGCAGTGGCGCGAATGCGGGAATTGACGCCGTAATTGGCGATGTCATCACACCGGCCGGGCCGGCGGACGCAAGTTGGGGATTGCGTGGCGGCGCATTGAGCGCGGGCGATCCAAATGGAGTGCGCTGCGGCGGCAGCGGCGCAACAGACGCTGCAACGACGCTTACGCCGGAGGCAGGCTCAAGTTCAGGCCGGGAGATCGTTGCGACGGTCAGCGGCGCGGGAGCAATCAGCGGGACGGTTGCAGGGGCGCGGGCTGCGGGCGGCGCGGACTGCGCGATCATGGTGGTTGGCGCGGTCGTTGGCCCATTGATCGTGGCGGGGCGACCGTCCGTCCGCAGCGAGGCGATCAGCATGTTGTCGTCGGAGCCAGCCAGACCTGCCGGCCCGACAAAATCGACCTTGATCCGCCCCGTGCCTGAACGACGGAAGTCCAGCGTGTCAGCAACGCGTTGAGATACGTCGAGGACGCGGCCGGCGTGGAACGGGCCTCGGTCATTCACGCGAACGACAATGGAATGGCCATTCTTGAGGTTTGTGACGCGGGCGTAGCTGGGCAGCGGCATGGTGGGGTGAGCCGCGCTGAGGGCGCGCATGTCGTAAATCTCACCGTTCGCCGTCCGGCGACCATGAAACGCGGCGCCATACCAGGACGCCATGCCGGTGACCGTGTAGCCGGGCGTCACTTCCCGCGGGACATATCGTTTGCCAGCCACGGTGTAGGGGCGCCCAACAAGTCGCTGCCCGCCGCCGCGCGGCACGGCCTGATCGCCTGCAACGACTCGCTGGCTGGCGGGGCCATATTTGGAGGCCGGAAAATATTCTGAAGAACGCCCACCGGGCGTCGGCTTGACGGGGTCTTTCGCGCAGCCGCCGAGAATCAGCGCAAGAGAGCCGATCCCCGCAAGCAGGAAGCCCGAAGTGGTGCGGCTAGGACGGGCTGGAAACGAATCGGACATCAGGCGGGGGGCACCGGGAACGCAACGCGCTTCTCGAGTCCGGCTCGCTGAAGCAATGCCCAGAATATGAAGGTTCAGCCTTGCGAAAGCTTTAACAGTCAATTTTGCCCCGCCCCAATGCTGCGCCCTCGCTAGTGACGTTCGAAATGCGCCTGAATTGCGGCGCAATGTATCAGGATCCAGATTGAACGCCAGCAACGCTGGCGCAAATGCGCCAAGTCAATTACTGACAGTCCCGCGTCCCCGTGGCGTCGCGGAAGGGTGGCCGAGTGGTTTAAGGCAGCGGTCTTGAAAACCGCCGTAGGTGAAAGCCTACCGTGGGTTCGAATCCCACCCCTTCCGCCATTGCTTTGCCAAGTATTTCTTATTCCTGCAGGGGAGCGTTTCAATGCAAGGTGGCTGTCATTGCGGGGCCGTGCGCTACGAAGCTTCAGGCGATCCAATCACGCACGCCCTTTGCCATTGCAGCGACTGCCGGGTCATCGAGGTGCTGAGCGACCATTCGCTTTGCATAACTGATCACCATCACCCTGGCAGCGCGGGTACACCATGACCGCGCCCCCGCCCTTTGCCATCTACGCAGAAGCGGCTCTGGCCGAGATCACTGGTTGCCGAGTAGGTGGGGACGCTCCGATTACTCATACCCTATTGTGAAAGATATAGCATCTGCTATATTCGAGTCTGTTAAGCATGGAGGTCCCGACATGAAACTGACGGTAATTGCTTTGTCCGCGATCATTCTATCTGCCGGTACGTGCCTTGCTCAGGATGGCGCGAAGCGTTTCTTTACGATAACTGCGGTAGAGCCAAAAGGTGCTGCTGGAATTGCACAAGAGCCATTCCCCGCAGGCCCCCTGCCCGAGGGGGGCGGGTATGTGATCAAGCAGCCAGATCAAACCGGCCGGTGGGAAGTCTCTGCGTATGTCTGGGCCCCGAACCAGATAGTCGTCAACGTAGGCGACGACGTCACCCTTCAATTCGTCGGCATAAATGGCGCCAGTCATCCGACCGAAATAAAAGGTTTGGGCAAGGCGTTCACTGTGATGCGCGGCCAGGTCACCACTGTCAATTTCAGGCCTGATCGACCGGGCGTCTACCCGATTGTGTGCAATACACATCACCCATCAATGACTGGAGAAGTGGTGGTTTTGCCACGAAGCGCTCAATAGCGTCTTCTAAGGCGGGCCCATTCGGAATTCGCGGGCCGGGCTTACGCAGGCTACGGCGGCGTTTACATCGCAGCCTCGCTACCTTGGCTATCGGCCGTCGAAAGACAAGCCCCGGCGCCCGGTACCGAACTCAAAAATCCCGTTTTGGTTCCGGGGACTTCAAAAAGCATTTAAGACGCCCATAATCAGCACCAACTGGCTTGGTTGCCATCGGGCGCCCGCAATAATTCCTGAATGTTTGCTTCGATGATCCGGAATCCAACATCCCCATAGAGCTTCTGGCGTCCCTCATTCAATACGAAGCTCGGACTGCCCTCGATTCGCATTTTGTCGACGTCTTGGTAGTCCGCAGCCAGTTTTGCAAAGGCGGTTCCGTCACGAATGCGT
>JANPPJ010000008.1:0-58092 GCA_031428455.1 Hyphomicrobiales bacterium | reverse complement strand
CCGCCTGGGCGCAGCGCCTGATCGCGCGAGCTCGCCCTGTGAAGGCGCAGACAGCATGATTCTTTTCTCGACCCTCGGCCGGTACATGGCAATGCGCTTCCTGCGCAGCGTTGGCGCCGTCTTCGCCGTTCTCTTCCTCGTCATCTACCTGGGCGACTTCGTCGAATTGTTGCGCCGGGCGAGCGACGCACAACGCGCGAGCGCCACTCTGCTCGCATACCTCGCCCTTTTGCGCACACCAACCATCGCCGAGCAGGTTTTGCCTTTTGCCGTGCTCGGCGGGGCCATGTTCGCATTCGTTGGATTGTCGCGACGCCTGGAGCTTGTCATCGCCCGCTCATCCGGCGTGTCGGTCTGGCAGTTTCTTGCGCCCCCCCTGGCGATTGTCCTGCTCATGGGCGTCGTCGCCACAACGCTCTACAACCCGATTTCCGCGTCTCTGAAGCAGAAGGCCAGCCAGATCGAAACGCGCGTATTTGGCCGCACCACCCGGGCCGACGTAGACACGAGCATGTGGATCCGCCAGCGCAGCCTGGACAATCAGTCGATCCTGCGCGCCGAACGCTCCAGCGACGGCGGCACCCGGTTGTCGGGCGTGACCGCCTTTGTCTACGACCCTCACGGGCGGTTTATCGAGCGTGTGGAAGCGCAGCGGGCGCTTCTGGAGCCCGGTCAATGGATCATGGCCGACGCGCGCCTCTTTGCCCCCGGCGAAGATCCCAAAGTGTCCGCCCGCTACGTTTTGGCGACCGCGCTGAGCCCCGAGCAGGTCACCCAGTCGTTCGTCCATCCGGCGTCCGTTTCCTTCTGGAAGCTGCCGGAAATAAGTCGGCGGACTGAAGCTGCTGGCCTGGATGCAGCGGGCTATCGGATGCAGTTTCAGACGCTTATGGCCAAACCGCTGCTTCTCATCGCCATGGTTCTCATAGCCGCAACCGTTTCCTTAAGATTCTTCCGGTTTGGTGGAATTGGTCAAATGGTTTCAGGTGGCGTGGGCGCGGGCTTCGTGCTTTATGTGGCGACGAAGCTCACGGGCGATTTGGGCGGCGCTGGCTTGATCAGCGCGTCGGTCGCCGCTTGGTCTCCGGCCATTGTGGGCAGTATGTTGGGTACGCTTGTGTTGTTGCACCAGGAGGATGGCTGATGGGGCGCCTTAACGGCCCCAGAAGCGAAAAAGGTCGTCGCCTCTCCTCCCCCGGCGACCGATCAACGCCTGTGAGCAGCGTGCTGCTCGCAGCTTTGCTGCTTGCCGGTACGGCCGTTGCGACCCCTGCCCGCTCCCAGACCCTGGGCGACCGCATCGCGAACAGCGCCCGCAGCGAATCCGGCCAGCAGGACCGGATGCTGGTTGACGCCAGCCAGATGCAATACGACCGCAACAAGAATACGATCACAGCGGTCGGCAACGTTCAGATTTATTATCAGGGCCGCGTGCTGCAGGCCGACCGGGTCATCTACAACCAGACGACCAAACGTGTATTTGCTCAGGGTAACGCGAAGCTGACCGAGCGCGACGGCTCCGTCGCCAATGCTGAACGGTTTGAACTGTCCGACGACTTCAGGGACGGTTTCGTCGACAGCCTGCGCACGGTGAGCGAGGACAACACCCGGTTCAACGCCGAGCGCGCCGAGCGCATTGGCGGCGAAACAACCGTGTTCGAAAACGGCGAGTACACCGCCTGCCCCGAGTGCAAGACAGACCCGTCCAAGCCCCCGCTCTGGCGCATCCGGGCCAAGAAAATCATTCACAACAACTCCGAACAGACGGTTTATTACGAGGACGCGACTTTTGAACTGTTCGGCATGCCCATCGCCTGGCTGCCCTATTTTTCGACGCCCGACCCTTCGGTAAAACGCAAGAGCGGAATCCTCGCCCCGCGCTACATTGCCAGCAACGATCTGGGCGTTGGAGTTGCAATTCCGCTCTACTGGGCGCTCGCGCCCAATTACGATCTGACAGTCACGCCGACCTTCCTGTCGCGACAAGGCGTCCTTGGCGTCGCCGAATGGCGTCACCGCCTGATGAACGGCTCCTACAACGTCCGCGCGTCAGGTATTTTCCAGCAGGACCCGGACGCGTTCCAGCCAGCGCCATACGGTCCGGGAAACCGCGATTTCCGCGGCGCACTGGAGACCAAGGGCCTCTTCAACATCAATACGCAATGGAAGCTTGGATGGGACATCACTGTGATGTCCGACCGCTGGTTTACGCGCGACTATAAACTTCCCAACGCGGTTCTCGCCCAGAACTATTTCAAGGAAACGATTTCCACGGTCTATCTCTCCGGCCAGGGCGAGCGGGGCTATTTTGATCTGCGCGGATATTACTTCCGCGGTCTTGCCGCAGCGGACATTCAGGAGCAGTTGCCTATCGTCGGTCCCCTGATCGACTACAACAAGACGTTCGATCTGCCGCCAAACCGCACGTGGGGCATCGGCGGCCAGCTTGAGCTGGATTTCAATTTTACCAACGTGACGCGTGATCTTGCCGCGTTCGAATCCATAGGCGCTCGGCAGCTCGACAAAGCGTACGCCCTCAGCGACGTTTGCGCGCCCGGAGTTGGCGGTCTCTACAATCGAACCAATTGCCTCATCCGTGGCATGGGCGGCAATTACGCGCGCATGAGCGCCCAAGTGTCCTGGAAGCGCCAGTACATTGACCCCATCGGTCAGGTCTGGACACCGTTCGCCTTCGCCAATTTCAACGGCTCATGGCTGAAACTTGACAACACCAACAGCCTGACTCTCGCGAGCGGCTGCATCGATTGCATCTCGACCATCAGCAACGCCAGTCAAGCCAACTTCTTCGGCAATGATGATCAGGTCTTCCGCGGCCAGCTCCTCCCCGGCGCTGGCGTCGCATACCGCTACCCGTTTATCGCAAGAACGGAAAATGTGTCTCACGTGATCGAGCCAATTGCGCAGGTCATCGTGCGTCCCCCCGCAACGCGAAGCCGCACTCTCGTGAATGAGGATGCACAAAGCCTTGTGTTCGACGACACGAACCTGTTCGCATGGTCGAAATACTCGGGCTATGATCGGATTGAAGGGGGCACGCGTGCAAACTACGGCGCCCAGTACACCGCCACCTTCGACAGGGGCGGCTATGCAAGCTTCATGGTTGGCCAGTCCTACCAGATCGCTGGCGCGAACTCATACGCAAGTCCCGACGTGGCCAACACTGGACTTGGCAGCGGTCTGGACACCAAGCGCTCTGACTACATCGCCCGGGCGTCATTTTCCCCGAGCTCAACCTACAGCTTCGTCGCCAAGGCCCGTTTCGACGTAGACACCTTCAACATGCGGCGCTTTGATCTTGCTGCGCATGCAAACTGGGGCAAGATCGAAGCGACATTGCTGTACGCCAATTACGACGCACAGCCGCTCATCGGCTATTACAAGCCCCGCGAAGGCTTTGGCGCCTCGACAAAGATCAAGTTCACGGACAACTGGTTCGTCAACGGAAGCGTAATCGTTGACATGTCTCGCCAGAATTATTCAACGCTGCTTCCCGGGCCCGTGAAGCAGGCGCCGCTGTTCTCCGTCGCCGGTTTGGGGATCGGCGCGGGATACACTGACGAATGTACGACGCTTGCTGTGAACTACACATCCATCCTTCAAGAAAACACACTTGGCGTGCAGGAGCGGAACCAGACTATCAGCTTGCAACTGCAACTGCGCACTCTCGGCGATGCGCGCGTGCGCTCTGGTCTTGACGCGATGCGTATGCAGGACGGCCTGTCGTCCGGCAACGCGCGCTGACGCGACGCTGAGCAAGCAAGGCAAGGGGAAAAAAAGCGAATGACTCCGACCACTCGCCGTCTCAGCACGCTCGCGCTGGCTCTTCTTTCCGGGCTCACCTTCGCAGCCGCTGCAAGCGCGCAGTCGCTGATTGCGACCGTCAACGATTCCCCGATCACCAATTATGATCTGGAGCAGCGCGTTCGTCTCCTGCGCGTGCTTCGCGAGCCCGCCTCGCCCGCAGCCGCGCTGGAAAGCATCATCGAAGACCGCATCAAGGCGACCGAAACACGTAAATACGGCATCAACCCCTCCGCGCAGGATGCGGGACAGGAGCTTGCCCGGATCGCAGCGCGGAAGAAAATTCCTGCCGCCTCGCTGGGCCCCGCCCTGCAGTCAGCGCGCGTGGACACGCAGCATTGGCAGGATCACGGCCGCGCCCAGATCGGGTGGCGCGGTTATGTCTCCGCCCTCAACAAGGGCGTGAACGTCAGCGAGACAGAAGTGCGTGCTGAACTGGCGCGCCGGGGCTCCAAGCGGTCGCAGGACTACAATCTTCGCCCGGTGGTTTTCGTGGTCCCCCGCAGCGCAAGTTCCGGAGAGGCCGAAGGACGCGCCCGCGAGGCTGCAAATTTGCGCTCGCGCTTTACCGATTGCGAAAGCGGCCTGCAGTTCGCGCGTGCATTGCGCGACGTTGCTATCCGGCCGCAGATCACGCGCTCTCTGACCGCCCTGCCAGCTAACCTCGCCGACACCATCGAGAAAACGCCCGTGGGACGACTAACGCCGCCACAGCGCACGGCTGACGGCTATGAAATGATCGCCGTCTGCAGCGCAGGCGGAACTGGCAGCGACAGCAGTGCGGCGCAGGAAGTGCGGCAGGAGCTTCTCGCCAAGAAGCTGGAAGGCGTGGCCGAGAAATTGTACGAGCCGCTGCGCAAGCGCGCCATCGTCGTAAAGCGATAGCCCCATGAGTGAAGCGGGCGACCACATGGGCCCGCCGATCGCCATCTCGATGGGCGATCCCTCCGGAATTGGGCCTGAAATCGCGCTCATGGCCTGGGCGCGCCGGGAGCCCGGAGACCGGCCGTTTTTCCTCCTCGCCGACCCCGATCACATGCGCGGCGTGGCAAGCCGCATAGGCATAGATGCGCCGGTGGTCAAGACGACGCCGGAGGCTGCGGGCGCTGCGTTCGCCAACGCCTTGCCGGTCTGCCGCCTCTCATCACCCGTGCGCGGCGAGCCCGCCCGCCCTGATCCTGCGGATGCGCGGCCCACCATCGAGGCGATTGAAACTGGCGTTCGTCTTGTGCGCGAGGGACGCGCCCATGCACTCGTCACCGCCCCGATCTCGAAGGACAATCTCTACAAGGCCGGCTTCAACCATCCCGGCCACACGGAATTTCTGGGCGAACTCGCCATGCGGGAGTTTGGCGTCAGCGCCCTGCCCGTCATGATGTTGTGGTCGCCGGAGCTGGCGGTCGTGCCCACAACAATCCATGTCTCTGTGCGGCAGGCGATTGAAGACCTGACGACAGATCTCATCGTGGCGACGGCGCGCATTGTAGCGCACGATCTGCACGCCCGATTCGGCGTCGCCGCGCCGCGCCTTGCGATCTCCGGGCTCAATCCCCACGCCGGCGAAAACGGAGCCATGGGCCGCGAGGATATAGACATCATCGCGCCCGCCGTCTCCCGTCTGCGCGCTGAAGGCATAGACGCACGTGGACCCCTGCCGGGCGATACGCTCTTTCACAAGGCCGCGCGCGACACATATGATGCGGCGATCTGCATGTACCACGATCAGGCGCTTATCCCCATCAAGACCATCGCCTTCGACAGCGCCGTGAACGTCACGCTGGGCCTGCCGTTCATCCGCACGTCGCCCGACCACGGCACCGCCTACGACATCGCAGGAACAGGCAAGGCCAACCCCGCGAGCCTGATTGCAGCGCTCCGCCTTGCCGCGCAGCTTGCAAACGCAGACAAAACCCGGTGACAGCCCTCGACGACCTGCCGCCGCTTCGTGATGTCGTGCAACGTCATGATCTCAGCCCCAAGAAAGCGCTGGGGCAGAACTTCCTCTTTGATCTGAACCTCACTGGCCGCATTGCCCGCGCCGCCGGCCCGCTCGCCGATGCGACCGTCATTGAAGTCGGCCCCGGGCCGGGCGGTCTCACCCGCGCGCTGTTGGCGGAAGGGGCGCGCAAGGTCGTTGCGATTGAGCGTGACGAACGTTGTCTTGCAGCGCTCGCCGAAATCGAGGCCGCCTGTCCCGGACGTCTTGTGATCGTGCCGGGCGATGCGCTGGAGATCGACTACGCTGCTCTTGCCGTCGAACACGCGCCGGGCGGACCGGTGCGCATTGTCGCCAACCTGCCCTACAACATCGGCACGCCGCTTCTGACCCAGTGGGTCGAAAGCCCCCAATGGCCGCCGCTGTGGGACAAGATGGTGCTGATGTTCCAGCGCGAGGTGGCCGAGCGCATCGTGGCGACGCCCGCTGAGCGCGCCGACTACGGGCGCCTGGGCATATTGTGTGGCTGGCGCACGCGGGCGCGCATCCTGTTTGACGTGCCGGCGTCCGCCTTCACGCCGCCGCCCAAGGTCACATCCTCGATTGTGGAAATCACGCCGCGCGAAAAGCCCCTGCCCTGCAATGGCGAAACGCTCGCGCGCGTCACGCTGGCGGCCTTCGGCCAGAGGCGCAAGATGTTGCGCCAATCGCTGAAGAGTCTCGGCTGCGACGTGCAGGCTCTCCTTGCTAACTCCGGCATTCGCGAGACAGCGCGCGCGGAAGAGATTGAGGTCGAGGGCTTCGTCGCGCTGGCGAACGCCTGGGACGCAGCGCGCGGCAAAGCCTGACGTCTCAGGCATCTATTCTTCCAGCAGCCCTATTCTTCGAGAAGCACTATTCTTCCAGCAGCCCCTGCACAAAACGCGAGATGCCCGCTTCGCTGCGCGTGCGCTTCAAACGCTCGGCGACGACGATGGCCTTCACCTCGTGCAACGCGCGCTGAATGTCCTCGTTGACGATCACGTAATCGTACATCGGCCAACGCGAGATTTCGTTGCGCGCGTTCTCAAGCCGCTTGGCGATGACGTCCGCCGCATCTTCGGCGCGACGTTCAAGCCGTGACTCCAGTTCTTTCATCGATGGCGGCAGGATGAAGATCGTCACGGCGTCGCCGCTCGCCTTTTGCAGCACTTGCTGCGTGCCCTGATAATCAATGTCGAAGAGCATATCGCGCCCTTCGCTCAGCACTTTATCGACAGGCTCGCGCGGCGTGCCGTAGAAATTGCCATGCACCTCGGCCCATTCCAGCAGATCGTCGCGGTCGCGCAGCTTGAGGAAGTCGTCTTTGCTGACGAAATTGTAATGGATGCCATGCACCTCGCTGCTGCGGCGCGCGCGCGTCGTCACGGAGATTGAAAGCGTCAGATCGAGCGCTCGGTCGCTAAGAAGATCGCGCGTCAATGTCGTCTTGCCCGCGCCCGAGGGCGAGGACAGGATCAGCATGAGCCCACGCCGATGGATGAGATCGCCGTCCATGGCGTCAGCTTTTGCATCGCCTCTGGCGGCCTTCTTTCCTGCGTTTGTCATTGCGCTCTCATTCAACGTTCTGAACCTGCTCGCGGAACTGCTCGACCTCGACGCGCAGGTCCATCCCAAGTCGGGTTAACTCCGGGTCGTTGGATTTCGCACACAGCGTGTTTGATTCGCGCCCAAACTCCTGCGCGAGAAAATCGAGGCGCCGCCCGACCGGCTTGCCTGACGCCAACAGGTCGCGCGTTGCGGCGACATGGGCCTTCAGCCGATCAAGTTCCTCGCGCACGTCAGCTTTCGCGGCGATGAGGATGGCTTCCTGGTGCAGACGAACGGGGTCGAGGCCGGCAGACGCCTGCGCCAGCGTTGCGACAGCAAGTTCAAGCCGGGCGCGCACCGCGTCGGGCTTGCGGCCGGGACATACGTCAGCTGCTTCGGTGAGGGCAGCAATCACATCGAGACGCTGGGAGAGGACGTCATGCAACGCCTTGCCCTCAATAGCGCGCATCGTGACAATACCATCCACCGCCTCATCAAGCGCCTCGAGCGCGGCGGCTTGCACCAGCGCCATCGACTCTTCGCTGTCGGCGCTTTCCACAATCTCGACAACGCCCTTGATCGCCAGCAATCCGTCCAGCGAAGCGGGCTGCACATTGCCGCCCGTTGGCAATTTCGCGATGGCGGCCTGCAGGCTGGCGAGCGCGGCTTCGTTGATGCGAATTTCGGGCGCCGCGCTTTCGCGCTGGGCTGTAAGCGTCGCGTAGCAGGCGCCGCGAGTCAGCTTCTTGCTGATGCGATTGCGGGCCTCCTGCTCCAGAGCATCGAACCCGCCCGGCGTGCGCAAGCGAAGGTCGAGCCCCTTGGCGTTGACGGACTTGATCTCCCACGACAGGCGCCAGGCCCCCTGGCTGCGCTGCGACCGGGAAAATCCGGTCATACTTTGAAGGCTCATGCTGATCCGATTCGGCGCAATGCGGCGCGGCGCGCCGAGGCGCGAACCATACGGCGCACGCGGCCCCGGCTCAACACTAGCCAGCGTCAGAGTTTACAAAACGGGGTTGAAACGCAGCTCTATTCACCGGCGGCGCGGAACCGCGCCGCGCGCGCCCCCATTTCGCTCAGTCGCTTACCAGACACGGGAACTGTCGCAAGGTTCGCCGCGGCGCTTTCTTGAACGTCATCAAGATCGCCCGTCATGATGACGCCTGCGACCTCGGCCTCCGCCTGTGCTGCAACCTGCGCAGCCGCAGCGGGCGTGCGGCGCGTGCGATCAAAGCCGGAGAAATTCAAAGTCGGCGCATCTGCAAGTCTGCTGACTGGCGCAAATGCGGTTGCGCTGGGCGGCGTGGCCTCGGACGGCGCATTGGCGGCAATCGCGCGAAGCGCAGCCCGGCTGCTGGCGCGGTTCAAGTCGGCAACCGTTGTGGGCAGCAACGTTGATGCAATGGGGGCGAGCCGGTAGGAGCTGGAAACAAGCGGCGCAACTGGCGTTTGCGACCAATGCGCAGAACGGAAACCCACGGGCGCGCTCACAGCGCCAAATGCCTCTCCGCCAATCGACCCAAAGCTCGACGCGGGCGCCTCACTGCGCCGCTGGCGTGAGTTGGCGGGAGCTGCGGCGGGCGCGGCGCCGCCCTCGTCCGGGGCCGCCCGGTCCGCAGTGGGCGCAGCATCCTGACGACTGCCCTGACTACGCTCGATTTCGCGCCAGCGAGCGACATTGCGGTTGTGCTGATCCAGGGTTTCGGCAAACGCATGGCCGCCGGTGCCGTCAGCTACAAAGAAGATATCATTTGTGCGAGACGGGTTTGCCACCGCCTCCAGCGCCGCGCGGCCGGGGTTGGCGATGGGTCCGGGCGGCAGGCCTTCAATCACGTAGGTGTTGTAGGCTGTAGGTCGGGTAATTTCGCTGCGCAAGATCGGCCGCCCCAGCGTGCCCTTGCCGCCCACGATGCCATATACGATCGTCGGATCGGACTGCAGGCGCATACGCTTGTTGAGGCGGTTGTAGAAAACCGATGCGACGCGCGTGCGCTCGTCGGAGCGGCCGGTTTCCTTTTCGACGATGGACGCCAGCGTCACCATTTCGTACTTGGAGCGCAGCGGCAAACTTGGGGTGCGCTTTTCCCATACCTGATCGACCAACCGGTTCTGGTCGAGCTGCATCTTGCGGATGAGATCGTTGCGCGACATGCCCCGCGTCACACGATAGGTTTCCGGCAGCAACGTGCCTTCCGCAGGGACCTGGCGAATGTCGCCCGCCAGAATATCCATCTCGCGCAGGCGCTGCACGATCTGCTCGCTTGTAAGCCCCTCCGGGATCGTCACGGAATGCAGCAGCTGGCGGCCGGACACAATCGTGTCCATGACATCGCGCAGGCTCGCCTCGCGCTTGAAGGCGTATTCACCAGCTTTCACCTGGCTCCAGCGGCCCTCCAGCCACAACGTGGCTTTCACCAAAGATGGCTGATCGATGACCCCGGCGAGTGCGAGCTGGTCGATGACCTCTACAACTTCCGTGCGGGGGGCGATGAACACCACCTTTTCAGCGCTGAGCGGCCCGGGAGCCGACAGCTTACGCTCTGCGATAGCCAGCATCACGACGCCGCCAATGGCGGCAAGCATCAGAAATGAAAGGAAGCCGCTGATGGCGGAAAGCGTGGGGCGCCGCTGACTGGGTCGCTTCCTGTCATCAGGCGGCGGCGGCGGCGCGGCGTCAGGCTGCAAAGCTTCCTGCGGCGTCCGCAAAGTCGTGCGGCCAAAAAAGCGCGATGTGGGGCGCGCCTGACCGGTCGGAAGCTCATTTTGCCGGTTCGAGTCCGTCATTCCCTACTCTGACGCCGAGACGCTGACACGAAGAACGTTGCGCGGGAGGCAGCCCTTCTGCCCCGACGCGGGCCCATAATGCACCCTAGTCGACATTGTGGCGAAAAAAGGTAGGCGCCACCGTTAACTTGCTTGTGGACAATCCTATCCGTCACGACGCGCGGCGGAAAACCAGGGACGCATTCGTGCCCCCGAAGCCGAACGAGTTGGACAGGGCGATGTTGATTTCACGCTTGCGCGCTTCCTTGGGCACAAGGTCGATAACCGTCTGAACCGAAGGGTTATCGAGGTTGAGCGTCGGCGGCGCGATGTTGTCGCGGATCGCCAGCACGGAGAAAATCGCCTCAACGGCTCCGGCAGCGCCCAGCAGATGACCGATGGCGGACTTGGTCGAGGACATGGAAATCGTCGCCGCAGCATTGCCCACAAGGCGGGTCACCGCCCCCAGTTCGATCTCGTCGCCCAGCGGCGTCGAAGTGCCATGGGCGTTGATGTAGTCAACGTCGGATGCCGAAATGCCGGCGCGCTTGAGCGCCGCGCTCATGCAGCGGAAGGCGCCATCGCCATCTTCCGCCGGAGCGGTGATGTGATAGGCGTCGCCGGACATGCCGTAACCCACCAGTTCACCGTAGATTTTTGCACCGCGCGCCTTGGCGTGCTCGTATTCCTCGAGCACCACGCAACCTGCGCCCTCGCCCATGACGAACCCGTCGCGATCCTTGTCATAGGGACGCGAGCCAAGCTCCGGGCGGTCGTTGAAACTTGTGGACAATGCGCGGCAGGCGGCAAAGCCCGCCATGCCAAGGCGGTTCACCGCCGACTCGGCGCCGCCTGCAACCATGACGTCCGCGTCGCCCAGCGCGACGAGCCGCCCCGCATCGCCAATGGCATGCGCGCCGGTGGAGCAGGCCGTGACGACCGAGTGATTGGGGCCCTTGAGCCCGTGCATGATGGAGACATGGCCTGAAGCCAGATTGATCAGACGACCCGGCACAAAGAACGGGGAGAGCCGACGCGGACCCTTTTCCTTCAGAATGATGGCCGCTTCCGCGATGCCGCCGAGGCCGCCAATGCCCGAGCCGATGAGAACGCCGGTGGAGTTCTGTTCTTCTGGAGTTTTGGGCGCCCAGCCAGCGTCGGCGAGCGCCTGAGTTGCGGCGCTGACCGCAAAAATGATGAAATCGTCGACCTTGCGCTGTTCCTTCGGCTCCATCCACGCATCGGGATTGAAAGTGCCGTTGGACCCATCGCCCCGCTTGACCTGACATGCGATCTGACATGGCAGATCCGACACTTCAAAGGACTCGATCCGGTTGGCGCCACTGCGCCCGGCGAGCATTCTGGCCCAGGTTTCTTCCGCGCTTGCCGCGAGGGGAGAAACCATGCCGATGCCCGTCATCACGACACGTCTCAAGCGAACCTCCAGTCGATATCGGGATGACGAAGCGCGACCGTCGCCACAAGGCGTCTCGACGTGTCAAGGGCCGGGTGTCCCGGCCCTTGAGGGGACAGGCCGCGGCCTGTCCTGCGCATTTGATCTAAGCCGGTACGCCTCAGGCAGCAGCGGCCTTTTCAAGGAACTTCACGGCGTCGCCGACGGTGGTGATCGTCTCGGCGGCGTCATCGGGAATCTCGACGCTGAATTCTTCTTCGAACGCCATCACGAGTTCGACGGTGTCGAGCGAGTCCGCTCCGAGATCGTCGATAAAATTGGCCCCTTCGACCACCTTGTCGGCGTCAACGCCGAGGTGCTCAATAACGATCTTCTTCACGCGCTCGGCGACATCGCTCATCTTTGACTTCCCTGTTTAATTTCTGATCGCGAGCTACCGTGACATCGACCCTGCGTGTGAAACGCATCTGGACCGAACGTCTCCGATGACCCCCAAACCCTGCAATCCCTATTAACCGAGGGACCCCCGGACTACAGCAAAAATCAGAGCCTGCAAGCACGCAGAGCCCGATTCCCCGGCAGATTTCGCCGCGTTCTAGCATGCTTCCCCAAGCAATGCGAGAGGCCGGAAACCCTCATATCATGGCCATTCCGCCGTTAACATGCAACGTCTGTCCAGTGACGTATCCGGCCTCGCGGCTGGCCAGATAAACCACAGCCGCCGCCACGTCCTGCCCCACGCCGAGACGACCGGCCGGGATCGTGCCCATGATGGCGTCTTTCTGCTTTTCATTCAGAACGTCCGTCATGGGGCTGGAAATGAAACCCGGCGCCACGCAATTGACAGTGATGTTGCGGCTGGCAACTTCCGCCGCCAGCGACTTCGACATGCCGATCATGCCCGCCTTGGAGGCGGCATAGTTGCCCTGCCCGGCGTTGCCGGTCACGCCCACGATGGACGTAATCGACACGATCCGACCGAAACGACGCTTCATCATGCCCCGCAGGCAGGCCCGCGACAGACGGAAGGCAGACGTCAGGTTGACTGAAATAACCTGCTCCCAGTCCTCGTCCTTCATGCGCATGAACAGGCCGTCGCGCGTGATGCCCGCGTTGTTCACCAGAATATCGAGCTGACCCATGGCCTTTTCGGCAGCAGGCACGAGCGCCTCGACCTGCGCGGCGTCGCCCAGATTGCACGGCAACACATGAACCCGCTCGCCCAGATCCCTGGCGAGAGCCTCGAGGACATCGGCCCGCGTGCCCGAAATCGCGACGGTCGCGCCCTGCGCATGGAGCGCCCGGGCAATGCCGCCACCCAGTCCGCCCGTCGCGCCGGTCACCAGCGCATTCATTCCCGTGAGATCGAACATTATGTGTTCCTTCAATGCCTTGGCAGAGCTTCCGGATTCAGTTTGGCAACCACCTGATGCAGTTTAGCAAGCCCTTGAATCAATCCCTGAAGCGATCAGCCCAGCGTGCGGGCCTTGAACGCCTCTACATCCGCAGGCGAGCCGATGGCGGAGCCTGACGCTTCCGGCGCAATGCGCTTCACAAGACCCGACAGCACCTTGCCCGCCCCCAGCTCGTAGAATTGCGTAACGCCCTGTCCCGCCATGTAGGCGATCGACTCAGACCAGCGCACCGTGCCGGTAACCTGCTCGACAAGACGGAGCCTGATCTCCTCAGGGTCGCTCAATGGCGCGGCGAGCACGTTGGCGACCAGCGGAACGCACGGCGCCTTGATCGACACTTCCGAGAGGGCGAGCGCCATGGCGTCGGCCGCTGGCTGCATCAACGCGCAATGGAAGGGCGCCGACACTGGCAAGGGAATGGCGCGCTTCACGCCGCGCGCCTTTGCGATCTCCATGGCCTTTTCGACCGCCACGCGGGAGCCGGACGCAACAACTTGCCCGCCCCCGTTGTCGTTGGCGATCTGGCAGATGAGGCCGGTAGCCGCCGCCGCCTCAGCGCAAATCTCGCGGCCAGCCGCAAGGTCGAGCCCCAGCAGGGCGGCCATGGCCCCCTCGCCCACGGGTACAGCCTTCTGCATGGCGTCGCCGCGCAGGCGCAGCAGGCGCGCCGTATCAGCCAGCGTGAACGCGCCAGCTGCCGCCAGCGCCGAATATTCGCCAAGCGAATGACCGGCGACGAACTTCGCCTCGCGGGCAAGGTCCAGCCCCGCCTCGGCCTCCAGAACGCGCAGCACGGCAATACTGACGGCCATGAGCGCGGGCTGCGCGTTTGACGTGAGCGTCAACTCCGCCTCGGGCCCTTCAAACATGAGGCCTGACAGATTTTGCGAAAGCGCATGGTCCACTTCCGCATAAACTGCGCGAGCGGCGGGAAACGCCCCGGCCAGCGCCTTGCCCATGCCGACAGCCTGGGAGCCCTGCCCCGGAAATACGAAAGCCGTCGCCATGCTCAGTTCCTTCTCAAGAAGCAGGGGTGCGAGTGGCGCCCGCGCGCCGCCAAGTCAAGAGCGACGCAAATGTTGGGTGTGCATAGGCGCGTTCCGTCGATGACAGCACAAGGCCCCTCGGATAACGCTTTGGCGGTGGTCGTTGCGCCGAATCGGGAGTTGTCCTGCAAAATGTCTGTCGCTCTTGGAAAAAGCTGCGGCCCCTGCACCATGTGCTGCAAGGTGCTGGTCATTGAGGAGCTCAACAAGGACGCGGGCATCCTGTGCGGCAATTGCGCTATCGGCGGCGGCTGCAATATCTATCAAACGCGCCCACAGATCTGCCGGGACTATCTGTGCGACTGGATCATGGACCGCTCCCTCCCTCCACAATTGCGGCCTGACAGGACCGGAACGATCCTGCAGGAAGACCCGGAATCCGAAGAATACCAAGCTGTCGTCGACCCGAAGACACCCATGGCGTGGCGCCACCCGCTGGTCTTCAAGCTGCTCGTCGCCAAGGCCAAAGAGGGCAAGGTCGTCGTCGCAAAAGCCGGCTTGAAAACCTGGCGCATCTTCGAGAGCGGCCAGGTCGCGCCCTGGACGTGAGCGACAACTTTGACCTCCTTAGAAACCGACACCATAAAGAAAGTGTACCCAAGCCATCATTGCGCTCGTTGCCAAATGGAGGTCAAGCCACCTGCTCCAGTGCGAATGCGCCTGAAGTTTCCTCTACTGACACCACCCTCATCCGCAGAGCCTCTTTAGGGAAACACTCTTTGATTTTTTTCCCCGTCCCTGACGAATTAGGGATAGCAATGATTAGCCGCACAACTCCGTTGCAGTGTAGTTTCGCCCAAACAAGATGAGCGAGAAAGTCACGGTAGCCAGGACCCTTAGCCCACTTCCCTCGTTCACTGCGTTCATAGACGGTAACGCCGTCCTTTCGACTAAATTCATTCTGCCAAAGCGTGACTACGACGGTTTTCGTCTCCTCGTTTAGAGCCGACCAACTCCACTGGACATTTCTTGGCGACGTTCCGTAGAATTCGAAGGCTTCAGTGTGGGTATATTTTTTCATCTTAAAAACCCCGGACCGTTCGTTCACATCTTCACGCGCACATCGATCTCAATAAGCTCGGGCTTAACGCCCATGTGCTCGGCCAGCATTTCCCGGATTCGGTCCATGATCCCTTTTTCGGCAACGTTAGGCTCCGAGGCCAAATGCTCGTCCGCCGATGCCGGCCCGTCCAACGCCACAATCTCCGACCAGTAGGCCTGAGTCATAAATCCCGACCCGGTTAAGCGCCAACCAGGCTCCTCCACTGGATTGAGCCAAGACGGGACATGCTCCATGCCGCGCGCAACTTTCGCAGCATGATTAACATCGAAAGCGTCGATGATCGTTTGGCGCGCGAACAGGGAAATTCGGACATTTCCTGTTCCCGCCAGCGGCGTGACGTGAACAACGAAGTCAGCGTCTTTGAGAACCTTGTATTTGCCGTCGCTCTCTCTCGTGAACGAGATACGCCCGCTTGTACTCGTCTTGATAATGGCAACTTGATCCCCGTCAGCACCGCTCACACTAACTCGCGAAAATTTCGGGACACCTGAGCCAGCACTAACGTCTTTTACGCTATACCCTTTAAGCGAAAGGGTTCGCACTACCGCCATCCGCATATTGTGATCGCTTAAATCCATAATCAAACCTCCATTTCATTTTTAATCTATACGATTAAACCGAGATCATAGCAAGAATAAATTTATTACCTAGGATAAAAAATACGGATTACCTCTTGAACACAGAGCCGGTTTTCTCCCTTGCCTCTAGCTAATGACGCGCCCAAGATCGGGACAACGAAACAAGCTTGGAGCCCAAATTGCCCGATCTTGAGAATTCACCCGGCCGTGGACGGCTTGCCGGAAAAATCGCGCTGGTCATCGGCGGCGGCTCCATTGGCCCCGGATGGGGCAATGGCAAGGCGGCTGCTGTGGTTTACGCCCGCGAGGGCGCCCGGGTCGCGGTGGTCGACCGGCGCATGGACGCTGCGCAGGAGACTGTGGACATCATTCGCGCAGCGGGCGGCGAGGCAATCGCCCTGTTCGGCGACGTCACTGACGAAGCCGACGCTGCCCAAATCGTCAGCGCTGCAGTCGCCGCTTTCGGGCGCATCGATGTCCTGCACAACAATGTCGGCGGCTCGGGCACGGGCAAGCGCCTCGACAACATGACGCTGGGCGACTGGAACGAAACGTTCGCCCGCAACGTGACAAGCGCCATGCTGACCTGCCGGGCGGTCGTTCCGCACATGGAGCGGACGGGCGGCGGCTCGATCATCAACATCTCGTCCGTTTCATCCATCCGCCACCTTGGCGTGCCGACCGCCGTCTACTCAGCGGCGAAGGGCGCCTTGAACGAGCTGACCAAGAACATCGCCGTCGAATATGCCCGCAAGCAAATCCGGGCCAATTGCATCCTGCCCGGCTACATCGACACGCCGTTCATCCGCCGCGATATCGGCGGCGTGCCAAGCTACAAGCGCAAGGGCTTTGAAAGCGCAGAGGTCTACGCCGCCGCGCGCGATGAGATCGTGCCCATGGGCCGGATGGGCGAAGGTTGGGACGTCGCCTACGCCTCGCTTTTCTTCGCCAGCGATGAAAGCGCTTATGTCACCGGGCAAATGCTCGTGGTTGACGGCGGCGTCACATCCACCTGCCCCGGAGTTTAAGCGCGACGCGGCCTGCCGCTTGCATGAAGCGCATCCGAACGCGCATGATGGCGGCTGCGGAAGGATGTTTCTTTGAGTCCGAACGACCCGGCGGCGACGCCAAAGCTTGCGATGCGCCTGCGCGCCCCCATTGACGCATGGTGGCTCGCAATGCCCACCAGCGCACGCGGCGCCTTCCTTGTTTCGATGGGCTCCATCGGCCTCGTTCTGATGGCCGTTATCGTCAAGTTTCTCGGCAACAGGCTACCGCCGTTCGAGATCCTGTTCTTCCGTTCAGCCGTCGGTTTTATATGCGCGCTCTGGATCTTCCGGTCTGATCTGTTCGAACCCTTCCGCACCAAGCGTCAGGGCGCCCATTTCGTACGCGGACTGGTGGGCGCTGGCGGCAACGCCTGCTTCTTCTGGACCATCACGCACATGATGCTGGCGGACTCGATGGCGCTGCAGTTCTCGCGGCCCCTGTGGATGATCCCGCTGGCGCTGTGCTTCCTTTCGGAAGTCGTCGGCTTCCGCCGCGTTGCGATTGCAGCCGTGGGCTTTCTGGGCGTGCTGCTTTACGCCAAGCCCTTCACGGAAGGTTTCGACCCCAACGCCATCGTCGGCGCGCTCGGCGGCCTGTTCGCCGCCATGGTCGTGGTGGCGATCAAGAATTTGCAGAAGACCGAGTCCACCCGCGTCATCATGTTTTATTACGCGTTCTGGAACGCATTCTTCGCGTTCCTCCCCGCCATGTTCACGTGGATCACGCCCACTGCGCCCGAGTTGGTCCTGCTCGTGCTCATCGGCGTCATGGGCATGGGCGGACAGGCGCTCATCACCCATGGCTTGAGCATGGGCGACGCGACGGCGCTTGTGCCTCTCGATTATCTGCGCGTGGTCTACGCCGCAGTGCTGGGCTTTATCATCTTCGGGGAAGTGCCGGGATGGGCGAGCTTCGCCGGCATGCTGCTGATCATGGCGACGTCGCTCTATCTGGTGCTGACAGAGCGACGCAGCCGGAAAACCTGACGAGCGGCCTCGTCAAGAGTAATACGCGTCGACCTTCTCGCCGTAGCCGGGCTCTGCAAACGGGTCTTCGCTCTGCGAATAACGCGGCGCATTAGTCAGTCGCTGATCGTCGCCGTTCAGGACATAACCGCCGACCTTCGGATCGTAGTTCAGCGCGCGCCATGGCAGCGGGTGATGGCTGCCGCCAAATCCGAGAAACGCGCCGGAGACCATGACCGCGTAGGCCACATGCCCGGTGTATTTGTCGACCATGAAGTTATGGATGACGCCCAGCTCGTCGCCGCGTTCGTTGTAAACCGGCGTGCCCTCAACCTTGTTTGACGCAATCAGCCGCACGGTCTCCTCGATGGCGACGCCCTCGCCTGACGGATCAAGTTCCATTGAGCCCGGCGCCCGCAGTCTGTGTTCATCTGGAAGCTGTGTAGGCATGTCGCGCTCCTGTGTTGTTCCGCTCTCGCATCAACGGGCGCGCCCTGCGCCATGTTCCCCCTGCCGATGTTCGCTGTCGCCTGGAGCGACTCCGGAACGCGCAGGCATGCGAGGCGTTGCCTCTGGAGAAGGAGGACGTTCGCATGTCAGACACAAATTTCAAGGCGGGTGAAAAAGCCCAGTACGGCGCCGGTTTCGCGACTGATCTGGGCCCGCAGCATCCTCGCGGCGACGGCATGAGCCATGATCCGCAGCACCGCCTGAGCGACCCGCATGGCGGCGAGCAAACATATATTGAGCAGGCGAGCGACATGGCGGAAGACGCCTGGCGCGCCGGTCGCGAATATTATGAGGATGGTTCACGCCGCGTCAGTGAGTGGGCGGGCGATCATCCCACCCAACTCTGGACCGCTATCGCCGTTGCCAGCGCGTTTGCGTTGTGGATGGCCTATCGCCCAGTTGTGTCCCGCATTTCGCAGGCGGGTTTCGATCCGTCGGACTACCGTTATCGCCGCCTGCCCAACCCTTCGGGCCGCGCGGCTTTCATGGAGCGGGGCGCCGTCAGCGCAGACCGCAAGGGTCGCGGAAATTAATTCTCCCCCTGTCTTGTCAGGAACGGGAGCGCCTCTGCGCTCCCGTGTACACGTCAGGGCGCCCTCCTATCCTTGCCTCTCTCCCAAAACCTTGTATAAGGCGCGCTTCGCAGCTTCCGGCCGGGGGCTGAACGGAAGGCCATGTCCGGGTTCGCCCGCATGGTAGGGAAATCCTTCCCGTCTTCCCGTGTCTCCGCCTTCGATTGCGCTTCCGTCGAGCCTTTCTCCGGGCTCGAAGGGCTCCGCGCCGGATGTTTCGAGCAACAGAGAAAGGCAGATCCATGGCTCTTTACGAGCACATTTATCTTGCCCGTCAGGACGTGACCGCCCAGCAGGTGGAAACCATGACGGAGCAATTCAAGGGCATCATCGAAGCCGGCGGCGGCAAGGTCGCCAAGGTGGAATACTGGGGCGTCAAGACGCTCGCGTATCGCATCAACAAGAACCGCAAGGCGCACTTCACGCTCCTGAACATCGATGGCCCCGCTTCCGCCGTCGCCGAGATGGAGCGCCAGATGGGCATCAACGAAGACATTCTTCGCGTGCTGACCATTCGCGTCGAAGAGCACGAGGATGGCCCCTCGGCCATGATGCGCAAGCGTGAAGATTCCGATCGTGACGGCGAGCGCGGTGGCGAACGCCGTGGACCGCGCGGGGATCGTCCGCCCCGCCGTCAAGATAGTTATGAAGGAGCTGGCGTCTAATGGCTACGTCACCCCGCCGCCCCTTCTTCCGCCGTCTGATGTCCTGCCCCTTCCCCGGCGTCAACGCCCCGAAGATCGACTACAAGGACAAGCTTCTGCTCTCGCGCTACATTTCCGAGCGCGGCAAGATCGTGCCCTCGCGCATCACGGCGGTTTCCGCCAAGAAGCAGCGTGAGCTCGCCCAGGCGATCAAGCGCGCCCGCTTCCTGGGGCTGCTGCCCTACGTGATCCGCTAATCGCGCATCCTCTGCGCTTCGGGCGCGGAGGTTTAGGAGAAACAAGCAGGCTGGGAAAACCAGCCTGCATGGCTGGGCGGGATCATCCGCTCTAACCGCTAGCCGCGGGACAACCGGACGCACATGAACCAACAATTCTTCATCGCCGTTGGATCAGGCTTTGCCGCCGCGCTGCTCTTCTTCATTCCGGTGAAGGGCACGGCGTTCGCGATGATGCTCGCGATGTTCGCCGCCCTGCCGATCATGATCGTTGGCCTCGCGTTTCGCCCGGCGGCGGCCTTCATCAGCGCTGTCACCGGCACGTTTGCCCTTCTTTTCGGCCTGATGCTCCTCGTTGACGTCGATCTGGCCCCCGCGCTGATCTTCTGCTCTTTCTTTGCGTTCACCGCCGCCTTCCCCGGCTGGTGGCTGACGCGTCTTGCGTGGCTCGCCCGCCCGCCCGCAGAAAACGAAACGCCCGCCTCCGACGGCCTCGTCTGGTATCCGCTGGGCCGCCTCGCCATGTGGACGGCGATTCTCTCCGCTGGCGCGGTGTCACTGGGCCTGCTTGCCGCGATTGTCCGCTCCGGCTCCTTCGACATCTTCGTGACCGAATCCGCAGGCCGCATTCAGCCCATCATCGAGAAATTGTTCGGCGGCCCCCGGGGATTGCCCGGCGGATTGCAAGCCAGCGAACTGGCCCGCACATTCGTCATGGCGACGGGCCCCATCATGGCCGCGTGGACGGCGGCGGGTCTGGCCCTCAATCTGTGGATCGCCGGCCGCGTCGCCAGGGCGTCGGGCCAGATGCAGCGTCCATGGCTTGCTGTGCCCGAGCATCTGGAATTGCCGCGCGAAATTCTGCCAGCGCTCGCCGTATCGTTTGCGTTGATGCTGCTGGAGGGATTCCCCCGCGCTCTGGGCACAATCGGCGTGGCGTCGATTGTTGTGCTGCTGATGTTCAAGGGCCTCGCAGGGCTCCACGCCAGCACCCGCGCGTCTGGCGCGCGAACCGCCATTCTGGCGGCGGTCTACATCCTGCTGCTGGTTCTGTTCCCGCTGCCGTTGCCGCTCTTCGCAGCGCTCGGTCTTGCCGCCATGTTTCCCAAATCCGCACGGCGCCCCCCGGCGCCGCCTGCGCCCCGTAATGACAATTGAAAACTGACAGGAGAGTATAATGGAAGTCATTCTGCTACAGCGCGTTCCCAAGCTCGGCCAGATGGGCGAGTCCGTTCGCGTGAAGGACGGTTACGCACGCAACTTCCTTCTGCCGCAGGGCAAGGCCCTTCGCGCGAACGAAGGCAACAAGAAGCGTTTCGCCGATCAGCGCGCGCAGCTTGAGGCCCGCAACCTTGAGGCCAAGAAGGAAGCCGAAGGCGTCCAGGGCAAGCTCGACGGCCAGACCTATGTCATCATCCGTCAGGCAGGCGAAACCGGCCAGCTTTACGGCTCCGTTTCGACCCGTGACATCGCCGAGGCCATCACCGCCGGCGGCGTGAGCGTCAACCGCAACCAGATCGCCATCTCGGTGCCGATCAAGTCAATTGGCCTGCACGCGGTCCCCGTGTTGCTGCATCCGGAAGTTGAGTCGAAGGTGACAATCAACGTCGCCCGCTCGCCCGAAGAAGCCGAGCGCCAGGTTCGCGGCGAAGCGCTCAATGAGCGCGAAGAGACGAGCATGGACGATCTGGGCCTCGAAATCGGCGCCGCGCTGGCGGAAGCTGGCGGCGGCGACGACCGCTAACCCACTCGCATCAGACGACAAGAAGGCCCGCCATCGCGCGGGCCTTTTTTCGTTCAGGCCTTGCCGTTCCCGATCTCGCGCGCCCTGCACCGGTCGCGGTCGCCGCGTCAAGCCCGCCATTTTGCAGCCTGTGAATCATGGGGCATGCGAGGCTCCGTTAATCATTGGGCAACCTTGCCCCCTCGCGCGGCGCGCTCACTCGTGCGATGTAGATCACGCGCACCGCGTTGAGGTAATGACCTCGGTCGCAGCTGAGTCGCCCCTCACTCCCAAGCGTTGGATGAAGATGTCCGCCGTCGAACCATTCGTGGGCCGTTTCGCGCTCATGGCGAACGCGCCTGAGCCCAATTATCGACTTGCGCCGCACAACATCGAGGCGGAGCAAGCGCTGCTGGGCGCGATCCTCGTCAACAACGACGCGTTCGACCGTGTGTCCGACTTTCTGCGCGCTGAACACTTCTACGAAGAACTGCATCGCCGCGTCTTCGAGATCACCGCACAGCTGGTGCGCGCTGGCAAGGTTGCCTCGCCCGTCACGCTGAAAACCTTTCTGGGAGAGCACGATCTTGGCGGCCTGACGGTGCCGCAATATCTCGCGCGCCTTGCGTCTGAAGCCACGACTGTCATCAATGCGCAAGACTATGGCCGCACGATTTACGACCTTGCCGTGCGGCGCAACCTCATCTCCATCGGCGAAGACGTGGTCAACACGGCCTACGATTCGCCGGTTGATCTATCGCCACGCGTGCAAATCGAGGAAGCCGAGCGTCGCCTTTACGAAATCGCAGAACAAGGCCGGTACGACGGCGGTTTCCAGACATTCTCACAAGCGCTGACGACCGCCATCGACACCGCTGCCAAGGCCTACGAGCGCGACGGAAAATTGTCGGGCGTCTCGACCGGCATGACGGACCTTGACCAGAAAATGGGCGGCCTGCAATCGTCCGATCTTATCATCGTCGCTGGTCGTCCCGGCATGGGCAAGACTGCGCTCGCCACCAATATCGCGTTCAACATAGCCAAGGCCTACGAATACGAAGTGCGCGCCGACGGCGCACATGTGCCCAAGAACGGCGGTATCGTCGGCTTCTTCTCGCTCGAAATGTCGGCGGAGCAATTAGCCACGCGTATCATCGCCGAGCAATCAGGCGTGCCCTCGTACAAGATCCGCCGCGGCGACATTCAGGATCACGAATTTCATCGCATCTCGGAGGCCGCACGCGAGATGCAGTCTATCCCGTTCTATATCGACCAGACCGGTGGCATCTCCATCGCGCAGCTCGTTGCGCGCGCGCGCCGACTGAAACGCCAGAAGGGCCTCGACGTTCTCGTAGTTGACTACTTGCAGCTACTTACCGGCTCTAAATCGCGTGACGGAAACCGCGTGCAGGAGCTGACGGAAATCACCACGGGCCTCAAGGCGCTGGCTAAAGAACTGGCCGCCCCGGTCATAGCATTGTCCCAATTATCGCGTCAGGTTGAATCGCGCGAAGACAAGCGACCACAGCTGTCTGACCTGCGTGAATCGGGCTCTATCGAACAGGACGCTGACGTGGTGCTCTTCGTGTTCCGCGAGGAATATTACATCAAGAACAAGCAGCCGCGCGAAGGCACGGAAGAGTTCACCAATTGGCTCGCCGAAATGGAGCGCGCGCACGGCAAGGCCGAAGTCATAATCGGCAAGCAGCGCCACGGGCCCACGGGCACAGTTGAATTGCAATTTGACGCGGAAGTGACGCGCTTCTCCAATCTCGCCCGCGAAGACGCACTGCCGGAGCAGATGTGAACGCGACGCTACCACCCGCCCCGCCAGCGCGCGAAGAAGCGCAGGCGATCCTCACGATCAACCTTGGCGCGCTCGTGGACAACTGGCGCGCACTCTCGCGTAGATGCGGCGCGGCAGAATGCGCGGCGGTCGTCAAAGCAGACGCCTATGGGATCGGACTTGAGCCTGCGGTGCAGGCCCTTTCGCAAGCTGGCTGCAGAACCTTTTTTGTCGCGCATGTCAGCGAGGCCCGTCTTACGCGCGCTGCGCTAGGCGCAGGCGCGGCGCGGATTTACGTACTCAACGGACTGCTCGCGAACGCGGATGTCGCGCACTCTCTCATCGCAGCAGACGCAACGCCCGTCATCGGCTCACTGGAAGAATGGAGCGCGTGGCGCTCATTTGCGCCTGGGCGCCCCTGCGCTCTGCACATCGACACCGGCATGAATCGCCTCGGAGCCAGCGCCGATGAAGCGCGCATGATCGCAGCCGACGCAGGCGCTGGCGCCATCGAGCTTGTCATGAGCCACTTCGTGGCTTCGGAAGAAAGCCACAACGCGCTTAATGCAACACAGATCGACGCTTTCAATAATATGCGCGGCTTGTTTGCAAACGCGCGCGCCAGCATCGCCAATTCATCAGGCATCATGCTTGCGGCCAACCCGCACTACGACCTCGTGCGACCCGGCTATGCGCTGTATGGCGGCAATCCATCGCCGGGCTCCCCCAACCCGATGAAGCCCGTTGTGAAACTCGAAGCCACCATCCTGCGCGTTCGCCCCATCAAGGCGGGCGAAACGGTCGGCTACAACGCAACATGGACCGCGCAACGAGACAGCGTGCTCGCCGCCATCGGCGTTGGCTACGCGGACGGACTGCTGCGCAGCGCATCCGGCGCAAACGGCGCGCGTGGCGGAGAGGCCATCATCGGCGGCGTGCGCTGCCCGTTCGCCGGTCGCGTGTCGATGGACATCATCGTGATCGACGCCACCGACGCGCCAGCGGACGCGCTTGGTCCGGGCGCCACGGCGCAGCTGCTGGGCGACAACATCACTATCGACGATTTGGCGGATCGCGCGGGCACGATCGGCTACGAAATCCTGACCAGTCTCGGCCACCGCTATCATCGCGTCTACGCCAGATAGCCTGGCGAAAGCCTCGCCGCCTCCAGCGTTCGCGATGCAAATCCCGCTAGAGCTTGCGGGAAGCTTGCGTTCATGTATTGTTCTCTTCATGGATTCGCCGAGGAGGAACCCATGACGCTCGAAGAAGCCGGTTTTGATCAGCCCGTCGCCACCTGCCTGCCATTTCGCAGCCAGCGCAGTTTTGCCGAAACCGCGGCCTCGATGCGGCGGGCGTTCGACGAACTGCGTGCGGCGGAAGATGCGCTGGAGCGTCAACTCGCCGACATCCGCGCCCACATGGACGCCTGCGGCCTCCCCCACGTTGCGCCGCAATCGCGCGCCGCCTGATGGCGAAGAGCCACACAAGCTTCGTCTGCCAGAATTGTGGCGCAGTCGCGCAGCGCTGGCAGGGCAAGTGCGAAGCCTGCAACGAGTGGAACACGATGACCGAGGAGGCCCCCTCCTCCGGCATCGGCGCGCGCGCAGTTGCGGGCGCTGGCAAAGGGCGCATTTTCGCTCTTGAGGCCCTGCAGGGTGGTGGCCGCGAGGCGCCGCGCATTCACTCGGGCATTGCCGAACTCGACCGCGTCACCGGCGGCGGCTTTGTGCCAGGCTCCGTCATTCTGATCGGCGGCGAGCCGGGCATCGGAAAATCGACGCTCCTGATTCAGGCCTGCGCGCGTCTCGCGCTGCTGGGCCGCCGCGTGGTCTACATCTCTGGCGAAGAAGCGGTGGCGCAGGTGCGTATGCGCGCCTCGCGCTTGGGCCTGTCCGATTCGCCTGTAGAACTGGCCGCAGAAACCAGCGTCGACGATATCATCGCGACCCTGAAGCAGGGCGAGCGCCCTGCCCTCGTGGTCATTGATTCGATCCAGACCATGTGGACAAACGCGGCTGAAGCTTCGCCCGGCACGGTAACGCAGGTGCGCACTTCGGCGCAGGCGCTTATCCGCTACGCCAAGACAACCGGCGCCTGCGTCATCATGGTAGGCCACGTCACCAAGGATGGGCAGATCGCAGGCCCGCGCGTGGTTGAGCATATGGTGGACGCGGTCGTCTCCTTTGAAGGTGAAGGCGGCAGACAATTCCGCATCCTGCGTGCGGTGAAGAATCGCTTCGGGCCGACGGACGAAATCGGCGTCTTCGAAATGACGGGCGCAGGCTTGAGCGAAGTCACCAATCCCTCGGCGCTCTTTCTGGCGGGGCGTGACGCATCGGCGCCCGGCGCGGCTGTGTTGGCGGGCATGGAAGGCACACGCCCTGTTCTGGTTGAAATACAAGCTCTTGTCGCGCCAACGTCCCTTGGCACGCCCCGCCGCGCCGTTGTGGGATGGGACCCGGCGCGCCTTTCCATGGTCATCGCTGTGCTGGAGGCGCATGGCGGCCTGCGCCTTGGTCAGCATGATGTTTATCTCAACGTCGCCGGTGGTCTGCGCATTGATGAACCAGCGGCTGATCTTGCCGCTGCGGCAGCATTGATTTCATCACTCACTGGGTCTGCTTTGCCCGGCGACGGCGTTTATTTCGGCGAGATCGCGCTATCGGGCGCTGTGCGCCCCGTCTCCCATGGCGGCCATCGTCTCAAAGAAGCTGCAAAACTTGGGTTTCGCGCAGCCGTTGCGCCGCCGGGCGCACTCGAAGGACAGGAGAAAAGTCCACTTACGCTTTCGGCATGCGGCCATATTGCGTCACTCGTTGCAGACATTGCGGCGCGCGCCCCCAAGCGTCATTCCCAACGACCAGCAGTTGTCAGTTGATTGACTGCGCATCGGGGTGACGCTGGGCCTTCGCTTATGTATAAGTTCGGTTGCGGACTCTAGATGATCCGCCGGATGTTTGCGCGCGCCGAGCCTACGGAAAGTCGATTGATGCCGTCATATCTTGATCTTGGCCTGCTCGGAGTCGTTTTCATCTCGGCAATTCTGTCGATGTTGCGCGGGTTCACGCGAGAGGTTCTCGCAATCGCATCGTGGGCCGCAGCAGCCGTCGCAGCCTATTACTTCCATCCCATCGCGCTGCCCTACATCAAACCCTACATCGCCAAGGATACGATTGCGCTTGCCGCAGCTGTTGGCGGCGTCTTCCTTCTCACGTTGATCATTGTCTCGATCATCACCGTGCGCATCTCCGACGCGATTCTTGATTCGAAGGTCGGCGCTCTCGACCGAACACTTGGCTTTTTCTTCGGCGCTGCCCGTGGCGTTTTGCTGTGCGTTGTAGCCTTCCTGTTTTTCTCCTGGCTTGTGCCGGAAAAAGGTCAACCCTCGTGGGTTCGCGAAGCGAAGACGCGGCCTTTCCTGCAGTCAACTGGTGAGCAGTTGATGGCGATGCTCCCCGAAGATCCGCTCAATACGCTTCAGGATCGGGTGAACCGAAAGCTGCGCGAAGGTGACCCGCCCCCGGAACCGGCCAGACCTCCGGCAGGCGCCACCCCTCCGGCAGGCGCCACCCCTCCGGCGCGCCAGCTCTAGGCAGGGCACTTTGTTGTGACTAGCCTTATTGTGCGTCGCAATACACCTGACAAAAGCGTTTGAAACGACTATGTAAGCATCTCAGGTTGCAGTTTTTCCGCCTGCTCGCCTGTCATCGCGCATCGTTGGGGATAGCCATGTCGCAAGCGACAAACAATCACGCGTTCCCCTCGCCGGCTCCAGACGCAGGTTTTGATCTGGACGGCGACACGCTTCGCGAGGAGTGCGGCGTCTTCGGCATTTTCGGCCATCCCGACGCGGCAGCCATAACGGCGCTCGGCCTCCATGCGCTTCAGCACCGCGGCCAGGAAGCAGCTGGCATCGTCTCGTTTGATGGCAAGCGCTTCTCCTCGGAACGCCGCATGGGCCTTGTCGGCGAAAATTTCTCCAGCCAGTCTATCATTGACCGCCTGCCCGGCAACGCTGCGGTGGGCCACGTCCGCTATTCGACGACCGGCGAAACGATCCTGCGCAACGTCCAGCCGTTGTTCGCAGAGCTGGACACCGGCGGTTTCGCGGTCGCCCACAACGGCAATCTCACGAATGCGCTGTCGATTCGCCGTGACCTGATCCGTGATGGCGCGATCTATCAGTCCACCTCGGACACCGAAGTGATTTTGCATCTGGTCGCCCGCAGCCGGCGCGCCAGAATTCTGGAGCGTTTCATCGAGGCGCTGCGCCAGATTGAGGGCGCTTACTCGCTCGTGGCGCTTAGCAACAAGAAGCTGATCGGCGCCCGCGACCCGCTCGGCATCCGCCCCCTCGTCATCGGCGAACTTAACGGCCATTACATTCTGGCGTCAGAAACCTGCGCGCTGGACATCATTGGCGCGCGCTTCATTCGTGATGTGGAAAACGGCGAGATCATTGTGGTCTCCGAAGATGGACTTGAAAGCCACAAGCCGTTCCCACCGCAGGTCATGCGCCCTTGCATCTTTGAGTACATCTATTTTGCCCGCCCCGACTCCATCGTGCATGGCCGCCCGGTTTATGACGTGCGCAAGCGCATGGGCGCGCAGCTGGCGGTGGAGGCTGGCATTGACGCCGACGTCATTGTGCCCGTGCCCGACTCCGGCGTTCCCGCCGCCATTGGCTACGCCGCCCGGGCGGGCATTCCCTTTGAGCTGGGCATCATCCGCAATCATTACGTCGGCCGCACGTTCATCGAGCCGACCCAGTCCATTCGCGAGCTGGGCGTGCGTCTCAAGCACAGCGCCAACCGCTGTGTGGTGAAAGGCAAACGGATCGTCCTCATCGACGACTCCATCGTTCGCGGCACTACGTCCGTCAAAATCGTGCAGATGATGCGCGACGCAGGCGCGAAGGAGGTTCACTTCCGCATCTCCTCCCCGCCCATCACGCATCCAGATTATTACGGCATCGATACGCCGCAGCAGAACAAGCTACTTGCCGCACAGATGACGAAGAACGGCAAGATCGACATCGACGGCATGTGCAAATACGTCGGGGCCGATTCGCTCGCGTTCCTTTCTGTAGACGGCATTTATCGCGCCATGGGCTATGAGGGCCGCGACGCCCAGCGCCCCCAGTTCACCGACCATTGTTTCACCGGCGATTACCCGACATCGCTCACCGATATTGCAGGCGATCCCAATCGTCAGCAGTTGTCGCTTCTGGCTGAAGCGGGTTAAGCATCCGCCGCGGCCAGACCAGCGTCTGAGGCCGCCCGCCGGAGATCGATATGTCGCGCCCGCTCGAAAACAGAATAGCTCTTGTGACAGGCGCGTCCCGGGGCATTGGCCGCGCCGTCGCCCTTGAGCTTGCGCGACAGGGAGCGCACGTCATCGCTCTGGCGCGCACGCAAGGCGGCCTTGAATCGCTTGATGATGAGATCACAAAGCTGGGTGGAACGGCGACCCTTGTGCCGTGTGACATCACCGACTTTGACGCGTTGGATCGTCTTGGCGCAGCGATTTTCGAACGCTGGAAAAAGCTGGATATCTTTGTTGGTAATGCTGCATTGCTTGGCGCCATCTCACCGCTTCCCCATCTGGACCCCAAGGAGTGGGAGAAGGTGTTCGCCGTCAACGTAACGGCCAATTACCGGCTCATTCGCTCGCTGGACATGCTGCTGCGCGCCTCAGACGCTGGCCGCGTCGTGCTGATGACATCCGGCGTGGGACACAAAGCCGACCTTGCGCCCTATCGCGGTCTTTATGCGACAACCAAGGCGGCGCTGGACGCTATCGGGCGCACTTACGCAGCGGAATCAAAAACAACGTCGAATGTCCGCGTCACGCTGGTCACGCCGGGCTATGTGCGCACACACATGCGCGCGCAGGTCATGCCAGGCGAAGACCCGATGACCATTCCAGCGCCGGAGGAAATCGCGCCGCAGATCGTCAAACTCTGCTCGCCCCAGTGGACCGAGACAGGCGTGCTCTACGATCTTCCCGCCGACACAGTGCGCCATTTCCAGGGGCCCGTCTGAAACAAATAATTAGTCATGCGCACGCGCGGCTATTTATGAATGCATTCCTGAAAGATCAGTCCAGCCTGCATTAAGCTACGACAGCGCTTACGCATCTCTTTCAGGAGAGACGCATGATGTAACGAAGCCCTGACGCGTCAAATTCACACAATGCAAACACGCGAGCCAATCAGCGCGCCATCTCGAAAACAAGCGCTTCAGCCGCGCCGCGGGCAGCCAGCGTGATGTTGGCTTCGTCAGCTATCGCAAGCCCATCGCCCTCTTCAAGCGTCACGCCGTTGACCTCGACAGACCCGCGCGCAACTTGCACCCAGCCGATGCGCTGATCGCCAAACGCATGCTCAACGACCTCCTTGTCCGCAAGAACGGTGGCATAGAGATCTGCGTCGGAATGGATCGTCACCGATCCGTCGCGCCCGTCGCTTGAACCCACCAGCCGCAAATTGCCGGCGCGGTCGGGAAAGTTCTTCTGCTCATAGGATGGCGCAATGCCGCTGGCGTTGGGCAACAGCCAGATTTGTAGAAACCGCACCGGCTCCTTGTCCGAACCGTTGAACTCGCTGTGGCGGATGCCCGTGCCTGCGCTCATGCGCTGCACGTCGCCCGGCGCGATCAGCGAGCCCGTGCCGATGGAGTCCTTGTGCGCCAGTGATCCATCAAGAACATAGGAGACGATCTCCATTTCGCGATGACCGTGCGCGCCAAAGCCGCCGCCCGGCGCGACGCGATCATCGTTGATGACGCGCAACGGACCAAAGCCCATGAAGCCCGCATCATAATAGTCGCCAAAAGAAAACGTGTGTCGGCTATCCAGCCAGCCAAAGTCGGCGCGGCCGCGGTCTGCGGCCTTTCTCACCTTCAGCATGATAAACGCTCCATTCGCTAAGCGCCGGGCACATCGCCCGCCGCCTTCGCTTTGGCATATTGGCGTTGGAGCGACAGGCTGCAATCGGGGCGGTTGCAAGCGCGCGCTTGCGGGCGCGCAAGCGATGCTGCTAGCGGTGCCTGCTCGCCTTGTGGGCGTAAGGGTTCTCGCTGGTGCGCTTGGAGATGCGGATCGGCACGCCGGGCAGGTCAAACGTCTCGCGCAGCCCGTTGACGAGAAAGCGCTCGTAGCTGGTGGGCAGTGAGGTCAACTGGTTGCCGAACAGCACGAAGTAAGGCGGCCGCGCCTTGGGCTGCGTCATGTAGCGAATTTTGATGCGGCGCCCCGAAACAGCGGGTGGCGGCGTGCGGTCGATCACAGCCGTCAACCAGCGATTGAGCTTGCCGGTCGAGATGCGCTTGTTCCACGTCTCATGCACGCGCATGATCGCCGCCATGAGCTTGTCGAGCCCGCCGCCGGTCAGGCCCGATACGGGAATGACTGGAGAGCCGCGCAATTGCGGCATGAGAAGATCGGCCTCCTCCCGAAGCAGCTTCAATGTCTGGTTCGGATCTTCAACAAGATCCCACTTGTTGAGCGCGAACACGAGGCCCCTGCCCTCGCGCTCGACGAGATCGGCGATGGTCAGATCCTGCTTCTCGAACGGGATGGTCGCATCCAGCAGGACCACGACAACCTCGGCGAAGCGCACGGCGCGGATGGCGTCCGACACGGCAAGCTTTTCAAGCTTGTCCTGCACATTGGCGCGCCGCCGCATGCCAGCGGTGTCCCACAGCTTGATCTGCCGCGCGCCCTGCGGACCCGCCCAGACGAAATCCACGCCAATCGAATCGCGCGTAATGCCAGCCTCCGGGCCAGTAAGCAGACGTTCCTCGCCAAGGATGCTGTTGATGAGCGTGGACTTGCCCGCGTTCGGGCGGCCAACCACCGCGATGCGCAGCGGCTTGGTGGGGTCAAGCTCGCTGCCGTCCTCTTCGTCTTCAAGAACCAGAGGCGGGCCATCATCCCCGGATGCTTCGGCCGGCTCCGCAGTTTGCTCAGGAAGCGCCGCAAGCATGGCCTCGTACAGCGAGCCAAACCCGTCGCCATGTTCGGCCGACAGCGGCACCGGCTCGCCAAGACCCAACTCGTACGCGTCCAGCGCGCCAGCTTCGCCCTGTTTGCCTTCCGCCTTGTTGGCGATGAGGATGATGGGCTTGTCGGCGCGGCGCACGAGTTCCGCAAAATGCCTGTCCGTCGGCGTCACGCCCGTGCGCGCGTCGATGACGAAGAAGACAGCGTCGGCGGCCTCGATAGCCGCTTCGGTCTGTGCACGCATACGCCCCGACAGCGAGGCGACGTCGCCCTGCTCGAGACCGGCAGTGTCGATGATGGTGAACGTGAGGTCGGCCAGATGCGCCTCGCCCTCGCGACGATCTCGCGTCACGCCGGGGCGATCATCTACAAGCGCGAGTTTTTTGCCCACCAGCCGGTTGAACAGCGTCGATTTGCCGACGTTGGGCCTGCCGATGATGGCGACGGAAAATGACATTTGATATCCAATGGACCTACTTGAGGGGCCCCGCCGCGACGAGTCCAAGCAATGTGCCTGACCGCTCACGCAGGCTCTGCGGCGCTTGCGGATCAGCGACAATCATGTCGAACCAGCGACCGGCTGCATCGTAATCGCCAGCCTTCAGGGCGGCGAGGCCGAGGAGCTCGCGAGCCGAATGCCGGAATGCGGACGTGGGGGCGGCGAGCGGCTCGATCCGCTTTTTCATCTCCGAATCGTCCGCCGTATCGACCATCAGCAGCGCCGAACGCAAGCGCGCAACATTCTGCATGACGGCGCTGACGCCAGGATCATTGGAGAGGGCGTCGTAAATCGTCACGGCCTCTGCGCGGTTGCGATTGGCGATTTCAGCGGCGGCGCGAAAACGCGAGAGCACCGCATATCCATGAGGGCCCGAACGGGCGATATCGAGAAACGCCTGCTCCGCATCCTGCGGCTTGCCTTCGCGCGCCAGCTGAATGGCAGTCTCAAAGCGCGCGCCTGCCGCTTCGGACGCGACCCGCTGCTGGCTCTGCCAGTAACGCCAGCCGCCCGCCGCTGCCACGATGATGATGGCGAGCGCTATAATCCAGTTCTGGTATCGCCTCCAGGCCTCGATGGCCTTGTCGCGGCGGTACTCGTCTTCGACCTCGCGGATGAAGTCACTCATATCGATCCAGTCGGATTGCTAGTGGGATAAAGCTGCACAAAGGCGAGCCGTTCGCTCTGCGGTTACCACGGGCCCCGCCAAAATGCGAGAAAATTGGCGCTGACTATCCAATTGTGCCGCCCAAGCCTGAGCTTTCGATCGTTTGCAAGGTCAAACGACGACCCCGGGCGACGCTTTTTTTACCGTGGCTGTGATCACCGCGGTTGGCGCCAACCATGCTGAAGCCTATCGTTCGAGGCGAGGAGACGTTTGGGGTGAAGCAGGGCGAAGATCGTATCTCATGGCGCATTCAGGCCCCCGTTTACGGCGCGGGCATGTTCGCCAGCACGGTGACGGACGTCATTTCCGTCATTCTGCCGGTCTGGCTGGCTGGCACTGGCGAGTCTGCCGCCGCCATTGGCCTGATCATCGGCGCCAAGCACATCCTGCCTATTCTGTTGGCGATTCACGGTGGCGCGCTGATGGACCGCTTCGGCGCCCGCAGCGTGATGGTCAGCTGCCTGATGCTGGCTGTAATTACCCTGCCGCTGTTCCCGTGGGTCGGCTGGCTCCCCTTCATCATCGTGCTGCAGGTGATTGCGGGGTTTGGCTCGTCGATGGGCTGGCTGGGCGCGCAGACATTGTTCGGCCAGCTGATGCGGCGCGATCACACGTATGCCGGTCGCTTCGCCTTCGCCCTGCGCGTTGGAGGCTTTGTCGGCCCGCCCATCGCCGGGCTGGTGTGGGACAGTCTGGGCGTCGGCAGCGGCTTCCTTTTCCTCGGCCTCTGGGCGCTTGGCGCCGTGGTGATGGCGCTTCTGGTCCCCAAGAACGCGGCGGGCGCGCCCGTGCGCACACAGAAGGCGCGCCTTGCGGACATGATACCCCGCTGGTCGGACTACCGCGCAGCCTTCCGGCTCGCGACAATCCCGGCGATGACAGTCGTGCTCATGATCACAGTCGTGCGTATTTCCGCGTCGAGTGTGCAGGATTCGTTTTATCCGCTCTACCTGACGACTGTTGGCTACACAGCCACGCAGATCGGGCTGTTGATGACGATTTCCTCTGCGACGGCAGCGGCAAGCTCGCTGTCGATTGGATGGATCACGCAATACGCGCGCCCCATGTGGGTGCTCATCATCAGCGCAGGATGGTCCGTCGTGTTAATCACGATCACCCCGCTCCTGCCATCCTTCACCATGCTTGCGATCGCAGCGGCCCTGCGCGGCCTATCGATGGGCGTCAGCCAGCCGCTGATGATGTCGATGCTGATCGGCGCTGCGGGTCAGGGATCGCAGGGCAAGGGCGCCGCGTTGCGCACCACCGCGAACCGCGTCGCAGCCGCCATAACGCCCATCACCATGGGCGCAGTGGCGGCCTTCACCGGCCTTGGCAATTCATTCTTCGTCATCGGGGCCGTGCTTGTCGTCGCCCTTGTGACTATCGCCATATACGTTTGGCGGCGGCCAGACATCGTGCGCGACGCCTGAAACGCCGCATTGTTTGGACGCGGGCTGCGCGCCCGCCTATCATAGGTTCGTAACGCGCCCGCACGATGCGAGCGCCAGCGAAAAGGGAGCTGCCCATGGCGTCGCAGCCGGAGTGGAGAATTCCGTTCGGTCTGCAACCGAAGGCGGAGGATTTCGCATTCGATCTCGACGCCACGCTGAACTCTGTCGTGGCCGTCACCTCCCACGTGCCCGAGGAAGCCTTCACCGCCGAAACGCTTGGCACCATGCGCCAGGGCAACGGCGTCGTTATCCGCGAAAACGGGTTGATTCTCACCATCGGCTACCTCATCACGGAGGCCGAGGACATCTGGCTGCGCGCCAACGACGGGCGCACCTTCCAGGGCCATGTCATGGCCTACGATCAGGAAACCGGCTTCGGCCTCGTGCAGGCGCTCGCCCGTCTCGATTTGCCCGCCCTGCCGCTGGGCTCTTCCGCTGACGCGCGCGTCGGCGACGTCGTGATTGTCGCGGGCGCAGGCGGCAAGGAAAAGTCGGTCTCCGCCCACATCGCCGCCAAGCAGGAATTCGCCGGATATTGGGAGTATGTGCTCGATGAAGCCATGTACACCTCGCCCGCGCACCCCAACTGGGGCGGAACAGCCGTCATCAACGAACAGGGCCAGTTGATCGGTCTGGGCTCGCTGCACATCGAGCAAAGCGACAACGCCGACCAGCACGGCCACCTCAACATGGTCGTGCCCATCGACCTGCTTAAACCCATCCTCGATGATCTCGTCACGCTTGGCGCGCGCCGCACGCCCCCCAGGCCATGGCTTGGCGTGTACGCATCGGAAGTCGAGGACCGCATCGTGGTGGTGGGCCGCAGCCAGCGCGGCCCCGCGCGCAAGGCGGACTTGCGCAACGGAGACATCATCGTTGCAGTGGCCGGCCAGCCGATTTCAACGCTCGCAGGCCTCTATCGCCGCATCAAGGAACAGGGCGAGGCCGGGGTCGAAATTCCCCTCACTATTTACCGTGAGGGAAAGACGTTTGAACTGCTGGTGCCCTCAAGCGACCGCTCCCGCATGTTCAAGGCGCCGAAACTGCACTAGGCGCCTGCGACGGGCCCCTGTCAGCCGCGACCTTTGCGATGATGCGAAACATGTGAGCGCCCCGTTTGCGCCCTCGGCGCGATGGAGTGTTGTCGGCATATCACGTGTGGCGCATGCAGGTTTGATAACCCTTGCAATGCCGCCCATGTTCGCGCATATGCGCCTCAATATTCAAGTTCTAGATTGATGCGGGGGGACAACATGAGCGAGCCAAAGCGACTCATACCGGCGCTCGACGGCTTTTACACGCTGGCCATTCCGTTCTCCTGGCTTCTTGTTCGATGCAGCGCTGGTCTCATCCTCGCCGTGCACGGCTGGGGCAAGATTGGTCGAACGCGCGCCCCGAACGAATTGCTTCAACGCATGCCTGAACTTGCGACCATCGGCGCCGAGATCACATTCGTGCTGATGATCATCGAGTTCGTTGGCGGCATATGCATCGCACTCGGCCTATTCACGCGCTTCTTCGCATCGGCCGCCGCTATCCTGATGGGCGTGCTGACATTTTACATTTTTTGGGGCAATGGCTTCAATTGGACCGCGCGCGGGTACGAATTCACGCTGATGTGGGGCGTCATCCTTTTCGCCATCGCGCTGCGCGGCGGAGGCCCCTTCTCGCTCGACCGGAAGATTGGCCGGGAGCTCTGACGCACGCCACTGATTTACGCACGGCAACGTCAAGCAGAAGATCGCCAAGCGGTGAAAATTTTATGGCTGCAAGAAAGCCTCAGGCTTGAACGAACGCCTACAGCCTGCAGCGTCTGCTATTTCACGGCGCCCGCATAAATATCGGGCTTGAATCCCGCTATGATCCGCGCGCCCTGCTCCAGCACGGGCCGCTTGATCATCGACGGCTGCGCCATCATCAGCGCAATCGCCTTTTGCGCGTCGATGTTCGCCTTGTCCGCGTCCGGCAACTTGCGAAACGTCGTGCCCGCCTTGTTGAGCAAAATCTCCCACCCGACAGCCTTTACCCACCGCTCAAGCGCCTCGCGCTCCACGCCTTTCGTTTTGTAGTCGTGAAAGTCATAAGCCACACCCGCCGTGTCGAGCCAGTCGCGCGCCTTCTTCATCGTGTCGCAGGCCTTGATGCCATAGAGGGTGGTTTTGGTGGGCATGTGAGGTTCCGTTCTATTCAGGCGCCAAGCCCGTCTTCGCAGTGCAGGCCTTCAATACGCGCAAACTCGCCGAGGCCTAAACCTCTTCGCCGATCATGCGCTCAATGATGCGCCGCGCACGATAGGAACCGGCGTCGATGGCGAGCGTGCGAAGCTGCGCGTTCGGCATCGCGTCAATGCGCTGTTGCTGGGCTTCCAGCACTCACCTCGTCCTGCGATGGCATGTGCGTGCAGCCACCCCATTGTCCGGCTTGCGCCACAACGCCAGCGGCCGCCCGCAGAGCGTGCGCGCGAGGACTTCCCGCTTGCCCACCTCATGGCTCCACGCGATTACGTACCAGGCGTTAAGCGGAAACGTCGGCGCATGCGCCATGTTTAATCCTCCTCCCGGAAGCCCGCTTTAATTGCGCCGCAGATAACGCAGCAAGTTCAAAAGTTGTCACCACAATGAACACCGACGAACCGCGGTCAAGGCGACGGACGCAAACCCGCTTTATAATACTCCGACAAATCTGTGCCGAACCATTCAGTTGGAAGATATTTGCAAGAATTTTCTGCAATCGCCTTTCGATAAAGAATTCCTCCAGCCGCGGCAAACTGTATCGCCAGTCCAGAATTATTTTTGTAGTACACGATGCCAGACAGGTCGGGTTTAGCCCGCCCGGTGAGTACGTCTCCAAGTTCGTGAACGCGATCCCTAGAAACAAATCCTTTATCTATAAGCCCAGTGAGCTCAACCTGATTGTTTTCGATCACGCTTTCCCAGTCATTCACAATGATCGCGCTAGCGCGTCGAAAAACAGATTCATCAACCTCGGAGCGCGTATTCGTTACATCCGAATTTGCGATCGTCACCACGAACTGCCCTGGCTTTATTTTGGAGCCATCGAACACCGGATGTACAGATGACGTAGCGCAAGAAATAATATCCGCGCCTTCGATGACTTCGTCTGAATTTGTCGCGGCGGATATCTCGACGCCAGGCCGCTGAACCTCTGTTACAAATTTACTGAGACGATCACTATCAGGCGCATACACTTTGACATGCGTTATGGAGCGCACTGTGAGGATCGCTTCAAGCGAATTCCTCGCTTGTTTGCCCGTTCCAAACAGACCAAGTCGGCTGGCGTCTTTTTTGACCATATGATCTATCGCCATACCGGTCGTTGCGCCAACCCTGAGGCCAGATAACCGGAATTCATGCATGAACGCCAGGGGCTCAGCAGTCTCCAGACTGTAAAGGATAACGATACCCCAGTTGAATGCGGCAGGATTTTCATACATCCGTCGCGTACTTTTTTCGTTGGGTGGAATCATGATCTGTGAGCCTGCGCGAACGCACGCAACGCCCGATGAGGGAACCGCGCCAACATGAACATTCGCAAAGTAACGTCTTTCAGGATCCGGGTGCTGAGCAAGATAACGAACCCGCGGTCTGTTTACCGCAACACCTTCCGAAAAATCCTTGAAGGCGACTCTCATCGCCTCAACGCACTCGCGCATCGATAAAAGCCTGGTCACATCGTCGTCAGTTATAATAATCGTCACGTCGCGCTCCTATTTCTTTGGATTTTCGCCTTCGGCTAGTATGTCGGCAAGGCGCTTTGTAATCGGTTTAGAAGTTGCGAGGATTTGCTGGACTAACTCTTGAAGCTCTGGGCCTGAGACAGGATCTACGTCCAGATTCGCCTTCCTGGCGTCCGCCAGGAAGGCAGAATCTTTGATCATGGCGTTAAAGGCGAGCCTCAGCGCACTCACGCGTTCTTTCGGTGTGTCAGGAGTGGTGAAAATTGGCCGCCCAATCGTCGGCGGCGTAGAGAAAAGTCTCAGAAGAGCGCGATCTTCTTCATTTTTTGCCAAGTCCATCAAGAGCGGCACGTCGGCCAGATCATCGGACTTTTTAAGACCGACTTGCACGAGAATATTGATCTTCTTGTCCTTGATCCAGTCCGAGCGCGTCGCCTTCCATGACGCCCAGCTGTTCGAGCCACGCCCGGCTACTTCACCGCGCTCCATAGCAAGGTTAATTTCATTCCCGCCAGGATATCCAAGGATAATCCGAAACTTTGTGCCCAGAACTGAATTCATGATGAGTGGATATTGCGACGATGCGCTGCCGCCCGTGGCGCCCATAGCGACTTCTTGCGCTATAGCGTCCTCAATGCTCCTGATGCCGGAAGTATGCCAGGTAACAGTTGTATTATTTTCCGAGCTGGGATTTCCGATGTAAAGAAATCGGGACATGTCAAAGTTTAGTTTTTGATCCATGGCCTGGGCAAGCGCCAGCGACTGATCACCTGTGCAAATTGTAAGCCCATCTCGTGGCGCGACATTGTATGTGTGTGCGACAGCGACTCGACTGCTGGCTCCTGGCATGTTGCGTGGAACAATTGCCGGGGCTCCGGGGATCTGCCCCCCCATGTGGCGCGCAACAAGGCGCGCATATGTATCGTAGCCGCCGCCTGCCGAATACCCGATAACGAAGCTGATTGTCTTTCCGCGATAGAAAGATTCTCCATCCTCTGCGCTCTTCGCCATCGGGCCATTAAGGGCCAGAAAAACAAGAACGCTTGAACTGCGCCATATCGTTGCGCTTCGGGAGCGACAAGACGCCAGGTGAGTAGTGCTCATGGGGCATCCTCCAATATTGTTCTCCCGGTCATTCTGTCTGCATGACGAGGCCGGTAACCGCTTTTCGCAATCATATCGATGATCAGGAATATCTGGAAGCCAAGTCTTGCGCGGTCAGACGGCGGGTCTGCGCAGTCACCATTGGCGAGATACATGCAGGCATCAGAAGGGCGCGGAATCAATGCCCTCGCCTGCCGCGTAGGACGGTTGATCTGATTGAGGCCCCGTCAGCGCCCTGCTACTAATTTAAGCTGCAAGCCAGTCTTCGCAACGCAGGCCTTCCACCCGCGTGAACTCGCCAGGATTCGATGTCACGCAGATCAGCCCGCGACTGCGCGCGTGGCCTGCGATCTGCGTGTCATAGGCGCCGATCACCTGCCCGCGCTTTTCAAGCGCGGCGCGAATGTCGGCGGCGTGGCCCGCTGCGTCCGCATCGAACGCCAGCACCTCAAGCCGCGCGGCGAAGCGCTCCACCTCGCGGCGATTGTCGTCTGGCCGCGCCGACTTTGCTGCGCCGTGCAGAAGCTCCATCAGCACGACGGTGGAGATACACAGCCCATCGGCCTGCGCATTGAAGCGCGAGCGCACTTGCTGCGGCCTGTCGCGCAACACGCGGATGCAGACATTCGTGTCCAGCATATAGCGCAGCATCAAAACGCTTCGCGCTTGTCGGCGTGCGGCTGCTGCCGCTCAGGCAGATCGACGCCCGGCGCGTCGAAGAAATCGTCCCATGATGCGCCCGCTGGCGCGATGACGCGCTTCTTCCCGTCCTCGAAAATTTCGACCTCCCTCACCCCCTCGGGAAAGGCGACATCCTTGGGCAAACGCACGGCCTGCGAGCGGTTGGATTTAAAGAGCGAGGTGCGGACCATGCGGGGAAAGTAGGGGTGAGGGTGGGATATGTCAATGGGATATACCTTGCAGCATAGCAAAAATCAGACTAGATATCTGACTAGTCAGGAGGCCTCATGTCGAACTGGTCTGTGCAGGACGCCAAGGCGCGCTTTTCCGAGTTTTTGGAGACGTGCCTCAAGCAGGGTCCGCAAATTGTCACCAAGCGGGGGGCGCAGGCGGCTGTGCTTGTGCCGCTTGAGGAATGGAAGCGGTTGCAGGAGGCCGCACGCCCGTCTCTGAAGGACATGCTGCTCAGCGATGACGCGCGCTTTGATCTCGACATTCCAAAGCGCGGCGGCAAACGCCGCAGGCCCGCGCCTGCGTTCGATTGAATGTATCTGCTCGACACCAACGTCGTCTCGGAGCTGCGCCGCGCAAAACCCCACGGCGCGGTCGTCGCATGGCTGCGCGCCCTGCCCGAGACGGACATTCACATCTGCGCCGTCACCATCGGCGAAATACATGCAGGCATTGAGAAGACGCGTGAAACGGACCCCGCCAAGGCGGCGGACATTGAAAGCTGGCTGGACAAGATCGAGACAAACTATCCCGTCCTGCCTATAGACGCCCGCGCCTTCCGCACCCACGCCCGCCTCATGCACCGCAAGTCCGATGCATTGTTTGAAGACGCAATGATCGCCGCTGTGGCGCAAACGAACGGGCTGATCGTGGCGACAAGGAATGTGCGGGATTTTGTGGGGTTTGGTGTGAGGGTGGTTGATCCGTTTGATGCAGCGAAATAGGCGCAACTGCCGAGAGTCGACCGCCAACTTCACTCGCAATTGTAGCAGTTGAACGAGGCCGCTATTGTATTCCTAATCATCCAATTTTTTATGCCAATCACCATTCATTGCCAAGACGCTACCGTCGTGAAAACGCTCCAAGTCTAGAAATCCAGCTCGTTCAAATATAGTCCAGATTCTGCGCTCCGCCCGCTCCAGCCAAATTTGGATCGCCAGCAATCGACGTATCAATTCCTTACACTCGTCAATCGACATATCTCCAGGCCACGCACCATCTTGAAAGTTTAGGTGGACAAAATAATCACGTTTCTTTTTGATCCACTTCAAATATAAAATGTCGGCAGGGAAGACATTATGTTTTTCAAGTATCTTTATCAGAGATCCAAGGGTTGATGCTTGTAGAGCTGACCTTTTAGCGATCATTTTCGCCCATTGGTCAGCATCATCACCCAGAACGAAATCAATTCTGATGCTATTACACATCTCCATCGCATGGATAAGCATATCTTCAAATTTGCTGATTGCGATGAAGGCGCCAGCTAACTCTTGACAATATCGAAGACGCGCGAAATCTTCGTCAGACATCGCTTTCACTATTTGGACAAAATCGTCCTTTGTTAGTACGGGTGAGAACATTCAATGACGCCACTTTTGCTGAGAGGGTTAAGCGTCAGGATATCAGGCTTGAAGCCTCGCTTCGATCGTCATTAGATGATGTCTCCACCAGTAAACAGCGCATCGAAATAATTGAAACGCATCCGAACCATCCTCAAATTCGATATAGGCTTCTGAGCTATTAACAGCGAGCTTACCGCCGAACGAGTAGGTTTTCAGGAGATTATTTCGCTCCTTTTCAATGAACTCCCAGAATATTTCATTTTCCGTGGGGTGGGATTTTAATTCGCGCCAAAAAGCCGCAATTTCCTCAGAATGCCTTTCAGATTCCTTTGCGTCGACTTTAGCCAAAACATGACCAATCGTACGAAGGAGGGCGACGCCCGCTACCCAATTCAACCGCCATTCCGCTAATTCCACGTCCCCGTCAGCAACATCGGAATTTTGGAACTGAAACAGGATTGAGACGCAGTCCCAGAAAGGCTGCCAAGCTTTCAGAGTTTGACGAGGCGGCCTATGGACGAAGATATCTCCTCTAACAAACTGATCCATCTCGGCTCACCGCAATTATGTAGCGATTAATGCTTCACGCCCCCCCTCACTCCCACTCAATCGTCCCCGGCGGCTTGCTCGTCACATCATAAACAACCCTGTTTATCCCGCGCACTTCATTGATGATCCGCGTTGCTGTCCGGCCCAGCACGTTCATGTCGAAGGGAAAGAAATCTGCCGTCATGCCGTCGACGCTTGTCACGGCGCGTAGCGCGCAGACGTGGTCGTAGGTGCGCCCGTCGCCCATCACGCCCACTGTGCGCACGGGCAGCAGCACGGCGAAGGCCTGCCAGATGTGGTCGTAGAGGCCGGCTTTACGGATTTCATCGAGATAGATCACGTCCGCCTTGCGCAGGATGTCGAGCTTTTCGCGGCTGATGGCGCCGGGGATGCGGATGGCGAGGCCCGGCCCGGGGAAGGGATGGCGGCCCACGAAAACCTCCGGCAGGCCCAGTTCCCGGCCCAGCGCGCGCACTTCGTCCTTGAAGAGTTCGCGTAAGGGTTCAACGAGTTTCATGTTCATGCGCTCAGGCAAGCCGCCCACATTGTGATGGCTCTTGATGGTGACCGAAGGCCCGCCGGTGAACGACACGCTTTCGATCACGTCCGGATACAGCGTGCCCTGCGCGAGAAAGCCCAGTTCGCCCTTGCCGTCTGACGCGATCTTCTTGGCTTCGGCCTCAAACACATCGATGAACAACTTGCCGATGGTCTTGCGCTTGGTCTCGGGATCGCTCACCCCTTCAAGCGCGCCGATGAACATCTCGCTGGCGTCCACATGCACAAGCGGGATGTTGTAATGATCGCGGAAGAGATTGACGACCTGCTCCGCCTCGCCCATGCGCATGAGGCCGTGATCGACGAACACGCAGGTCAGCCTGTCGCCAATGGCCTCGTGAATGAGCACGGCGGCCACGGCTGAATCAACGCCGCCTGAAAGGCCGCACAGCACGCGGCCCGTCCCCACCTGTTTGCGAATGGCCGCGATGGCCTCGCCGCGAAAGGCCGCCATGGTCCAGTCGTTGCGCAGGCCCGCGACCTTGTGCACGAAGTTGGAGATCAGCTTGGCGCCATCGGGCGTGTGCACCACTTCCGGGTGGAACATGGTGGTGAAGATGCGGCGCGTCTCATCGCTGGCGATGGCGAAGGGTGCGTTCTCGCTGGTCGCCTTCACGGTGAAGCCCTCGGGCAATTTCGTCACGCGGTCGCCGTGGCTCATCCACACGGGATAGCGCTTGCCGACTTCCCACAGTCCGTCAAACAACGCGCTCTTTTCCAGAATCTGGATGTCGGCGCGGCCAAACTCCGCCGCGTGTCCGCCCTCCACCGCGCCGCCCAGTTGCACGGCCGTGGTCTGCTGCCCGTAGCAGATGGAGAGGATCGGCAGTCCGGCGTCAAAGATCGCCTGCGGCGCGCGGGGCGAGCCTTCCGCCGTCACCGAAGCCGGGCCCCCTGAGAGGATAACGGCCCTGGGCTTCAATTCGTCAAACGCCTTCTGGGCGGACTGGAAGGGCGCGATTTCGCAATAGACGCCCGCCTCGCGCACGCGCCGGGCGATCAGCTGGGTCACCTGCGAGCCAAAATCGACGATCAGCACCTTGTCGTGATGGCTCACGATTTCGGCATGGGTGGGGTTTGAAGCCTGTTGGCTGTTGGCGGTCATGGGCGCTGCTCGGGCTTTTGGAAAAAGGGGTTGTGGCCGGATTAGGCCATGGGGCGGCGGCGCGCAATGCGGCGCAGCGCGCTGTCCCCGGCGGCGTCGCGTCGAGCGTCCTGATTGTGGTGAGCAGAATAGCTCAAATGCAATGGATCCGTTTGAGCGGGGCTCAAGCCGCAGGCGCCAGTATCCGCGCATGACAAGCAACATGCTCCGCTCCGCCATGCACAGCCCCGCCCCGCCCTGCAACCTCGCCCGCATCAGGCCGACGGACTTCGCCGGGCTTTTCTCCGGCGAGGATGCGCACGAGACGCCCACCCGGCCCCGCGACGGCGGCCTGCTGCGCGCCACCGCCAATCTTCTGGCCGACAGCGTGCGCACGCTGGTCGACTCGTCGCAGATGCGCGGAAGCTCTCAGGCCTTCGCCAGAAGGGCCACATAGAACCCGTCGGTTCCCGCTGTTGCGGGCGACAGGCGAAGGCCCGGCCCGAGCGTGGAGACATGCCCGGCAAGTTGCGGAACGCCCGCCTTGCGCGCGGCATGGGCCATGTCGACGGGCAGAAAGTCACCGTGCTGAGTGAGGAAGGCCTCAACGCGCGCCTCGTTCTCGATTTTCAACACGGAGCACGTGACGTAGGCGATGCGTCCGCCGCTTTTCACATAGCGGGCCGCGCTGCGCAGGGCCGCGTCCTGCTCGGTCACGCGCTGGTCCACGGCGCCGGGCCGCACGCGCCATTTGGCGTCCGGGTTGCGCCGCCATGTGCCAGCCCCGGTGCAAGGCGCGTCCACGACCACGAGATCGCAGGCGCCTTCGAGATCGCTCAGAATGTCCTGCGGCCCTTTGGGAGCGCGCACCTGCACATTGCGCACGCCGGCCCGCTCCATCCGGTCCCAGATGGGCGACAGGCGACGTCCGTCCCGGTCCGTGGCGTAGATCTGGCCCTTGTTTTCCATCATGGCGGCCAGCGCGAGGGTTTTGCCGCCCCCGCCTGCGCACAAATCAAGCACCTGCTGGTGGGCGTCGGCCCCTGAAAGAAGCGCGGCAATCTGCGAGCCCTCGTCCTGCACCTCGACAAAGCCGCGCGCGTAGGCGGGCTCTGCGGACAGCGAAGGCTGGCGCCCGTCCGGCCCCACGGCGATGCGCACACCCCACGGTGAATGGGGCGTGGCGATCGCGCCAAGATGATCGAGTTCCTTCAAGGCCTCGTCCCGCGACGACTTCAGCAGATTGGCGCGCAAATCGACTGGCGCCCGCTGCGACAGCGCCCGCCCTTCCTCCACCGCCCGGGCGCCCCACGCCTCCACCAGTTGGGCGCCGAGCCATTCGGGAAAATCGCCCTGCACATGGGCGGGCGCGTCTGAGACATCGCTCAGGATCAGGCGTTCCCGTTCATGGTCGGTGAGCGGCGAAGGCGCATGGCCCTCGCCCGTGCACAGCGCGGCAACGGCAGACAAGTCGAAACTGCGCGCCCGGGCCAGCGCGCCCAGCACTTGCGCCCGCGCGCCGTCAGCGCCCATGAGCCAGGCTGCCGACGACTTCACGCGCAGCGTATCCCACACGAGGCCAGCGATGGCCGTGCGATCCTTGGAACCGGCAAAGCGATGGCTCTGCCCCCATTCACGCAAAATGTCTGAGGCGGGGCGCCGTTTGGCGTCGATTTCGCCGACGATCTCGATCGCGGCTGCGACGCGGGCTGCGGGGGTCATGAAGGTTAGCCTTGGGCCTGTCTTGGAAAAAAGCAGTGCCGCGAAACGGGGTTCGCGGCCCAAGGCTTCTCATGAAGGCTTCCTGGCCAAAATGTCCAGTGCGAAGGCGTTCAGCTTTCGCCGCCACCGCTCATGCGCTTGAGGCCGATACAGCCCACGCACACGGCCGCGAGCATGAGTGAAATCACCCACGGACCAAAGAACCCGGCAATGATAATGGCCACAATGAAGGCGATCATCACGCCCTCCGAACGATTTGCAATCATAGCGCTAACTCCAAACGCGCGCCGTCACGGTAAGCTCATCAATATGAACCATGCTGGAACATGTCTGGTTTACGGACGGTTAAACGCGTCGCAATCAGGCCTGCGGCGCCTTCGCGCGGGCCACGCCGATCATGGCGTCGCGGCTGACGAGTCCCGCCAGTTCGTCCTCGCCCATTCCCTGCGTGCCCTCGGGCCGCTGCGGCACAACGATGTACCGAAGGTCGGCTGTCGAATCGCGCACGCGCAGTTCGATAGTCTCCGGCACTGGAGTGCCAAATTCTGCCAGCACGGCGCGCGGCTCACGCACAATGCGCGCGCGATAATCCTTGCTCTTGTACCAGGACGGCGGCAGGCCGAGCAGCTCGCGCGGATAGCAGGAGCACAGCGTGCATACGACGACGTTGTGGACCTCGTCGGTGTTTTCCAGCGCCACGAGATGCGTCGTGTGCATCGGATAACCAAGCTCCGCAGTCGCCGCATTGGCGTCCTTCAAGAGGCGCTCACGATACGCGGGATCAACCCATGCACGGGCGACAACCTTGGCGCCGTTAGCGGGCGTAATTGAATCGCGCACTTCAATGGCGGCGCGCACTTCGTCCGCGCTCACAATGCCTTTTTCGATCAGCAATTCCTTCAGCGCGACGCCGAGAATTTGATAATACGAATGTACTTTGTCGTCGGGCTGAGGCGGCGAGTGGTCATGGTCATGACCGTGATCATGACCATGAGAGTCGTGACCATGAGAATCGTGACCATGTGTATGGCCATGGGCATCGCCGGAACCCTGCGTCATTTTCGATCTCCACCGCGTATAATTGGAAGGCGCACAGGCGCGCGCCTTCCAGACTTGCTTTTACGACGTAAGCGTTTCCGTCACGCGATCGGGCATGAACGGCAGATGCCGAAGGCGCTTGCCCGAAAGCCGGTAGAACGCGTTCGCAATGGCCGCGCCAAGGAAGGGATTGCCCACTTCGCCAAGGCCTGTCGGCCGTTCCGTGCTGGGCAACAAACGGGTCTCCATGACTTCTGGCAGATCGGACATCCGCATCAACTCATAGTCATGGAAGTTCGTCTGCTGCACTTCGCCGTTTTTGATCGTGATGCGCTCGTGCAGAAGCCCCGAGAGGCCGTAGATGATACCGCTCTCAAGGTTCGCCTTGGCGGGACCAGGCGTAACGATGATGCCGCCATCCACAGCAAGCCACACCTTGTGAACCTTGATCTTGCCCGTGTCCTTGTTGAGCGAGATCTCGACCACACCGGCTCCGAGCGAGTTGGAGCGCTCGCTCAGCGACACGCCAAGCGCACGTCCGTCCGGGCGCGGCGCGTTCCAGTCACACATCTTGGCGACCTCTTCGAGGCAGCGGCGCAACTTCGGGATAGCCGCCATCTTTTCGATGCGGAACTGGATGGGGTCCATGTTCGCGGCGACAGCCATTTCATCGACAAGGCTCTCGATGGCGAACACGTTGAACACGTGCCCCACCGCGCGCCAGTGCTTGAGACGGATGCCGTTCGAAACGCCGCGACGCTCGATGTCGATATTGGGAATTTGATAGTACGGAATACGGATGCCCGTGAGCAGCAGCACGCCCCCATCGCCCACAATCGAGTGCTTCCAACCAGTCACTTGTCCACTCGCGTCTTGCGCGGCTTCAAGGTGCTGGAAAGATGCGGGACGGAACATGCCAAAAGCAATGTCCTCTTCACGCGTCCACACCAGCTTTACTGGCCTGTTCACAGCCTTGGCGATTGTTGCGCACTCGGCCGCATAGTCGCCCAGCGAACGCCGACCAAAACCGCCGCCCATGTAGCATTGATGCACGGTGACGGCGGGGGGCGCGAGGCCAAGCGCCTTGGCGACCTCGTCGCGCGTGTTGTCAGGCGCCTGCGTGCCCTCCCACACTTCCGCTGTCTTGCCGTCGGCCGCAATACGAACCACTGCGTTCAACGGCTCCATCTGCGCATGGTAGCCATGGTCCGCGCGGAAGTCGGCCTTGAACACTTTGGCAGCCGCTGCGAAGGCCGCGTTGACGTCGCCCTTCTTCTCAACAGAGGCGACAGGCGCCTTGGGATCGACGGCGACCCTGGCGAAGGCTTCGAGCGCGGCATCGGAGTCGAAATTCGCAGCCGCACCCTTGTCCCAAATCACTTTCAACGCTTCGCGCGCGGCTTTCGCTTCTACGAAGCTGGAAGCCACGATAGCGACGCCGTTGGGCAGGCGCACGGTGTCCATGACGCCCGGCATTTTCTTGATGTCAGCGTCGTTCCAAGACACGGGCTTACCGGTGTGGACAGGCGCATGCAGCGTCGTGGCGAACACCATGCCGGGCACGGTGACGTCGAGGCCGAATATGGCCTTTCCGTTCACCTTCTCGGGGGTGTCGCGGCGCGGAACGCCCTTGCCGATCATGCGCCACTCGGCGCGTGGCTTCAGCTCTGCGGCGTCGACGGTTGGCAGCGGATTGGGCACTGTGCCCGTCGCAGCAAGTTCGCCGTACGACAGCTTCTGTCCGTTAGCCGGATTGACGACGAAGCCCGGCTCGGTCTTCAGCGTCTTGGCGTCGACATTCCAGCGCTGCGCGGCGTTGCCGATCAGCACCTTGCGCACTTGCGCGCCCGCCATGCGCAGATCGGTGAAATACAGCATCACCGCGCGACTGCCGACGATGGACATGCCACGTTCCTTGTTGAACGTGTAGCCGTATACGTCGCGGTCGCCCGGAGCCATTTCGATGACGACCTTGGACCAGTCGGCGTCCATCTCTTCCGCGAGGATCATCGGCAGCGATGTCTTGGAGCCCTGCCCCATTTCAGCGCCGGCGCTGTAGATCGTCACGATCCCGTCCGGCGCTATCCGCACCCAGGCGTTGATTGTCTTGGCGGCTGCTTGCGCCTGCGCGTCGGTCGAGAACAATTGCGCGCTGTCAGAGCCCATGGCGATGGCGAACGACATGCCTCCCATGCCTGCAAGGAAACCGCGACGCGAGAGTGATGTCTTGTCGATTGATGTCTTGTCGATTGCGTTCATGATCAGCCCTCCTTTGAAGCGAGCTGAATCGCCGCAATGATGTTGTGATAGGTGCCGCAACGGCAAATGTTGCCATCCATGTGCTCGACGATCTGCTCACGCGACGGCTTGGGCGTCTTGGCGAGCAGCTCTGCGGCCTTCATGATCTGGCCAGACTGGCAATAGCCGCACTGCGGCACTTCCAACTGCACCCACGCCTTCTGCAAGGGATGGGATGAGTTTGGCGACAGGCCTTCAATCGTGGTCACCGACTTGCCCGCAACGTCGGACACCAGCGTCTGGCACGAGCGCAGCGCCTCGCCGTTGATATGAATGGTGCATGCGCCGCAAAGGCCCGCGCCGCAACCGTATTTCGTGCCGGTCAGGCCGATCTGATCGCGGATGACCCACAACAGGGGCGTTTCGGGCTTGGCGTCAATTGACACCGGACGCCCGTTCAAATTGAACGAAACCATATTCCCTCCACCTGGCAGTGCTCAATTGTTTTCTCGCGACGGAGGTCTGCCCTCTCCGGCCCGTGATTGTCGCCGGATCACTCCGGCGAAGTCCGATCAGCTTCGCGCGTCAGCTGGAAGCAACCAGTTGTCCATGAGATCGACGTCGATCACGTCCGCCGGATTGCCCTTGTAGTCGGGCCATACGTCAGCCTGCCGGAAGCGCACTTCGTAGACAAATTTCTTGTCGCCCTTGAAACCGTAAGCGAGCGTTTCAGGATTGCCCCACGCGCCCCAGCGCTTGGTGACGAGCCCCTTCTTGCCGCGGATGTAAACCGGCGTGCGAAAATGACCGATCGGATAATCCTCGCGCACCAGCACCGTGTCGCCTTCACGAAAGCGCTCGTCTAGCGGCATTTGGCTTCCTCCTCCGGGAGAAGCTCAAGTTCGCCGCTGTCTTCCAGACGCTTGCGAACCTGCGCAACTTTGGCGTCGATCTCATCCTGTGTGAGCAAACCCTTGTCGACCATTTGCCGCTGCAAGGAGGCCGTCCAGCGCTCGTAATACGAAAGCCGTTCGTAAACGTCGTGGCCCAATTGCTCGATGGTGCGCCGGTTCTCGTGGCTGGAGACCAGCCCCTTGGCGCCGATCACGGCGCGCACGCCATCAATCTGCTTTTCCCAGAACGCCAGATCGTGGGGTGCGGTGTCGATAGGGCCGCCCTCAAGGCCGCCAACGTCGTGCGGTCCGCGCATCTCGCATCCCTTCCTGTAACCGTCCCAGATCATGACGGGACACCGCGTTCTGCGCAAGCCTCGCGTGAGCGTGCGAAAATCATGATAACCGTCTCAATATGAACAAGGATCAGGCAATTTTCGGAGAGATGACCATGGAAAAAATGTTCACAGGCTTCGCCAAATCCGTCGCCCGCGCTGCGGGACGGCCGCTCACCTTCGTGATTTGCTGCCTCGCCATTGTCGCCTGGGCGGCCAGCGGGCCGCTGTTCGGCTTCTCCGACACGTGGCAGCTCGCGGTGAACACGTCCACCACGATCATCACGTTCCTGATGGTGTTTCTGATCCAGAACACCCAGAACCGCGACGGCGCCGCCATTCAGGCGAAACTGGACGAGCTGTTGCGCGCAGTGTCAGACGCCCGTAACGACTTCATCGGCATCGAGCACCTGACTGAGAAGGAGCTGGCCGAAATTCTGAAAGACATCGAAGAGGGGGCTTACGCGGACGGCGGCGCCGACCCGCAGGAACGCAGAAAAGTAGAACTGCTGCGCGCCTCGTTTAGCCGCCTGTCGCGTGCGCAGCAGACGAGCTGATCCTTACTGTCCGCCCGGATAATTCGGGCTCTCGCGGGTGATCGCCACATCATGCACATGGCTTTCGCGCAGGCCTGCCCCGGTGATGCGCACGAAGCGCGCCCGTTGCTGGAAGTCCGGCACGGTCGGCGCGCCCACATAGCCCATCGCGGCGCGAAGGCCACCGGCCAGCTGATGCAGCACTGCCGACACCGGCCCCTTGTAGGCGACCTGCCCCTCGATGCCTTCGGGCACCAGCTTCATTTGATCCTTGATGTCCTGCTGGAAGTAGCGATCAGCAGAGCCGCGCGCCATGGCGCCCACCGAGCCCATGCCACGATACGCCTTGAACGTGCGGCCCTGATACAGGAACGTCTCGCCCGGGCTCTCTTCCGTGCCAGCCAAAAGCGAACCGATCATCACCGCTTCCGCGCCTGCCGCCATCGCCTTGGCGAGGTCGCCGGAAAATTTGATGCCGCCGTCGGCGATGACCGGGATGTTGGACTTCTGGCCCTCTTCCGCCGCTTCCATGATGGCCGTGAGCTGCGGCACGCCAACGCCCGCCACGATGCGCGTTGTGCAGATGGACCCCGGCCCGATGCCAACCTTGATGGCGTCTGCGCCAGCATCAATCAGCGCCTTGGCGCCTTCGCGCGTCGCGATGTTGCCAGCGATAACCGCAACCTTGTTCGAGATGCGCTTGATGCGGCTCACCTGATCGAGCACGTTTTGCGAATGTCCGTGGGCGGTGTCGACCACGATGCAATCGACGCCGGCGTCCATCAGCATCAGCGCGCGATCATAGCCCTTGTCGCCGATGGTCGAGGCGGCAGCGACGCGCAGGCGCCCCTGCTCATCCTTGCAGGCGTTGGGGTGCTGCGTCGCCTTTTCCATGTCCTTCACAGTAACGAGGCCGACGCAGCGGTAATCGTCATCGACCACCAGAAGCTTCTCGATGCGATGCTGATGCAACAGCCGACGCGCCTCGTCCTGCTTGACGCCTTCGTGCACCGTGACGAGCTTCTTGGTCATCAGCTCCGAGACCGGCTGGAGCGGATTGTCCGCAAAGCGCACATCTCGGTTGGTGAGAATGCCTACAAGCTTGGCTGGTTTGCCAACGGGACCGCGCTCGACCACCGGGATGCCAGAGATGTGATATTGCTGCATCAGCGCGAAGGCGTCGGCCAGCGTCTCGTCCGGGAAGATGGTAATGGGGTTCACCACCATGCCGCTCTCAAAACGCTTCACCTTGCGCACTTCCTCGGCCTGCTGCTCTGGCTCAAGGTTGCGATGGATTACGCCGATGCCGCCCGCCTGCGCCATGGCGATGGCGAGCCGCGCCTCGGTCACCGTGTCCATGGCCGATGAGATAATCGGCAGATTCAGGGTAATCTCGCGCGTCAGCCGGGAGCGAATGTCCACCATCGAGGGCATGACTTCCGAATGGCCGGGGCGCAGCAGGACGTCGTCAAACGTCAGCGCTTCAAGAAGCTGGTGTGTTTCGATGATGGCCATTTGCCAAGCCTCCGGGCGATTATCACGCCGCAAAAACGAAAAGGGTCGGCTGAATCAACCGACTGCAGGATTGGCGGTGGCTCATAGCACGCGCCCCGCCCTGCGCAAAGCTTAGTTGCGGGCCACGACGACGGCACGACGTTTCAACCCAGCCAGCGCACCATGCCCAGCGCCAGCGCGGGGAACGCGAGAAGCAGAGCGAGCCGGGCCACATCTGCCAACAGGAAGGGCAGCACGCCCCGGTAGGTCTGCGCAATGGGCGTTCGCACCGCGATAGCGCTCACCACGAACACATTTAGCCCGATGGGCGGCGCGGTCAGCCCCATGCCAACGACCACGAGCACCAGCACGCCAAACCAGATCGCCTGCTCTTCCGCTGGCAGACCGAAATCGAGCCCCGCCACAACCGGAAAGAACACCGGCAGCGTCAGCAGTAACATCGCCAACTCGTCCATCACCGCGCCCAGCAGGATGTAACAAGCCAGCAGCGCGGCGAGCACCGCATAGGGCGGCCATTGCATCTCCACGATGGACGCCGCGAGATTGGTGGGCAACTGGGACAGCGCAAGGAACGCGTTGAACACTTCCGAACCCAGCAGGATGATGAAAATCATGCCTGTCGTAGAAGCCGTCTGCAGCAACGCGCGACGCAATTCGTCCCACCCCAGCGCGCGTTGCAGAACGCCAATGGCGAACATCGCGGCCACGCCCACCGCCGCGCCTTCCGTGGGCGTGAACACGCCGCCATAGATGCCACCCACAACAACAAGCGCGACCGCAAGCGCGGGCCACGCGGCCGCCACCGTGCGCAGAGATTCCCCAGCCTCAGTCGCTTCAGGAGCTGGGGCAAGCTCAGGACGCCGCCGCACAACGAAAAAGATCGTGACGCAATATAAAGCCGCCGCCAGCAGGCCTGGAACGAGCGCCGCCATGAAAAGCTTGGCGATGTTCTGCTCGGTCGCGATGGCGTAGACGACCAGAATGACCGAGGGCGGAATCAGAATGCCAAGCGTGCCGCCGACAGCAATGACGCCGGTCGCAAACCCGCCGTCGTATTTGTAGCGTTCAAGCTCTGGTAGCGCGGTGCGCCCGAAGGTCGCTGTTGTCGCGACGGACGATCCGCAGATGGCGCCAAAACCTGCACAAGACACGATCACCGCATAGGCAAGCCCCCCGCGCACCCGGCCCACAAGGCAGGCCGCCGCACGGAATAACTTCGTGGAAACTCCCGATTGCTCCGCCAACGCCCCCATTAATATAAATAGCGGAATGACCGACAAAGTATAATTGGCAAACTGGTGATATGAATTCGTCTTCATGTACGCGAGCAGCGCAGGCCAGCTTGACAGAATCGAATAGCCCGCCGCGCCTGTCACCAGCATCGCGAGGCCCACATGCATGCGCGCAGCGATGAGCAACAGCAATACGGCGAAGCCTGCAATGGCGAGCGCAGTCTCGTTCATTGCGCGCCCCGCAAGAGGCGCCGCGCGGTCCACGCCGCCACAAGAGCGAGAAACAGCAGCAGTACAGTCGAAATCGCCAGCGCAGGCCACAGCGGTATCCGCGAGACCATCGTCTCCTCGCCGGACTTCCACGCCGCAACAATGCCCGGCAACATGGCGTAGCCGATCACGCCCATGGCCAATGCGTAAAGCCCGTCCCACATCGCGTCGATCAGCGCGCGCGTGCGACCTGAAAGGCGCGACGTGAACGTATCGACGACAATGTTGGCCCGCTCCAGCTGACAGAACGGCAGAAAGCAAAAAACAGCGAGCGCCGCGCCCATTTGCACCAGCTCGAAGTCGCCCGAAATGGGCAATCCCGTGAACCACCGCAGCAACACGCTTGCAGTCACAAGCCCCGCAATTGCAAAGACGATGGCGCCGCCAGCCAGAGCGACAAGCGTGGTGAGCCTGCGCATCAGCCCGCGTATTTCGCGAGAAGCTTCTTCGCGGTCTCGATCATCGCAAGACCATCAAGCTTGCGGGCTTTCATTTCGTCAATCCACTGCGCGGTTACAGGCTCACAAGCCTTCATCCATTCAGCCTTGTCGGCGTCGGACAAAGTCGAAATCGTGTTGCGTCCGCCCTTGCGCACCGCCGCTTCCACATCCGCGCTGGCCTGATCCCACACCTCTCCGCCCGAATTGGAATAGGCGATGCCGGAATGAGCGTCGAGGATCGCGCGCAATTCGCCGGGCAAGCCTTCGTAACGCGCCTTGTTCATCGCGACCATGAAGGACGCTGTGTAAAACGTCGGGTTGCCGGCAATCTCGAGATGGTTGCGCGCAAGGTCCGGCAACTTGATCGACGGCGCGACCTCCCACGGCACGACTGCGCCATCCAGCACGCGCTGCGTGATGCTCTCGGCGACTTGCGTCACCGGCATGCCGATGGGCGCGGCGCCAGCTGCTCTCAAGGCTTCACCCGCAAGCCGCGTGGGAAAGCGCAAACGCTGGCCCTTGAGATCAGCCAGCGACGTCACGCGCCGCGTCGAGTGAATGACGCCGCCGTCATGGCACCAGAAGCAAAGCAGTTTCACGTCCTGCGTTTCGGCGCCCAGATAGGCCTCGGCAAATTCCCAGGCCGCTGGCGAGTTCACCTTGCTGGCGCGGTTGGCGAGAAACGGCAGTTCGAAAACCTCGGTGCCGGGGAACCGCCCCGGCGTGTAGCCCGGCAGCGTATAAACAAGATCAACAACGCCGTCGCGCGCCTGATCATAAAGCTGGCCCGGCGTGCCGCCCAATTGCATCGAGGGAAATATCTGGATGCGCAGCTTGCCCTCGCTGGCGGCTTCAATCTTCTTCGCCCACGGCGCAATAAGCCGCACATGGGCGTTGGAGACGGCTGGCAGGAAATGATGCATCCGCAAAGTGATAGCGGCCTGCGCGTTCCCCTGCGCAATCCCCTGCGCAATCCCCTGCGCTTGCGCGCCGCTGGCGCGAAGAATGGCGGGAGCCGCTATCAGCCCGCCCGCCGTCCCCAAAAGTGCGCGCCGCGAAATGCTCATGACCCCTCCTGAACGCGTCCAGCGCCAGCCTACGTTGTAGCGTGACGCCGTCCATCCGCCAGCGTCAATTGGCGCGCCCCAGCGATTGCAATCGCGGCCCCGTGCGTTTACCCGCGTCCACCAGTCCGCCCATTATGGCCGACATGAGGAGTTCACATGAAAAACATGCTGGATGGTAGCGAAGCTTGTGCGCTTGCACCGAGCCTCGACGCGGGCGCGCGCCCGTGCAAGAAGGCCCCATAACAAACAGGAGGACACCTTGGGACACATACGCGCCATCGCGCTCGGTTCGCTCGCCCTCGCATCATTCTGCGCCCCCGCTCATGCACAGGACGCAAGCGCCTTCTACAAGGGCCGCACGGTCACCATCGTCATTGGCGCAGGCCCCGGCGGCGGATATGACACCTACGGTCGCCTCGTCGCCCGCCATATAGGCAAGCACATCCCCGGCAACCCCAGCGTCACGCCCAGCAACATGCCCGGCGCGGGCAGCATTGTTTCGGCCGCAGCCATCGCCAACACCCTGCCCAGGGACGGCACGCAGATTGGCGCGATTTACGCCAGCGCGATGCTGGAGCCGCTTCTGGGCGACGGCTCGCGCCTCAAATACGACCCCAGCAAATTCCAGAACCTCGGCTCCGCCAGCCGCGAAGTGTACACCTGCGTCGTCCGCAACGACGCGCCAGCAAAAAGCCTTGAGGACGCCCGCAAGCAGGAGCTTATCGTCGGCGCCACAGCGGAAGGAGGCACGACTGTCGATTACCCCGCCATGTCGAACGCTTTCCTTGGCACGCGGCTCAAGGTGGTGCGCGGCTACAAGGGCTCACGCGAAGTCACCCTCGCCATGGAGCGCGGCGAGGTGCAGGGCGCCTGCGGTCTCGCATGGTCCACCCTGTCCGTGCAGTATCCGCGTCTGTTTGAGGACAAGGTCTTCACCATGTTCGCGCAGGAGGACATGGATGGTCACCCTGCCCTGAACGCGCGCGGCGTACCCGTTACCGGCAAGCTGGAGATGAACGCCGACGCGCGACAGGCGATGGAGTTGTTCTATTCGCAAAACGTGCTGGGCCGCCCGTATGTTGTCGCCGCCGAAGTCCCCAAGGACCGCGCGGCGGCGCTGCGCACAGCCTTCATGGCTGCGCTCGCCGATCCGGAACTGCTTGCAGAAGCGGCGAAGATGCGAATCGACATCATGCCCACCTCGGGCGAAGACGTCGAGAAGCTCATCGCGAAGCTGTACGCAACGCCTGCGTCCGTTTCCGACACCGTGAAGAAGACGCTGGGCCGCTAGGACAACTTAATCGTTGCTCTCGGCCGCTTTAGGCCGGGAGCGGCGGAACCCTGTGGCCAGAACATAAAGCTCCGCCGAGTCCGCGCGGCTTGCCTTTGGCTTGACGTGGCGCACCGTGGTGAAGTCGCGCTTCAGCGTTGTGAGCAACTCGCCCTCGGCGCCACCCTGAAACACCTTGGCGACGAAAAAACCGCCCGGCGCCAGCACTTCGCAAGCAAACTCGATGGCAAGCTCCGCCAGATGCACGATGCGCAAATGGTCGGTCTTCTTGTGGCCAGTCGTGTTGGCGGCCATGTCGGACAAAACGCCGTCGGCCTCGCCGCCCAGCATCGCCTTCAATCTTGCAGGTGCATCCTCGGCAAGAAAGTCCATCACCGTAAATTCGACACCGGCGATGGGCTCGATGTCGAGCAGGTCGATGCCAACCACCTTGCCCTTGCCGGTAGCTGGTTGCACCTTTCTGGCCGCATATTGCGCCCATCCGCCGGGGGCCGCGCCAAGGTCCACGATCTTGTGCCCCGGCTTGAGCAGATTAAAACGCTCATCCAGCTCGATGAACTTGTAAACCGCCCGCGACCGCCAGCCCTCGCGCCTGGCAGCCGCGACGTAAGGATCATTCAACTGCCGCTCAAGCCAGAGCTTTGACGACATGGAGCGTCTGGCTCCTGTCTTCACGCGCACTTTGAGCGAGCGACCGCCTTCGCGCCCGCTGCTGCCAATGCCGCCAACGCCGCCTGCGCCGCCCTTGGCCCCGCTCATGGCGCGTATTCTCGCGCGCGCGCGCCGCGCCAGACGCCGTCGGCGCTCATCATCTGCACGAGAATTCCTTCCCGCAGACCGCGATCAGCGATGCGCACGCGCGTCGCGGGAAAGGCCCGGCGGATGGCTTCGAGAATGGCGCAACCGGCCAGCACAAGGTCTGCGCGCTCGTGCCCGATACAGCCATTGGCCGCGCGCTCATCGTAAGTCATCGTCCGCAACCGCGTGAGCGCATCGTCAATTTCGTCCTGACTCATCCAGAGGCCGTCCACCTGGCGCCGATCATAGCGCAGCAGCCCCAGATGAACGCCTGCGAGGGTAGTGACCGTTCCGGACGTTCCAAGCAAATGGAAACGCTCGCAACGGGTCTGCTCGCGCGTCTGATCGATGAACCGGGCAAGTCCTTGCGTCGCGTGCGCCACCATGGCCTCGAACGTCGCATGGTCTACGTGGTGTCCGCCAAACTTCTCCGCAAGCGTCACGACACCCATAGCCAGCGACGTCCAGTTGCGGATTCGCTCGCGCAGCGGGTCCGACGCGCGCTCGCCCCCCGCCAGCCACACCACCTCGGTCGAGCCGCCGCCGATATCGAACAGTACGATCCCTTTGGCCTTGGGATCAGCCAGCGCCGCGCAGCCCGCCGCCGCCAGATGCGCCTCGGTCTCGCGATCCACGATCTCAAGCCCGACGCCCAGCTCTTCCTCAACGCGTGCGAGAAACTCGACGCCGTTGGAAGCGGCACGGCAAGCCTCGGTCGCGATAAGGCGGGAGCGCGTCACGGCGCGCGACGCCATCTTGTCTCGGCACACAGCCAGCGCGCCAAGCGTCCGGCGGATTGCAGCCTCGCTCAGCTGCCCGGTGTGGCTCAGCCCCTCCCCCAGCCGCACGATGCGCGAGAACGCATCGACGATGCGGAAGCCCTCCTGCGAGGGACGGGCGATCAACAACCGGCAGTTGTTGGTGCCCAGATCCAGCGCCGCATAGGTGGGCGCCGCCCGGCGCGGCGGCCACGGCTCAACAAGCGCAGCGGGAGCCACGGTGACCGCTGCGCCAGACTGGGCTTGATCGGGACGGACCGCGCCGGGCGCGTCCGGTTCGCCGCTCCACTGGCTCGACAATGCAAACTCCATCGTGCGCGATTCGCTTGAACCCGCACTCTTCGCCCAAGATGTAAGCATGAGGCGCCCGCCCTGCCAAGGCCGGTCCACAGAGCGGAACGCCCAAGGCCGCGTTTGAGCCCGCCATTTGAATATTCCAGCCCGATCATGGGTTGCGCTGGCCCGGCGACGTTGCTATTGGAGCCACACTAGCGGCGTCATTGCCTCTTGGGGGATAGTTCAACGGTAGAACTACCGACTCTGACTCGGTCAATCTTGGTTCGAATCCAGGTCCCCCAGCCACCGCGTCTGCCTTCCCTGGCCCATGCCCCAGAGGCGGCTCGCCAAACGGGTTTCTCCCGCAAGTTCGGTAGGTTACGTCGCCCCAGGCTGTAACGCACGTCATCAGAGACCACAAGGACGCGTCTTTTACGGCCCGAATGGCTTCCGGTCTCTGCAGGCCATTTTCGGCCGGTCACATGTGGAGCTTTTGATCAGCCAGCCGAGACTCACGCCCGGCTCAGGCCCGGCTCATGCCGAGATGATGGCGCTGCTCAGGCCATGCCAGCGGCAGGTTGCGGCTGAACGCAAGGAGGCGCAAGCGCGTCAAATCGCCCGGCTGCCGGCCTTCGAGAATGTCGCCGACGATCTGCGGCGACAGATAGGAAAGACGTACCAGCGCCGAAAGATGGC
>JANPPJ010000007.1:0-45146 GCA_031428455.1 Hyphomicrobiales bacterium | reverse complement strand
CTCTATCCAGCTGAGCTACGGGCGCGCTGTGGGGGGTCTTCGCCGAAGCGGACCCCGCCTTGCGCCAAGTGACCAGCGCGGCATTCGTGTAACCCGTCCAATGGGGCTTTGCAACCGTCTGGAATGATTATTCCCGGCCTTCCTGCGGCAGCGATGCGCATGCCGTCGCCACCCGATCAGAGCGCTGACTCAGGGCGCTGCGACGCTCCCGGTTGTGGCGGTGAGCGACAGCAGAAAACCGTCCAGATCGTCGGTGACAAAATCGACGTGCGGCGGATGCTGGCGCGCCGTCTCCCAGGGATCGCGGTGGTCGTGGGCGCCCGCGCGGGGCACCACGAGGGTCGTCACCATGCCGCGCTCGTGGGGCACCAGCAGGTTGCGCGTTATGTCTTCGAACATGGCGGCGCGGGCCGGGTCCACGCCGTGGCGCTCGAAGAAGAGCGTGTAGGCCTGCGGGTCGGGCTTTGGCAAAAGGTTCGCCGCAACGATGTCGAACACGTCTTCAAACAAATCAGCAAAACCCAGCCGCTCGCAGGTGCGCAGCGCGTGGTCGCGCGAACCGTTGGTGAGAATGAGTCTGCGCCCGGGCAGCGCGGCGATGGCGCCAGCCAGCGTCAGATTGGGCTCGATGTTCGAGCGGTCGATGTCATGCACGAATTCAAGAAAGGCTTGCGGATCAAGCCCGTAATCGTCGATGAGGCCGCGCAGCGTCGTGCCGTGCCGCTGGTAATAATATTTTTGCAGCGCGCGGGTGGAGAGCCCATCCAGCCCAAAGAGATGACACATGAAAACGGTCATGCGGTCATCGATCTTCGGCCACAGGTCGCTGTGGGGCGGATAGAGCGTGTTGTCGAGATCGAACACCCATGTATCCACATGGGCGAAGCGAGCGCGTGGATTGCCTGCGCCGGTCTTCAAAGCGTCCGGCGTTGCAGCGAGATGTTCGCCCAACGCCGGAGGCCTTGGCGCTTCGGGGGCCGTGTCTTTCGAGGAACCGCTCATCAGCGCGTGATGAGCGTGCCTGCGCCATGGTCGGTGAGCAGTTCTACAAGAACAGCGTGGGGCGTCTTGCCGTCAAGAATGACGACGCCTTCCACGCCCTGCTCAAGCGCGTAGATGCAGGTCTCGACCTTGGGAATCATGCCGCCGGTGATCGTGCCATCGGCGATGAGATCGCGGATCTGTGCGACAGACAGTTCCTTGATGAGTTGCTTGTTCTTGTCGAGCACGCCGGGCACATCGGTGAGGAACAGAAGGCGCTTGGCCTTCAGCGCGCCAGCGATGGCGCCTGCAAACGTGTCGGCGTTGACGTTGTAGGTCTCCCCGTCCGCGCCCTGCGCCACAGGCGCAAGTACGGGAATGAGTTCGCGGCCCAGCACCTGGTCGAGCACGGTCGTATCCACGGTCTTTGGCTCGCCGACGAATCCCAGATCGACGATGCGCTCGATGTGAGAATCGGGGTCCATGATGGTGCGCGTCACCTTTTCGGCGATGACCATGTTGCCGTCCTTGCCGCACAGCCCGATGGCGCGGCCGCCTTCATTATTGATGAAGCCGACGATCTGCTTGTTGATGGAGCCGGCGAGCACCATTTCGACGATCTCGACCGTCGCCTTGTCGGTGATGCGCAGTCCCGCCGCAAACTCCGACTTTATGCCGAGCTTGGTGAGCATGGCGCCGATCTGCGGGCCGCCGCCGTGCACCACAACCGGGTTCACGCCGGACTGCTCAAGCAAAACCATGTCGCGGGCAAAGTCGCGGGCCACCTTGTCGTCGCCCATGGCGTGTCCGCCGTATTTCACGACAACGATGGTCTCATCATAGCGCAGCATGTGTGGCAGCGCCTGCATGAGGACGGCGGCCTGTTCCTGCGGCGAAATGTTGGGCGCTTCGGTCATGGCGTGTTCCGGCGTTCGGATGCTGCGATGGTGCGCGTTTGTAGTGCGAGCGCGAGGACGGCGCAATCTCAGGGCGTCACGGACTTCTCGGCGAGGAGCCTTGCGATGGCTGATCGCAAGTCCGGCACGCATTCGCCGGTGCGCGAGGACGTGAAGATCGTGTGCGGATAGGCGGCAGGGCGACGCTTGAGCGCCTCCAGCGCGTCGTCGATGCGCGCCTCGACTTCCGATTTCTTCACCTCGTCGCGCTTGGTCAGCACGACCTGATAGGAAACCGCTGATTGATCGAGCAGATCGAACATCTGCTTGTCGACGTCCTTTACTCCGTGGCGGCCATCGACCAGAACAAATACTCGCGCCAGGGTGGAGCGTCCGCGCAGATAATCCTTCATCAGCCGGTTCCAGGACGCAATCTTGTCCTTGGAGGCCGAGGCGTAGCCATAACCTGGCATGTCGATCAGGCGCATGGTTTCAGCGCCCGGGGCGCCGCCAAGCGCGAAAAAATTGAGCTGCTGGGTGCGGCCGGGCGTGTGCGATGTGCGCGCCAGTGAGTTCCGGCCGGTGAGCGCATTGAGCAGCGACGATTTGCCGACGTTGGAGCGACCGGCGAACGCAATCTCGGGGGGCCCAGGCGGGGGCAGATTGTCCGGCTTGGCGGCGGCCCAGATGAAGTCGCAAGGACCCGCGAACAGAAGCCGGCCCGCTTCAAGAAAGGGGCCGGCGTCATCGTCTGATTGGTTGGCAGCGTCGTTCACGAGGCCTCCATCGGGACGCCCCGAATGGCGCCTCGCGTGTCTGGTTAGCTTGGGGTCGCGGACTTTTTGCGGAGCAGTCCGCCGAGATTTTCCCAAAGCTCGATCTTAACGCCCTGCTTGCGCATGATGTAATACTGCTGCGCCAGCGACAGGACGTTGTTCCATGTCCAGTAGATCACCAGACCGGCGGGGAATGCGCCGAGCATGAACGTGAAGAGGACGGGCATCCAGGCGAACAGCGCCTTCTGGATCGGATCTGTCGGCTCGGGGTTCATCTTCATTTGAATGAACATCGAGATGCCCATCAGAATTGGCCAAACGCCTACCCACAGGAACGGGCCAATGACGGGAATCAGCGTCGGATTGAACGGCAGCAGGCCGAACAGGTTGAACAGGTTCGTCGGATCGGGCCCGGACAAATCCTGAATCCAGCCAAAGAACGGCGCGTGACGCATTTCAATGGTGATGAAGATCACCTTGTAGAGCGCGAAGAACACGGGAATCTGCACCACAATGGGCAGGCAGCCCGCGATTGGATTGATCTTCTCGCGTTTGTACAGCTCCATCAGCTCCTTCTGGAGCTGCTGCTTGTCGTCGGTGTATCGCTCCTGCAGCGCCTTCATCTCGGGCTGCACGGCCTTCATCTTCGCCATCGAGACGTAGCTTTTGCTGGCGAGCGGGAAGAACACGAGCTTGATGAGAACCGTCACGACAAGGATGGCGACGCCAAAGTTGCCGACAAACTGATAAATGTAATGGATCAGCCAGAACAGCGGCTTGGTGATGAAATAAAACCAGCCCCAGTCGATCATCAGATCGAAGTTCTTGATCTGAAGCGCGGCCTGATATCCATCAATGATCAGGGTTTCCTTGGCGCCAGAGAAGATACGGTGCGTAGCCTCCACGCTGGCGCCCGGGGCGACCGTGCGGCCTTCCTCGAGAAAATCTGACTGATAAGTGCGCGCCGTAGCGGGGCCCATCGCAGCGAAGCGGGCTTCGAACGTCACGTTCTGCTCCGGGATGACGGCCGTCGCCCAGTATTTGTCAGTGATGCCAACCCAGCCGCCCGTTCCCTTGAACTGGCGCGTCTGCTTGGGTTCCTTCTCGACGTGGTCGTAGGTGTATTCCTGGACGCGCGAATCGCCGACGACGCCGAGAAACCCTTCGTGGAGAACTATGTATCCCTCGGTCTTCGGCTTGCCGACGCGCGAGGTGAGCGCATAGGGAAACAGCGTGACTGGCTGTTCCGTCTTGTTCTCGACCACGTTGCGGATGGTGAACATGTAACTCGCGTCCACCGACACGATGCGGCGGAAGATCAGACCTTGCCCGTTGTCCCATGTCAGGGTCACGGGCTGGTTCGCGGTCAAAGTCTGACGGTCCGCCGTCCAGACCGTATCTGGACGCGGCGCGATAACGTTCGAGCCGGGCTGGGCGACATAGCCTGATTCCACGAAATATGGCTGGGGCGAGCCGGCAGGGCTCAGCAGGCTGATCGTTGGGCTGTTGGGCTGAAGCGTTTCGCGGAACTGGTTCAACCTCACATCGTCGATGCGACCGCCGCGCAGGTTGATCGAGCCGGACAGGCTCGGCGTATCGATGCGTACACGAGGCGCGCTTTCAAGCGACTGCTCGCGGGTAAGGCCGACAACGGGCGCTGGCGCGGGCGAAGGTGTGGTTGGAGCAAGCGTGGGCGCTGGCGCACCGGGGACGGCTGCTTGTGGCGCCGCGGCGCCAGGCGCTGAGGGAGCGGCGGGCGCCAACGCCGACTGGGGCGCTGCCGGAGCGGCAGCCTGCTGGGGCGCCTGCGTCTGCTGCTGCGTCTGCCGCTGACGCTGCGCTTCGGGAACGCCGTAAAAGTAATTCCAGCCGACAATGACCAGAAGTGACAGGCCCATGGCGATAAAGAGGTTCTTCTGGTCCTCGCGCATTCTCACAAACCCTGTGTCGCAAACTTTGCTGGCGCCGCTGATGTGCAGCGCCCCAAGTGGCCAAGACGTCTTATTTTATTTCAATTCGGACGGAGATTTCCGCCCTTTCGGTCGCGCCGGCTTGTCGCCGATGAGTCGCATCGCCCGGCCAAGATCGCTCACGAGCCGGTCAAACCCGACACCAAGCGCCTCGCGGCGCGCGACAATGACATAATCGAAGCCGGACTTCGCCTCCTGAGGCGCGGCGCGTCGAAGCGCCTCACGCAAGCGGCGGCGCATCCGGTTGCGCTCGACCGAGCCGCCCGCTTTTTTGGTGACCGTGAAGCCGAAACGGGCCGGGCCCGTACCGTCTTCTGCGCCATTCTTGCGCGCAATTGCCTGGAGGCTAAACGAAGATGCGTGGAAACGCGCGCCTTTGGCCGCGTTGAGGAACTGCGCACGATTACGCAAACCCTCAGGCCAGGGCGCAGACGAGCAACCGGATGGACCGGGTTGAGGCGCTGCCGTTGTGACTGATGCGCCGGAGCCCGTCATGGCTGGCTCGCGATACGAGAGGCAGGAAACGTTCAGGCTGACAGGCGCTTGCGGCCGCGAGCGCGGCGAGCTGCAATCACCCGGCGACCGCCGACAGTCGCCATGCGGGAGCGAAAACCATGACGGCGCTTGCGCACGATCTTGGAAGGTTGGTACGTCCTTTTCACGGGTCTTCTCCGGTTACTGGAGACCGGCCCGGGCGCGGCGCGTCCGCAGAGCTGGTCTATTAACGTCAAAAACGCCGCCCCGCTTCCGCTGCCCCGGATATCCCGAGCGAGCAAGGAAGCGACGTCGGCGTCGCCGAAATCGAGTGCGGCCATATACGGGAAAGCGGGCGGACAAGTCAATTGACGGCCAATTCTTTTCGCGTGTGGCCGAGTAGCGTTTTGCGCGCGTCGCGCAAAAGTGAGGCGCTTGGGCCCGCCGGTCCGTGCACGCGGGAGGCGGACAGTCTATGTTGCGCGCGATGACACAACAAATTGACGCAGCGCCCGCGAAGCGGCGTCCTCCGTGGCTGCGCCTTGCGCCGCTGGTCGTGCTGGTTCTGGCGCTCGGCGCAGCGCTGGCGTCCGGCGCAGCGAGCGTCCTCAGCCTTGAAAATCTGCTGGCGGGCCGCGAGTCGATGTCCAGCTCCATCGAACGCAACCTGCCCTTGTCGCTGGGCCTGTTCGTTCTCGCCTATGCGGCGATTGTCGCGGCCTCGATCCCGGGCGCGTCTCTTTTCACCTTGTCGGGCGGGCTGCTGTTTGGCGGATGGCTGGGCGGAGCGGCTGCAGTCGTCGGCGCGACAGCGGGGGCAACCCTGCTGTTTCTCGCCGCTCGCACATCGCTGGGAGCTTTCCTCGCCGAGCGGGCGGGCCCAAGAATCGAACGGCTACGCGCCGGCTTCCAGAAGGATGCGGTCTCCTATCTCCTGTTTTTGCGTCTGGTGAGCGTGTTTCCGTTCTGGCTGGTCAACCTTGCTCTTGCCGTGACAGGCGTGAAGCTCTGGACCTTTGTGTGGACAACATTTGTCGGCATCGTGCCCGCTACGCTGGCTTTTGCATTGGCGGGCGCTGGCCTTGGTTCAATCGCCGACCAGAAACAGAAAGCCTATGAAGTCTGCATCGCTGCAAAAGCGGCCGCCAGTTGCACGCTCGGCATATCGCCGCAAGACCTCGTGACGCGCGAGACGTTGATCGCCATAACAGCCTTGGGAATCATGGCTCTCATCCCCATCATCCTGCGACGCTTCCGATCTGCGAAAGAAGGGCAGTCCAATGGCTGAGGCTGTGCGACCGGATTTGTGCGTGATCGGCGCGGGCTCTGGCGGGCTTTCCGTTGCGGCCGCAGCTGCCGCCATGGGGGTGAGTGTCGTGCTCATCGAGAAAGGCGAGATGGGCGGCGATTGCCTGAACTATGGCTGCGTGCCTTCCAAGGCGCTGATCGCAGCTGGGCGGACCGCGCAAACCATGCGCGAAGCTGAACGCTTTGGCGTGCACGCAGCAGAGCCGCGCGTCTCGATGGCTGATGTGCGCAAGCATGTGCGCGACGTCATCGACGGCATCGCGCCAAACGACAGCGAAGAGCGCTTCAAGGCGATGAACGTGCGCGTGATCCGCGCGGCGGCGAAATTCACGGGGCCTGACAGGCTGGAAGCGGGCGGTTTTGAAATTCGCGCGCGCCGGTTCGTGATCGCCACGGGGTCGGCGCCCGCCGTTCCGCCGATCCCCGGCATTGAACTGACGCGTTACCTCACCAACGAGACCCTGTTCGATCTGGAAGAACTGCCGCATCGGCTTGTCATCATTGGCGGCGGGCCGATCGGGCTCGAAATGGCGCAGGCGTTTCGCCGACTTGGCAGCGAAGTCACTGTGCTGGAGGCGGGCCGGGCGCTGGCGCGCGAGGACGAAGAGCTGGCGCGGCCCGCTATCGAAGCGCTTGTGCGCGAAGGCGTCGTCATTCGCGAGGGCGTAAAAATCTTGCGCTGTGAGGCGACGGCGCGCGGGTCGCGTGTTGTCTTGCCCGCAGGCTCCGTCGAAGAGTTTGTCGACGCCACCCATGTGCTTGTCGCCACGGGTCGCAAGGCTAATGTGCACAACCTTGGTCTGGAAGCCGCCAACGTGCAGTTTGACGACAAGGGCGTGAAGGTCGATGCGGGTTTGCGCACATCCAACAAGCGCATCTACGCCATCGGCGACGTTGCGGGCGGCGCGCAGTTTACCCACGCGGCCAATTATCATGCTGGCCTGGTGTTGCGTTCAGCGCTGTTTCGCCTGCCGGTGAAAGTGAAGCCGGAGCTTATTCCCCGCGTCACCTACACCGATCCAGAAATCGCCGTCGCAGGGCTGACCGAAGCGCAGGCCCGCGACAAGCACCCCAAAGTGCAGGTTTTGCGCTGGCCGTTTGCCGAGAATGACCGCGCGCGGGCGGAGCGGCGCATGGAAGGGCACATCAAGGTCGTCGCCACAGCGGACGGGCGGATATTGGGCGCTGGAATTGTCGGCGCGCACGCGGGAGAATTGCTCGCGCCGTGGCAACTTGCGCTGACGAAGGGCCTGAAGCTTGGAGACATGGCGAACATCGTGCTGCCGTATCCCACCCTGTCGGAGGTATCGCGGCGGGCCGCTTTGCTGCACTATCAACCAAGTTTGCGTCGGCCAGCGCTCAAGCGGTTGCTGGCGTTCATGCGCTGGTTCGGCTGAGGGGTTCGCATACCGCCATGAGCGATGCGCGCGATCAGATCAAGCAAGTGGCGTCGGCGCGCGGCGCGGCGCCGGGGCTTTCGACGCGCGTTCTGTGGCTCACTGTCGCCTTCGTGATGATTGCGGAAATTGCGATTTACATTCCATCCATCGCCAACTTCCGCAACAACTGGCTGCGCGACCGCCTCAGCGCCGGATACACCGCCGCGCTGGTGCTAGAGGCCGCGCCGGAAGAAGCCATTCCTGAGCAATTGAAGATCGACCTGCTGGCCAGCGTCGGAGCCCAGAGCATCGTGCTCAAAACGCAAGACGCGCGCATGCTGCTGGCCGTCACGGACATGCCCCCCAGCGCCAGCGAGCGGTTCGATTTGCGCACTGCTACTGCGTGGCAATCCATCAGCGGAGCCTTCACGACCTTGCTGGCGGATGGCAACCGGACGCTTGTGGCGATCGGCGATGCGCCGCGCGGCGCCGAATTCATCGAAATTGCGCTGAGCGACGGGCCTTTGCGCGAGGCCATGCGGCGCTATTCGTTCAACATTCTGGTGCTGTCGATCATCATCTCCGCGATTGTCGCGATGCTGGCGGTGCTTGCGCTGCATCTGCTCGTCCTGCGTCCGGTAAGACGACTGACGTCGAGCCTCATTGGGTTTCGCGACAATCCGGAAGACTCTTCGCGCATTATCAAGCCATCAGGAGCGCGGCACGAGATGGGGCTCGCGGAAGAAGCGCTGGCCCAGACGCAGAATGCCTTGCTGCAGGAATTGCGCGAGAAGAAGCGGCTGGCTTCGCTTGGGCTGGCGGTGGCGAAGATCAACCACGATCTGCGCAACATGCTTTCGACCGCGCAATTGCTGTCCGACCGCCTCACCCATTCGTCCGATCCGCTGGGCCGCGCCGTGGCGCCAAAGCTGATCAGCACGCTGGATCGCGCCATCGCGTTTTGCCAGTCAACACTGACCTATGGCCGGGCGGCGGAGCCCGCGCCCCGGCTTGCAGCCTTTCGTCTGCGCGACGCCATCGACGAGGCTATCGAGATCGTCGCGCCCATCGGCGCGGGGCCTGTGGCGCTGGTCAACGAAGCGCCGGGCGACCTGCTGGCCGTGGCGGACCGCGACCAGATGCTGCGCGTGCTGATGAACCTGTTGCGCAACGCGCTCGACGCCCTTGCCGCCGCCGGCGCGCAGCCCGGGCAAGACCCGCAAGTGTTGTTCACCGCGCGCCGCATTGACGGGCACATCGTGATCGAGGTTCGCGACACGGGTCCTGGCGTGCCGGAGCGGGCGCGCAAGAACCTCTTTCAGCCGTTTCTGGGCTCATCGCGGCAGGGCGGCACGGGCCTTGGCCTCGCCATCGCAGCCGAACTGGTTGCAGGACACGGTGGGGATATCCGGCTTCTGGACGCAGGGGCCGAAGGCGGCGCAACTTTCCGCATCGCGCTGCCCGAGCGCCCAGCGCAGCGGCGCGCCATCGCAGCGGGCGAAGACTGAGCTGCGATGGCGTCGTGTGACGCGTTGACTTTGACGGCCCCGCCTCGCAAATAGCCCGCATGGCCGCTCGGGCCCACTTCATTCCAGCCACCGGGGACCTTTCATGTCGCTCGAACAGACCATCAACGACGCCTTCGCCCGCGCCAGCGAAATCAATTCCGCCACCACCGGCGACATCCGCGATGCGGTGAACGAGGCGCTCGCGCTGCTGGACGCCGGCAAGGCGCGCGTCGCCGAAAAGATCGCCGGCGAGAGCGGCCCGCAGAGCTGGAAGGTCAATCAATGGCTCAAGAAGGCCGTCCTGCTCTCCTTCCGCCTCAACGACATGTCCGCCATTTCGGGCGCGCCCAACGGCGCATCCTGGTGGGACAAGGTGCCCTCCAAGTTTGACGGATGGACGCCGAAAGAACACGCAGCCGCAGGCTTCCGCTCCGTGCCGGGCTGCATCGTGCGCCGCTCCGCCTTCATCGCGCCCGGCGTGGTGTTGATGCCCTCGTTCGTCAATCTGGGCGCTTACGTCGATTCCGGCACGATGGTGGATACCTGGGCCACCGTTGGCTCATGCGCGCAGATCGGCAAGCATGTGCATCTGTCGGGCGGCGTGGGCATCGGCGGCGTGCTGGAGCCGCTGCAGGCCGGGCCCACCATCATCGAGGACAATTGCTTCATCGGCGCGCGCTCTGAAGTGGTCGAGGGCGTGATCGTCGGCGAGGGCTCCGTGCTCTCCATGGGCGTTTTCATCAGCGCCTCCACGAAGATCATCGACCGCGCCACGGGCAAGGTCCACGTGGGCTACGTGCCGCCCTATTCGGTCGTCGTCCCCGGCGCCCTTCCCGGCAAGCCGCTGCCAGATGGCTCGCCCGGCCCGTCCCTCTATTGCGCCGTGATCGTGAAGACGGTGGACGCGCAGACGCGCTCCAAGACCGCCATCAATGAACTGCTGAGGGACTAACGCGGTTTCCACCGGAACCCGCGCCAGATTTCTGCATGGAGCATGATCTTGTCTGAAAACCGGCATCCACTTTTCAGGATCATGCGCTGATGGCCTCCGTCCTGTCGGGCAACGGCCTGCGGTTTCTTTATCGTAGCGAAGAGGGCGTGATCGACCGCCGGGTCTGGTGGCTCGGCGCAATACCGCTTGCCGCGATCCTTTTTGTCATGACTGCGATCTGGTTCGTGCTCGAACCCTTCGCCAAACGCGGGCTCGACGAGCGCGCGTTTCTCAATCCAATGACAATGGTCGCCTATCTCTACCTGCTGATCTTCGCGTTCACGGTGTTCTTCGCCGCCGTGTGCTTCGTCATGCTGTCCATGAAACGACTACGCGACCGCGGGCGCCCGCCCGGACTGGCTGGCGCGGCGCCTCTCGCCACCTTGCTGGCTGCCGCTGCAAGCTGGATCGAGCCGCAGGTCAACAGCCCGCTGGTGTCGACAATTGAATTCTGGGCGTGGGTCGTGCTGGGCGTGGCGGTTCTTTGGACCGTGATCGAGATGGGGCTGCTGCGCGGGCGTAGCTGACCTCACCCCGTGTCGTCGTCATCCGACACAAGCCGCGTCGCGATCAACTTGTCGATGCGGCGGCCGTCAAGATCGACGACTTCAAAACGCCAGCCGTAGGCCTCCACCTTTTCACCCGTTACGGGCAAGTGCTGAAGGCGGTTGATGACAAGACCGGCGACGGTTTCGTAATCGCGCTTCTCGGGCAGGACGACGCCGACCTGTTCGGACAGATCGTCGGCTGACATCCAGCCCGCGATGAGCCACGATCCGTCTTCGCGCTGAACGGCGGCGGGCTCTTCCTCGGCCTCGCCGGTGGGGAAAGCGCCCGCCAACGCGTCCAGAATGTCGGCAGGCGTGATGACGCCGTCGAAATGGCCATACTCGTCATGCACGAGCGCCATCGGCACGTCTGCATCCTTGAGCACTTGCAGCGCATCCAGCGCATCCAGCGTATCAGGCACGACGGGGGCCTGGTGCAGATGGCTCTCCAGATCGAGTTTCTCACCGGCCAGCGCAGGACCGAGCAGCTCGCGCACTTTCACGACGCCGACAATGTTCTCAATTTCGCCGCGCGCTACAGGGATCAGCGAATGATTGCAGGCGCGCAGGCGCTCGACGATCTCTTCGCTCGTCTCATCCAGGTCGAGCCAGACAACGTCGGTGCGCGGCGTCATGATGGAGCGCACGGGCCGGTCGCCGAGCCGCAGCACGGCCGAAATCATCCGGCTCTCGTCGTTCTCGATCACGCCCGCCGTCGCGGCTTCGGCCACGAGCGACTTGATCTCTTCTTCCGTAACCGCCGTCTCCTTGCTCGAGTCTCCGCCCAGAAGGCGAAACAGCATGCGCGTAGAGGAATCCAGCAGCCAGACAATGGGGGCGGCGACGCGGGAGAGAAGATCCATTGGCGGCGCCATCACGCAGGCGATCCGCTCGGGGTTGCGCAGGGCGAAATGCTTGGGAACAAGTTCGCCGACAACGACAGAAAAATAAGTGATGAGCGCCACCACAACGGTGTAGCCGACTGCGTTGGCCGCCAACGGGCTCAGACCAAGCTCGCGCAGGTAATCCGCCAGCATGTCGGCAAGCGCGGCGCCCGAGAACACGCCAGCCAGAATGCCCACAAGGGTGATGCCGATCTGGACCGTTGAAAGAAAACGGCCCGGATCTTCGGCAAGCCGCAGCGCGACGTTGGCGCCCGCGCGCGAATCGGCAGCCATGGCTTTGAGGCGGGATTTCCGGGAGGAAACGATCGCGAGTTCAGACATCGCGAACACCCCGTTAAGGGCGATCAAAAAGGCCGCTATGGCAAGCTCTAACACGACCACTCAGGCCGGTTCGCCTTGAGCGCGCCGGACCCCTCCTGTTGTGAAACCAGCAAGACCATGAAGCCTCGCCGTCGCAAGGTCAATGACCGGAGCGGGCGCGGGGCGATGAGGCCGCGCGCCCGCTCCAGCTTATTTCTGCTCCGACGCCTGGATTTTCAGCTCGCCAATCTGCGGGCAGGCGGCGGTCACCCAGTCGCCGGGACGCACGGGCGAGACGCCGTTGGGCGTGCCGGTGAAAAAGTAGTCGCCGGGATGCAGCGTGTAGAACGACGAGGCAAATTCGATCAGCTTGCGGATGTCGTACACGAGATTCGACGTGTTCGATTCCTGCTTGGTGACGCCGTTCACCGTCAGCACGATGGGGAGGTTATCGGGATCAGCAATCTCGTCGGCGGTCACCATCCACGGGCCAACCGGCGAATAGCCGTCGATGGACTTGCGGAAGCTGCGATCCTCCTTGCCGCGCGTCGTCATGTCGAGGCCCATGCAATAGCCTGCGACGTGATCGAGCGCGTTCTCGCGGCTGATGTTGGTGCCCTTCTTGCCGATGATGATCACGACTTCGAGTTCGTGCTCATTCAGACGCTCGGGGAAACGCAGCGGGATCGTGCCGGACGGGCCGACGATGGATGAATTGGCCTTGAGGAAAATGCCCGCCGCGCCAATTCCGCGATGATTTTCCGGCGCGGTGCCGCTGCGCTCGGCCATTTCGGCGATATGCGCGCGATAATTGGTGGGCGCAGCCATGACCTTTGAGGGGCGCGCAACGGGCGGCAGCAACTTGACCTGCGAGAGAGGCTTGCCGGGCGCGCTCTTCGCCATTTCGGCAATCCGGCCGCTCCATTGCGGCAGCGCCGCGATGACGGCGTCGCCAAACATGTCATAGCGGGCGGCGCGACGGATTTCGTCCTGCGCCGGAGTGACATCGTGGACCTGATCCCCGATGACCACGCCAAGACGGTCGTCGTCGTAACGGCAAAGACGCATGTTCTATCCTCCCCAGATTATTGATGCAGCTTTGTAGCCTTGGCTGGCGCGGGCGGCAATCACTTGACGCAGGCGGCTATCACTTGACGCGTGCCGTCTTGCGCGCCGGCCCCTTCGACTCAGGCGGCCCGGCGCGCTTGGCCTCTTGCTTTTTGCCGCCCGCATTCACGATGGCCTTGAGTTCCTCATTGATGCGGGACTGCCATCCCCGCCCTTCGGCGCGGAAAGCCTCAAGCACCTTCGCGTCGAGGCGCAGCGTCGGCATCACCTTCGGGCTGGCGGACAACGGACGCCCCCGGCGGACGGGCGCTTTTTCCAACTTCTCGCGCCATTGGGGCGCCGAAAGATCCGGCGCATCATCCTTTGAGTCGAGGCTTGTATATTTCTTGTTCCCGGGCATTGGCCTTCCTCATGCTGACAATACGGTAAGCGCCTGCGCGACGGGTCCAGACCAGAACGACCATGCGCGCCTTTGCAATGTCACGGTAGACTTGCTGGTCCCCAATCCGCACTCTATCCGGCAGGCGCCCGCTTGTCCGCTCGCCCCCGAGCCCCTAAACGGGGGCGTCATTGATAAGGACAACCCACATGGCAGACCCAACGCGCCCGGACCGTAGCGTCGTGACGAGCGAACTTGTGACTGTGCGCGACTATTTGCGTTACGGGGTAAGCCGCTTTGAGGCCGCCGGGCTCGTGTATGGCCACGGGGCGATCGACGCGCTGGACGAGGCCGCTTTCATGGTGCTGGAGGGCCTGCATCTGCCCATCGACCGGCTGGACCCGTTTCTCGATGCGCGCCTTCTGCCGTTTGAGCGCGAGCGGCTGGCGGACCTGATCGAGGCGCGCGTGTCGACCCGCAAGCCCGCGCCGTATCTGCTCAACAAGGCCTACATCAAGGGCGTGCCATTCTACGTCGACGAACGGGTGATCGTGCCGCGCTCCTTCATCGGCGAGCTTCTGTTCACCGACCTGTTCACGGGCGGCGAGGGCGGCGTCGTGGAAGACCCGGCCGCAGTCGAGACGGTGCTGGATCTGTGCACGGGTTCTGGCGCGCTGGCGATCCTTGCCGCGCGGGTGTTTCCCTTCGCGCAGATTGATGCGGTGGAGTTGTCGAGCGACGCGGCTGCTGTCGCGCGCCGCAACATTGATGAAAGCGGCTTTGCCGAGCGCATCGAACTCCTGCAGGGCGATCTCTTCGGCCCCGTGAAGGGGCGGCGCTATGACCTCATCATCACCAACCCGCCTTATGTGGATGCGCAGGGCATGGCGACGCTGCCCCCAGAATATGCGCACGAGCCAGCCATGGCGCTGGGCGCGGGCGAGGATGGTCTCGATATCGTGAAGCGTATTCTAAGCGAGGCAGGACAGCATCTGACAGACGACGGGGCGATGATCTGCGAGATTGGCCGCTGCCGTCCGGCGCTCGAAGACGCTTTGCCTGATCTCCCCCTGCTGTGGCTCGACACGGAGGAAAGTCAGGGCGAAGTCTTCGTCATCCGGGCGCGGGATTTGTAACGCGCGAGACATTCACCCATGGCATTGCCGCAAAAGCTGAGAGGTGCGCTTGTCGCAACGCTGCTTTGCGTAATAGCGGCAAGCGCACTGGCGCAGCCTCAATCGTTGCTGGATTCGCCCTCGCGCTCGCTCGACCGGCAGGGCGAAGCGTATCTGCGCGAAGGCCAGTACGACGCCGCGCTCGCCGCGTTCGCAAAAGCGCTGGCGCTTGAGCCTAACAATGCGCGCGCGCTGTTGCTTCGTGCGCAGGTAACCTGGCTGTCCTCGGGCGCGCAGGCAAAGGCGCCCGCCGTCGATCTCTTGCGCGTACCGCTTGAGCGCCAGGATTTCTCGCGGGTCGTCTTGTCCGGGCTAACAATCACGAACGTGCATGGTCCGCGCTCGGACTGGTCGCTGGCGCGTCTTGAAGGGGTTGATCTGGCCGGAGCGCAATTGTTCGAGGCCGACTTTTCACGCGCGCGCTTTTTGCGCGTCAATCTTGATACGGCGGTGCTGGATCGCGCCATCCTGCGAGATGCTGTCTTCGACGGCTCCACCCTCATCAGGACGCGGGCGCCGGGGCTGTCTGCCGAACGCGCGTCGTTCCTCAACGTCCGGGCGGTCGGCGTAGACCTTGCGGACGCAAACCTTGCAGGCGCCGATTTCTCGGGCGCTGATCTGCGCAGCGCCCGTTTCGGCAAGGCAAATCTTTCGGGCGCCAAACTGCTCAACGCCGATCTGCGCGGGGCGGACCTGTCGCAAGCCAGCCTTGACGGCGCTGCGCTGAAAGGCGCGCGGGTTGATTGCGCCACCCGGTTCGCAAGGGGGCTCAACACGGATTCCGCGCAACTCATCCCGCTGGATCTGTGCGGCGGCGCCTACGCGCTCGATTTCCGCGGCAAGGATCTGGCGGGCATGTCGTTCCGCGATCTCGACATGCGCGGCGCGCTGTTTGCCGGCGCCATGGTGGGGGGCGCCGATTTTGCCGGGGCCAACCTTGATGGCGCAGACTTTGAAGGCGCGAGCGGGTTCGATGCCTCGTTCACGCCAGCATCCGCCCGCGAAGCGTCGTTTGAAAACATCGCAAGCCCCCTCAACACGCTCAGCAAGAGCGACCTGCGCAACGCCCGCATTTCCGGCCCTGCAGGCGCCGAAGTGGAGCTGACGATTGGACCGTCGGGTCCGCGCACAGAGGGCGCGTTCCTGCGCAATATGTCGCTTGTTCTCGATCATCGATTGAGGTCCACCGAGCCGGGCGCAACAGGGCAAGGCTCGGGGTTTGGCTCCGGGCTGGGCCTTGCAAGCCTGCTCTTTGCGCGCGTTGAGGCGAGCAGCGTCAACTGCGCGCCCGCTCCCGCCACACGAGGGCGCCGGGATGAGGCCTCCATGGCCGAGTGGTCAACATTTGCCGAAACCATCGACACCGCGCGACGCGTTGCACAGTCCAATCCGGGCGTGACGCTGGGCGAGACGTGCCGCAAGGCGGCGCAGAGTTATCTGGCCGACAATTGTGAGGCGGGTTTCCGCGCGGCGGGTGTTCGATACATCTGCCCGGGCCGCCGTTGACCCCTCAGGCGTCAGGGTAATCAACCTGCGTGAAGCAAAGGCCCGTGGGCGGCGCGACGGCGCCGCAGCGGCGACGATCCTTCGCCTCGAGGGCGGCGGCGAGATCATCGGCTCGCCACTTGCCTGAGCCGACATGCTCCAGCGAACCCGCCATCGATCGCACCTGATGGTGCAGGAACGAGCGCGCGGATGCATGGATTTCGATCATGTCTCCCATGCGCACGACATCAAGCCGCTCAAGCGTCCGCAAAGGCGAGTTGGCCTGACATTCGGACGCGCGAAAGGTCGAGAAGTCGTGAAATCCAAGCAGGCGTTGCGCCGCTTCGTGCATGGCGTCTGCGTTCAACGCGCGCGCGACGTGCCAGACGCAATTGCGCTGCAACGCGCCCGGCGCCCGGCGATTAAGTATGCGATAAATGTAATGTCGGCGGATGGCCGAGAACCGCGCCTGAAATTCATCACTCACGACTTCCGCGCGCAACACGGAAATGGGATGGGGCCGCAGATGAAAATTCATCGCGTCGCGGACCTCGTCCGCCCGCCAGTTGTAACTTAAATCGACGTGGCCCACCTGACCCGTGGCGTGAACGCCCGCATCCGTGCGCCCGGCGCCAACGATGACCGGAGACTCGCTGGCGAACCGCGCCAAGGCCTCTTCCAGCGCCTGCTGCACGGACTGACCATTGGCTTGCCGCTGCCAGCCAACAAAGGGCGCGCCGTCATATTCGATGATGAGCTTGTAACGGGGCATAGATCGATCTGAATGAGGATTTGAGGCTTCATAACGAAGCCAGCGTTGAGAGGCCAGCGCGCGGAGCGAGGGCGGCGGCGCTATTTGATCGCAGGCGCCGGCGCGCTGACGTAGCCGTCCTCAATGTCGCGCGCATGGGCCTGCGCATCGCGCTTAGCCGGATCGCCAAAACCGCCGCCGCCTGCAGCTTCAATGCGGAAGCGGTCGCCGGGCTTCAGCTCGACGCGGCAATTGGTGGGCATTTTCTTTTCGTCCGGCCCGCCGGGATTCACGATGAAATGGCTGCGACGTCCATCAGCGCCGCCTGCCGCGCCGCGCGCCGGATATTGCGCCTTGTCGCCGCGATAAAGAACGGTGGCAGGCTGATCGACCACGTATTCGCGCCGGAAACTTAAGCCGCCCCGCCATTGCCCGGCGCCGCCGGAATCGTGAACAAGCTCGAAGCGCGTGACACGTGTCGGAAACTCCGTCTCGACGATCTCGATGGGCGTCACATAAATGTTGGACAGATGCACTGTTGTGCCCGACGCGCCATCGCACCCTTGTCCGCCGCCATAGGCCGAGCCAAAAATTTCATGCTGGTTGTGATGCGTCGGGCGCTCGCCTGCACCCCATGCAACGACAATGGAGCCGCCGCTACCGCCAGCGTTGGCGGCTGCGCGCGAGGGACAAAACGGATTGAGCGCGTCGAACAGCACATCGATCAGCCGCTGGCAGCTTTTCATGTAGCTCGAACACGGCGCGGGGGACAACGCGTTCACGGCGGTGCCCGCCGGCGCGTTGATATCAACCAACGCGCGGGCCGAGTCTGAATAGCGCAGCGACGGGTCGATCAAGCCTATGAGCGCATGAAAACAACAAGCTTCTACAAGCGCAGGACGCAAGTTGATCGGCGCGCGCGTCTGCGGACTTGTGCCTGCAAAATCAAAGGAAACGCGGCCGCTCTTTACGGCGACGCGCACATGCAGGCGCACGGGCTCGCTGCTTTCAACATCAAGAAAACCTTCCGCCTCGCTCTCGCCATCGGGCAGCGTGGCGAACGCGGACGCCATTTCGCGGCCCGCTGCGTCGATCATCGCATCCAGCGCATCGACAAGCGTTTGCGCGCCATGTTCGCACGCCAGCGCTTGCATGCGCTCGCGGCCCACGCGCACCGCGCCCGCTTGCGCGCGCAAATCGCCCAGCACAAGACGCGGCTGGCGACTGTTGGCTGCTATCAGCCGCTCCATGTCGCTGTTGAGAACGCCCGTCTCGTAAAGCCGCATGGGCGGAATGTGCAGGCCTTCCTGAAAGATTTCGACCGCCTGGCCCCATGAGGAACCGGGCACCGTGCCGCCAATGTCGGCCTTGTGCGCAATGGCTGCGGAAAAGCCGACGAGCACGCCATCAGCGATGATCGGCGCCATCAAAGCCATGTCGGGCGCATGCGGCATGTAGGCTTCATAGGGATGGTTGGCGACGAACATATCGCCGTCGCGTAGCGTGTCGCCATAAAGCGCGATGATTTTCTGCGCGAGATAATAATACGCTGTCGCGTGATAAAACATGGGCGGCGAGACGATGAGTCTGCCCTTCGCGTCCACGATGACGCAGGAAAAATCGCGCGACTCGCGCACGATGGTTGAATAGCCCGAGCGGAAGAAACGGTGCGCCATTTCCTCCATCAGACCGCCGACGCGATTGCGCAGGATCTGCACCGTGACAGGATCAATCCTCATGCCGGCGCCCTTTCGAGAATGAGGTTCGACCATTCGTCGCAGCGCACGCTCCATCCATCGGGAACGAGCGTCGTGGAATCTCGCTGCTCGATGATGACGGGACCGGGTGCGCGCCATCCTGTTTCAATGTCATCCCGGCGCACAATCGCGGCGTCAAAGGCGCGTTGCGGGCTCAGCGTAACGCGTCTTCGGCCTCGTTGTTCAGGCGAAGTTGCTACGCCTTGCCGCTGCGGCAGAGGCGCATATTTGCGCATCTGGACAATGGCGCGCAGACAATAACTGACGATCTCCACATCAGAATCCTCCGCGCAATGTCCATGGACGGCGGCGTGCTGCGCGTGAAAGCGGATTGCAATCTCCTGCAGCGCATCTGCGTCAAGCGGCGCGGCCACGCCCTCCAGCGCGACGCGCAACTCATAGCCCTGCCCCGCATAGCGCAGATCGAGTTCGCGCAAGAATACTGTGTCGCCATCGGCCAGGCCTTCGTGCGACAACTCCGTGCGCGCCTGACCTTCAAGCGTTGCAAAGCAGCTTTCTGCGCGCGCCGGATCAAGCGTTTTGAGGCTCGCCAACTCCGAGCGTAGATAATCATGGCGCACGTCGGAACACAGCAGACCCAGCGCAGAGAAGGCGCCGGGATTTCGCGGCACAAGGACGCGCATCACGCCCAGATCTTCGGCGACCAGCGCCGCATGCACGGGCCCGGCGCCGCCGAATGGCACGAGCGTGTGGCCTGCAAGATCGAGCCCCTTCTTGGCGGCCTCGATGCGGATCGCGTCCGAGATGTGCGCGTTGACGATGCGCAGCACGCCTGCGGCAGCCTCTTCAACGCTGACGCCCATGGGCTTTGCAAGCCGCTCTTCAATCACGCGGCGCGCCGCTGCCAGATCGAGCTTCGTTTCGCCGCCAAGAAAGTAATCACCGTTCAGCGCGCCGCAGACGAGATTGGCGTCCGTCGTTGTCGGCTCCTCGCCGCCGCGCCCATAACAGGCGGGGCCCGGCGAGGCGCCTGCGCTGCGCGGACCCACTTGCGGCATGCCGGCCGTGTTGACGCGCGCAATGGAGCCGCCGCCTGCCGCCACGGTAGTTACGTCAAGCGCAGGCACGCCGATGATGCGTCCATCGAAGACGCTTTCGGCCTGCTCAAGCGGCTCGCCCGCTTCAATGAAAGCGATATCGCAGGATGTGCCGCCAATATCCATCGTGACGAGATTGCGCCAGCCCTGAATGGACCCCAGCAGATAACTGGCGCCGCGCACGCCCGCAGCGGGACCCGACAGAAGCGTGCGCACCGCGTGGATTTCCGCATCCGCGTTGAGCGGCATCACGCCGCCGTTGGATTGCATGAGGAAGCGTTGTTGCGTGACGACGCCGCGCGCATCAAGGCCTTCGGCAATCTGCGCGCAATAACGCGCCAGCACAGGCGCGAGCCATGCATTGAGCATGGTGGTGGAAAAACGCGGCCACTCGCGCAACCGGGGCAGAACGGCGCTTGAGAGCGACACGAACACGCCCGGCGCTTCCTCGCGCACGATCTGCGCAGCGCGCGCTTCATGCGCGGCGTTCATGAACGAGAAGAGAAAGCAGACGCCAATGGATTGCACATCCTGCGCGCGCAACGCACGCGCCGCTTCGCGCACAGCAGCCTCATCCAGCGGTTCAAGCTCGCGACCGCGATAATCCATGCGGCCCGCGATTTCATGGATGAGGGGCGGGCGGACCAGCTTTTCAGGCCGCTGGAAGAAATGATCGAACGGGCTCCAGCCGTCGCGCCCTTGCGATTGCACTTCGAACACGCCGCTCATGCCCGCGTTGATGAGCAGCGCGGTTTTGGCGCCGTTCATTTCAAGCAGCGCGTTTGTCGTCGCGGTGGTGCCGTGGCTGAAGAATTCGATTTCGTGCGGCGCCACGCCCGAAGCGATTAACCGGTCAACGCCAGCGAGGACCGCAATCGCGGGATTGTGCGGCGTGGAGGGGACTTTTTCAATCCGGTACGCGCTGCCGTCTCCGTGCGTCAACGCCACGTCCGTATGCGTGCCGCCGACGTCCACGCCAATACGATACCGGCTCAAGTGCATCCCCCCGCTTTTCAATCTGCGGGCTTGATGGCGCGCGCTTGCATCAGGTGTCAAGCTGCGCTCTGCCGAACTGATACGGTCAGCGGAAGGAGAATCCATTGCGCGTCGGCCTGTCGCCGCCGGGCGGGCGCCAGGCGGGACCGGGCCGCGGACCCCTGCCGCGGTCAAGAAGCGGCAGCATCATGCCTGCTCCCACGATGAAGGGCGCAGCGCGGCCGACATAAGCGGGTTCCTCGTAATACTCTTCGACCTGCACAACGCGTGCGGGGCGCGGCCTGCGCTCGGGCGCGCGGGCTGTCTTGCGCGGCGGTGTCGCCCTTTGTTGTTGCGCGGCTTTTCGAGGTCGTGCGGCTTGGCGTTGCGCAGGCGCTGCTTGACGTTGCGCAGGCGCGGCTTGGGCGCGGCGCGTGGGCGATGGAGTTTGCGCGAACTGCGTCACGCCGCACAGATCAGCCGTGCGACCCGCGCACAGACTGCCAAAATCCCATGGCTTGTCAGCTGGGGCGGCGGCGGCGGAAATATCGGTGTCGGTCACGGCAACGCTCTGCCCGGGCTGCGTCAACTCCCGGCAGCGAGCGCTGTTGCGCATGCACACATTTACGGCGCCATTCTGCAACACGACAAGCGTGCGCCCGTTTTCGATCCGCACATCATACGTGGTGCCGCGCACGCCGATGTGCGCGTGAGGCGTCGTCACCTTGTAGGCTTCCGACGGAGACTTGCCCGACACAAAACGGAATGCGCCCTTGACGGCGGTCACCGCGATGTTTTTACCCGCGCCTTGCGGATCAAACACGAATGTATCGAGCTTCACGCGACTGTCTGGGCCGAGCGTCATGTTGGTGTCGTCGAGGAACACAAACTTCGCCATGCTTTCGGTCGCCGTCTGCACGCCCTGATTGGCGAAGACGCGGTCGCCCAGCGTGATGCGCGCCCGCTTGCCTGCGTTGTCGCCGCGCACGTCGTTGACGACGACGGACGCCCCGCCAATGGCGGTTTGCGCAATGGCCACTGGCGCGAGCATCAAAGCCGGCGCAGCGCAGACAAGCAGCCGCAGGGAAAACAGGCGGGCCATGGAAGCCTCCACACACTGGAACGTGGAGCCAATCTAGATCCGCGCGAGATCAGAAGATGTGCGTTTGCGCACGCGCCGCTCAGGCTTGCGTTGATCCGCGTCAAACTGACTGACGGGGGAGCCGCCGCATAAACCTTAACGGAAGCTTAAGATTGCCCTCCCCGGGCGCTGGCGCAACAATGGCGACGCCCCGCAACGGCGGCGGACGGGGCTCACGCGTCACGTTTTTGTCCGGAGTGTGCGTCATGTTTTCAACTCTTGTCCGCTTTTCGGCGCGCTTTTGCGCCCTCGCCGCCCTTGCCGTCCTCGCGATTGGCGCCCTGTGGGCAGCGCCTGCGTCCGCGACGGTGAACATCAGCGTCAATCTGGCGACCCAGCGCATGAGCGTGACGACCAGCTCGGGCGAGCGGCACAACTGGGCCATCTCGTCGGGCCGCATGGGCTTTGTGACGCCGCGCGGCACGTATCGTCCGCAGAGCCTGCGGCGCATGCATTATTCGAGCAAATACAACAACGCGCCGATGCCGCACTCTATCTTCTTTCACAGGGGCTGGGCTATCCACGGCACCAGCGCCGTGGGCGCCCTTGGCCGCCCCGCCTCGCACGGCTGCATCCGCCTTGCGCCGGGCAATGCGGCCAGACTCTTCAACATGGTGCAGCGCCAGGGCGCGGTCATCGCCATCAACGGCCAGCCGCCGCACATGATGAACATCGCCAAGGCGAAATCGAACATGCAGGTCGCCAGGGCTAACAAGAAGAAGGTCCATCTGGCCTCCTCAAAGCGCAAGTTCAGCGAACCGCTGGCCTACGCCCCCCAGAAAGGCGCCCCCGGCGTCAAGGCCTGGCAGCAGCGCCCGGTGCGGTAGGGGGCTCATTTGCTCTGGGACTCCGTGTTGGACTAGTTTGCCCGCATGGGGCAGCCAATCACGCGTAACAGCAAAATCGACCTGGAAAGCTTCATTCAGTTCTGGGGAGAACGGGATGGCGGATCAGAACGAGCCGATGCTCAGGAGTTCCTGAAGCAGCTTTGCGCCGTTATAGGCGTGGAGCATCCGCACGACGCGCAGGCGAGCGGAGCGCGGACCCTTGATTACACGTTCGAGCGCCCTGTGCGCTTCCGGCATGACGACGGTACGTCATCTTCCGGCTTCATCGACCTCTACAAACTCGATTGCTTTGTGCTGGAAGCCAAGCAATCGAAGAAACGGCGCGGCAGCGGCGAAGTCTATGAGCAACTGACGATGGCCTTTGAGGCCGTCGCTGTCCGCGAGCGCAAGACGGCCTCGCCGCCGCCTGCGTGGGACGTGCTCATGCGTTCCGCCCGGCGACAGGCGCAAGGGTATGCCCGCGCGCTGGATGAATGGCCGCCCTTTATTGTCATTGTCGATGTCGGCAACGTCATTGAATTATGGTCCGACTTTCAGCGGCAGGGAAAGGATTACGTCCAGTTCCCCAATCGCCACGAGTTCCGCATACGGCTGGAAGATTTGCGGCAGGAGCGTGTGCGCGAGCGCTTGCGGAAAGTCTGGACCGAGCCGCTCACGCTCGATCCTGCGCGCCATTCGGCGGAAGTCACGCAGGACATCGCCCGTTATCTCGCCCTCATCACGCAGTCGCTGGAGAAGCGGGCGAAACTTGATACGCCCGCGCAGAAGGACCAGTGGGCCTATAACGTCTCGAAGTTTTTGATGCGCTGCATCTTTGCGATGTTCGCGGACAGTATCGGGCTTTTGCCGAAAGGCAGTTTCGCCGCGCTCGTCGCCCAGAACAAGGGGCGGGCTGCGACCTTCCATCATGTGCTCGATCAGTTTTTCGGCGAGATGAACAAGGGCACGCAGTATTCGCCGCTCATTCAGGCGAAGGTGCGGGAGTTCAACGGCGGATTGTTCCACGATTCAGCCTCGCTGCCGATGATCGAGGATGAACTGGCGCTGCTGGAGAAGGCGGCCTCGCGCGACTGGGCGCAGGTGGAGCCAGCCATTTTTGGCACGCTGCTTGAGCAGGCGCTGTCGGCAAAGGAGCGCTCCAAGCTGGGGGCGCATCACACCCCGCGCGCTTACGTCGAGCGGCTGGTTGTGCCCACCATCATGGAGCCGCTGAACGAGGAGTGGGACATCGTCCAGTCCGAGGCCATCGGCAAGCTGCTCGCAAGCGAAAACGAAGCCGCGCGCGAAGTGGTGAAGCTGTTTCATGATCGCCTGTGCAAGACGCGGGTGCTTGATCCGGCCTGCGGCACAGGCAACTTTCTTTATGTCGCCATGGAGCTGATGAAGCGGCTCGAAGGCGAGGTGTTCGACTTCCTGAAAGAACTTGGCGAACCCAACGAGCCTTTGCAGTCTGTCGATCCGCATCAGTTTCTCGGCATCGAGAAGAACCCGCGCGCTGCGCCCATTGCGGAGCTGGTGCTGTGGATCGGCTATATCCAATGGTGGTTTCGCACGCGCGACCGCAGCATTTTGCAAGAACCAATCCTGCGCAAGTTCGACAACATCAAGGTTGGCGACGCTGTGCTCGCGTATGACCGCGAGGAATTGCTGAAAGACGGAACGGGGCGGCTCATCACGCGGCAAGACCCTGCCGCGCGCAAGCTGCATCCCATCACGGGCGAAGAGGTGCCTGACCCCGACGCGCGCCTTGAAGTGTACCGCTATGTGAACCCGCGCGCGCCCAAGTGGCCGGAGGCGGAGTTCATCGTCGGCAACCCGCCCTTCATCGGCGGCAAGGATTTGCGTGCGGAACTGGGCGACGGATATGCAGAGGCGCTGTGGAAATCGCGGGCTAAAAAAACCGATTCTATCGACTTCGTGATGTACTGGTGGGACATGGCCGCCACCGCGCTGCTCGCCAAGGGCTCGAAGCTGCGGCGCTTCGGGTTTATCACCACCAATTCAATTACGCAGACGTTCTCGCGCCGCGTCATTGAAAAGCACCTGAACGCAAAGGCGCCACTGTCGCTGGTGTACGCCGTGCCGGATCATCCATGGCTCAAGCAATCGGGCAAAGCCGCTGTGCGTATCGCCATGACGGTGGCGGATCGCGGCGCGCGGGAGGGGTTGCTGGCTGAGGTGACGCATGAAGATGCGCTGGATACGGACGCGCCGGTTGTTACGATGAAGACGCAGTTTGGGAGGATCAACGGTGATCTGACAGTTGGAGCGGACCTAAGCAAACTGGAAAAACTCGACTCCAATCTGTCTCTCTGCAGCCGAGGTGTCGTATTACACGGGAAAGGTTTTATCGTTCCGGCGAGAGAAGTTTCGCGGCTTTCGTCGGCGAATAGCAAACATATTCGAGCTTACAGAAATGGCCGAGACCTGACTGATAGACCAAGAGGGGTTTTCGTCATTGACGCCTTCGGGCTCTTGGAAGATGAGTTGCGATCTCGCCATCCGCAAATTTATCAGCACCTTCTTCAGCATGTGAAGCCAGAGAGAGATACAAACCCACGCGAGTATAGACGTTCAGGATGGTGGTAGTTTGGAGAGAACGTGCCGCTTTTCCGGCAAGCTCTCGCAGGTCTGCCTCGCTACATCGCGACGGTCGAGACGGCGAAGCATCGTTTCTTCCAGTTTCTCGATGCAGCTATTTTACCGGACAACATGCTTGTCGCCGTAGCAAGCGACAGCGCCTTCCATCTTGGCGTTCTTTCGTCTCGCTTGCATGTAGCCTGGGCACTGGCTTCCGGTGGCTGGCTTGGCGTCGGCAATGATCCTCGTTACTCGAAATCGCGCTGCTTCGATCCCTTCCCTTTTCCCGCAGCCACCGACGCGCAGAAGACAGACATCCGTGACCTTGCGGAAGAACTCGACGCGCTGCGCAAGCGCGTTCTTGCGCAACACGACTTCCTGACCATGACGAAACTCTACAACGTGCGCGAACGGCTGAAGGGGCTTGAGCGCGGCGAAGGCCCGCCCCTCGACGAGAGCGAACAGGCCATTCACGAGGCGGGCTGCGTGAGCGTGATCCACGACCTGCACAAGCGCATCGACGACGCGGTGGCCGACGCCTACGGCTGGCCGCGCGATCTTGCCGACGCCGACATTCTTGCGCGCCTTGTTGCGCTGAACCGCGAGCGCGCGGAGGAAGAGCGCAAAGGCCTGATCCGCTGGCTTCGGCCCGAATATCAGGCGGCGCGCGGCAAGCCTGTTGCGCAGGCTGAGGAGCAGGACGAAGCCGTGCTCGAACTGCCCGAGGCCGAAACGCAGGCGCCCGCCCTGCCAAAGGACGACGCCGCCTTCTACGCCACCTTGCAGAACACGCTGCGCGCGCTGGCGCGCCCCGCCGAGCCCATCGAGATCGCCCGCCGCTTCCGCGACGGCGGCCGCGCCTCTCGCCGCATCGAGAGGGGCCTGTTGACCCTCGCGGCTGTGGGCAACGTGCGCAAGACGGCGCAAGGCTGGTTCGTGCCAAGGGGACGGTAGTCCCACATAAAGAAATCTTTATGTCCTTATTGCCTCGCCCCGGACGCCCTGCTATATGAGCGTCACGGACGACGAAATCCGACCCATTCAGACAGACCGGAACCGACATGACCGATTACGCCATCGCAGATATCAAGCTTGCCGCATACGGCCGCAAGGAACTGGACATCGCCGAAGCTGAAATGCCGGGCCTCATGTCAACGCGCATCGAATATGGCGCATCGCAGCCGCTGAAGGGCGCCCGGATCGCCGGTTCGCTGCACATGACCATCCAGACCGGCGTGCTCATCGAGACGCTGAAGGCGCTGGGCGCCGACGTGCGCTGGGCCTCGTGCAACATCTACTCGACGCAGGACCACGCCGCGGCCGCCATCGCCGCCGCCGGAACGCCGGTGTTCGCCATCAAGGGCGAGAGCCTTGAGGACTACTGGGATTACACCCACAAGATTTTCGAATGGCATGACGGCGGCGTGCCGAACATGGTGCTCGACGATGGCGGCGACGCCACCGTGCTGATCCACCTTGGCCACCGCGCCGAGAAGGGCGACGTCGCGTTTTTGGAAAACCCGACCAACGAGGAAGAAGAAGTCCTCTACGCGTCCATCAAGCGCCGCATCAAGAGCCATCCGGGCTTCTATACAAAGTGCGCGTTGGCCATCAAGGGCGTGTCGGAAGAGACGACCACGGGCGTGCATCGCCTGTACAACATGCACAAGGACGGCACGCTGCTGTGGCCGGCCATCAACGTGAACGACTCGGTGACGAAGTCGAAGTTCGACAACCTCTATGGCTGCAAGGAATCGCTGGTCGACGGCATCCGTCGCGGCACCGACGCCATGATGGCCGGCAAGGTCGCCATGGTTGCGGGCTTTGGCGATGTGGGCAAGGGCTCGGCGGCCTCGCTGCGCAACGCCGGTTGCCGCGTGCTCGTGTCTGAAATCGATCCGATCTGCGCGCTGCAGGCGGCGATGGAAGGCTACGAAGTGACGACGATGGAAGACGCCGCGCCGCGCGCCGACATCTTCGTCACCGCCACAGGCAACGTCGACGTCATCACGCTCGACCACATGCGGGACATGAAGGACCGCGCGATTGTCTGCAACATCGGCCACTTTGACTCGGAAATTCAGGTTTCCGCGCTGAAGAACTTCAAGTGGAACAACATCAAGCCGCAGGTTGACGAAATCGAGATGGGGCCGGATCGCCGCATCATCCTCCTGTCGGAAGGTCGCCTCGTGAACCTTGGCAACGCGATGGGCCATCCGTCCTTCGTGATGTCGGCGTCGTTCACCAACCAGACGCTGGCGCAGATCGAGTTGTGGACCAAGCAGGGCCAGTACGAAATCAAGGTCTACACGCTGCCCAAGCACCTCGACGAGAAGGTTGCGGCGCTGCATCTGGACAAGATTGGCGTGAAGTTGACCCAGCTTACCGACGCCCAGGCAAATTATCTTGGTCTGTCGCAGAAGGGCCCCTACAAGCCCGAGCATTACCGCTACTGAGTCAAATCAGCAGCTTGCGCGCGGACGCATCCGCCGCGTGAATGGGACAAGACAAGAACGCCTCCGCGCTCACTGCGCGGGGGCGTTTTTCTTATGGTTAACGCAATTCTCAATCCTCGCTGTTGAAGTTACATTGATGTGATTCGGCGGGGGCGAGGCCCAAGGCTCCGCGTCGGACACCGGACTGAGACAGGACCCGAAGCATGGATTTGCGGCGTCGCTTTGGCAGCGTTCCGTCCGGAACGCACACGATGACTCACGCCCTCAGGCGGCGCACGCTTCTTGTCTCCTCAGCCCTGTGGTTCGCGCCGGGGGCAGCACTGGCCAACTCACTCTCGCTTGCGCATCTGGATCGCGCCATGGCGACACATGGCGCCGCGGGCGCCACGCTGTTCGCCGCGCTGGCCGCCATTACGTGCGCGGGCGCGCTCGTTCATCTGGCCAGCAGGCGCAGGTGGGCTGCGCGCGAACGCCATCTCGTCAACGATCTCACGCAGACCCGCGCTGATCTTGATCGCTCGAATTCATTTCTTGCCGCCGAGTCGCAAATCCTTGTGTCATGGCGCAACGCGGGCGGTGAACCCGACGTCGCTGGCGATCTGTCGCTGACGATGGAACAGCCTGCGCCACAGCGCGTGCTGGCGTTTGGAACCTGGTTGCCGCCATCCTTTGCGAAAGATCTTGATCGATACGTCGAGACGTTGCGCGCGCGCGGCGAAGGATTTCGCATGCCGCTGGTGAGTTTGCGCGGGCGGCATCTGGAAGCACAAGGCCGCGCCGTTGGCGGGCGCGCCGTGCTGCGCATTCGCGACGTGTCAGGCGACAGGCTTGAACTCACGCAATTGCGCGAGCGGCATACGCGCACCATGCTTGAAGCTGACGGGCTGCGCGCATTGCTGGACGCTTTGCCGAGCCCTGTGTGGATGCGCAACGCCAATGGCGCCCTTGCATGGGTGAACGGCGCCTACGCCCGCGCAGTTGAGGCCGCCGACCCGCGCGACGCCGTCGCGCGAGGCATCGAGCTTCTGGAAAAGCCGACGCGCGACGCAGCGTGCGAAGCGCGCAGCCACGGCGAAGTGTGGCGCGGCAATGCAGGCGCCATCGTCGCCGGTCAACGCCATCGTCTCGAAATTACGGAAGCGCCCTCCTCCAGCGGCGCCATTGGCATGGCGATCGACCAGACTGAACTTGAAGGCGCACGCGCCGACCTCACCCGCCAGATGGAGGCGCACGCGCGCACGCTGGATCAGCTATCCACCGGCGTGGCTATTTTTGATCGCACAAAGCGCCTGGTGTTTCACAACACGGCTTATCGCCAGTTCTGGTCGCTCGACGCCGCCTGGCTCGACACAAACCCCGGCGATACTGAAATTCTTGACAAGCTGCGGGCCGAGAGGCGCCTGCCCGAACAGGCGGACTTCCGCGTGTGGAAGGCTGGCCTGATGGACGCTTATCATTGCACCGAGACCAGCGAGCACATCTGGTATCTGCCGGACAGGCGCACGCTGCGCGTCGTCATCACGCCCAACAATCAGGGCGGCGTCACGTATCTGTTCGACGACGTGACTGACAGCTACCGTCTGCAAACGCAATATCGCGCGCTGGTGACAGTGCAGGGCGAAACGCTTGATACGCTGCGCGAAGGCGTCGCGGTGTTCGGCGCAGACGGACGCTTGAAGCTGGCCAACGTCGCCTTCTCACAAATGTGGTCGCTCGACCACGACGACGTCAAACGCAAGCTGCATGAAGCTGAAGCCATTCGCACCCGCGCCCCGCACGTCGACGACATCGCGGGCGCCTGCGAGCCACAATGCGCGGGGGACGAATTGTGGGACGATCTGCGCAGCGTGATTGCGGGGCTGCATGAGGCGCGAACCGGCTTTACGCGACGTGTGCGGCGGGCTGATCAGCGCGTGCTCGACAGCGCAGCCATGCCTTTGCCGGACGGCTCCACGCTGGTGACGTTTTCTGACGTAACGGCTGCAGCAGACTTCGAACGCGCGCTCACCGAACGCAACGAGGCGCTCATCACGGCGCAGAAGCTGCGCGAGGATTTCGTGCATCACGTTTCCTACGAGTTGCGCTCGCCGCTCACCAACATCATCGGGTACATCCATCTGCTCGGCGACAAGGCTGTCGGCAATCTCAACGACAAGCAGCGCGAATACGCGGACCACATTCTCAATTCGTCCGACGCGCTGCTGGCGATCATCAACGACATTCTCGATCTTGCGACCATCGATTCAGACGCGCTTGAACTTGATCTGGCCGATGTCGGCGCCGTCGAGACGATGCAGGCCGCTGCAGAGGGCGTGCAGGATCGGCTGAAGGAACTCGACATCACGCTGAACATTGTGGCGCTTGATGGCGTCGGACAATTCCACGCGGACGCAAAGCGCGTGCGGCAGATCCTGTTCAACCTTCTCTCGAACGCCATCGGCTTTTCGTCACCCGGCCAGACAGTGACGCTTGCCGCCATCCGGCGCGGCGATGATGTCGTGTTCAAGGTGACCGATCAGGGTCGCGGGATTCCGCGCGAGGTGCTGGACCGGGTGTTTGAACGCTTCAGCTCGCACACGGTCGGCACGCGTCATCGCGGCGTCGGGCTTGGCCTGTCCATCGTGCGGTCGCTGGTTGAATTGCATGGCGGCCGGGTCCACATCGAGTCTGCGCCCGGCGAGGGCACGGTCGTGACGTGCATCTTCCCGAACGGTGCGGCGCAAGGGGCTTTGAAGCCGGGGCTGGAGGTTGCCAAAAATGTCCGGTGACGCGTTCGTTTCAGGATTACCAATCGCAACTTGGCGAATGGAAATCGAGGACGAACGCGAACTGGAGTCATTGGCGGTTGAAATTGCGGCGCTCGTGAAAGCAGAAGATCTCGTTACGCTGACGGGCGATCTGGGCGCGGGCAAGACAGCGCTGGCGCGCGCGCTGATCCGGCGCTTGTGCAACGACCCTGGGCTGGAGGCGCCAAGCCCGACATTCACGCTGATGCAGATTTACGAGGGCGCGCAGTTTCCCATCGTTCACGCCGATCTTTACCGCGTGAAGTCGCCGGATGAATTGGGAGAGCTTGGCTGGGACGAAGCTGCGGATGGCGCGCTCGTGCTTGTTGAGTGGGCGGACCGGATGGGAGAAGCCCTGTCCGGGGACCGACTTGATGTTGAGCTGACGATCGACGCTGCGCGCGGCGACACGTGGCGTGCGGTTACGCTGACGGGGCATGGCGATTTTGCCGAGCGGCTTGATCGCGCGCGCGCTTTGTCGCGTTTGCTGCAAAGTTCCGGATGGGCTGACGCGACGCGAACATTCATGCTGGGCGACGCCTCTGTGCGCGCCTATGAACGCTTGCGCAAACCGAGCGGCGAGCGCGCAATCCTGATGATTTCGCCGCCGCGCCCGGATGGGCCGCCGGTGCGCTTCGGCAGGCCCTACAGCGCGATTGCGCATTTGGCCGAGACTATCGAGCCATTTCTCGCCATTGCGGAGGCAATCAAGGCAAAAGGCATTACGGCGCCTCGCATCTTCGCCCATGACACGGCCGCAGGCATCGCCATCATTGAGGACCTGGGGACAGAAGGCGTGCTCGACGATTCGGGAGCGCCTGAGCCTGAGCGATATCGCGAGGCCACAACGATTCTGGCCTTTCTCCACGCAACCGACACGCCGCGCGCGATACCAAGCGTTGATGGCGGGACATATTCCATTCCCGCGTATGACCTTGACGCGTTGCTCATCGAAGTGGAGCTTCTGGCGGAATGGTACGCGCCGTACATTGGCGGCGCCAAGTTGTCGTCTGCAGCCAAGGCGATCTTCCTGTCGCTGTGGCGCAGCACGTTGAGCGACCTTGCAAACGCGCGCAGCACATGGGTTCTGCGCGATTATCACTCGCCCAATCTAATCTGGTTGCCAGAACGAGAAGGCCTTGCGCGCGTCGGTGTGATCGACTTTCAGGATTGCGTGCTGGGCCATCCAGCCTACGATGTTGCATCGCTCCTGCAGGACGCGCGCGTGAGCGTTTCGGATGAGCTGGAGTTGCGGCTCCTCTCCCATTACGCCGTGACGCGCAGCAAGGCTGACGCCGACTTCGTGATGTCGGACTTCGCCGCCGCCTACGCCATTCTGGGCGCGCAGCGCGCCACCAAAATTCTGGGCATCTTCACGCGCCTTGACCGGCGCGATGGAAAGCCGACCTATCTGGCGCATTTGCCGCGTGTTGAACGCTACCTCACAAAAAATCTCGAACATCCCGCGCTTGCAGCCATCAAGGGCTGGTATAAAACTCATCTGCCGCGACTCGTCGCGGAGTGACGAGTCGTTTCCCCGGATAACAAGCGCATGACATTTTCTGTCACAGCGGGGGCGCGCGCGCCCTTACCAGCCATGGTCTTCGCGGCGGGTCTTGGCACGCGCATGCGGCCAATCACGCACACGCTGCCAAAGCCGCTTGTGAAGATCGCCGGGCGCGCTTTGATTGATCACACGCTGGATCGTCTTGCTGAAGCGGGCGTTACCACCGCCGTCGTGAATGTGCATTGGCTGCCAGATCTCATCGTCGATCATCTGCGCACGCGCACCGCGCCGGCGATCGTTATTTCCGATGAGCGTGAAAAGCTGCTCGATCAGGGCGGCGGCATCATGAAGGCGATGGATCATCTTGGCCCCGGCGCCTTCATCCTCTGCAACACAGACGCCATCTGGCTTGAGGGGCCGCGCTCCAATCTCCGCCGCATGATGGCCGCGTGGGATCCTGAGAAAATGGACATTCTGCTGCTGGTCGCAACCACAGCGAACAGCGTTGGCGTCGACTGGCCCGGCGACTTCCAGATGCTCAGCGACGGACGTCTAGTGAAGCGCGAAGAGCGCACTGTGGCGCCGTTTGTCTATTCTGGGTTCGGCGTCATCAAGGCGGACCTTTTCGCCAACGAGTCGCGCGAAGTTTTTTCACTGGCGCCGTTCTTTTTTGACGCTGCGCAGCGCGGCAAGTTGCACGGGCTGCGGCTTGAAGGCCAGTGGCTGCATGTGGGGGCGCCAGAGGCCATCCAGGAAGCGGAGCGCACATTTGTGCGTTCGGTGCTTTAAGGATGGCGGAGCGCCGCGCCCCGAACGTCTGCTCCATCGCGCCCGGCGCGCCCTTTCTGCCAACCTTCGCGCGCGCCTTGATGGACGGTCGCGTCGTGGAGGGTTTTCCCGACGCGCATGATCCGACCTCGCTTGCCCAGGCGACTATTTATGTTCCGACCCGCCGCGCCGCGCGCGCGCTCGCTCTCGAACTGGCAAAGATAGCCAACGCCGATGCATTGATATTGCCCCGCATTGTGCCGCTTGGCGTGATGGAGGGCGTGGAAAACGATCTTCTCTTCGACGCATCGACGCCCGACAGCGAACTCGCGCGCCTGCTTGGCGAAGACGTGCCTGACGCCGTGCCGGACATGCAACGCAGGCTCACGCTCACGCAGCTCGTTCATGCGTGGAGCAAGCAGGTTCGCAACGCGATCCAGTCCGTGGGGCCCGACGGCAAGATCAATGCGCGCGAGGATGAGCCCATGCTTGTCGCCGTTGCGCCGGCGCATGCATTTCATCTGGCTGGCGACCTCAGCGCGCTGATCGACGAGATGATCATCGAAGAGGTGGACTGGTCGCGGCTGAATGATCTTGCGCCAGATGTCCTTGCAAAATACTGGGGCATCACGCTCGAATTTCTCAAGATCGCCACGAGGGAATGGCCGAAGCATCTTGAGGCGCTTGGCCTCACCGACAAAGCCGCGCGGCAGATGACGCTGATTGGTCGGCGCGTGGCGCAAATCGAAGCCGGGGCGTCGTCCGGCGTCGAGATTGTGGCCGGGTCAACGGGCGCCAATGTGGCGACCGCCCATCTCATGGCGGCCATTGCAAAATCGCCCCGCGGCGCAATCGTTTTGCCGGGCCTCGACAAGTCGCTTGATGAGGAATCATGGTCCGCCATTGCAGGCGAGCGCAGTGATCCCGCATCGGGTCATCCGCAAGGCGCATTCCGCCGCCTGCTGCCGCTGGTGGGACTGAACCGCGAAGACGTGCGCGAGCTTGGCGATGCGGCGCAAGACATTTCCCCTCGCATGGCGCTTGTGTGCGAAGCCATGCGGCCGGCTGAAACGACAGAGCGCTGGAGCGCATGGCGGCGGGGCAAAAGCGACGCCGCAATCAAGGACGCGCTGCAAGACGTGGCGATCATCGAGGCCGCTGATGAGCGAGAAGAAGCGCTTGCGATCGCCATCGCGCTGCGCGAGGCCATTGAAGAACCCAATGCCACTGCAGCCCTCATCACGCCCGACCGCAACCTTGCGCGGCGCGTGCGCGGCGAGTTGCAACGCTGGAATATCGAGCTGGACGATTCCGGCGGCGACCCGCTCGCAAACGCGTCGCTCGGCGTGCTGGCGCGGCTCGCGCTTGATTGTGCGCAACCTGCCTGCGCGTCTGCGCCCATCCTCGCGCTGTTGCGACATCCGCTTGTGCGGCTGGGCTTTTCCGCCGCCGTCATCGGACGCCGCGTCAGCGATGCAGAGCTTGGGCTGCTACGTGGAACGCAACCGGATTTGAGCGATCCCGTGAAGCTGGCGCGTGAAGCCCATGGGCGCGTGCGCAAAGATCGGCACGCGCATCCAACGATCATGGGTTTGACCGAAACCGATTGGGAAAGCGCGGGCGAATTGCTTGCGCGACTGCAGAACGCGCTTCAACCCTTGCGTCGCATCAGCGAGTCCGGCCCGGGCGCGCAGGTGCGCACATGGGTTGAGGCGCACGCTGCAACGGTGCACGCGCTGCTGGCGCAAGCGCCGGGCGAAGAATCAACCGCAATTGAAGATCTTCCCATTCTATCGCTGCTTTTTGAAGAACTCTCGCGCGCCGAAGACTTTGAAGGCGGCCTTGGCGCCGAAGATTATGCGGTTTTCTTCCAGACTGCGGCGCGCGAGACGACTGTGCGCCGCCAGCGGTCGCATCATCCCCGCATCAAGAGCCTTGGCCTGCTCGAAGCGCGCCTGATGACAAGCGACGTCGTTGTTCTGGCCGGACTTGATGAAGCAGTCTGGCCCCCCGCAGCGAAGACAGATTCGTTTCTTAGCCGTCCCATGCGCGCAGAGCTGGGCCTGAGCGCGCCGGAGCGCCGCATCGGGCAGACGGCGCACGACTTTGTTCAGGCGTTCGGCGCAAAACGCGTCTTCCTCACTCGCGCAAAAAAGCGCAGCGGCGCGCCCACAACGCCATCACGTTTTCTGCAACGGCTTGGCGCGGTGGCCGGGCGCCCTCTGGAGAACTGCGTCGCGCAAGGAACGCGTTATCTGGCTCTGGCGCAGTCGCTGGACGCATCGAGCGATCTCAAACCCGTCTCGCGTCCCGAACCCAGGCCCCCTGTCGATCTTCGCCCAAAGCGGCTTTCCGTGACGCGCATCGAAACCCTGAGACGCGACCCTTACGCCATCTATGCCGAACGCATCCTGAAGCTGAAACCGCTTGACGGACTTGATGAGGATGAAACCGCACAAGGCTTTGGCACGCGCATGCATGATGCGCTTGCGCGCTTCCAGAAGGAGCACCCCAACGGAGGCGGCGCGAGCGCGAAGAGCGATCTGCTCGCACTAGCGGCGGAGGTCTTTGATGATCTGCGCAGCGATCCGGAATTTGAAGCGTTCAAATGGCCGCGGATCGTTGCGATTTGCGACGCCTGGCTCACGTGGGACGCAAAGCGGCGTGCAGACATCTCGCGCGTTCAGATAGAAGAGAGCGCCGAACTCCCCATCCAGCTTGCAGACGGAAGCGAGTTCACGCTGAGCGCCAAGGCTGATCGCATCGAAAAGAACACGGACGGCACATACGTCGTCATCGACTACAAGACCGGAACGCCGCCTTCCAAGAAGATGGTTGCGGTGGGCTTTGCGCCGCAATTGACGCTTGAAGCGGAGATGATCCGGCTGGGCGCCTTCGGCGGCGTTGAGAAAGGCGCAAGGGTCAGCGACGCGTTCTATGTGAAGCTCGGCGGCGCCGAAGGCCTGGAAAACAAGGAGATCGTCGACAAGAGCAAAGGCAAGAGCGTCGCGGAGCTTGGCGAGGAACATATGGAAGGCCTTCGGCAGCTTCTGGCGCAATTCCGCGATCCGCAATTTCCCTATGCGCCCCGGCCCTATCCGCAGTTTGAAAGCAAGAGCACAACCTACGACCACCTGTCGCGCTATCGCGAATGGTCTTCTGGCGGAGAGAGCGAATGAGCGTGTGGGAAATTCCGGCCCGCGCTCTTGAGGCGCAGACCAACGCCGCAAACCCGAAGACGTCCGCGTGGGTTTCAGCACACGCGGGTTCAGGCAAGACCTATGTGCTCGCGCAGCGCGTCATTCGCCTGATGCTCGACGGCGTGCAGCCGTCCAAGATTCTTTGCCTCACGTTCACCAAAGCTGCCGCCGCGAACATGGCGCTTCGCGTCTTTGACATTCTTGCCAAATGGACCTCCCTGAGCGACGACGAACTGCGGGCTGAAATCGCAAAGACCGCCTCACCCGTTGATGATCTTGCGCAGGCGCGGCGGCTTTTTGCGCGCGCAGTGGAGACGCCGGGCGGCCTGAAAATTCAGACCATCCACGCTTTTTGCGAGAAAATTCTTCATCTCTTTCCGTTCGAAGCCAACGTGGCGGCGCGCTTTGAAGTGCTGACAGAGGAACAGCAGGAAGACCTGATGGCGCGCGCCCGCGAAGGCGTGCTGGGTGAAGCGATGCGCGATGAAGATTTCGTGCTGTCCAGCGCGCTGAAAACTGTCGCGTCGCTGACGACTACGGACACGTTCAGCAAGCTATTGCGGCAGGCGCTGGGCCAGCGCAGCGCCATTGCTGCCGCTGGACGACGGCAGCAGGGCGAGATCAGAAAGGCGCTCGCTGCAGCGCTCGGCTCGATTGACATGCGCAGCGCCGATGTAATCCACGCCGACATGGTTGGCGGAGGCATTCCGCAAAGCGCATGGGAAGGCTTGGCGCAAAAACTGTCAAAGGGGTCCAGCAAGGATCAATCACGCGCTACGTTGATCAGAAAAGCCATTGCAGAAGAAGGGTCGACGAAACATGAAGCATGGGTGAGGGTCTTCTTTAACAAGTCGAATGATCAGCCCACGGCGAGTCTGATTACACAGGCCCTGAACAGGGAAACCGGGCTGCAAGCGTTGCTGGAAGATGAGCAACGCCGGTTAATTGATCTTCGCGATACTCTGCGCGTCTGCGAAGCCGTTGACCGGAGCGAAGCCTTGACCATTCTCGCCGAGCGGATCGTCGCGCGCTACGAGCGACTGAAACAGGCGCGCGGACTGCTTGATTTCAACAATCTGATCGAGCGCACGCTAGCGCTGCTATCGCGCGGGGACGCTGCGCAATGGGTGCTTTTCAAGCTTGATGCAGGCGTCGATCACGTACTGGTGGATGAAGCGCAGGATACGTCGAGCGAGCAATGGTCGATCCTGCAGCATCTGACCGAAGAGTTTTTCAGCGGAGCTGGCGCGCCAAAATCCAGGCGCACGTTCTTTGCCGTGGGCGATGAGAAGCAATCCATCTTCTCGTTTCAGGGCGCAGATGTTGATTTGTTTTCCGAAAAGAGGCTCGCGTTTCAGACCAAGATCAGCAACGCGGGCGAGCGCTTCGAGTTCGTAAATCTCAAACTCTCGTTCCGGTCGGCCAAGGGTTTGCTCGGCAAGGTTGACGGGGTGTTTGAGGCGCTTGGTCACCATGTTGGCGTTATCTCGCATGAAGATAAATGGCTTCCGCATGAGGCGTTGAAGGAGTCGTTGCCCGGACTTGTGGAAGTGTGGGCGCCCATAGAGCCTTTGGGAAAGGAAGAGCCCGACACTTGGCGACTGCCGCTCGACCGGCAGGACGCCAGCGCGCCAAGCCAAATACTCGCCCATCGCATCGCCGACACGATTGCTTGTTGGTTAAAGCCTAACTCAACGCAAGCCGTTCACGACAAGCAGGGCGAGAAGCGCCGCGTCAATGCGGGGGATATTCTCATCCTTGTGCGCAAGCGCGGACCCTTTTTTGAAGCTGTCATTCGCGCCCTGAAGGAAAAAGGCGTGCCGGTTGCGGGCGCTGACCGGCTGCAACTGACATCGCATATCGCAGTGCTCGATCTGATCGCAGCGGGCGAAGTTGCGCTTCTGGCGCGCGATGATCTCAACCTGGCCTGCGTGCTGAAGTCGCCGTTCCTGAACTTGACTGACGATGACCTGCTTGAGCTTGCGCCGCTGCGCAAAGGATCATTGTGGCGCGCGTTGCGGCAATCGCAGAAGCCGCAGCATCAACACGCGGTGGCGCGCATCGTGGAATGGCGCAGGCGCGCGGGAGATACGCCGTTTCAATTTTACGCGCGCATTCTGGGCGCGGAGGGTGGGCGCGCTGCGCTGCTTGCACGGCTGGGGCCGGAAGCAACCGACGCAGCAGATGAATTTCTGCGTCAGGCGCTCGACTCCGAGATGATTGAAGCGCCTTCGCTCGTCAATTTTCTCCACGCCATGAAGAACTCCGAAAAGTCGATCAAGCGCGACATGGAGGCTGCAGGACAGGCTGTGCGCGTGATGACTGTTCACGCGTCCAAGGGACTTGAGGCGCCTATCGTCTTTTTGCCAGACACATGTTCGCCGCCGTCCGGCGGGCATGATCCGAGCATCGTGTCGCTGAAAGACGCCCTTGGCGAAGAGGTCATCGCGTGGCGCAAGGGCAAGAGTTTTGATCCGCAATTGCTTACCGCGCAGCTCGATCAATTGCGTCGTGAGGAAGAACACGAGCACCGCCGCCTGCTGTACGTGGCGATGACGCGCGCGGAGGAGCGCCTTTATGTGTGCGGCTTCAAGGGACGCAACGCGCTGAAGGACGGCTGCTGGCATTCCATGGTGACCAACGCGCTGGCGAGCGGGCTGGAGCAGGCGCCCGCGCCGTGGGACGCGAACGAGATGGTTCTGCGCGGGGGCGAGGCCGCAACGCTGGCGGCGCCTGCTGCGCCCGCCGTGGCCACGCCGCCATCCGCACTCCCTGCATGGCTTCTAACCCCGGCCCCGCGCGAAAAGCCGACCGAGCCGCCGATCTCGCCATCGTCGGCGCTGTCGGCCGCCGATCAGGTCACCGAGGCGGGGCTCGATCACGCTGGCGCCGATCCGCTGGCGCAAAATGGCGAGGGCCTGCGGGTCGGCTCACTCACCCATACGCTGCTGCAATACCTGCCAGATACGCCCGCCGAGGCCCGTCGCGCGGCTGCCTTGCGGTTTCTGGCGCATCGGGCGGGCGATTACGATGAGGCGCGCCGCGCGGCGCTGGCCGATCGGGCGCTGGCGGTCATCGCCGATCCTGCGCTTGCAGCCCTCTTTGGCCCGGGCTCGCGGGCGGAGGTGAACATCTGCGCGCGGATCAAGGCGTTCGACGCGGAAATTCCGATCATCGGGCAGATCGACCGGCTGGCGGCAGGAGAGGATTGCGTCACCATCGCCGACTTCAAGAGCGGCGTTCCGCGCGACGCCAGCGCGACGCCAGCGGCTTACGTCGCGCAGCTTGCCCTCTACCGGGCGGCAGTGGCGCAGCTGTGGCCCGGCAAGGCCGTGCGCACGGTTCTGGTTTGGACGGCGGGGCCCCGGGCCGTGGAGCTGGCGCCTGAGGCGCTGGACGCTGCTTTGCAGGCCGTGGCGCGGCGGTTCACGGCCGATTGACCTGTGGGCGCGCCTTGACGGCTCGCGGCGCCGTCCATACGTTCCGGGCCGACACGCGGGAATCATCCCGCCTCCTTTTGAGGTCGCCATGGCCACGGTGAAAGTTTCAGACGCCACGTTTCAAGCTGAAGTGATCGAGTCAACGATCCCCGTTGTCGTCGACTTCTGGGCGGAATGGTGCGGCCCCTGCAAGATGATCGGCCCGTCTCTGGAAGAGATTTCCGAGGAGATGGCCGGCAAGGTGAAGATCGTCAAGATCAACGTCGATGAGAACCCCAACGTCGCCGCCAAGATGGGCATTCGCTCCATCCCCTCGATGTTCCTGTTCTCCGCCGGTCAGGTGAAGTCGCAGAAGGTCGGCGCAGCGCCCAAGGGCGAACTGTCGAAGTGGATCAGCGGCTCGATCTGAGCGGCGATATCTGATTGAATGTGAAAAGGCCGCTGCAGGGCGGCCTTTTTGCATTTTGTAAAGCTTATTCAATGCTCGCGGAGCTCGTGGGTTTGCCTGTCGTGGATGGTGCCTTCGCGACCATGGCGGGCCATTGTGTCCTGACCGTCACCGCGCCAAAAACTCCCTCGCGCGGAAGATGGTCGCGAAGGGCACGCCCTTTTCCTTGTAGAACTCCTCGGCGCCGTCTTCGCGATCCACGATCGTGACGACGAGCTTCAGTTTTGCGCCGTCCTCGATGCAGGCCTGCGCGGCCTTCCACGCGCTTTCGCCGGTTGTCGTCACGTCTTCCACGATAACGATATCCTTGCCCGCCAGTGTTTCGCCCCTGGGCAGGCCTTCGACGCGCTTTTTGGCGCCGTGGTCTTTCACCTGCTTTCGCACGAAGAAACCCTGCACGGGCGCGCCAGCTTCAAACGAATGCTGGCAGAGCGCGCCGGTGATCGGCACCGCACCCATTTCCAGCCCGCCCACATGGGTCGCGCCGGATTTGCTCACTTCTTCGAGAACCGCGCGGGCGATGAGCGCTGCGCCTTCAGGGTGAAGCATGGAGGGCTTCATGTCGAAATAGAAATCGCTCTCCTTGCCCGAGGCGAGGACCACTTTTCCGCGCCCGAAAGAGCGGGTGAAAATGATGTCAGCGAGGCGGGCGCGCTCAGCTGGCGTCAGGGCGGAAGTTACAACGGACATGGGCAGCCTCGTGAGAAAAAGAGTTGGCAGCAATCAACAGAAGCGGCGCCTCCGGGTCAATGGCGCGCGCGACGTTCTCAACTTTTATCAGACTGCCTTATCGGGCCGAGCTAATCGGGCCAGACTAATCCGGCAGCGTGCCGTTGGCGCGCAGGACTTCGCCCGCAAGGTAAAGCGAGCCCGCGATAAGGATGCGCGGCGGTTTGGGCCAGTCGCGCGCAGCAAGGGCTTGCAGCGCCTCTGGCACGCCGGGCGCCAGCGTCGCGACGATGCCCAGCGCAGCGCCTGCCTGCGCCATGGCCTCCGGCGCATGCGCTGGGCTGTCGCCGCTCATTTGCACGCAGATGATTTCTCGCGCCAGCCCTGCGAATGGCTGCAGCAGGCCGCTCATGTCCTTGGAGACCAGCATGGCGCTGATGAGGATCAGCGGGCGCGCGTTTTGCGCTTCCAGCTCGGCCATCGCAGCCGCCGCGGCTGCGCCGCCAGACGCGTTGTGCCCGCCATCAAGCCAGAGTTCTGCGCCCGGCGGGGCGGCGTCAACCAGCGCGCCGCGCGTCAACGGCTGCATGCGCGCGGGCCAGTTGGCCTCCCGCAGACCCGCCTCTATGGCGGGCGAGCCGACATCTGGAAACGCTATGCGCAAAGCTGCAATCGCAGCGGCGGCGTTGTGGTGCTGATGGCGCCCCTGCAGGCGCGGCAAGGGCAGATCAAGCAGCCCGCGCGCGTCGTCATAGACAAGCCGTCCGCCCTCCTCGGCGATGTGATAATCGCGCCCCGCGATGCTGAGCGGCGCGCGCATGCGTGCGGCCTGCCGCTCGATGACGGAAAGCGCGTCATCCTCCTGCGGGGCGATGATGGCCGGAACGCCAGCCTTGAGGATGCCCGCCTTTTCAAACGCGATCTTGCCCAGCGTGTCTCCGAGGAAATCCATATGGTCCATGGATACCGGCGTGATGACGCTGACGATCGGCTTTTCAATCACGTTGGTGGAATCGAAGCGCCCGCCAAGGCCCACTTCAAGCAACAGCGCGTCCGCAGGCGTTTCGCTGAAGAGCAAAAAGGCTGCTGCAGTCGTGATCTCGAAGACCGTGATCGGCTCGCCAGCGTTGGCGCGCTCGCAACGCTCGAACGCCGCCGCCAATTGCTCCTCGCTGACGAGCGATCCGGCGAGGCGGATGCGCTCATGAAAGCGCACGAGGTGGGGCGAGGTATAGACATGGACGCGCTTGCCCTCGGCTTCGAGCATCGCGCGCAGGAAGGCGACGGTCGATCCCTTGCCGTTTGTGCCGGCCACATGAATGGTCGGCGGCATGCGCTTGTGCGGATCGCCGAGCGCTGCAAGCAGACGCTCCGTGCGGCCCAGCGAAAGATCGATCTTCCTGGGGTGCAGCGCGAGGAAACGCCCCATGAGGGCATCGGACGAGTTAGCGCCGCCGATGGATGAAGATGTCATGGGCGCGTCGCCTCAGGCGGACGCGACCGCTGCTTTTTCCGGCGTCTCCTTGGCTGCGACGACCGGCTCCTTGCGGGTGTTGGTGAGCAGCGAGCACAGGCGCGCCAGCGTCTCGCGCATTTGCGTGCGCGGCACCACCATATCCACCATGCCGTGATCGCGAAGATATTCGGCTCGCTGGAAGCCCTCGGGAAGCTTTTCACGGATCGTCTGCTCAATGACGCGCGCGCCAGCAAAACCAATCACCGCGCCGGGCTCCGCAATATGAATGTCGCCGAGCATTGCATAAGAGGCGGTGACGCCGCCGGTCGTCGGGTTGGTCAGCACCACGATGTAGGGCAGGCGCGCGGCGCGCAGGCGACGAACGGCCACGGTGGTGCGCGGCATCTGCATGAGCGAGAACATGCCTTCCTGCATGCGCGCGCCACCAGACGCCGTGAAAATGATGAAGGGCGTGCGGCGCGCCACCGCCGCTTCCATGCCGCCGATGATCGCCTCGCCCGCCGCCATGCCGAGCGAGCCGCCAATAAAGTCGAAATCCTGCACAGCGACGGTCACGTCGAGCGCCTCCAGCTTGCCGCAAGCAAGACGCACGCAATCAGGCCGTTCGGTCTTGGCGCGGTATTCCTTCAGCCGGTCCGTATAGCGCTTCACATCGCGAAACTTCAGCGGATCAAGCGGGACGTCTGGCGTCGCGAGCTCTTCCCATTTTCCGTCGTCGAACAGCGTTTCGAGGCGCGCCTGCGCAGGCATGCGCATGTGGAAGCCGGAGCCAGGCACCACGAACAGATTGGTCTCGATGTCCTTGTGGAACACGAGCTGGCCACTGTCGGGGCATTTCACCCAGAGATTCTCCGCCGTCTCGCGCTTCAGGAAGGAGCGGATTTTCGGAGGAAGTGCTTCGGTGATCCAGTTCATCTGTCGTCCCCGAATAGCGCAATGTCGCGCAAGTATGGAAAATCAGGCGGCGCGGCGGGCGCGCTTTACGCCGCTGGCGATTTCGCGCACCAGGGCAGCGACGGCTTCCACCGTGCCGCTTGTTGCGCGGTCATTCTCGTCGAGTGAATTCTTCAAGGCGTCGATGAGGGCCGAGCCCACGACCACGCCGTCAGCATGCGCGGCGATTTCAGACGCCGATTGCGCGTTCTTCACGCCAAAGCCGACAGCGACGGGCAGGCTGGTGTGCTTCTTGATGCGCGAGACTGCGCTTGCGACCTTCGAGTAATCGGGGATCGCGGCGCCGGTGATGCCGTTGATCGATACGTAATACACAAAGCCGGACGTGTTACGCAGCACTGTGGGAAGGCGATTTTCATCGGTTGTCGGCGTTGCAAGCCGGATGAAGTTGACGCCAGCCTTGAGCGCAGGAACGCACAATTCCGCATCTTCTTCGGGCGGCAGATCCACGATGATCAGACCGTCGACGCCCGCGTCTTTCGCATCCGTCAAAAAGCGGTCAACGCCATAAACATAAATAGGATTGTAATAGCCCATCAGCACGATGGGCGTGTCTGCATCGCCCTTGCGGAAATCGCTGACGACCCGCAGCGTCTTGCGCATCGAACCACCGCCTTTCAGCGCGCGCAGCCCGGCCGCCTGGATCGAGGGGCCATCGGCCATCGGATCGGTGAAAGGCATGCCGATTTCGAGCACGTCGGCGCCAGCGCCCGGCAGGGCCTTGATAAGGGCGAGCGAGGTGTCGAGGTCCGGATCGCCGCACATCACGAATGTGACGAGCGCGGCCCGGCCCTCAGCGGCGCACTTGGCGAAACGGCGGTCGATACGGGTGGTCATGGCGTCCCTGATCAATTGCGACCCGGCAAATAGCACGCGACAGGGCGAATAGGAACAGACGAGGCCTTAAAGGCCAAGATCCACGACGTCGAGCCTGCTGCCGAGGCGGGCGCGGGCGGCCTCCACGACATGGCCGTGATGGGTGAACAGGATCGTTTGCCGCTGAGCGCCAAATTCTGACATCATTTCAATGGTATGTGCCGTTCGTTCATCATCAAAGCTGGCCAGCAGGTCGTCGCCGATGAACGGCATGGGGTCGGCGCTACGCTGGCCCAGCAAAGCCAGGCGGAGGGCCAGGAACAGCTGGTCGCCGGTTCCCTCGCTCATCGCCCCGGTAGTCAATCTGGCGCCATCGGGGCGCGCGCCCTTGAGAAGGGGCTGCCCGTCGTCGTTGAGATCAACGACCAGGCCGGAGAAGGCCCCGCCCGTCGCGCGGGCGAACAAGGCCGAGGCGGCGGCGATGACAGGGTCCTGATTGCGCCGCCGGTGCTGCTCCATGGCGACGCCCGCCAGCTTTGCCGCGCCCATGCGCAAAAGCCAGTCGCGCGCAATGTCGAGCAGCTCGGAGGCGGCCTGTTTCTGTTCAAGATCGCGACCCGGGGCGTCGCGGCCCGCTTCAAGCTCGACAAGCGCCTTGCGAGCGGCTTCGGATGCGACCGCAGCCGCGCCCACCTCATCCGCCCCGGCCTTTTTTTGAGCGGCTATGTCGTCAAGCTCTGCAGGCAGGGCGTCGAAATCAAGCTCGCCCTGTTCGGCTTCAAGCTCCTCCGGCATCAGGCCGTCGCCTGCGGCGGCGATGTCGCGACGCAGCGTCTTGCTGGCAGCTACCAGCTCCAGGCGCTCTGCGATTTGCGCGAGGGCTGCGGGCAGGCCTTCCTCAGCCACGCTGAGCGTTGCCGCCGCAATGGCGATCATGTCACGCGACACGGCAAGCTGCTTGCGCAGTGCGTCCGCGTCGCTGGCGGCCTGCTCGTTCTGTTTGGCGATTTGATCAAGACGCGTGGCTGCGGCGCGCGCGGCGTCGCGACGCTGGATCAGAGCGTCCACAACACGGCGCGGGGTCTCGCCCGCCATATCGGGGCATAAACGCGCAGACATGTTTGCGACGCGCGCCTCAAAACTCTCGATATCGCGTCGGATGGTGGTGACGCGGTGGTCGTCGTCACGATACTCGCGAAGATCGCCAATGGCAGCGGCCCAAAGGCGCAAAGCCTCTTCTCCCTCAGCAACGCCAGCGTCGGCGCCGAGCGCGAGCGTCGCCAGCGACTCGCGCCAGTCCCGCGCGACGTTCGCCTCACGTTCGTCGAGTTGCGCAATTTCCTTTTCCGCTTCGGCAATGTCGTTTGCTGCG
>JANPPJ010000006.1:0-31691 GCA_031428455.1 Hyphomicrobiales bacterium | reverse complement strand
CCACGACAGGCCCATGCGCATAACTCTCCGCGCGTCATAGCCGGACTTGATCCGGCTATCCAAGCGTGAGGTCTCCAGCCCTCAAACATGCCCAGCGCTTGAAAGGTGCAGCACGACCACGCCCATGAGAATGAGCCCGATGCCCGCCAGCGCCAATGGCTCCAGCGACTGCCGAAACATCACCCAGCCGACGCCCGTAATCAGCACAACGCCGACGCCCGACCAGATCGCGTAAGCGACGCCGACAGGAATCGTCTTGAGGCTGAAAGCAAGGCAAACGAAGGCGACGCTGTAGCCAGTCACCATGACCAGAACGGGATAAAGTCGCGTCAGCCCCTTTGACGCTGTGAGCGCCGAAGTGGCGATGACTTCCGCAATGATGGCGAGCGCAAGATAGGCATAGCTGATGCTCATGAGTCGCGATTTAGGCGCCCTGTATGACAGGGCTGCGACGGCCCCTAATTCCGCTCGTCCGGCAACGTCGGCAGCGGCAACACGGGTATCCCCTCGTCCCACAATTCCTTGGCCTCGGCGAGGGACGCCTGACCGCGAATGGCGCGCGTTGGGACCTCCCCCTGATGCATGCGGCGCGCTTCATCCAGAAACTGCGCGCCAACATCGTCCGTGTTTGCCGTGACCTTGGCGTGCAACTCGCGGATCGCTTCGCGCAGCGCCCGCTGCTTTTCATCAAATATGGCCACGGGCTGGGCCGGTTCTGGCGCGGGCGCAACTACCTCGGCTGGCAAAGGCGCAAACGCGTCGTTGCGCGCCCGGCGCTTTGACGTGGACACCGCCGGCGCCATCAGCGCCTTCTGCACCTTGGTCGAATTGCAATGCGGACATTCCACAAAGCCGCGCTTCGCCTGCTTGTCGTAGGCGTCGGAATCGGAAAACCAGCTTTCGAAATCGTGCCCATTCTCGCAGACGAGCGCGTATTTGATCATGTCCTGTTCCCGTCTCGCGTCAGGCGCGCAGCAGCGGGTCCAGTTCGCCGGACCGCTCAAGCGCATAAAGGTCGTCGCAACCGCCTACGTGGCGCTCGCCGATAAAGATTTGCGGCACGGTCCAGCGCCCGCCCGAATGCTCGGACATTTTCTGTTGCAGCGCCGCGTCCCCGTCCACGGAGATTTCCTCGAACGCCGCATTCTTTTTGGTCAGAAGCGTCTTGGCTGCATGGCAGTAACCACAGGTGGATTTCGTGTAGATGGTGATCGCTGGCGTCGGCATCAGACCCTCGTAATTGCCATTGATCTTATATGGGCAATTCACGCAGTCGTCACAACCCGCGCAAAGACCAGCAGATCGACCTGCTCGGCCCCGGCGCGCAGCAGCGCACGGGCGCAGGCATTGGCAGTGGCGCCGGATGTCATCACGTCGTCGATCAACACGATCCTGCGCCCGACAATCCTCGGCCGCGCCTCGTCCGGCGTGCGAAACGCGCCCTGCACATTGTCCGCCCGCTGCGCCCGGGTCAGGCCCACCTGCGGCACGGTCGGTTTGACGCGAGCCAGCGCCAGCGGATCGTGGGGCACGCCGGAGGCCCTGGAGACTGCGGCGGCCAGCGCCGCGGCCTGATTGAAGCGCCGCGAAAACAGTCGTCGCCGATGCAGCGGAATGGGCACGAGCGCATGGGCGCCCGGCAGAATGTCGCCCCCAGCCCGGGCCATCCACGCGCCCATGTTGCGGGCAAGCTCCAGCCGGTCGCCGTATTTCAGCCGATGCACCAGCTGGCGCGCCGGGCCATCCTCATAGCGCGCCACTGCGCGGGCCTTGGTCCAGACGGGCGGATTGGCCATGACGCCGGGCGAAATCAGCCCCTCACCCAGATCATGCTCAAACGGAACGCCGGACCGCTCGCAATAAGGCCGCTCGATAAAGGGTGTTTTAATCCAGCATTCCGAGCAAAGAAATCCATCCTGCTGCACGGCGGAAAAACACACCGGACAGGACGAAGGATACATCACATCAAGCGCTTGCCGCACTAAATCCCGCGCAAAAATACGCGACGGAAAATACGCGGAAAATCGCGATAATTTATTTTTTGGGAATTTCTCAGGAATTTCAGCGGCAGGCTCCATGCCTCAGCTTAAGATGACGCGTATTTTTCCGCCAGTCTTCTGTGACAACTCTTCACACAAGGCGTCCCGCGTTGACCGCCTCTGTGCCCAGCCCCATAACCTTTTCATGCAGCCCCCCGCGCCTCCGAGAATCTTTGACCGCGATCTCCTGCGCTGGCGGCTTGAGCGCGCGCGCGGCAAGGCGCCCGTCACTTTTCTGCTGGATCGCGCGGTGGAGGACATGACGGATCGCCTCAGCGCCGTGCTGCGACCCTTCCCTCGCGTGCTCGATCTTGGCACGCCAACCCCGCTGCTGGCCTCAGCGCTTACGGCCAACCCCGAGCGCGCGATCACGCGGCTGGCTCCTCTGCCGGAGGCTGCCGCGCCCGGCTGGACCAGCGTCATCGGCGACGTGGAAAACATGCCCTTCGCGCCCGCCAGCTTCGATCTCATCGTCTCCGCTCTGGCGCTTCAGTCGGTGAACGATCTGCCCGGCGCGCTCATTCAGGCCCGGCGCGCGCTGGCGCCCGATGGCCTGCTCATGGCCTGTCTGTTCGGCGGCCAGACGCTGAACGAATTGCGCACCGCCTTCGCCATCGCAGAAGAAGAGCGCACGGGCGGCGTCAGCCCACGCGTGGCGCCCTTCGCCGATGTGCGCGATCTTGGCGCGCTGCTGCAACGCGCGGGCTTTGCACTGCCCGTGACGGATGTGGACAGCGTAATGGTGCGCTATCCCAACATGTTCGCGCTGATGGCGGACCTGCGCGCCATGGGGGCCACAAACCCCCTCACCGAACGCCTGCGCCGCCCCGCCACGCGCGGCCTGCTCATGCGCGCCGCGCAAATTTATCTGGAAAAATTCGGCGATACAGACGGCCGCATCCGCGCCACCTTCGAAATCGTCTGGCTGCTGGGCTGGGCGCCCCACGAAAGCCAGCAAAAGCCGCTGGCGCCGGGCTCAGCGAAAATGCGCCTGGCCGACGCGCTCGGCGCGAAGGAGCAGAAGCTGGGGGAGTGAGGGCGCAAACGCCGCTCACGGGGCCGTCATCTGCGTCCCCGGACTTGATCCGGGGATCACCCGCGTATCCAGGCGCAGCGCTTAAACGACAGACGTCCAGTCTGGATAGCCGGGTCAAGCCCGGCTATGACGTGGGCGGAAATTCCAGACGATCCTCAAGGTCGCCAACGTTGGTGATAAAGTACATTCCGCGCAATGCGTCAGGATTGAGCGCGCTGAGTTAAACAGCTTGCTCGGACGCTATACTCCGCCAGCAATGAATACACCGTAATCAGCTAGACGTTTTCGTGCCGCATTAACGGCCTCCGGGGGAAAACGATCCGCATTCCGAACAACGACGTATTCGCCGGTTTGATCGCCAAGGCCCGCTTCAACAAGCATCTTGAAGCTTTCAGTCTCTTCTTTCTTGACCGCCCAATCCGTGAGGCAGGCGATCTCGCCCACAGCGGCAAGCTTTCGTCGTGTGTATGCGGCGCGGACTTTTTTTCCGTGCTTTTGGCGCAAAACTTCTTCGACGGCCGACAGGGCTTGGCGAAATTGAACGACGACAGGATCATCATCAGCGCCTCCTTCTATCTGACAGAGCCGCCTGAAGGCGTCTTGCTCAACGTCTAAACGACCGAGACGCCGCGCATTCGCCATCAGGTTTCGAGCCTGGTCCGCGTCTTTCAATCTGGAAACGTCGAACGAGGTCGACGACGTAATGATAGGCTTTGCCATGATTTATACTCAACTCGGGTTGCTGCGGGTGGGGCCGGATTACAAAAAGCGATCCACAACCGCTATCATATTTTACTAGGCTGCCTCAAACGCCGCTAAAGCAACCCCTCAATAATGAAACATCCCCTCCGGCGCGATACTCGCTGGTAATTCCCCCCGCGCGGCTTCCCCGTGTTCCTTCGCCCCCCGGTCCAGCGCCGCCAGTATCGCGTTCGCCAGTTCGCGCGCTGATTCCGCCGACAATTCCACCGCAACCCGCTCGCGCGAGCCTGCAGCGTGGTTGTGGAAGTCTATGGACAGCGCATGGTCGAGCGGGGCGTCGTAGGGGTGATCGAAATAGACGTGCGCCGTGTCGATGCGCCGCCATGTGTCGCCGGACTTCGCGCTGCCGAAGACGGAGATTTTATCCATGATATATGAGCACATTTTTCGGGCTCCGGAAAAAGCGGCGGAAAATGGGGTCTAATTCGGTTGGCTGCACTGTTGGATGGCCGGGTCGAGCCCGGCCATGACGCGTGGAGAGCGTAGCGAACGCCGCCGGATCAGCCTTCAGCCTTCGCCTGCGGGCCGATATTCTTGTCGAGGAAGGCGTAGACCTTCTTCCAGCCGTCTGTCGCCTGCTCGCCCTTGTAGGCGGGACGTTCGGCGGCGAAAAAGCCGTGGCCGACGCCGTCGTAACGGTGAAATTCATACGTCTTGCCAAGGTCTTTCAGGATTTGCTCGTGCCGGTTCACCTGATCGGGGCTGGGGCGTTTGTCCTCGTTGCCGAAAATGCCGATAATTGGCGCGGCAATATCCTTGGTGAGATCAATCGGCGCCACGGGCCGCTCGGGCGTCAGGCCCTTGGGATCGTCCTCAATGACGCCGCCGCCCCAGCAATTCACCACGCCGTCGAGCCCCTTGAGGCGCCCGCCCGCCAGATAGGCCTGCCGCCCGCCCGAGCAAAAGCCCATGACCGCCACCTTGCCGTTCGACACGCCCTGCGCCCGCAGGAACGCCATGCAGCCTTCCACGTCGCCGATCATCTGATCGTCCGACACGCCGCCTGAAGCGCGGGCGCGCGCGGCGCAATCGTCCGGCGAGCCGGGCAATTCGCGGAAATAAAGGTGCGGCGCGATGCAGGCGAAGCCCTGATGCGCGAGCTTGCGGGCGGCTTCCTGGGTCCAGTCGTCCCAGCCGGGCATGTGGTGGATCAGCACGACGCCGCCCACCTTCTGGCCGGTTACGGGCTCGGCGTAATACGCCTGACCCTTTTTGCCGCCATGGGCGTCAAAAGACACCAGCTTCGAGACCTGACCAAGATACGACATGCATTCCTCCCAAGTGATCGGCATCGGATTGAAAAATGAGACCCGGTTCCCGGACCCCATCCGATGCACAACAGAACAACTCGGGCCGGATGCTACATGGCAAACAAGGGCGCTCACAAGCCCGTTTGCGAGGCTTTCTCAGACGAAGACTTACGCCAGCGCGACCGTGAAGTCCGCTTCCGTCTTGGCGCGGATTTCATCGAGCGTCACGCCGTCGGCAAGTTCGATCAGCGTCAGCCCGTCCTGACCCTTGGCGTCGACGCGAAACACGCCCAGATCCGTGATCACCATGTCGACGACGCCTGCGCCGGTCAGCGGCAGCGTGCAGCGCTTGAGCAGTTTCGCGCCGTCCTTGGCGACGTGCTCCATCACCACGACGACCTTTTTGACGCCCGCGACAAGATCCATCGCGCCGCCCATGCCCTTCACCATCTTGCCCGGGATCATCCAGTTGGCGAGATCGCCGTTCTGCGACACCTGCATGGCGCCCAGAATCGACAGGTCGATGTGCCCGCCACGAATCATGGCGAAGGAATCGGCGCTGGAGAAATAGCTCGTGGTCGGCAGTTCGGTGACCGTCTGCTTGCCGGCGTTGATGAGGTCGGCGTCTTCCTCGCCCTCATAGGGGAAGGGCCCCATGCCGAGCATGCCGTTCTCGCTTTGCAGTTGAACCGTGATCCCCTGCGGGATGTAGTTCGAGACGAGGGTGGGGATGCCGATGCCGAGGTTGACGTAAAAGCCGTCCTTCAGCTCGCGGGCGGCGCGGGCCGCCATCTGGTCGCGGGTCCAGGGCATATCAGGCTCCTCAGCGCGTGCGGATGGTGCGGAACTCGATGCGCTTGGGCGCCTCGGGCACGTGGACGATCCGGTTCACATAGATGCCGGGGGTGTGGATATGGTCGGGGTCAATCGACCCGGCGGGCACAATATGCTCCGCCTCCACCACAGTGATGCGCCCGGCCGTCGCCATCATCGGATTGAAATTGCGCGCTGTCTTGCGGAACACGAGGTTGCCCTCTGTGTCGGCCTTCCATGCGTGGATAATGGACAGGTCAGCTTTGAGAGCCCGCTCCATGATGTATTTCTCGCCATCGAACTCGCGCACTTCCTTGCCCTGCGCGATGATCGTGCCGACGCCAGTCTTGGTGAAAAAGGCCGGGATGCCCGCGCCGCCTGCGCGGATGCGCTCGGACAGCGTGCCCTGCGGCGTGAATTCAAGCTCAAGCTCACCCGCTAAAAACTGCTGGGCGAAAATCTTGTTCTCGCCGACGTAGGACGAAATCATCTTCCTGATCTGCCGCGTGGCGAGCAGCTTGCCGAGCCCAATGCCGTCCACGCCCGCATTGTTGGAAATGACGGTCAGGTCCTTGGCGCCGGACTCCAGAATCGCGTCCGCCAGCGCTTCAGCTATGCCGCAGAGGCCAAAGCCCCCGGACATGATCGTCATTCCGTCCTTGATGACGCCAGAAAGCGCGGAGCGGGCGTCAGGATAAACCTTGTTCATGAAGCGCCTCGGTCGGATCAGAGAAGCGGCGACAGGTGTAGACGCGCCCCTGCCAGAAACCAAGCCGTTTCTTGAGCGCTACAGCATGTGTCGCCACTAACCTGCGATGGCTGGCGTAGGACGCGCCCGTGGCCTATACCAAAAGTTGACGGCCAGCGCACGCAAGGCCGAAGGGCTAGACCTCGGCAATGAACATTCTACGCATCTATGTCCGCGTTCTCGCGATGCTCGCCAGCGAAAAACGCCTCGCGATTACGCTGGTCATCGCAAATCTGGCGCTGGCGGTAGCTGCCTTCGCCGAACCGATTTTGTTCGGTCGCATCATCGATACGCTGACGCGCTCAGCGGGCAATCCCTCCAGCGTTTCATGGGCTGAGCTTTTGCCGCTGATCTACGCGTGGATCGCGTTTGGCATTTTCACCATCCTTGCGTCGGTGTTTGTCGCTCTCAATGCGGATCGTGTGTCCCACCGGGGACGGATGAGCGTGATGAGCGATTTCTTTCAACATGTGCTGCATTTGCCGCTGGGGTTTCACACCGGCGTGCACTCTGGACGCCTGCTGAAGACCATGCTCGATGGCTCCAACGGCATGGCGAGCGTGTGGCTCTCCTTCCTGCGCGAACATTGCGCATCGTTCGTGTCGCTGTTCGTGCTGCTGCCCATGACGCTGCTGCTCAACTGGCGGCTCGGCGTGTTGCTGATCGTGCTCGTCTTCGTGTTCGGCGCGATCACCGCCTATGTCTTCCATCACACGGAAAGCCTGCAGGAGAAGGTCGAAACCTATCATACCGATCTGGCCGAGCGCGCATCCGATGCGCTGGGGAACATCGCGATCATACAAAGCTTCACCCGCGTTGAGGCGGAAGCCACCTCGCTGAGAAGCATATCCAACGAACTGCTGCGCGCGCAGATGCCGGTGCTCTCCTGGTGGGCTGTCGCGACGGTAGCGGCGCGCACATCGGCGACCGTAACGATCCTCTCCATCTTCATCGTGGGCGCGTACCTGTTCACGCAGGGCCTCGCGACCATCGGCGAAATCGTCACCTTCATGAGTTTCGCGGGCATGCTGATCGGCAAACTTGAATCAACCGTGACGTTCGCGAACTGGCTGTTCATGCTGACGCCAAAGCTGCGCGAATTTTTCGACGTCACTGATGCGCGGCCCGTCGTGTGTGACGCCCCCGAGGCGCGCGACGTGGGCCGCCTCACCGGCGAAGTCACGTTCGACAATGTCACCTTCTCCTACGACGCGCGCCGCAACGCCGTGAAGGACGTTTCTTTCGCGGTGAAGCCGGGCGAAACCGTCGCGCTCGTGGGCGCCACGGGCTCGGGAAAATCCACGACACTCGGCCTGCTGCACCGCATATTCGACCCCACCGGCGGGCGTATTCTCATCGACGGCATTGATATCCGCGACATGACGCTGGTGGCCCTGCGCCGCAATATCGGCGTTGTGTTTCAGGAGCCGATGCTGTTTGCGCGCTCCATCGAAGAGAACCTGCGCGTCGGCAAGCCAGACGCCACGGAGGAGGAAATCCAGATCGCCCTGGAGCGCGCGCAGGCGAAAGACTTCATCGCCCGCCAGCCCGATGGCATGCGCACCATCGTGGGCGAACGCGGGCGAACGTTATCGGGCGGCGAACGCCAGCGCGTGTCCATCGCTCGCGCGCTGTTGAAAGACCCGCCAATCCTCATTTTCGACGAAGCCACCAGCGCGCTCGACGCCACCACCGAACGGCTGCTGCAGGCAGCGCTCGACGCGGCGACCAAGGGGCGCACCACATTCGTCATCGCCCACCGTCTCGCAACGATCCGCAATGCAGACCGCATTTTCGTGTTCGATCAGGGCGCCGTCGTGGAAACTGGAAACTTCGAAGAACTGGTCGCGCTGAACGGCAAGTTCGCCGCGCTGGCCCGCGCGCAGTTCATGGCTGATGCGGTTGCGAAAGAGGGCATCACGCCAGTCTGATGGAGCGCCTTCCCTTCTCGCCGTTTACGGGGAGAAGGTGCGCGCAGCGCCGGATGAGGCGCTGGTCAATCTCTCAATGCGGGCTTTGGATGCGGGCTTTGGATGCTTGCTTTTGACGGTTGATTTCAGTGCTGGCTTTCCACGTAGGCGCTGCCCCTCATCTGCCCTTCGGGCATATTCTCCCGGCATGCGGGGAGAAGAGCGCACTTACGAAGATGGGCGATCAGACAGCGCTCAACTCGTCCACCAGAAAGTCCCGCACGGTCTCGCCTGGCACGCCGCGCGCGATGAAGCTGGCGCCAACGCCGCGCGCGAGAATGAAAGTGAGCGACCCGCGCGACACTTTCTTGTCCTGATACATGGCGTTGAGAATCTCGTCTGGCCCCGCGTTCCAGCCCGCAATGTCGGTGATGCGCGAGGGCAGGCCGACGTCGAGCAAATGCGCCTCGACCCGCTCGGCGTCCGCTGCGCTGGCGTGGCCCAGCCGCGCGGACATGCGCATGGCGCACGCCAGCCCAATGGCGACACCCTCGCCGTGCACCAGCCGCGCGCTGTCAAAATGCGTCAGGCTTTCCAGCGCATGGCCGAACGTGTGACCCAGATTGAGCAACGCGCGGTCGCCCTGTTCTGTCTCATCGCGCGCCACGACGGCCGCCTTAGACGCGCAACTCTTGCGGATGGCTTCCGTCAGTTCAGGACCGCGCACAAAGATGTTGCGCCAGTTGTTCTCGAGCCACCCAAAGAACGCCGCGTCATCGATGACGCCGTATTTGGCGACCTCCGCATAGCCAGCGCGAAACTCGCGCCCCGACAGGCTCGACAACGCGCCCGTATCGGCCAGAACCAGCGAAGGTTGATAGAATGCGCCAATCAGGTTCTTGCCGTGTTCAGAATTGATAGCCGTCTTGCCGCCGACGGATGAATCCACCTGCGCCAGAAGGCTCGTTGGAATCTGCACAAAGCCCATGCCGCGCCGCACCGTCGCAGCGGCAAAGCCTGCCAGGTCGCCAACGACGCCGCCGCCCAGCGCGACGACAACATCGCGCCGCTCCATGCGCGCTCCGATAATTGCATCGCACACGCGCGCAAATTCACTCCAGCACTTGGATGCTTCGCCAGCCGGAATGACGATGGTGGAATGACGCACGCCCGCGCGATCAAGGCTCGCTTTCAACGCAGGCAAATGCGCGCGTTCAAGATTGGTATCGGTGACGATGGCGCAAGCCGAGCCCGGCGCCACGCGCACAATGTGTTCGCCCGCAGCTGCGATCAGCCCCGGGCCAATGAGAATGTCATAGGCGCGATCCCCAAGCCCGACGCGAACGCTGGCGTGCGGGGCGCTCGTCGCAAGGCGCGCGATGGTGGAAAGCCCACCCTCCAGCGATGCAAGAATGCTTTCAACAACCACTTCATGTGGTCCGTCGCGCGACATCACGGTGAAATCGGCGAGGCCATACACCGGATAGCGGTCTGCAATGAGCCGCTTGAGCGTGTCTTCCGCATCCACGTTCGCCAGCAACGGACGGTTGCTGCGCTTGCGCACCCGCCGCAGCAAGACATCCAGTTCAGCCTTTAACCAGACGGAGACGCCGTGCCGGGCGACATTCTCGCGCGTTTGCGCGGAGATGAACGCGCCGCCGCCTGTCGCCAGAACACGCTGGCGCGCCTCCAGCAAGCGGGCCACCACGCGCCGTTCGCCGTCGCGGAAATAGATCTCGCCATGCTTGGCGAATATCTCGGGCACGCTCATGCCCGCTGCGGTCTCTATCTCCGCATCGGCGTCAGCGAAATCCAGCCCGAGCCGCGCCGCCAGTCGCCGCCCCACAGACGTCTTGCCCGACCCCATAATTCCCACAAGCACGATCGAGCGTCCGCCCAGCGCGCGCAGGATGGCGGCGGCGCGCGTGTCTGCGCCGCCCTCCGCCGCCGGGCGGTAGGTGCGGCCAGCAGTGTCGTCGTGCGGCTCGATGGCGTCCATTCAGCCCCTGTACCACGTCAGCGGCGGGGTTTTAAGCGCGGCGGGCCGTCATGAGTCGAAAGGCTGTGCGCATGCTTCCAAGGGCCGGGTCGCTCGGGCATAAAGGGGGCGAGGAGACTGCGCGTGCCCAGCCTGATTCGGTTTTTCGTCGTTGTCGGCTTGCTTGGCGGCCTGATCTGGGCCGGCATGTTTGCGCTCGTGACCTTTGTGGAGCCCGAACAGCGCGAAATGTCGGCGCCCATTCCTGCGAACCGCCTCAACAGGTGACCCATGGGTGACAGGCGCTTGGGTGACAGGCGCTTGGGTGGCAGGCGCTTGGGTGGCAGGCGCCCCGCTGGCGATGGTCTCGCCGCTGAATTTCTCGACATGGCCGCCGCCGAGCGCGGGGCGTCGAAAAACACGCTCGACGCCTACACCCGCGACCTCGCCGATTACAACGCCTTCCTGAAACAGAACCGCGCCACGCCGCTGACCGCGAGCACGGACCATGTGCGGGGCTTTTTGGCAGATCTCGACTCGCGCGGGCTGATGGCGTCGTCCGCAGCGCGCAAACTCTCCTGCGTGCGCCAGTTCCATCGTTTCCTCTATGCCGAAGGTCGCCGCACGGACGATCCCGCCGCGATCATCGAAGGCCCGCGTCAGGGTCGGCCACTGCCCAAGGTGCTCAGCGTTGATGAAGTGAACCGGCTGCTTTCCGTTGCCTGCGAGGGCATTGACGACGAGGCCCGCTCGCTGGGCGAGCGCATGCGCGCCGCGCGCATCACATGCCTGCTGGAAACGCTTTATGCGACAGGCCTGCGCGTCTCCGAACTCATCGCGCTGCCGCGCCGCGCCGCCAATACGCGCGATCCGTTCATCACCATTCGCGGCAAGGGCGGGCGCGAGCGGCTGACCCCCTTGTCAGAACGCGCCGTCGCCACGATGCGGGTTTACCTCGACCTGCTGAAACAGCTGAGCCCTGATCTGGCCGCTGGCGTCTGGCTCTTTCCGTCCGACAGCGAAAGCGGTCACATCACCCGGCAAGCCTTTGCGCGCGATCTGAAAGCGCTGGCGGGCGCTGCGGGCATTTCAGCCCTGCGCGTCAGCCCCCATGTGCTGCGTCATGCGTTCGCGAGCCACCTGCTGCAAAATGGCGCTGATCTTCGCGTTGTGCAGGAACTTCTGGGGCATGCGGACATCTCCACCACGCAGATTTACACCCATGTGCTGGATGAGCGCATGAAGGCGATGGTGCGCGACCTGCATCCCATGAATGACAAGCGGGAGTCATGACAAGCGGGAGTGAGAACACGTTACTTCGCCAACACGGCGACGTCATGCGCGGACTTGATCCGCGCGTCGAGGCGCGTCGGGATGACGCTCAACAGCGTTGTGGGATACGCGGGTCAAGCCCGCGTATGACGCCGGAGAGTCTAAGCGACAGGCCTAACTTGCCCGCGACGCCGTAAACCGCGCCGCCGCTGCCAATACGCTGGCCTTGTCGCCAAAGCGCGCGAGCGCGGTCACAGCCTCTTCCGCAAGTTGATTGCGCAAGGCGCGTGCAGCTTCCAGCCCGAGCATGCCAACCAGCGTGCCCTTGTTGCGGCCCGCGTCCTTGGCCACGCGCTTGCCCATGGCAGCTTCATCGCCCTCCGCGTCGAGAATGTCGTCTGCGATCTGGAAAGCAGCGCCCAGTGCGCGTCCATACTCGCGCAACGCAGCCCGATCCGCATGTGGGGCGTTGGCGAAGATCGCGCCGCCTTCCGCTGCAAAGCGCAGAAGCGCGCCGGTCTTCATCGCCTGCAATTGCGTGATTTCGTCGTGGTTCAGCGGAACATCCGCCCGCTCGGCGTCGAGATCGCGTTGCTGACCGCCCGCCATGCCGCCAAGGCCCGACGCGCGCGCCAGACCCAGCGTCAGATTGCAGCGAATATGCGGGTCGGCATGGGTCGCTGCGTCCGCCATCACGTCGAAGGCGTAGGTGAGCAACGCATCCCCCGCCAGAATGGCCGTCGCCTCATCAAAAGCCTTGTGCGCCGTTGGCTTGCCGCGCCGCAGATCGTCATCGTCCAAGGCGGGCAAGTCGTCGTGGGCCAGCGAATAGCAATGCACCATCTCCAGCGCACACGCCGCCCGAAGCAGACCGTCGCCGCTGCAATCAAACAATCGCGCGCTCTCGATGAACATGAAGGGCCGCAGGCGCTTGCCGCCATCCAGCGTTGCGTAACGCATGGCCGCCAAAAGCCGTGCGGGACGCGTCGTCTCGCCGCTCAGCGCGACCGGCCCAAGAAGGCGGTCGAGCATGGCCTCGACCTCTGCGCCGACGATGGCGAGTCTGGCTGCAAAATTGTTGTCCGGCACCGCCCCACCCTTACTCACGCCCTTGCGCCGGATTGCCGCAGCACGCGCGGCCCGTCAAGCCGTCCCTGCCCGTCTGGGCTCCGCTTGCGTCGCGCGCGCCAACCCGCGACCATGGCGCTCCGACACGGAATCAGGGAACGGACAGTTTGGGGCGCATCTTTCGCATTGTGTTGAAGGTCGTGCTGGCCCTTTTGCTGCTGCTTCTGACGCTGATTGTCCTGTGGCGATTTGTGCCGCCCGTGTCTACGCTGATGCTGGCCCGCTGGGCCACGCTGAAGTCCGTGGACCGGCAGTGGGTTCCCCTGTCTCGCATCTCGCCCAATCTGCGAGCGGCGGCGATCATGGGCGAGGACGCCCAGTTCTGCACCCATCGGGGCGTCGACTGGGACGCTCTGCAAGACGTGATGGACGATGCCGACGGCCCTGCGCGCGGCGCGTCGACGATCACAATGCAGACAGCCAAAAACCTCTTCCTGTGGAATTCGCGCTCCTACATCCGCAAGGGGATGGAAATCCCCCTCGCGATGGCCATCGATTTCGCGTGGCCCAAACGCCGGGTGCTTGAGGTTTATCTCAACATCGCGGAATGGGGTGAGGGCCTGTACGGCGCGGAGGCGGCGGCGCGCCGTTATTTCAACAAGTCGGCCAGCGACCTCACGCCCCGGCAGGCGGCGCTGCTCGTCGCCGCGCTACCCAACCCACGCGCGAGGGACGCGCGCAAGCCCCAGGGGCGGTACGCGCGCCTGGCGGGCACAGTGGAGCGCCGGGCAAGAAGCGTCTCTTCCTCGGCTGATTGTCTGAAATGATTCGACTTGAAACCGCACACGTCTAGCCAATGCCGCTAATACCGTGTATGAGCCGCGCCAGAATTCATCTGATCGATGGCTTGGATCGGGATGGCCCTTCAGGGGTCGCGCCGCCACGCCGCACGGAGAGTAAAATGGCAGTCCCGAAAAGAAAAACCTCCCCTTCACGCCGCGGCATGCGCCGTTCCGCTGACGCCCTGGCCGCCCCGACCTACGTCGAGGACAAGGACTCGGGCGAACTGCGCCGTCCGCACCATGTCGATCTGAAGACCGGCATGTATCGCGGCCGTCAGGTGCTGAAGGTCAAGTCCAGGGAAGCCTGATTTCATCAGGCTTCTTGACGCATTTCGAGGCCGGCTTCCCGCCGGCCTTTTTGCGTTGACGCAAATTCTCCGTTCAAGCAGACGGACGCGCCGGTCAGGCGGCGTCCGCCTCCTGCAGATCAGGCGCCAGTACGCGGCGCAGCGGAATCTGCTGCCGGAAATGCGGCGACAGCCCGTCGTAATGTTTCTGGATCAGGCCGATCAATTCGACGCCGGCCACGAGCCGCAGATTGCCGCGCGTGCGTGCGAAATCGAACGCGCTGGACGAAAAGCCCCCCGTGGTGATGAAGAGCCCCACATCGCGATCATCCACCATCGCGTAAAACGCCTTCACGACATCAGCGCCGATATTCGCCTCGTTGGTCTTGACCTGAATCTTCAAGATTGGCGGCTCGATGCCAAGCTCGTCGCGATGCGCGATGACATCGATTCCATCGTCACGATGGCTGCGCGTCACATGCGCCTTGTAGCCCATCGCGCAAAACAGGTCCGCGATAAAGGCTTCAGCCGCAAAACCCTTGAACTGCAGGCGTAACTTGCGCGCGATAAAGTCGCGCGTCGCCTCCACGATGTCCCGCACGACGTTTTCCTCGACGTCGTCATCCTCCGGACCGGCGCCCGTTTCAAACCGCCGCTGGAACTCCACTGAGTACGATTTCAATTCAAACAGCGCGAGAGTCGAGCCCAGCTCGTAGAGAGCGCTCTGCGTGAATTCATCCCGGCTCAGGCGGGCAATCCAGCGCACGGAGCGGCGATGCGCGAATTCCGACGCGCCATCGGAGTCATAAACGTATGGCCCCACCACCTCGCCCCAATGCAGGGTCCGGTCGCATTTGCGCGGATAAATGACGCGATCGCCGATCCGCATCTCATGCACGAACCGGTAGAGCTGGCCGGCCTGAATAGGAATGGCGCCAGCTTTCGCGGCGCCGTTGCGGCTGAAGGCTTCCTTGAAGGCCCCGCGCGAAGGCGGCAAATGGCTCGCGTCGCCCCCAGCGTCCGCGAAACTCAACGCGATCTGATCGCGGTCCATAAAAACATGATCGGCCTGCCCGGCGTTGCCCGCGCGCACGCCCCAAATCCGATTGTGCTCCAAAATTCCGCTCCCCTGCATCGACAAAGCAGGGATAACCGACTGACGTTGCGGCAACCTAAATAGCCAAGCTCAAATTAGGCATTTCTGCCCACTCGGTTAAGGCTTTCTCAGTCGCCTTCGCCAGGATTTGACGAGAAATAGGCGCCAAATTTATCGGGTTTTCCGTCGAATTCTTTGGCGTCCGGGGGCGATGCGCGCTTCACAGTGATGTTCGGCCACGACTTGGAAAGGTCTGCGTTGAGCGTCAGCCATTTCTCAAGACCCGGCTCGGTGTCAGGCTTGATCGCTTCAGCGGGGCATTCGGGCTCGCAGACCCCGCAGTCGATGCACTCGTCAGGATGGATCACAAGCATGTTCTCACCCTCGTAGAAGCAATCGACGGGGCAGACTTCCACGCAGTCCATATACTTGCACTTGATGCAATTCTCGCCGACGACGTAGGTCATTTACAGCTCTTGTTGCAAAGCGGGCGTTGTCGTGGTTGCTAACCGCTTTAACGCCAGCGCGCAAGATTGCTGCCGTCCGCTTTTGCAGGCGGGGCATGATCCGCGACCGGAAGTAACGTCAGGGGATTGCGACCACCGCCGTCCCGACGCGCACGCGATCAAAGAGATCGACGATGTCCTCGTTGAACATGCGGATGCAGCCATAGGACGCAGCCGAACCGATGGAGCGGCGCATCGACTGGGTCGTGCCGTGGATCGCAATTTCCGAGCGGTCGAGGGTCAGAGCGCGCGGACCCATGGGGTTTGACGGAGACCCGCCCGGGATCACATCGGGCAGGTTTGGATTATCGCGCTTCACGATCGGCGGCGGAGACCAGGCCGGATTGACGTGCTTGCCGTCCACGCGCGCCCAGCCCGACCAGGCCTTGCCAGACTTGCCGACCGCGACCGGGTAGCGAATGGCCCGCCCATCGCCCAACGTCAGATACAGCCGACGTTCACGCTGCGAGATCACGATGGTGCCGGGGGGGAAATCTGCAGCAAATGGCACGACGCGCGCCGCCGTCGACGCGGGCTCAACCTGCCGCGCAGCAGCCGATTGCACGCCAACACCAAGCGTTATGATTGCCAGGCTCGCCGACGCAAACGTCAAGCGGGCGAAGCGTGCCGCAAGCGACATGTCCGGCTCCGTCAGTTCTCGAAATGCAAAACGGGAACGCCCCCGTCCCCACACCCGTGTCCTATAGCAAGGGCACATGATGCATGTCCGCAACATGCGCCGAAAATGATGAAAGATTGGTGTGCCGCCGCACACGTCGCACCATGCGAAAAGGGGCCGCACGAGGCGACCCCTGATGCCCCAAACCAATGCGCCCCAGCGTTATTTGTTCGCCCGGTGCGCGATAAGGTCGTCCACGACGCTGGGGTCCGCCAAGGTCGAGGTATCGCCCAGCGCGCCAAAATCGTTCTCGGCGATCTTGCGCAGAATGCGGCGCATGATCTTTCCCGAGCGGGTTTTCGGCAGGCCGGGTGCAAACTGGATCACGTCCGGCGAGGCGATAGGGCCAATCTCTTTGCGCACCCAGGCGACAAGCTCCTTGCGCAGCGCCTCGCTCGGCTCCTCGCCGTTCATCAACGTGACATAAGCGTAGATGCCCTGCCCCTTGATGTCGTGCGGATAACCGACAACCGCTGCCTCCGAGACCTTGGCGTGCGCCACCAGTGCGCTTTCGACCTCCGCCGTGCCCATGCGGTGGCCCGAGACGTTGATGACGTCGTCCACGCGGCCTGTGATCCAGTAATAGCCGTCCGCGTCACGGCGGCATCCGTCGCCGGTGAAATACTTGCCCGGATAGGTGGAGAAGTAGGTCTGGATGAAGCGCTCGTGGTCGCCGAACACCGTGCGCATCTGGCCCGGCCACGAATCGGCGATGCAGAGATTGCCCTCGGTGGCGCCATCGAGCACCTTGCCGTCGGCGTCCACGATCTGCGGCTTCACGCCAAAGAACGGCAACGTCGCCGAGCCCGGCTTCTGCGCAATTGCGCCCGGCAACGGCGTGATGAGAATGCCGCCGGTTTCCGTTTGCCACCACGTGTCCACGATGGGACAACGCCCGTCGCCCACCACGCGGTGATACCATTGCCACGCTTCCGGGTTGATCGGCTCGCCGACCGAGCCCAGCAAGCGCAAAGAGGCGCGCGAGGTCTTCTTTACAGGCTCCTCCCCCGCGCCCATCAGCGAGCGGATGGCCGTCGGCGCCGTGTAGAAGATGTTGACCTTGTGCTTGTCGATCACCTCCCAGAAGCGGGAGATGGAAGGATAGTTGGGCACGCCCTCAAACATCAGCGTCGTAGCGCCGTTGGCGAGCGGACCGTAGACAATGTAGCTGTGCCCCGTGACCCAGCCCACGTCTGCCGTGCACCAGTAAACGTCGCCATCGTGATAATCGAAAACGTATTGATGGGTCATCGAGGCGTAGACTAGATAACCGCCCGTCGTGTGCAGCACGCCCTTCGGGGTGCCGGTTGATCCCGACGTGTAGAGAATGAACAGCGGATCTTCGGCGTTCATCTCGGTGACAGGGCACTCAGCCGTCACCATGTCGGCAGCTTCGTGATAATACACGTCGCGTCCCGCCTTCATGTTCACAGCGCCGCCCGTGCGCCTGACGACGATGACGTGATCGGCGCCGCCAGCCTTCTCGACGGCTTCGTCGACGTTAGCCTTCAAGGGCACCTTGCGACCGCCGCGCAGGCCTTCGTCCGCTGTGATGACGACCTTTGATCCGGCGTCCCTGATGCGCCCCGCCAGCGAGTCCGGCGAGAACCCGCCGAACACGATGGAATGAACGGCGCCAATGCGCGCGCAGGCGAGCATCGCAAAGGCCGCTTCAGGGATCATCGGCATATAGATCGTGACGGTGTCGCCCTTCTTCACTTCGCGATTGCGAAGCACGTTGGCGAAGCGACACACTTCATCATGCAACTGACGATAGGTGATGTGCCTGGATTCTGACGGATCGTCGCCTTCCCAGATGATCGCGACCTGATCGCCGCGCGTGGCAACATGACGATCCACGCAATTGGCCGCGACGTTGAGCGTGCCGTCTTCAAACCATTTGATCGAGACATCCGGCGGACCGAACGTGGTGTTTTTCACCTTTGTGTAGGGCTTGATCCAGTCAAGGCGCTGGCCCTGCTCGCGCCAGAACGCATCAGGATCGCTCGCGGAACGCGCGTACATCTCATTGTACTTTGCGTCATCCACATAGGCCCGCTTGGCCCACTCAGGGCTGACGGAATAAATCTTGTCTGACATGCGCTCCTCCCGCGCTGAAAATCATGACGGGAGCGGACAGCGACCGACCTCCCAAGTACGGCGCATTATGCTTAGGCGCCCGTCCGCTCACAAGCGAGGCGCTGTCACACTTTGGTCGGCAAGGAGGCGAATTTCAGGGCAATCAGGTGCGACGAGGCCGCGCATCCAGACCATTGTCCTAAGACTTAAGGACATTCCTTCAGCGCACGATCCAGCGCCTGCGTGATGCCGCTGAGCGAATACGTGTCAGTCGTGAGGTTGTTGCGCATGGACCGCGCCTTCAACGTCAGCCGCGCGCCTTTGCGCATGGCTGCGATGAATTTTGCTTCGTCGGGAGCGTTGCGCAGCCACAAGTTCGGGCCTTTGGCGACCAGCTCGAATTCCTCGTCGCCGATTTCAGCGACCGGCTTGCTGTCGGGCTTCACGTCAAAGCCCATGATGATGGCGATCTCGTTGCGCACCCTTTCCGCCGGTCGATGGCTCACAAAAATGTATGCCGGATCGCGCGTCAGGTTGGCGGGCGCTCGCGTCTTTGGCTGCGAGAGCGCGTAGCACGTGCGGGCTTTCGACTGCGGCGTCGCGAACGCGCCCCAGTCGCCAAACTGGCCAACAAGGGCGGGTTTGGCCGGATCAGCGGGCGCCGGAGTCGCCGGTTTGCGCTGGGCGCTCGCAGGCGCGCTAAAGGAAATGAAAACCGCCAGGGCGCCAACGAAGGCGCTGACAAGGCCAGCTGCGGGACGTTTGATCGAAACAAGCTCACGAATCATGACGAGAACATACTCCCTTCTGCTTTCGTTTTCGCCCCCGGGTGGCGCCTATGCAGACTTAACGTCTTCAAGTGCGGGTTTAAGCAAGGGTAGAAAAGCGAGACCTGCTGACGCAGCCTCCGCTTAACGCTTCGCAATTGGCGGACTCCGTGGCACAATGCCCATCTGCTGGCGATCTGTCGGCAAGTTGGAAGTGAGGCTCAGAATGCGACGAATTTCCGGCGCGAAACTGAAGACGCGCCTGGCTCGCACGTGCCCCGGCGAGCGTCAGCCGGTTCGATAAACAACGGCCGCCTGCGTCGTGTCTTCACTCTCCTCCACACATTCTGAATTGATACGGGCCGTCGCAAAAACCCGCGACCGGGCTGCATTCGCAGAACTTTTCGATTATTACGCGCCACGTCTTGAGGCGTGGTTGATTCGCACGGGCGCCGATCGGGCAAGCGCCGAAGAAATCTGTCAGGACGCGCTCGCCACTCTCTGGCGCAAGGCAGAACTCTACGATCCAGCCAAGGCTACGCCCGCCACATGGCTCTACAGGGTTGCGCGAAATCGCCGCATCGACCTGTCGCGTCGCGACAAGGTTTCGATCATTGAGCCAGGCGACGCCGTCTTCGATGTGGTGGATGAGAACGCCGTTGGCGCCGATCAGGCGGTCGACGTTCGTGATCGGGAGGACGCGCTAAAGATCGCGCTGGCTCAATTACCTCCCGAACAGCTTGAGCTTGTGCGTCTGGCTTTCTACGAGAGCATGTCTCACTCGGTCATCGCCGAGCGGATGAACCTGCCGCTGGGCACCGTCAAGTCACGGATTCGGCTGGCTTTTGGCCGCTTGCGCAAGACGCTTGAGAGCGCTGGCGTCGAAGACGCCGTCTAACAGGCTTCAAAGCCCCGGCGATTTTGCCGCCGCCAGAACGACGCCGGGCCTGTTATTGGCGGTCGCCTGCAGAATCAAAATCCAGCCATCAGCCTCAGCGGAGGTGAGCTGGTCGCTGGGCACGTTGAACGACATTGCAGCGCCCGTCCACTCGCCAATGCGCACAAAGCCGCGGGCCACATTCACATACCTGAAGGTATGACCCGCGTTTTCGCCGCGCTTGATCTGGACTTCGCGGCTGGATGCGACTTGCACAAGCCACAGGCTTGCAAACTTGGGGCTGTTTTCGCTCGCCGCGCCAATTTCAACTTTGAGACCGACAGCAGACCTTTCAGTGCGCATAACGACGCTGAGCGCGCCATCGCGGCCATAGCACATGGCGGCTTGGGCCTTGATGGCCGCTGGGTCGCTGCCGACCACATGCGCGATGCCGTTGATGACCGCCTGCGGCGTGTAAACACGGTTGTCGCCGCGGGCCTTGGCGTACTGGCGCTGGCGCTGGGAGTGATAGGGCGCCGCCAGCGTGTCTTTCCAGCCAACGTAGTCCCACAGATCAACCGGCAACGACAATGCAATGACGCCCGGCTGACGCGCCAGCTTGGCGATCAGCTTGTCAGCGGGGGGACAGGAAGAGCAGCCCTGGCTCGTGAACAGCTCGATGAAAACGGGAGGTTCAGTCGCGCCATGCGCCTGAGCCTGAGCCTGAGCCTGAGCCTGAGCCTGAGCCTGAGCGGAGACGCTGGCGGCAAGACACAAAGAGGCAAGCAGACCAAAAAGTCCGCCCCCCAAACGTCTCCTCGACTGAGATTTGAATGAAAACATGATTTTACAATAGCGCCGCCCACCCGCGGCGCGAGTCAATTCGCAGTGATGCACGCAGCCGTGAAGGGAAAAACATCAGCGCCCCGCGCGCAAAGCGTCCAGAACGCGCCCACCAGCCCGTCCATCCTGCGTCAGGCCCAGCCGCACCTGATACTCGGCGATCGCCTTGCGCGTTATGGCCCCTATGGCGCCGTCAGCCTCGCCAATCTGATATCCCCTGCGCAGAAGCTGCTGCTGAAGCTCTTTGCGTTCCGCGCGCGACAGGCCCCGGTCGTCGGTTGGCCATGCGCCGCGCACGCCCGGCTTGCCGCGAAGCCGATCTGACAGCAGCGAGATGGCGAGCGCATAGGAATCCGCGCCGTTGTAGGAAAACGCCGCGTCGTAATTGCGGAACACGAGGAACGCCGGGCCGTTTGCGCCCGCTGGCATCAGCAGGCCCGCAGAGCCTGAACCCGTCAGCGCGCCGCCGTCAAAGGTGCGCACCCCGCGCGCCGCCCAGGACGACACCGGCTGTTTGTCGCGTCGTCCCGACGGGCCCGAATACCCCGACGAAACGCGCACCTCATAGCCCCATGACTCACCCGTTCGCCACCCCGCCTTTGCGAGGAAATTAGCGGTCGAATGCAATGCGTCGGGGACAGAATCGACCAGGTTGCGCCGACCGTCGCCGTCGCCGTCAACAGCGAGGCGAAGATAGGTGGAGGGCATGAATTGCGTCTGCCCGAACGCGCCCGCCCATGAGCCGCGCAGCTTTTCTGGCGGCAGGTCGCCCCGCTGCACGATCTGGAGCGTCGCAAGCAGCTCGCCCCGAAAATAATCGCGACGACGCGGGGCCGTGCAGGCCAGCGTCGAAAGCGCCTGCGGCAGGCCCCAGCGGCCCGTCACATTGCCAAAATCGCTTTCAACGCCCCAAACAGCCGCGATGGTGTGCCGATCGACCCCGTAGCGCTGTTCCGCCGAGGCAAGCGCCTGCGCGTGTTTCGACATCATGGCGCGGCCTTCCGCGACTTTCTGTTCGTCCACCAGCGTGGCGAGATAATCCCAGATGGGCGTGCGAAACTCAGGCTGAAACTGAAGCGACTCAATCACCTTTGGATCAGGCGTCACGCCCGCCATCACGCGGTCAAAAGTTGCGCCCGACACGCCCTTGTTTGCAGCCTCTGCGCGTATCCCCGCCAGGCAGGAGTCGAAGCTCTGCGCGATCGCCAACCCGGTTGTGGCGACGACGGTGAAAGCGGCGAGCGACGCCATCAGGCGAAAGGACATGGGTTCTCCTTGCGTGGTCAGACCTTCACAGCGCCAAAGAATGGTTAACTAAAGATGAAGCCGCCGCTAGTGGGTTGACCGCGCACGGCCCTCAAGCCGGATAAATTTGCACCGGGATGCGGTCATCCGGGCGCAACGTGATCCGCAGCACCGGCCGGGGCTCCACGCCGCGAACCGGCGCCAGCCGCACGCGCCGAAAGATGCAGGCCAGCGCAACCACCGCCTCCTGCATCGCAAATGTCGCCCCGATGCACACGCGCGGACCTGCGCCAAAGGGCAGATAGGCGAACCGGTCAATCTTTTCGCGCGCGCCCGGCATGAAGCGCTCGGGCATGAAAGCGCCGGGCTGTTTCCAAAGCCGCTTGTGTCGATGCAAAAGCCATGGCGCGACGATGACGACGGCCTTCGCCGGCACGTCAACATCGCCCAGCTTGTCCGCTTCCAGCGCCATGCGGCTCATATGCGGCACGGGGGGAAACAGCCGCATTGCCTCTTCAAAGACCGCACGGGTTGCAGGCATGGCGTCCACCCAATCGGCGGGATCGTCGGGCGCAGCCAGGGCTTCGTCGCGCACGCGCGCCTGCCAGTCGGGCGCGTGAGACAACAGGTGAAGCGTCCACCCCAGCGCGCGCGCTGTCGTTTCATGCCCGGCGGCGATGAACGTGAACAAATTGGCCGCAACCTCGCCATGGGTGAGGCCCACGCCTGTTTCAGGATCGCTGGCGCGCAGAAGCGCAGTCAGCAGATCATCGGGCGTGCGCTCGGGCGCGCTGGCCATCTGCGCCATGCGCTGCGCAATGAGACGCTCGCTCGTATCGGCGAACCATTCGCGCGAAGCCTTAGCGCTGTTGCGGTTCACGCGCGGCAGCCAGTCTGGCGCGTTCAGGACGTCCAGCGGATCAATGCGGCCGATAGCGTCGAGCAGTTTCATCATTTCGCGCTCGAAGCCAACGCGGTCATCATCCAGCGCGTCGGAAAAGAGCGTCGAGGAGAGAATATCAAGCGTGACGCGAATCATCTCGCGATCGACCTCGATGATGGCGCCGGGCCTGCGCTTCATCCATGCGTCGACCCGGGCCTGCGACTTGATCTTCATGATCTGCGCGAAAGCGCCCACGCGGCGCGGCGTGAATAGTGGGCTCAAGGTGCGGCGGGTTCGCTTCCAGGCGTCGCCGCTAGCCGACAGAAGCCCCTCGCCGGAGCCCTCTGGCGCGCCTGCGCGCAGCACCCGCAATTGCAGCGGGTCTTTCTCATAATTGGCGCTGTTTTCGATGAAAACCCTGCGGATCGCCACCGGATCGCTCACCACCACGAGATGGCCGAGCAACGAAGGCCCGGCGAGGATGGGCTCCTCGTAATGCACATTCGCCCAGCTTTCGATGGGATTGCGCGCCAGATGCCACAATTGCATCAGCGAGCCGGCGGGTTGCCGGCGCGGCGGCGGGGCCCAGGGCGTGAAGGGAGCCTTGGTCACATGGGGCGCGGCGGCCCCGGTGTCGGAAGATGCAGCGCTCATAAAATCAATATAGGCGCAGCGCGTGGCGAATGGATGGCGACCAATAAGCGCGCTGGCCGCGATTTCGCTCGCAGACCGTCAGCCTTACATCCAGGGGCGGGCGCCGGTCGTCTGCTTTTCGAACGTGGAGATGACGTCGCCCTTCTGCATGGTCACGCCAATATCGTCGAGGCCGTTGAGCAGGCAATCCTTGCGGAAACCATCGATGTCGAACTTCACGACGCCGCCGTCGGGCCCGCGAATTTCTTGGCTTTCCAGATCAACCGTCAGCGTCGCATTGGCGCCGCGCGAGGCGTCGTCCATCAGCTTGGCGAGGTCCTCAGCCGAAACCTTGGCCGGCAAAATGCCGTTCTGGAAACAATTGTTATAGAAAATGTCAGCGAAGCTGGTCGAGATGACGCAGCGGATGCCGTAATCCAGCAGCGCCCACGGCGCATGCTCGCGCGACGAGCCGCAGCCGAAATTATCACCCGCCACAACGATCTTCGCAGCCCGATAGGCGGGCTTGTTCAGCACGAAATCGGGGTTTTCCGAGCCGTCGTCCTTGAAGCGCATCTCGGAGAACAAACCCTTGCCGAGGCCCGTCCGGGCAATCGTCTTCAGGTACTGCTTGGGGATGATCATGTCCGTATCGATGTTCATGATATTGAGCGGCGCGGCGACGCCGGTGAGTGTCGTGAACTTGTCCATGAACAGCCTCTTTCGAGTTCCTGAAGCGATGCTTTGCCGCGTTCTACACGATGGCCCGCCGCCTTGTCAGCTATCCGCGCGCAAAAACCTTCGGAACGTGAACACGCCACGAACGTTGATCCCCTGACTAAATCAGGAGGTCAGTTCATGCGTGCATTCATCAAATCGGGGGCCATGACCCTCGCGGCGGCGCTTATTGGCGGCACAGCGCTCGTCTCGGCGCCCGCCATTTCTGCAGCGGAGCCGTTCCAGCTTGCCCAGCTTCAGGGAAATGAAGGCGGCGCGCCAGAGCGTGACGGTCGCGGGGGTGGCGCTGAACAGCGCGGCCGAGGCGCTGAACGCGGCGCAGAGCGTGGAAATCGTGGCGGCGAAGTGCGTGGTTTAGACCGCGCAGCGGAGCGCGCGGCGGAACGCAGCGTGCGTGGCGGCGGCGAGATACGCGGAGAGATGCGCGGTCAGGGTCGTCGTGAGATCATCCAGGGCGGTCAGGCCCGTGGCGGCGAGGTCCGCATGGGCCGCGGAACGCGCGAGCAAACGCAGCAGTACCAGCGCGCGCCACGCACCAACTACGATCGCGCTTCGCGGATGCAGGTTGAGCAGCGCCGTACAGTGGTTCGCGACGACCGCCGCTGGGATCGCCGTTACGACCGCCGTTGGGATCGGCGCGTAGTGCGTGGGCAGACGCCCTTCGTATACCTCGGCGGACCGCGCATCATCGTGCGTGAGTTTGGTCCAGGTTGGTGCCGTGGGCTCCATCGCGGCTATCACCGCGCGCCCCGCATCGGTTGGCACAACGGGACGCATCGCGGCCTTTACCGCTGCTAATCAGCGATAAGCAATAAAACGAAAGCCGCCGGATTTGTCCGGCGGCTTTTTTATGCAGCGCTGCTGCAGGCATGCGTCTCAGCCCGCGCCGCGCTCGATCTCGTCCATGTCCTCATCGGAAAACCCGAAGTGATGACCGATCTCATGCACGAGAACGTGCGTGATGATCGCGCCCAGCGCTTCTTCGTGCTCGGCCCAGTAATCAAGAATAGGCCTGCGGTACAGCCAGATCAGATTGGGCATCGCGCCGGAATAGGCCTGCGGTTCACCCTGTGCCAAACCACGCCCCTGAAACAGGCCCAGCAAATCAAATTCTGTTTCGCACTTCATCTCTTCCAGCACATCGTCGCTCGGAAAATCCTCAACCCTTATGATGAGGCCTTTGCACAATTTGCGAAATGCCTCTGGCAGAGCTGCAAACGCAAGATCTGCGAGCGCATCGATTTCTGCAAGAGATGGCGCCTGTTGCTTCAACCAATCCAAGGTCGCCTCCCTAAAAAAACCAGCCTGTAAACAAATTCACGATGAGGACGCCAAGCAAGACGTAGCCAAGCACGCGGCCAATGCGCTTGGCCCACACTTCCATGCGATCGTTCTCGTCAATCCGCGCGCCGCGCGTGTCCTGCACGATCATGCTGCGCTGATCGTCTTCGACGCGTTTGAGAATTTGCTGCGCGCGCCTTGCGTCATCTTTTTCCGCCATGACGTCATTGTAGAGCGCCGCGTGTGTAAACGCACTGCGTACCTTCACCAAGTTGCGCATCTTCAAATCACGGTCGCTTCGAAGCGCCGCCAGCCGGAAACGCCGGTCAACTTTGGAAACTCGGAGCAAGACAATGAAGATGTTCACAATCGCAATCGCAGCAGCAACCGCGCTCATGGGCGCTACATTCATTAACACGGCGGCATCCGCCGGACCCGGCTTTGGCGGCCCTGGGGGCTTCAAGCCCGGAATTGGAAAAGGAGGCGGCGGCGGCTTCAAGCCGGGCGGGTTCAAACCCGGCATGGGGAAGAAGATCCATCCCGGGCATGGCCACGGAAAGTGGGGCCACGGGCATGGACACTGGGGGCACGGACATGGTTATGGCCACGGCCGCGGCTGGGGTTACGGCGCGGTAGGATTTGCCGGCGCGGCCTACTTCGCAAGGCCCGTGTACACCAGCGCATACGTCGAATGTGAATGGGTGCGGGTGCGCACCGCACACGGCCTGCGCTGGCGCCCCTACTGCTAAAGCAGCCGCCAATAAAGAAGGCCCGGCGAACCAGCGCCGGGCCTTTTTAAAATTCGGAAAGCCCGCGCTGCTTACCCGCGCCAGGCGCGGATATCGACGAACTTGCCCTCGATCGCCGCTGCAGCCGCCATGGCTGGCGACACAAGATGCGTGCGGCCACGAAAGCCCTGGCGGCCTTCGAAGTTACGGTTTGATGTGGAAGCGCAACGCTCGCCCGGCGCCAGTTTGTCGGGGTTCATGGCAAGGCACATCGAGCAGCCCGGCTCGCGCCATTCAAAGCCCGCTTCGATGAAAATCTTGTGGAGGCCTTCAGCCTCCGCCTGCTGCTTCACGAGGCCCGAACCCGGCACAACCATCGCGGCGACATGCGGGCTCACCTTCTGGCCGCGCTTGATCGCGATGCTGGCGATCTCCGCCGCCGCGCGCAAATCCTCGATGCGCCCATTGGTGCAGGAGCCAATGAAGGCGCGGTCGATGGACAGATCAGTGATCTTTTCGCCGCCCTTCAGGCCCATGTATTCGAGCGCGCGCTTGATCTTGTTGCGCACGTTCTCCGACGCGCCGTCTTCCAGTTTCGGCACAACGCCGTTGATGGAGATCACGTCCTCGGGCGATGTGCCCCAGGTGATGAGCGGCGGCAGTGTTGCAGCGTCAAGGCGCACGATCTTGTCGAAATGCGCGCCCTCATCGGTCTTCAGCGTGCTCCAGTAGCCCACGGCGGCGTCCCAATGGTCGCCCTTGGGCGCTTTCGGGCGGCCCTTCAGATACTCGAACGTCTTCTCGTCCGGCGCGATGAGGCCGGCGCGGGCGCCGCCTTCAATCGCCATGTTGCAGACCGTCATGCGGCCTTCCATGGACAGCGCGCGGATCGCTTCGCCATCAAACTCGATGACGCTGCCCGTGCCGCCTGCGGTGCCGATCTCGCCGATGATGGCGAGAATGATGTCCTTCGCGGTCACCCCGTCGCCGAGCTTGCCGTCAACGGTGACGCGCATGTTCTTAGACTTCTTCTGGATCAGCGTCTGCGTGGCGAGCACGTGCTCGACCTCGGACGTGCCGATGCCGTGCGCCAGCGCGCCAAACGCCCCGTGGGTCGCCGTGTGGCTGTCGCCGCAGACAATCGTCGTGCCCGGCAGCGTGAAGCCCTGCTCTGGCCCGATGATGTGGACGATGCCCTGACGGATATCCTTGCCGTCATAATATTCGAGCCCGAAGTCCTTGGCGTTCTGCGCAACCTGTTCGATCTGCGCCCTGCTTTCGGCATCTTCGATAGGCGCATCGCGGTCCGTCGTGGGGATGTTGTGATCGACCACGACCAGCGTCTTTTCTGGCGCGCGCACCTTGCGGCCCGACATGCGCAGACCTTCAAAGGCCTGCGGCGACGTCACTTCGTGAACGAGATGCCGGTCGATGTAGATCAGCGTCGTGCCGTCCGGCTGGACTTCGACAACGTGGTCATCCCAGATCTTGTCGTAAAGCGTGCGTGACTTCGCCATCGCGTCAACTCGTTCTCTCGTGTGGACCGTCATATTCCAGGGTTTCCTGCTTCTAGCCGGTCTGCCCCGCCGACGCAAAGCCCGGCTTTGCAATCTTCCGCATCTATGGACGCAAGTGGCGCGGCGCCAGCGCCAGCAAAAGCGGCGAATTGATCGGGTTCTTGCACTGATCAAATTTGCAGTGTCATATCAGGGGCATCGCTGTCGCACAGACTGCCGAGGCCCTGCCCGATGCCGCAAGCCCCCCGCCCGCCCGTGGCGCCTTATCTCACCGTGACGCCCGCCGCTGCGGCCGTCGCTTTTTACACAACAGCTTTCGGCGCCACGCAGAAGGCGCTTATGCCCGCGCTGGACGGCATGCGCATCATGCATTGCGAACTGGAGATCAACGGCGGCGCCGTCATGTTGTCGGACGCCTTTCCCGAAATGAACAAGACGCGTCCGCCCGTTCCCAACGACTACGCCACCGTCTCCATCAGCCTCGAATTTCCGACCGCCAGCGGCGTGGACGAGGCCGTTACCCGCTGTGCCAATCTGGGCGCAACGACAGAGGTGGGTCCGGTCAACTCGTTCTGGGGCACACGCTTCGCGGTGATCCGCGACCCCTTCGGGCACAGGTGGATGCTGAACGGCCCGCTGGATTGAGGGCACAAAAAAGGGCGGCCCGAGGGTCGCCCTTTTCGCATTCCTGAAACTGAAAAAACTTACGCCTTCGCCGCGGCGGTCTTCGCAGCCTTGGCTGCGGTCTTGGCCTCGACGCGTGCAGCCTTTTCGGCGGCTGTCTCGGGCTTTTCGGCGATACGAGCGGACTTGCCGCGACGATCGCGCAGGTAATAGAGCTTGGCGCGCCGAACCTTGCCGCGACGCACGACCTTGATGGAGTCGATGTTGGGGGAGAACAGCGGGAACACGCGCTCGACGCCTTCGCCGTAGGAAATCTTGCGAACCGTGAAGCTCTGGTGGAGGCCGCCGCCCATGCGCGCAATGCACACGCCTTCATAGGCCTGCACGCGTGAGCGCTCGCCTTCCTTTATCTTCACGTTGACAATGACGGTGTCGCCCGGCTGGAAATCGGGAAGGGCCTTGCCATCGGCCAGCTTGGCCATTTGTTCGTTATCGATCAATTCGATGATGTTCATGTCGTCTCTCCGTTCCGCCCCTTGGGGGCGAGCGTTTCGGAACGCTGTTTTGAGTTAGCGTGCGGCCTATACACGGGCGGGGAGGGTTTGTCGACACGGGGAAGTTGGCCTATGGCCCGTGGCCACGCGCACCAAGGGAGCCGTCATGGTCTGCGAAGGCAGACCATCCACAACAAGCCGCATGTTCAATCTGGCAACTCCCGCGGCGGACAAGCCCTTTAACTCCCAGCCGACGCGCACTGGCCTTCGTGGATGGTCTGCCTTCGCAGACCATGACGCTGGGGAGATGGAGCTTATTCTTCCCGCAACAGATCAGGCCGTCGCTCGCGGGTAAGCCGCTCCGCCTCCGCCCGCCGCCAGCGGGCGATCTTCGCGTGGTCGCCAGAGAGGAGCACCTCGGGAATGGCCCGCCCCTCCCACTCACGCGGGCGGGTAAACTGCGGATATTCCAGCAGGTTCGCCTCGAAACTTTCTTCCGAGCCCGACGCCATCTTGCCCATCACGCCCGGGATCAGCCGCACGCAGGCGTCGATCAGCACCATCGCAGCGATTTCGCCGCCCGACAGCACGTAATCGCCGATGGAGACCTCCTCCAGCCCGCGCGCCTCGATCACCCGCTCGTCCACGCCCTCAAACCGGCCGCAGACGATGATGGCGCCGTCTCCGCTCGCCAGTTCGCGCACGCGCGCCTGCGTCAACGGGCGCCCGCGAGGGGACATCAGCAGGCGGGGGCGGGGATCGTCGGGCGGGACGCCCGCATCCAGCGCAGCCGCCAGCACATCGGCGCGGATGACCATGCCCGGCCCCCCGCCAGCCGGAGAATCGTCCACCGCGCGGTGACGGCCCAGTCCATGACCCCGGATATTGTGCGCCTCAAGCGACCACAGGCCACGAGCCAGCGCATCGCCGGAAAGCGATGCGCCAAGCGGGCCCGGAAACATTTCCGGCATGAGGGTGAAGATCGTCGCGCAAAACATGCGGGTGCTTTAGCACTTTTTACGAAGCGCGCGACCTTATCGCCCCACCGCCCGCGCCAAAATCGCCCGGGCGTCGTCCACGCTGTCGCCAGCCCATACGATGAACTGGTCCGGCCGCACGAGAATGAGCGCGCAGCCATATTTCTCGCGCCCGTCCTCCCGCGTGTCCTCGACGATCTTCAACGGCACGCCCAGCTCTTCCGCCGCAGCGCCAAAACTCTCTTCAAGCTCGTCCTCGACGCCAAAGCCAAACAGGGTGAAGCCTTCACCCAGCGCCTCAAACACGTTGGTGTCCCACGCCAGCATCTGCGGCGCGATGTGGTGGCCCGCGCGGGCCTCCCAGGTGTGGTCCCCAACGGCGCTGGACACGCCGCCGCGCGGGCCGCACACCACTGGAGAGCCTTCATAATTGGGCTCAAAGCCGCTGATCTCGCAGGCTACCCCCTTGCTGCGCTCCATCCACGCAGCTTCAAACGCCGCCCGGTCCTTGCGCGGATCATACGTGTTCAAAAACGCGCGATCCTCTTCGATGTAGTTGGCGATGAAATCCTTCGCCGTGGACGCGAACACAGGCTGACGCTCGGCGGAATAAGAGTCGAGCAGCGCCTCGCCGCCCCAGCCATCAAAATAGGCCGCAAGTTTCCAGCCCAGATTACGCACATCCTCAAAGCCCGTGTTGATGCCATAGCCGCCGTAAGGCGGATGAGAGTGGGCCGCGTCGCCCGCCACGAAAATGCGGCCTGAGCGATAATTGTCGGCGACGGAAATGCGCAGTTCCCAAAAACCGATGTGTTCGAATTCGCAATCGAACGGCGCGCCGATGACGCCTTCAAGATAATTATAAAAGTCAAAGTTATCGCGCGTTGTGCCTACGGGCACGGGCGAATGAAAAAACCATTTCGAGCCCGTGTCCACACGGCCGAAGAATTGCCAATAACCCTCCAGCGCAGGGTTCAACACGTTGAAGAACGAGCGCCCCTTATAGCGCGCCAGAAGATCGTTGAGATCGTTGGACTTGAACACCAGCAGCGCCATCAGCGTTTCATGATCGTCGCGCGTTTGCGTGATGCCGGCCTTCTCGCGCACCAGCGAGCGCGCGCCGTCGCAGCCAACCGCAAACGCGCCGCGTACGCAAAGCCGCTCGTTGCCGTCGCGCGCCACAATATCGACGCTCACGCCGCTCTCGTCCTGCCGGACGTCTTCGGCGATGTAGCCGTAGAAAACTTTCACGCGTCCCAATTGGGCAGCGCGCTGACGCAGCGCGGCTTCCGTGTCGTATTGCGGCAGACGTTCGTTGGACTTGAAATAGAATGGCCGCACGAGCGAGCGCTGATACCAGTCATAATGATAATCGCTCAGCAGCGTGCCGTAGGCCGTCAGCCCCCCAATGCCAAACTCGACCGGGATGGGCGAGGCCTTGCGCACATCGTCTTCCACGCCCCAGAACCAGAAATGCTCCATCGTGCGCTGGGTAAGGTTCTGGCCTTTGGGAATCGGCTGCGGCTGCGGATACCGCTCGACGACGATCGAAGAGATGTTACGCTGCGCCAGTTCGATCGCCAGCCCCATGCCGACTGGCCCACCGCCAACAATAACTACTTGCGCTTCCAAGTTTCCTTGCGCTTCCAAGTTTCCTTGCGCTTCCAAGTTTCCTTGCGCTTCCAAGTTTCCTTGCGCTTCCAAGTTTCCTTGCGCTTC
>JANPPJ010000005.1:0-3587 GCA_031428455.1 Hyphomicrobiales bacterium | reverse complement strand
TCCGCGACTGGGCGGCTCGGGTGGGGGCGCTTGGGTCGGTCTCCTTCACGTGGCGGCGGACGCTGTCGGGCGTCGAGTTGATCGCCATGGGCGTCCCCGCCTGTCGCGGCCCCGCTTTGCCCAAGGGCCTCCAGCCGGAGGTGTTGGATCGGCATGCGTCGGGGCGGCCATAGTTGGGGAGGCCGAGTACAGAGTCAGTGTGGGGAAGAGGCCGTACGCTTCTTCCGTGTGCGGCTCGCAAAGTGGGCGAGTGAAGCGGGTTGCGCATCCGGGGCGGCGGCAGTCGACGTCACCCGGGCGACATTTGCCAATGCTTTAGATTGGGCATAACCTTGATTGATCTCGCCGGGGGGCCGGAATGCCATATCAGCCACGAACGTTTACGGGCCGGATCGCTTTGATGTTGGGCGTGCCCAAGGATGCGGTTCGCTTCGGATACCTGATCGCCACCGGCGGCGTGGTGTGCTTCACCGCTTTGCTTTTCCTGCTCAGGTAATCGCCCGCGATCGACGCGACCATTTTACGAACTTCGTGGTTTGGCGCCTAATGCCTGACCCTCCTGCCGGAGTTCTACGCGTTTCTTCTCCGGCCACCTCAAGCCCGTCTCCCTTTTTCTGGACCCTTCGGCTGCCGTCATCTCCTTTGTCGGGGCCACTCGGCAGCCATTCTGATAGTGCGGTGCGATGATCGAACTTTGGTATGTTGCGAACAAAGACAAGGCCTCCGGTCCATTCACTCTCGCGGAGGTAAAAGAATTTCTGGAGCGAGCCACGGACTGGGAAGCGTTCTTGGTTTGGAGATCCGGCTTCAGCCACTGGCAAACGGCGGGACGCGTTCCTGAAATTGTGGCGCTTTTCGAAACTCCCCCGCCGATACCAGTGATGGGCAACTTTGGATTTCCAAACGGTCGACGCGCAAAACCGTTAGGTCGGGCATCTACAAAAATTTGCTTTGGAATAGCCTTGTTCGCCGCAGCCGCGGCGGGTGGTGCGTTTGAACGCTTCGTGGTACGGGGCCGCGAGGTGTTTTCAGTAGCGCCCTTCTGGCGGTCGGCTGCGTTCGATCTTGAGAAGGAGCTTGCAGGTGCTGTCCTGAAAATCCGGATGGATCTGCCAAAAAAAATAGACGCGACAACCGTCATCACGGGGGTGTGGAGCGAAGGAACCAAGGTGGTGTTTGAGAATCTCATTGTGGCGGACGCCAGCAAATTCGACGAATCCACGAAAGAAAAATTGCGTCAGTCGGTCATGAAGAATGTATGTGGCGGCGCCGAGTCACGACGCATTATGAATCTTGGTGGTTCGTTTCGCTATCGTTATGCCGATGTTGAAGCCAAGCCGGTGATGACCGTAGACGTTGTCCAGCGCGCCTGCTCGTGACACGCGTGGGTCGTTGAGAGGTCCAGTAATCCAGATCGTAGTGTAATCGTCTTATATCTGGGACTGTTAACTGCGCCCTAGTGGCGTAGTCGATCACGTGTGTTCGACGGGCTCTGGACGTTTTTTCTGTATCTCCGCCAAGGTGGCGCCGCAAGCCGCGACAGTTAAGGCGCTCGCCCCAACGCGTAAGCAAATCTTGTCAAAATGTCTGCCTTTGGCCCGAGAATCTCGCGATCCCGCTACCAGGTGTACTGCGCGCTGACGCGGCCGCCCGTCATGCTTCTGTTGTAGCCAGAGACGTTAGCTTTGCTCCAACCAACGGCGCCCGATAGAGTGAGCCGATCTTCTTGGGTGAATAATCCCGTCGCTAAAACGCCCGCCGCGCTGAAGCCGTAGCCACGAACGCCATCGAACGTGCTTGCGCTCATTTTCAGCCCGAATCTTTGGTTTCCGGAAATAACAGGGTCCGAAAGCGCCATCCCAATCGCAACACCGGCTTTGATACCGGCCATTTGCTGGAAGAGTGCGCCGTTGTCGGAGGCCAAGTTACCGGAAGTATCGGAGGTCACCACGCCCAGCAGGCCCAGCTGCCGGGACCTGCTCAAATCGCTATTCATGCCGGGAGCCGTGTAGGTCTGGTTTAAAGTACCAAACACCATCTGGTTGTTGGCAGTGGCCGTGGCGTCCGCCCCGAGCGCCGTTGAGTTTTCATAAGCAGCAGCGACCGTGGCGCGCGTGCCGATGGCGGTTGAATTAGAAGCCGCGGCAGTGGCGTTCTGGCCCACCGCAGAGGAACTGGACCCCGAAGCTGTGGATCGCGTGCCCACCGCCGTCGCGTTCGAACCCGTTGCAGCAGCATCGGTGCCAACAGCCACGGACCCGACTTCAGTCGCCCGGGCGTTGTTCCCGATGGCGATGGCAGTCACATCGCCGGTGAATGCCTGAAGTCCGCCTGTGCCCGCTCCGGAAAGCGCACCGCCGCCTAGGGTGATGCCGCTCGAATAAGTTGTCAGATTGGGATCGCCGATCGTAATGGCGCCGCCGAAGGCTGAAATGCCCTGGCTTGTTTGTAGTTGACTAGTAGCGAGTGAGCCGGAGACGGACAAGCTGCCGGCAACGGCGACATTGTTTTTGAAAATCGAATCGCCCGAGACGTTGACGCCGCCAGCTGTCACTGTGACCGTACCGGCAAAAGTGGCGTCGCAGTTCGGTAGCCCCACAGTCGGATGCGTGGAGTCGGCAACCGACGTCTGCGCGGTCGTATAAACGAGCGCGGCAGTCTGCGCCGCGATCGCCGATTCTGTCAAAATAGCGCCCGCTATAACAGCAGGCGGGAGCCCCGATGCCGCCTGGGCTGCGGCGCCCGCCGCGGCCAACGCAAGCCCTGCAGAGTTGGCGTCGTTGATCGCATTGCTCAGTTGCTGACCACAAGTTGCAGAGCTGACGTTGGAGGTCTGCGCGTTGCTCGGCGTAACCGGTGTCGGCGCCGTTGGAGCCGGTATGGGCGTGCTGGTGTTCGATCCGGCCGACCATGCTGGCGCCAATGTAGCCAGTGACAGAACGGCTATCAAAGGGATTGGAAGACGGTGGAGCCGCATGCGTCCAATCCCAGGCGTTACAGTTGTTGAGTCAGCGTGGCTGCCGGATGTCATGATCAAGTCCTATTGCAACGCACCAAGAAACTGCGCCCGCGTCGGCGCGACCATTTAGGAGCAAAGGACACCGTTGAAACTGCACAAGCGAGCGCCGCACAAAAGGCCAGCGCGGACGCGAGTACTATCCCGTGAAAATGCAGTCGCCCTCGCCATTTGCCCTCTTCCTAATGATGGGTAAACAAAGTCAGTTAATAGAAGGTTAATGCTCACTCTACGTGGAAAAGCGTCTTGGCGATCCCCGAGCCGCGGCGCGACTGCACGACCGGCAGCACCTGAAATTTGTCGCCCGCCACCCTGCCTCGTCGGTGGCCGCTCGCCGTCGCAAGCTCACCACTTGCGCATCGCACAACCCACAGCGCTGGGGCGAAAATTCAGCGGACATCCGGGGGACGTGCGTCTCGGCGTGTACGATGTATCTCGCCGCCCGCGACGTCTGCGTCGATAAATATGCCCTGCTCTGGTTTCACGCAGCGCACGATCCCGATACGCGCAAAATCAGCGCCGCGGGAAACGCCGCCCTCGTCGCACACTGGCCGGCGCCGGTCCGCGACTG
>JANPPJ010000004.1:0-176531 GCA_031428455.1 Hyphomicrobiales bacterium | reverse complement strand
AAGCCAGATCGACAAACTCCCGCCGCTCATCCTCCACAGATGTCTCCCGCCAGACCATCCGACCCTCCACCGATGAAATCGAGAGAGTGTCAGGTATGTCTCCGAACATCTGTCAGGTATCTACCCGGAATGAACATCAAGTCCGCGCATGACGCCGTTGAGAGACTGCCCCTATTAAAAAAGCCCCGCATTGCTGCGGGGCTTTGTGATTTGTGCCTGCGAAAAACCGCTTAGACTGCGGGCTGATCGCCTTCGCCAGCGGCCTTGCGCTCGGCCTTTTCCTTGGCTTCGAGATCTTCGCCGGTGGCCTGATCCACAACGCGCATCGAAAGGCGGACCTTGCCGCGATCGTCGAAGCCGAGCAGCTTCACTTTCACCTTGTCGCCTTCCTTCACCACGTCGGTGGTCTTGTTCACGCGCTCTTTGGAGAGCTGCGAGATGTGAACAAGGCCGTCCTTGGAACCGAAGAAATTGACGAACGCGCCGAAGTCCATCGTCTTCACGACGGTGCCTTCGTAGATCATGCCGATTTCCGCTTCCTGCGTGATCGACTTGATCCAGTTGATCGCGGCCTTGATGGAATTGCCGTCGGAAGAGGCGATCTTCACAGTGCCGTCGTCATCGATGTTGATCTTCGCGCCGGTCTTTTCCACGATCTCGCGGATCACCTTGCCGCCCGTGCCGATCACTTCACGGATCTTGTCGGTCGGAATCTTGATCTGCTCGATGCGCGGCGCAAACTCGCCCAGCTCTTCGCGGGCGCTGTTCAGCGCCTTGGACATCTCGGTGAGGATGTGCAGACGGCCGTCCTTGGCCTGGCCAAGCGCAACGCCCATGATCTCTTCCGTGATGCCGGCGATCTTGATGTCCATCTGCAGGGACGTGATGCCGTTCTCGGTGCCAGCGACCTTGAAGTCCATGTCGCCGAGGTGATCCTCGTCGCCCAGAATGTCGGAGAGCACTGCATAGCGCTCGCCTTCCAGGATCAGGCCCATCGCGATGCCCGCAGTCGGCCGCTTCAGCGGCACGCCCGCGTCCATCAGCGCGAGCGATGCGCCGCAGACTGTGGCCATGGACGACGAACCGTTGGACTCGGTGATCTCCGACACGATGCGGATCGTGTAGGGGAATTCAGCCGACGTCGGCAGCATCGGGCGAACAGCGCGCCATGCAAGCTTGCCGTGGCCGATTTCGCGGCGACCGGGCGAACCCATGCGGCCGGTTTCGCCGACGCTGTAGGGAGGGAAGTTGTAATGCAGCATGAAGCGCTCGCGATACGAGCCTTCAAGGGAGTCGACGAACTGCTCGTCTTCGCCGGTGCCCAGCGTCGCAACGACCAGCGCCTGCGTCTCGCCGCGCGTGAACAGCGCCGAACCGTGGGTGCGGGGCAGAACGCCAACCTGCGAGAGAATGGGGCGCACGGTGCGAACGTCGCGACCGTCGATGCGGATGCCGGTGTCGAGGATGGCCCCACGCACGACCTTCGCCTGCAGGTCGTGGAAGGCTTCGCCAACCTTCTGCTTGTCAAACTTGGGCGCGTCGCTGCTGCACAGCGCGCTCATCACCTTCGACTTCACGGCGTCAACGGCGGCGTAGCGAACCTGTTTGATGGTGTTCTTGTAAGCTTCGCGCAGCCCGGCTTCCGCAATTTCGGCGACGGCCTTCTCGATGTCCGAATTGTCGGGGATGACGAGATCGCGCGGCTCCTTTGCGGCCTTTTCAGCCAGACGGATGATCGCGTCGATCACGGGCTGGAAGCCGCGATGACCCGCCATCACTGCTTCAAGCATGGTCTCTTCCGAAAGCTCCTGCGCTTCCGATTCAACCATCAGCACGGCGTCTTGCGTGCCGGCGACGACGAGGTCGAGTTGCGACTCCTTCATCTCGTCGATGGTCGGGTTGAGCTTCAGCTCGCCCTTGATGAAGCCAACGCGCGCTGCGCCGATCGGGCCCATGAACGGGATGCCGGAAATGGTGAGAGCGGCGGATGCTGCGACGAGCGCGAGAATGTCGGGATCGGTTTCAAGGTCGTGGCTGAGGACGGTCAGGACGACCTGCGTCTCGTTGCGATAACCTTCCGGGAAGAGCGGGCGGATCGGGCGGTCGATGAGGCGAGAGACGAGCGTCTCCTTCTCGCTCGGGCGGCCTTCGCGCTTGAAATAGCCGCCGGGAATGCGGCCCGCTGCGTAGGTCTTTTCCTGATAGTTGACGGTCAGCGGGAAGAAGTCGATGCCGGCCTTCGGCGACTTGGCGGATACGACGGTGGCCAGGACGCTGGTCTCGCCCCACGAGGCGTAGACGGAGCCGTCGGCCTGGCGCGCAATGCGGCCAGTTTCGAGCACGAGCTTGCGCCCGGCCCACTCAAGCTGTTCACGATGAATTTCAAACATGCGGATTGTCTCTGTGGCTGGCGGACAGGCTGCCAAGAGCAAGACGGCGAGACGCTGACGGGCATCGCCCTGTCGGGTCAGCGTCTGGCGATCCTGCCGATGGCTGGGCCTTCCAGATGAATGACGGCCCCATGCCGCCATTCCATAACGCCGCGCCGTTCTGGCGGGGCGGGCAGGGCGTCGACAAAGCCGACGCCCTTATTTTCTTAGCGGCGGATGCCGAGCCGCTCGATCAGCGTGCGATAACGCTGCTCGTCCTGACGCTTCACGTAATCGAGAAGCTGACGACGCTGGGAGACCATCTTGAGAAGGCCGCGACGGGAATGGTTATCCTTCACGTGGCTCTTGAAATGGTCGGTCAGGTTGGTGATGCGTTCCGTGAGGATCGCGACCTGTACCTCGGGCGAACCTGTATCGCCGCTCTTGGTGGCGTATTCTTGCAAAAGCGCCTGCTTGCGCTCGGGAGTAATCGACATCGGGGCATCCTTTCAATCTGGGGGATAAAGCGGTCCATCGTAAGATGGTCGCCGTCCGCTGATGGGCCGGGCCGGGATGTCGTCCAGCGCGGTCGCAACAGGCGGGGCGCCCGGGCGAATGCACGGGCGTTGGCCGCGCTTATACACCACGGGGGCGGAAAATCCAGCGGGCCGCGCCAGACGGACGTCCTCGCGCGCAAATGAGGCGTCAGGACCCACTGGCGCCGCTCCGCACGCCGGTGCACCATCCGGCCTCCCAGGCCAACCAAGCAAGGAGCAAGTCGGCTGGACGCGCGTGATCTGTCGGTGAGTATCGTGATCCCCGTTCTCAACGAAGCCGCTGGCGTCGAGGAGCGACTTCTGGCGCTTGCGCCCCTGCGCCAGTCGGGGGCGGAGGTGATCGTCGTGGACGGCGGCAGTACGGACGCTACGGCGGCCCTCGCGCTGGATCATTGCGACCGGCTGCTGGTCGCCCCCCGGGGGCGGGCGTCCCAGATGAATGTGGGCGCGGCCGCCGCGCGGAGTGATGTGCTCCTGTTCCTGCACGCTGATACGCGCCTGCCCGATGGCGCGCTGGGCGAAATTCTGGAGGGCCTTTTGGCGACGCAGCGCGTCTGGGGGCGTTTTGACGTAATGATAGAAGGACGGTCCTGCCTGCTGCCGCTCATCGCCGCCATGATGAACCTGCGCTCGCGCCTTACGGGCGTGGCGACGGGCGATCAGGCGATGTTCGTGCGCAAGGCGGCGTTTGTTCAGGTTGGCGGTTTTGCCGATATAGCCTTGATGGAGGACATCGCCCTGTCGCGCGCGCTGAAACGCCTGTCCCCGCCCGTTTGCCTGCGCGCCAAGGTGCGCACAGCCGGGCGGCGGTGGGACGAGCGCGGCGCGCTGCGCACAATTCTGCTCATGTGGCGGCTTCGGCTCGCGTATTTTCTGGGCGCCGATCCCGCAGACCTCGCGGTCAAATACGGATACCGGCCTGCACCTCGCGACAGGCAGGCGCCATGACCGCCCTTGCGATCTTCACCCGCGCGCCCGTGCCCGGCGCCGCCAAGACGCGGCTGATCCCGGCTCTGGGGGCGGAGGGCGCGGCGCAGTTTCATGCGACGCTGACGCGGCACGCCATTGGGCAGGCTCTGGCGTCAAACCTTGGCCCGGTCGAAATGTGGTGTGCGCCCGATACAGGACATCCGTTCTTTGCCGAATGCGCGCAAGAGTTCGGCGTGGCGCTTCGGGCGCAGCCGCAGGGTGATCTGGGCGCAAAAATGCTGGGCGCGTTCGACGCTGCGCAGGGGCCTTTGCTGCTGATGGGATCAGATTGCCCCGCCATCACGCCCGCTGATCTCGCAGCCTGCGCGCAGGCGCTGTCGCAAGGCGCTGACGCTGTGTTTTTGCCGGCGGAGGATGGCGGCTACGGTCTTGTCGGCGCCACGCGGCCAATCGCGCCTCTTTTTGAAGGCGTGGACTGGGGCGGCCCCAACGTGATGGCGCAGACGCGGCGCAAGCTGACGGCGCTGGGCCTGACATGGCGCGAACCGCGCGTGGTGTGGGATGTCGACCATCCGGAAGATCATGCGCGCGTCCTGCGCGAAGGACTGCTTGCAAAAGCTGCGCAAGAGCGACTTCCCAAGGGCGGCGCGCCAGACTAGACAGACGTAGGCGGCGCGCGTCTGCGCGCACGGAATAATCGCTCAGTTGAAGCGAGCGCACAGGCAGGAAAGGCGACGACCGCACATGAGCGAACGCAAACCCTTCATCGTCGGAATTGGCGGCACGACCCGTGAGGGCTCGTCCTCGGAGCAGGCTCTTGCGATGGCGCTCGCCTATGCGGCCGCGCAGGGCGCCGATACGCGGCTCTACGGCGGCATGGACCTGCAACTGCCCATGTACGATCCCGATCCCGGCATGATGACCGACGCAGCCAGGGGCTTTATCGAGGATTTGCGCCGCGCCGACGGCGTTATCATCGCCTCGCCCTGTTATCATGGCGGCGTTTCGGGCCTTGTGAAGAACGCCATCGACTACACCGAGGAAATGCGCGCTGATCCGCGTGTGTACTTCGATGGTCGCGCGGTTGGCGCCATCGGCTGCGGCTACGGCTATCAGGGCCCCGGCATGGTGCTGTCGCAGCTTCGCCAGATCGGTCACGCGCTGCGTGGATGGAACGTGCCGCTGGGCGTCGCCATCAACTCGGCGGTCGTGAAGTTCAGCAAGGGCGAGTGTTCCGAACCCGCCATCGCGAAGCAGATCGAGATCATGGCCGGGCAGGTTGTGAACCACGCCCGCCGTTTCATGGCGTAACGCCTGAGTGCTCAGGCGGCGGCGTAGCGCCGCGCGCCATGCGCTAGCGAGGCAATAGTTTCGTCGATGGTCTGCACGTCGCCGAACACCGTGTAGAAGTTCATCAGCGCCGCCGCGTGTTCGGCGTCGCTGTAGGCGGCGAGCGCGTCCGACACCATAACGGTGCGGAAGTTCAGCATCATGGCGTCGCGCGCCGTGCTCTCGCAGCAGATGTTGGTCGCAGTCCCCACGATCAGCACGGTGTCAAAGCCGCGCACGTGCAGAAACGCGGCCAGGTCCGATGAGCCCTGGATGAAGGCGCTGTAGCGCTTCTTCACCATCTGAACGTCCTCGGATTTCACATCGAGCATGGGCCACAATTCGTGACCCTCATGATCCTCGGACAACGCCTCATATCGCGCCCGCTGTTTTTCGGGCGTCATCAATTCCCGGTTGAGCACCGACCAGCTCTCGCGCGTGTCGGTGGCGCTGTTCTTGATCCACACGACGATGCCGCCCTGGCGGCGCAGCGCGGCGGCAAGCTGGTTGACGCCCGGCACAATCGTGCGCGCCGTGGGCGCCTCGCCGGGATAGCCGGGCTTCACGAAGTAGTTCTGCATGTCGATGACCAGCAGCGCCGTCCGCGCGCCAATCAGAACATCGAACGGGTGTGGGCGGCCTGTACGCGCCGTAACTCTCGCAACGATTTCCTGCGGCATGGCAAACGGATGCATGGGCTTCTCCTCCTTGAGAGGCCCAATACAATCTTCGTGCCGGGGCAATTTCCTGCTCTTGATAAGTTTTTCTAATGCCGCCCGAAAGCGCGCTTCGGCGTTCAGTCGTAGTCCGGGATGGTCTTCACCGGCTGCGGCGGCAGGTTGAATAGCCGCGCCGCGTTGCCGCCCAGAATGTTGCGCTTGGATTGCTCCTTGAGGAAAGGCAGGTCGTAGATCACCCCCGGCAAATCGAAGTCCCAGTGGGGATAGTCCGACGACCACACCAGCTGCGTCTCCGCCTTGATCATCTTGAAGGTGGCTTCAAGGATCGACGGATCGTCCGGCACTTCCATGGGCTGCGACGAGTAAAACATCTCCTGCATATATTCGCTGGGCTTGCGCTTCAGCGAGGGGCAGTCGGACGTGCGCATCATGTAGGAATGATCCAGCCGCTGCATGAGGCTGTAGGCCCATGTCAGGCCGCTTTCGATCCACATGACCTTCAGCTTGGGGAAGCGTTCGGGCAGGCCGTTCACAACCCAGTTCGTCATGTGGACCATGTTGAACCACATGAAGCCCAGCGCGTGCACGCCGATGAAACGGTTCGTCAGCTGCAACGCCTGATCGCCCCATGAATAGGCGGCGTGAAACGAGATCGGCAGGCCCATCTCCTCGATCAGCCGATATGTTTTCATGTAGGCGTTGTCATGCACCGGCTTGTAGCGCGGCGCCGTCACCATGAAGCCGACCACGCCCTTGCGTCCGCCAAACTCTTTCACGGTTTGATAGGCCGCATCCGGGTCATTGAAAGGAAGATAAAGCATCGAGATGATGCGCTTTTCCTCATTCAGGATGCGCTCGCACAGCCAGCGATTATAAGCCTGCGCCAGCGCTGACTCGATTTCTGGCTGCGGGTGCGTGCCCAGAAACAGCATGGGCGTGGGAAACAGGCAGGCGTAATCGACGCCCATCGCGTCCATCCAGCGCAGCGTGGTCGTGATGTCGCGATGCTTGTCCGCAGGCGTCTTCTCGTGCTTGCGCAACCAGTGGCGGGTAATGCGCCCGCTGATGTCCTGATAGCCGACCTGCCCGCCCAGAAAATTCGCGCGACCGCCGCGGCTGAAGGATTCAAGCGCGTTGCGCCGCAGCACCGGGCTGTCGATATAGCCAAAAACGTCGCGATAATGCTCGCTTTCGTAATGGTGAGCGTCCACATCGACGATGAGAAAGTCCTGATAATTTCGTGCGCGGGCCTGTTTGGCTGCATTCTTCAGATGCTCGCCTGAATCGTAGGAGTCGAACCGCAGGTTGCGCACGTCGTTGTTGGTCGCGTCCATGCTTCGCCCCTTACGCTACGAGATAAAGATCGCCGCCGCGCACGACGGTTTCAAACTTCTTGATCTTCAGCTTTGAATTGCCCGCGCAAATGCCGGTTTCGATGTCGAACTCGTAGCCGTGCCAAGGACAAACGAAATGCATCACGTCGGAAAATGTCTGGCCCTGATAAGTCTTGTCCTCCGCGATGATGTCCACGACCTTGTTGACAAGGATGCCCTCGCAGGCTGGCCCGCCTGAATGGACGCAATTGTTCGCGTAGGCGTGGAATGCGCCCTTGTGATTGAAGACGCCGATTTCGCCTTTGGGCGTGCGCACAATGCGGCGGTCGCCGTCAGTAATCTCGCCAGCTTTCGCAACAAAGATTTCGGGCATTCGATGGTCCTCCCAGCGCAGCTCTTTGGCCGCTTTCAGATCGCGCAATGCTAAAGAAGAAAGGCCCCGGAGCAATGCGCCGGGGCCTCGATATTTTTAAAGAACGAAACTCACCGAGCCTAACTGGCCCAGTTCATGAGCGGCCAGCAGAACGCGGCGCTCCTTGATCTTGAACGAATTGCCGCTCTTGCGCAGCTGATACTCGTATCGGCCCACATAAACGAACTCGCGCTGGTAACGGCGATACCGGTAGCAGGAGAAGTTCGCCGCCGCCTTTACGATGTCGCCTTCAACGCCCGTGATGCGCACGTTGGTGATGAGGCGGCACAGGCGCGAGCGCGGAAACTCCGCATGGCAATTGGGGTCGAGCACGCGAATGATGCGCTGGCGAATGCGCTCGCGATCATCGGAGATGATGTAGAGCGAGCTCTTGAAGTCGCCTTCAAGATCGTCGTTCGCCGGAATGTAATACGTCGCGTCGTCAGCGAGCAGCTCTTCCCATTCCTTGAGGCGCCAGGCATCGAGCAGCATGGCCTCGTGATAGAGGAAATCCTCCACCTCGGAGCGGGTTACGGACACGTTCGTCATAAGCGATGCATGAGTAATCGGCGACTGGCTCATGCCTTTTCTCCGGCCTGCTCTGCGGCCATCATCTTGTCCCAGTGTCGCCAGAACGTGCGCAGATGATGTTCGTCGCTGTTGAGCTGCGCGGCTTCGCGCCCCATGCCGCGCGACATTTCAGACCAGCGATCATCGGTGTAGTTCGCAAGACCCTGCTGCACGAGTTCAAGCGCTTCCACATCGTCGGGCGTCGCGAACCCGCCCGGTCCGTAGAAGGTGAGAAACGCGTCGAGACGACGCGCTCGCATGCTTTCGCTCTCTTCCACCGGGCCCAGCGCCCATGCGGTCACGTGCATCTTGTTGGCCCCATCGGGGAAGAAGGTGCGGATCGTCACCGACGAGCCATCGTTGATGACGAGGTTCGGGAAGATCACAAGATTGCGGTTGGTGTCGCAGATGCGCTTGGCGCGATCGGCGCCGACGCGCTGCACCAGTTCCTCGCGGATCGCGTTCATTTCCGGCTTGGCGTCTTCCCCGTAGATCGGAATCCATGCAGCCACGGGGCGTCCACGGAAGTTGATGTTGTCAGTCGTGAAATGTCCGTTGCCCAGATCAATGGCGAGACCGTGCGTCGGCAGCACAAGGGAGGGGTCTTTGGGTGGCTCCACCTTCACGCCGGAATTGGCCATGAAGTTCAGCCACGTCGAATGGGTGGAGGGCAGATGGTAATCGTCCACGCTGTTCTCGACCATCAACTTCCAGTTGGCGTTGACGTCATATTCCTGCGTGCCGGCGATCACTTCCATGGTCGCGGACGGCGATTGCTCGACCACGAGGTCGATGTAGTTTGTCGCCTCGCCCAGATATTCGACGAGCGGCTGCGCGTCAGCGTCCAGATTCATGAACCAGAAGTCGCGATATTGCTCAAAACGCGCGGGGGCCTTCAAGCCGAACGTGCTCTGGTCGAACGCGGCCGTGTAGGCCTCGTCTCCGGGCACGCGGGCCATGGAGCCGTCGTTGTTGTAGATCCAGCCGTGATAGACGCAGTTGAAGCGGCGGGTGTTGCCCTTGCGCTCCGTGCACACCAGCGCGCCGCGATGGCGGCAGGTGTTGAAATGGCAGCGCACCTGCCCCTTGCCGTCCCGCGCGAAAATCACCGGGCGGCCAGCTACCTTGCGGGTGTGGAAGTCGCCATTGCGCTTCAGTTCCGAGCCATGGCCGACGTAAATCCAGCACCTGGCGAAGATGTTCTTCATCTCGCCGCGCAAGACTTCATCTGATACCAGCGCTTCGCGATCGAGCAGGAAAATGCCCTTTTCGCGATCATCGACCACGAAGGATCTCGCTCCCGTCATGACAAGCCTCATTGGGTGTGTATTTCGTCTGCTTTTAGGCCCTTGGCGGCGCGCGTCAACCTGAAGGGCCCAGCGAGGGATCGCAAACGAAAAAGGCGCGCCCATTGGACGCGCCTGCACGCTCCTCAGCGACCCGGCTCAGCCGAGGTTCAATTCCTTGAAGAAATCGTTGCCCTTGTCGTCCACCACGATGAAGGCGGGGAAATTCTCGACCTCAATCCGCCAGATCGCTTCCATCCCGAGTTCCGGGTAGGCGACGACGTCCACTTTCCTTATGCAATCTTGCGCCAGACGCGCGGCGGGGCCGCCAATGGAGCCCAGATAAAAGCCGCCGTGCTTTTTGCACGCGTCGCGCACCGCAGCCGAGCGGTTGCCCTTGGCCAGCATCACCATGGAGCCGCCAGCCGCCTGAAACTGCTCGACGAAGGAGTCCATCCGCCCCGCCGTGGTGGGCCCAAACGAGCCTGAGGCCATGCCATTCGGCGTCTTGGCGGGCCCGGCGTAATAAACCGGGTGGTTCTTAAAATAGTCCGGCAGCGGCTCACCCCGGTCCAGCAATTCGCGCAGCTTCGCGTGGGCGAGATCGCGCGCCACGATCAGCGATCCGGTGAGCGATAGCCGTGTCTTGATCGGATATTGCGACAGCTTGGCCAGAATGTCCGCCATGGGCTGGTTGAGGTCCACCTGGACCACATCGCCGCCCAGCGTCGCCTCGTCGATCTTCGGCAGATATTTTGCCGGATCGCGCTCCAGCTCCTCCAGAAATACGCCGTCCTTCGTGATCTTGCCGACAGCCTGCCGGTCGGCCGAGCACGACACGCCCATGCCGATGGGCAGCGAGGCGCCATGACGCGGCAGGCGAATGACGCGCACGTCATGGCAGAAATACTTGCCGCCGAATTGCGCGCCGACGCCCAGCTTCTGCGTGATCTTGTGGATTTCCTCTTCCATGGCCCGATCGCGGAAGGCGTGGCCGTCCTCGCCGCCCTCCGTGGGCAATCCATCAAGATAGCGCGCTGAGGCCAGCTTCACGGTCTTCAGCGTCTGTTCAGCCGACAATCCGCCGATAACGATGGCCAGGTGATACGGCGGACAGGCGGACGTGCCCAGCGTCAGGATTTTCTCCTTGAGAAAAGCCACCATCCGTTCATGGGTCAGCACAGACGGCGTCTGCTGGAACAGGAAGGTCTTGTTCGCGGAGCCGCCGCCCTTTGCCATAAATAAGAATTTGTACTCGCTCTCGCCTTCCGCATAGATCTCGATCTGCGCGGGCAGGTTGTTGCTGGTGTTCTTTTCCTCGAACATCGACAGCGGCGCGAGTTGCGAATAGCGCAGATTTCGCCTGGCGTAGGAATCCATCACGCCTTCGGCCAGCGCGCTTTCGTCCTCGCCTTCAGTCCACACAAGGCGGCCCTTCTTGCCCATGACGATGGCGGTGCCCGTGTCCTGACACATCGGCAGCACGCCGCCCGCAGCGATGTTGGCGTTCTTGAGCAGGTCGAAGGCGACGAAACGGTCATTGCCGGTCGCTTCGGGGTCTTCGAGAATTTTGCGCAATTGCGCGAGGTGGCTGGGGCGCAGCAGATGGTTGATGTCGCCCATGGCCTCCTCGGCCAGTCGGCGGATCGCTTCGCGGCTGACGCTCAGCACCTCCCGGTCGCCGATCTTCTCCACCTTCACGCCCTCGGACGTGATTTTCCGGTAGGGCGTGGTGTCCTTGGCGAGCGGGAACAAGGAAGCGTGCTTGAAGGTCATGATGTCAGCCTGTTCGTCCTGTGCGCGCCGCGTTCTAGGCCGTTCGTCATCGCTTGAGAAGCCGGGTTTGTAAATTGCCCTCTCGATTGACCTGGGCGGACGGGCGCCGCTCAATGCAAGGCGATTCTCTGTATCGTTTTCAGAGCGCATTCGAAGCCATTTCCACGAGGCGTCCTGTTGATCTTCCCCCATCCGGCCCTCTTCTGCGATATCGGCGGCACGAATGCGCGCTTCGCCATGGCGCACGCGCCCGGCCAGCGCCCTGTCGCCCTGTCGTTCAGCAAGACCGCCGAAGACGACACATTTCTGGATGTCGCCCGCGCCGTGATCCATTCGGCTCCGGTAGCGCCCCGCTCCCTGCTGGTCTGCGCGGCGGGGCCCATGGCTGGCCGCTCGATACAGCTGACGAACGCCGACTGGCTGATTGACGGTCCGCAGACCGCGCGCCAACTGGGTCTGGCGCAGGGCTTGTTGTTCAACGATTTCGAGGCGATGGCCTACGCGCTTCCTTCGCTGAACCCTGAGGATGTGCGCCATATCGGCCCCCTGCCGTGGACCCGCGAAGGGTTGCAAGTCGTGCTTGGCCCCGGCACGGGCCTTGGCGTGGCCGCTCTTGCCCAGGTTGATGGCCGCTACGCCGCTCTGCCGACGGAAGCCGGTCACATCGACGCCGGGCCGGTAGGGCCGGAAGAAGAGGCGCTCTGGCCATACATCGAACGTGTCCATGGCCGCGTCACCGCTGAGCGCCTTCTGTCCGGGCCGGGACTGGCGCGGCTATATGCGGCGCGCCGGGCCATGCTGGGCTTGCCCGCTGAGGAGCTGACGCCCGCGCAAATCACGCAGGCTGGGTTGGCTGGCGCCGGAGAAGAGCGTGACGCGCTCACACTGTTCTGGCGCATTGCGGCGCGCATCGCAGGCGACATGGCGATCACCTTTCTGGCGCGCGGCGGCGTGACGCTCGCGGGAGGCGTGCTGCCGCGTCTGGCGCCGCTGCTCGACGACGCGGAGTTTCGCGCCGCGTTTGAGAACAAGGCCCCTATGGATGCGCTGGCGCGGAAGATCCCGACGCGGCTTGTCATGTCCAGCTCAGCCGTTCTGGCAGGCATGGCGGCCATCGCGGCTGCGCCGGAGCGCTTCGCGATTGATTACGTCAACCGGTTATGGGTCTGACGTTAAGCCGCGTGATGCGCGGGGTTCTGCGTTAGCAGAAGGAAAAGCCCTGACGCATCCTTCGTGGCGCGCAACCGCGCCGTGAGTGAGGGGTCGCGCAACGAACGCGCCACGCGCGACAGCGCCTTCAGGTGATCGGCGCCAGCCGCTTCGGGCGCCAGCAAAAGAAAGATCAGATCGACCGGCTCACCATCCAGCGCTTCGTAATCGATAGGGCGGTCAAGCCGCGCGAACACGCCAAGCATGCGCGGCACGCGCGGCAGCTTGCCATGGGGAATGGCGATGCCGCCGCCCACGCCCGTTGAACCCAGACGCTCGCGTTGCAGCAGGGCGTCAAAAATCTCGCGCGCGGGAATTCCAGCGACGACGCTCGCGCGTTCGCTGAGTTCCTGCAACGCCTGCTTTTTCGAAGGAGCCCTCAGCGAGGCAATGATTGCATCACTGTCTATCAGATCATGAAGCGACATGAGTCACCGGGTAGGAAGGAATACGCAACGCCGACGTCAATTCGTACTTGCGCTGCCGGTTCCGGCGGGATCGATCCAGCCGATATTTCCGTCCTTGCGGCGGTACACGATGTTGACGCGGTCGCTGGCGGCGTTTCGAAAAATGAGGACCGGGGCGCCCGTCATGTCGAGGTCAAGCACGGCGTTGGATACAGACAGCTGGCGCAGCGAAGATGTTTTTTCTGCAACCACCACAGGGTTAAAGGCGCCATCGTCTTCGTGCTCATGCTCAGGCGTTTCGAGCACATAGCTGGCGAACATGTCGCGTGCGGCAGGCGCATGCGCGGCGCTTGATGCATGATGATCCTTGAGGCGGCGCTTGTAGCGGCGCAAACGTTTCTCAAGTCGCTCAGCAGCCTGATCGAAACTGGCATAGGGCTCGATGGCGCGACCTTCAGCGTGCAGCGTGATTCCTGACGCAAGGTGAAGCGTGCAATCCGAGCGATATCCAGAGCCTTCGTGATCGACAATCACATGACCCGATACGCTCCCGTCAAAGTACTTTTGAACCGCTCCCTGGATCCTGTCGGTTACATGTCCCCGCATGGCTTCGCCGATGCTGAAGTTCTTGCCCGATACTCGCAGATCCATTTTCTTGTCCTCTCCGAAGAGCGCCATGAACGAACGCACGAACCGAAGGTTGATTAAGGGTTAGAAGGCGCGCGCGCCGGTGTCAACCAGCACTGGCGGGCCATCAAAAACGGGCGCGTGTGTGCGCTGCGGCGCCGATCAGAATAACGGCGAATCAGGCGTGGCTGCGCATCGCGGCTGATTTTTCGCGTCGGCGTTCTACGGACGAAGGAATCCGAAGACTTTCACGGTATTTTGCAACCGTGCGTCGCGCGATATTCACATTCGCCTGCTTCAATTTGATAACGATTGCATCATCCGACAGCACATTATCGGGCGCTTCGTGATCGATCATCTGCTTGATCTTGAATCGCACAGCTTCTGCTGAGTGCGCGTCGCCGCCCGCTTGCGCGGGGATCGATGCAGTGAAGAAATATTTAAATTCAAATAGTCCGCGCGGACATGAAATATGCTTGTTGGATGTCACGCGTGAGACAGTCGACTCATGCATGCCGATCGCATCCGCGACCATCTTTAGATTGAGCGGACGCAGATGCTCTACGCCGCGTGAAAAAAATGCATCTTGTTGGCGCACGATCTCCGTTGCGACCTTGAGAATGGTGCGCGCGCGTTGCTCAAGGCTGCGCGTAAGCCAATTTGCATTTTGAAGACATTCCGCGATGTATGTCTTCTCGCCGGGAGTAAGGCCGGCGCGTGTCACCTTGCCGGCATAAGTCTGATTGACGAGCACGCGCGGCAGGCCTTCGGGATTGAGCTCAACGTGCCATGATCCGTCCGTATTGGTGTGAACGGTGACGTCCGGCGCAACCGGCTGAACAGGCGTGCCGCCGAACGCGCGACCGGGCTTGGGATCGAGCGAGCGGATCTCTTTCAGCATGTCGGTGAGATCTTCTTCGTCCACGCCGCAAAGCTTGCGTAATTGCGCAAAGTCACGCCGCGCCAGAAGCGGAAGATTCTCGATCAACGCCTGCATGGCCGGGTCAAAGCGGTCGCGTTCGCGCAATTGAATGGCGAGACACTCGGCAAGGTCGCGCGCGCCGACGCCAGTCGGGTCGAATGTGTGAATGACGGCGAGGATGCGCTCCAGGCGCTCAAGCGGCGCGCCAAGGCGTTCGGCGATCTCGGCGAGCGGCTCGCGCAGATAGCCCGCCTCGTCCACGCCGTCGATCAGCGAGTGGCCGATCAACCGGTCGGCGGGATCGGTGACGGCGACTGCAAGCTGCTGTTCAAGATGGTCGGAAAGGCTGATCTGCGCCGCGACGTAAGCTTCAAGATTTGGCGCTTCCTCGCCGCCGCCGCCGGGGGCCCCGCTCCATGAGGTTGCAGACAGGCCCGGATCGTCGTGCTGCACTTCGGCAGCGGTGGCGGAGCGGTCCGAGTCAAACGTGTTGCCGATTTCAGTGCCGAGGTTCGCCGACAAGGCGGTCGCGTCGGTCTCCAGCCCCTCGCGCGCCCAGTCGCCCTCCTGCGCGTCAGCATCCCACTCACGGCTGTCGAACGCGTCGCCTTCGCTCGCGCCCGCCACGTCCCGGTCCCAGTCCGCCTCAACGGCGGCGCTCTCGGGGGCGCTTTCGCGATCGCTGATCTCCTCGACGCGCTCAAGGAGCGGATTACGCTCGAGTTCCTGCTCGACGTAGGCTGACAGTTCAAGGCTGGAAAACTGCAGGAGCTTGATGGCCTGCAGCAATTGCGGCGTCATGACCAGGGATTGACCCTGTCGCAGCATCAACCGCGTCGAAAGCGCCATTTATACGACCTGCTCCACGCGCCGTTACTTTCGGCCCGTTTCTTGCTTATCCCGAACTGCTGTGTTTGGGCAAGGAGCGCGTTGCGGTCGCCTTCACGTAGCGCGGGCGTGCTTAACGCGGCGCTTACGCGGGCACGCACCAAAAATCACATGCGGAAATCTTCGCCCAGATAATAGCGACGCACGTCCGGGTCGGCGACAATCGCTTCCGGCGATCCCTCCGTCAGCACGTGGCCCGAGTGGATGATGTAGGCGCGGTCAATCAAGCCCAGCGTCTCACGAACGTTATGGTCTGTGATCAACACTCCGATGCCCCGCTGGGTCAGGTGGCGAACCAGTTGCTGGATATCGCCAACGGCAATGGGGTCGATGCCTGCGAAAGGCTCGTCCAGCAGCATGAACGAGGGTTGACTGGCCAGCGCCCGGGCGATTTCGCAACGGCGGCGCTCGCCGCCCGACAACGCGATGGAAGGCGACTTGCGCAAGCGCTTGATGTCGAATTCATCAAGCAGGGCTTCAAGCTCGGCTTCCTGCGCATCCTTGCCGCTGATCGCCACCTCCAGCACGGCGCGAATATTGTCCTCGACGTTGAGCCCCCGAAAAATAGAGGCCTCCTGCGGCAGATAGCCGATGCCCAGCCGTGCGCGACGATACATGGGCAGCGGCGTGACATCGTGTCCGTCGAGTTCGATCTCGCCCTTGTCGGGCTTCACAAGGCCCGTAATCATGTAAAAGACGGTCGTCTTGCCGGCGCCGTTGGGGCCAAGCAGGCCCACAGCCTCGCCTCTGCGCACAGCCAGACTGACGTTCTGCACGACCTGGCGTCCGCGATAACTTTTGCCGAGGTTGTAAGCCCCCAGCGAGCCTTCGCCGTAGTGGTCGACGTACGGCGGCGCCTGGGCGCCGTCATCCGCGTAGGCGTACGTGTAATCCGGCTCCTGCACGTAGGCCGTCTGGTCCTGATAGGGCTGCTGCGGCGCAGCGTCCCCGCCGCGCCCAAACAAGGCGCGCAGCTTGCGAACGGCCGCGAAGCGTCCACTGCTCGTGTTTGCGGGGTTGGACATGCGTGCTGACGACCTGGTTTGACTTGCCATCGCGTATCGCGCCGCGCACCGCAGCGCAACAGCGAACGCGCGATGAGGCTTATGGCTTGGGCTTGGACCGGTCGCCGGGGGATCCCTGACTGGGCGTAATCAGGCTCTGTACACGCCCGCCCACAATCTGGGCGCGCCCGGACGTGAGATCGTAGATGAGCTGGGACTGGCCGTTGCCGCGCACCACATGGGGGCCCTCGGTCAGAACGGGATTGCCGATCAGGTAAACCTTGTTTTCCACGCGGTCGTAGACGCCCCGGTCGCCGGTTCCCACCTGCGTCTTGTTGGTGACGGTGACTGGTCCGGTCGCCTCCATGCGGCGAACCTGATTGTCGCCGCCGCCACCCAGCGCCGTTGCGGCGCCCGAGGGTTTGCCGCCTTTGGCCGTCTCGTCCTTCGTGAAGAAAATTGTCAGCGTCGGCGACTTCAGGGTGGCGTCGCCCTGCTTGGCCAGCACGCCGCCCGAATAAACAAGCCGCTGTTCTTTCTCCAGATACTCAAGCTTGCCGGCGTCGATCTGGATCGGCTCTTTCGAGTTGCCGCCCGGCAGCACCGGGCTGCCTGTGCGCTGCGCCAGCGCTGGTTGCGCAGACAGGGCGAAAAGCCCCAACGCGCACGCGAGCATGCTGACGCCCATGATGTCACGCACCGAAAAAGTCATTCCTTTTTGCCTTCCACTGCGGCGCGGGTCGCGCGCACGCTGTTGTCTGGAGCAATGGTCGATTTCACGTTGCCGGTAAAGGTGACCTGCGCGCCGTGCCCCTGGATATCGAGGCTGTCTGCATTGACGGAGCCATTCTTGAGCGTCACCTCAACTGGGTCTTTGCTCGTCACTTCGCCCTTCTTGAAGTCCATTTCTGCTGACCGCATGAGCGCGTCGTAGCCTTCCGTGCTGGTGATCCGGATACGGTCCACGCTCGTCCCGGTGGTGAGCTTCATCTTGTCTGTTCCGCTGTCGAAAACGCCCGCTGGCGCAACAATGCGGACGGAAGCGCCTTCCGCCGTCTGGATCGTCGCCTCGATCTCGATGAGTTCGATGATCTTGGGCGTGCGGATATCCTGAATCCCCGAGCGCGCCCGCACTTCATAGGGCCGACCATCGCGCCGGAAGCCGTTCAGCTTGGGCAAATCCATCATCACGCGCGTGCCGTTCAGCGTGGCCTGATTGATGGTCACCCCGCCGGGCAACTTGCCGCCTGAAAACAACCATGACCCGCCCGCCACACCGGCAACCAGCGCAATGGAGCCAAAGATGATGGCGCGGCGTAAAAACCGCACAAGCCGGGTATGGCGGGCCGCCGCGCGAAACGCCTGAGCGCGGTCCGCAAGCGGCGGGCCGTAGCGCGGCCGGTCCAGTCGGACGGCGGTGTCAGTCATGCCGCGGAGGCTCCGGGAGGGGTCAGTTCAAACGTCAATGCACAACCGACGTGGCGAAGTTGCGGCACGCGCGCCGCGCCGTCACTCGTGAGAAAATATGTCTTGATCCGGCCAGCCTATCAAGTCCAGCCGGGCGCGGGTGGGCAGAAAGCCAAAACAGGACGCAGCCAGCTCCGCGCGGCCTTCGCGCTCCAGCATGACGTCGAGCTTCCGCCGCAGGCCGTGCAGATGCAGCACGTCGGACGATGCGTAGGCCAACTGCGCTTCGGAAAGCGTCTCCGCCGCCCAGTCTGAGGACTGCTGCTGCTTGGACAGATCAACGGCGAGCAATTCGCGCACGAGATCTTTCAGGCCGTGGCGATCCGTATAGGTGCGCACGAGCTTGGACGCGATCTTGGTGCAATAAAGCGGCTGCGCAATCACGCCGAACGTCTTGTACAGGACCGCGACGTCAAACCGCGCGAAGTGGAAAATCTTTGTGACCGCAGGGTCCGCGAGAAGCCGCGTCAGATTGGGGGCCGCCGTCTGCCCGGCGGCGATTTGCACCACATCCGCCGTGCCGTCGCCCCGCGACAGCTGGACGACGCAGAGCCTGTCGCGGTGCGGGTTGAGACCAAGGGTCTCGGTGTCGATGGCGACCGAGTCGCCGGGCTGAAAGTCGTCGGGAAGATCGCCCTGGTGCAAGCGAATGGTCATGAGCGGACGGCCATGGACGAAGTGACTCCAAGTGGTTCTGCCGTCGCCATAACACGCTCCGCCCCCGTCGCGAAACGCGCGCTCACTCGCGCCAGATGTCCGAGCGCCGCCACGCGTCCTTGTACTCGCCCTTCGAGAACCAGGTGACAAAGATGCCGAACGCGCAGGTGGCGATCCAGATCGCGAGGTAATCCAGCCGCCGCAGCAGCACCGCCGCATCGGGCGCCAGCCCTGCAAAAAGCGCCGTGACCGCCACCATCAGGAGGATGTGGGCGAGCAGCGGCGACACTTTCAGTTTGATGGCGAGGAAAATCAGGAAGCGGTCGAAAAACGTCGCGCGCATAACGATCAGCCCAAGAATACGGGCTGACCGGAATTGGCCGACCGCGCGATGGCTTCCAGAACCTCAACGCTATGCACTGCGTCCTGAGCTGTGACAGGAAAGGGCTTGCGACCGGTGAGCGCGTCGGCGAAGGCCTCCATCTCAAGCCGCTCGGGGTCCGCATCCTCGAACTCCGTGGTGACGCTTCGGCCGCCGGCCGTTTCCAGCCGGAAGCTACGCTCGCCGCGCGCCTCCGCCCAGCCCTTGGAGCCGAAAACGTGAAACCGGAACTCATTTGCCGTCGTGCCGATGGCGGTGAGGAACGCGCTGGCGCCGCTGCGCGCCTTCGCCAGCGTCGCCGTCACATCCGAAAGCCGGTTGTCGCTCACGTCGTTTTGAGAAATGGCGTGGACCTGTGCAAGGGGGCCGAGCGTTTCAATGGTCAGATAAAGCACATGATCCGAGAGGCCGCCCGGCGGCGAGTGAAGGGGATCGCCCTTCCAGTTGCCTTCCTTGATCTTGAAATAGCGATGGACGCAAAAATCGCCCTCGGTATGGAGAATCCGGCCAAGCGCGCCGTTGGCGATTTCCGTGCGTAACGCCGCTATGTTGGGCATGAAGCAGCGATTGTAACCAAGCGCGAGCAACAGCCCTTTCTTTTCCGCCGCCTCCCCAAGCGCCAGCGCCTGCGCGCCGTTCAGCGCCATGGGCTTGATGGCGAGCACGGGTTTTCCCGCGTTGAGCGCCGCAAGCGAATGCTCGCCATGCAGATTCGCCGGCCCGCACGAGACGATGGCGTCGATCGCCGGGTCAGCGAGCAAATCTTCAAGCGTGCGCACAAGTTTGATGCGGTTTGCGGCGGCGTAATCAGCGACCTTTTCAGGACGCGGCACATAAGCAGCTGCGAATGTAATTTTGTCCGATTTGAACTGCACGGACTCAACGAGACGCTGGCCCCAATGTCCGAGCCCAACGATTCCAAGCCTGATCATACCGTCCCCTCCAGATTAGCTCCAGATTAGCCCAGCTTGTTCGCGCCGTCATGTCCCGTGGAGACACCGGCCGAGGACGCAGGCCTTGCGGGCGCCGTCATTTCCTGCAAACTTTCGCAAAATGGCGCAAACTGGGACGCACCCTTTCGCGCCGCAAGGGAGGAAAATACGGCCACGATCCCGTCTGGATTGGCGCCGCTGGCCTGTTGGGACGCGCGCGCGAGTGTTCCGGCAAGCTCCTCCACGGTCGAAAAGCGGTCGAATGACCGACGTAGCTGGAGGAACGTCCATGAAACATTCGATTGTGACACTTGCCGCCTCCATTACGATCATTGCCGTTGCGGCCCCGGTGGCGGCCGATACGGTCGCGAGCTTTTACGCTGGCAAGCAAATGCGGTTCATCATTCGTACTCCCCCCGGAGGCGATTATGATCAGCTCTCGCGGCTGCTGGCGCGCCATATTGGCAAGCACATTCCCGGGCAGCCCAATGTGACGCCGCAGAACATGCCGGGCGGCGGCGGCATCATCTCCGCCAATTACATCGCGCATATCGCGCCGCGCGATGGAACATACCTGACAATGGTCAGCCAGGGACTGCCCGTCGATCAGGCGCTGGGCCTGAACCCATCTCTCAAGGCTGATCTGCGCACGTTTAACTGGCTGGGCAATATGGCGAACTCTAACCAGCTGATCGCCGTCTGGCACACGTCGCCGACAAAGACGCTTGAGGACGCAAAGACCCGCGTCACAACGATCGGCTCAACGGGTGCTGGCTCCATGTCGGTGCAATTGCCCGCATTCGCCAACAACATTCTGGGCACCAAATTCGCAATCGTCGTGGGCTATCCAGGCGGTCAGCATGTCGACCTTGCAATGGAGCGCGGAGAACTTGAGGGACGAGGCACCAACACCTACGCTGGCTACATGGCCTCAAAGCCCCATTACCTGAAAGAAAAGTTGCTGCGGCCGCTGCTTCAGGTCGGCATCGAAGCGGAAGAGGGCCTGCCCGGCGTGCCGCTGCTGAAAGACCTCAAGCTGTCGGACGCTGACAGGGTTGCGGCCGACTATATGTCGAAGGCCGTTTCCGTAGGGCGCCCCGTCGCGACAACGCCGGACGTGCCGGCCGACAGGGTCGCCGCGTTGCGCAGGGCGTTCGACCTCGCGCTGGAAGATCCCGACTTCAAAGATGAAGCGGTCAAATCAAACGCCGAAATTCGCCCAATGAGCGCCGACGTTCTCACCCGCATCGTGCGGGAGTTGATCGACGCGCCTGAGTCTGTTCGCAGCCGCGTGAAAGTGGCTCTTGAGCCCAAGGCGGAAGATCAGCGCAAACTTTCCAAGTAGGCCCGCCACTGAGTATGCCTGCCGCTGAAAACGCGCGAAGCGGCTATCGTCGCCCAAGCGCGCGCGTGTTGACGTTGCCATGGGTGATGGCTGCGCCTACTTAACGCGTGGCGCGCGTTGACGCGCGGCCGGACCCAGACGGTGCAATGAACGACATCACGCCCACGCCGCCCGCCGCCAAACGTGTGCCTGAGCGCCGGGTCTACCACGGCATCGAGTTTGTGGATGAATATGCATGGATGCGCGCCGCCAATTGGCGCGAGGCGCTGCGTGATCCTGAACTTCTACCGGCAGACATCAACGCGCATCTTCGCGCGGAAGCTCAATATGCTGCATGGCATCTGGACGGTTTGCGCGATGTCCAGTCACGCATAGCCGAAGAAATGCAGCGCAATTCCGAGACGCCATGGTCCGCGCCGCCCCAACCCTTCGGGCCATTTGCTTATGGGCAGCGATTTGGCGAGGGCGAGCATCCGCTCATCGTGCGCACCGATCGCTCTGGCGCCAACGAAACGATTATTCTCGATTGCAATGAACTGGCTGCGGGCAAGACGTTTTTCAAACTGATGGGCTGGCGCGTGTCGCCCGATCATCGACATCTCGCCTATGTCGCCGACGCCGCGGGCGCAGAGCAGGGCGAGATACGCATTCGCGACCTTCAGTCAGGCGCCGATCTTGCGCTGGTTCTTGAGCGCGCCTCAGGATCGCTGGCGTGGACAGCAGACGCGCGCGCTCTCCTCTATGTGCAATACCGCGAAGATTTGCGGCCCGGACGCGTGATGTCGCAACGTCTCGACGCCGCAACCTCTTCGGGGAGGGAAGTTTTTCGCGAGGCCGATCCGTCGTGGTCAGCTTCCGTATCGGGCAGCACCTCCGGCGCTTTCATCATTGTGTCATTGCGCGGCGCGCAATCCAGCGAGGAATGGCTGCTCGACGCCGCAACGCCCGATGCAGGTTTCAAACTCATCGCCAGGCGTGAAGCAGGCGTGCAGTATTTTGCAGATCACGTTGGCGATCGGCTCATCATCCGCACGAATGCGGACGGCGCCGAGGACTTCAAGCTTGTCAGCGCGCCTCTTGCTGATCCGCAGCGCGCCAATTGGCGCGATCTTGTGCCTCATCGCACAGGCGTCACGCTGTTCTCGCATCGCTGCCTTGCGGACCATCTCGTTCGCGTTGAGCGGGAGAATGGCGTGCCGCGCATCGTGGTTCGTCGGCACAGCGATGGTCTTGAAGACATCGCGCCCATTGATGCCCAATTCTTTCGTCTGCAATTGTCGCCGTCCTACGAGTTTGATGCGCAAAGCCTGCGCTATTCCATCTCGACGCCGCTGCGGCCCAATGAAGCCCACGAGTTTGATTTTGTGCGCCGCGCCTCAACGCTGCTGAAACGCCAGAACTTGCCGCAGGATTTTGGCGCGGACTTCGAGCTTCATCGCTTCATCGCCAAGGGGACTGACGGCGAAGACGTGCCGATCTCTGTCGTTTCACCGCGCGGCATGAAACGCGATGGGTCCGCGCCGTGCTTGCTCTACGGATATGGCGCCTACGGCTGGAGCATCGACCCCGCGTTCGCCGTCGAACGCTTGCCGCTGCTCTCGCGCGGGTTTGTCTACGCCATCGCACACGTGCGCGGAGGGTCTGAGCGCGGTCGCCGCTGGTATCGCATGGGCCGTCTGGAGGGACGACCGAACGTCTTCACGGATTTTCTCGCGGTTGCGGAAAAGCTTGTTGCAGAGGGTTTTACTTCGCGCGGGCGCATCGTGGCGCAGGGCGCCAGCGCAGGCGGTATGCTTGTGGGAGCCTCCGTCAATCTTGATCCGGATATGTTTGCCGGGATCATCGCTGACGCGCCGTTCGTCGACGTGCTGACAACGATGCTTGACGAAGAACTGCCGCTGACGCCCGGCGAATGGCTGGAATGGGGCAACCCCATCACAAGCCGCGAAGCCTTCGAGCGCATGCGATCGTACTCGCCTTACGAACAGGTGCGCGCGACGCGTTATCCGCCGATCCTTGCGCGCGCAGGAATCGCTGATCCGCGCGTGACTTATTGGGAGCCCGCAAAATGGATCGCGCGTTTGCGCGCACGCGCCAGCGGCGGGCCGTTTCTGCTCTCGGTTGATTTCGATACGGGCCATTCAGGCGCTGAAGGACGGCGCGCCGCGCAGCAGGCGAGAGCGCGTGAAATAGCGTTCGCCCTGCGCTGCGTCGGCCTCGCCTGATCGCGCAGCGTTATTTGCCCGCGTCAATGTTGAGGATTTTGCGCAAGCTTGTTTTCACCGGCTCGCTGGCGTTGTTCATCTCGCGCATGATCTCGTTCATGCGATCGGGCCCAAACCAGCGGCGATCAAGCCGCAATTTCGTGGCCTCCGCAGCATAGTCTGCGTCCTCCATCGTGGCGGCAAACGCTTTTTGCAAAGCGACTGCTTGCTCGGCGGGGACATCAGGCGGCGCATAAATCGGGCGGCCCAGCGCAAGCTGCGCGAACATGGTGGTCAATGTCGCCTTCGCTTCTGGCGTTTTCGCCAGCTCCAGCGCGTTGGGCACATCGGGGAAACGCGGGTTGCGCGACAGGCCCATCTGCAGGACGACGCGCCACGTTCCTTCTTTCAGCTGGCGCTCGAACAGCGCATTCAGCGTCGAAACAAAAATGCCGCACGCGCCGTGCAACTCGCCGCGCTCCATGGCTGCGGCGCGAAGCTGCGTGCCCTGATAGCCGGGGATGATCTTGAACTTCATGCCGAGGACGTCGTTCATCGCCAGCGGAAACGTCTGCGAGTTCGAGCCAATGCCCTCGCTGCCGACAACCGTCTCTTTCGTGAATAGATCCTGCGTTGAATCAATTCCAGAGCGATGCCACACGGAGCAGGTGTCGGACTCTTCGCTCAGATTGCCAATGGGCGTGAACTTGAGATTGTCGAACTTCGCAAGCTTTTCCCCCAGCGCCGCAACGAGAAAAGAACTGGACGCGAGAACGGCAAGCGCCGTGCCGTCGCGCGGCGCCAGGTTGTAGAGATTGTTGGCAGCCACAAGTCCACCCCCGCCCGGCGTGTTCTGCACGACGATTTGCGGCTTGCCTGCAATGTGTTTGGGAAAATGCCGCGCGAAAGCGCGCGCGTAAGTGTCATAACCGCCGCCGGGGCCAGACGGGACGGCGAGACTGATCGTCTTGCCCGCGAAGAGGCCGCCCTCCTGCGCGTGCGCGGGCGCGGTGCAAACAGCCTGCAGCACAAGCGCACCAACGACTGTTTTCGTCGCGGCAAATTTGTCGAGCTTCATGCCCATCTCCCTTGAATTCCTGCACGTCAGTCTTGCGTGATCTTTTTCGCGCGCTCGACAACGTCCGCCTTCATGGCGAAGACTTGAGCGACGCTTTTTTGCACGTCTTTGCCAGAGGTCGGGCTGATGTCGATGCGCGACTTGTCGGCGTCGGCGAGAAACTCCCTGTCGGCAAAGACATCCATGAACGCCTTGCGCAATGTGCGCACAGCATCAGGCTGCGTTTCTGGCGCAACGACATAGGGACGGCCGAAAATTTGCTGCGCCAGCACCAGTTCAACAGCCGCCTTGTCCTGTGGCGACTGGATAAGGTCCCACACATTGGGGACGTTCAGAGCGTCGAGTTCGCGCTCATTGCTGAGGCCATTCTGGATGATGACGTTCGCCATGCCGTCGCGCACCCACGTCGGACGCTGCGCCTTGAGGCTTGACCAGTCCAGACCGCAGGTGCCGTCAACTTCGCCCTGTTCAATGGCGAGGAAGATGTCCACGGTGCCTTTGTAGCCGCTTACGATGTCGAACTTCGCGCCGGTCGTGTGCTTGAGCATGTAGGCGTAGTCGCGGCTTGATCCGCCGGCGGCGCTGGCGCCCATGATCGCCTTGCGCTCCAGCGCGTCTTTCATGGTCTTGATGGAGGACTTCTTGCCCGTGATGCAGACCCGCGTGCCGCTGTCGGCGCTGGCGATATAAATAAACTTTGCCGGATCGAATGTCATGCGCGATTGCGGATCGAGGATCGGGCCCATGATGACGCCTGGAAACAGCACGCCGATCCATGTCCCGTCCTTCGGCGCCGTGTTGTAGATGGCTGCCGCAGCCGTTCCGCTTCCCGCGCCCGGCTGGTTGCGCACAACGACCTGCGGCGCGCCGGGAATATGCCGCGTGATGTGCCGCGAAATCGTGCGGGCGTAAACGTCATATCCGCCGCCAGCATTGCCGCCGACCAGAAGCGTTATCGTCTTTCCCGCATAATGATCTTGCGCCTGTGCCGTGGGCGTCGCCAACGCTGCGGCGAGAGTCATCGCGCCCAGCGCATGGCAAGCCAAAACATGCTTGATCATGTCTGCTCCCTTCAGGCCGCCTGCCCGAGCGTGTATGGAATTTGCGTGGGGCCCCACCGTTCGATGATCGTCTTGTTCTTCAGGTCATAGCCATGCTGCAGCACCTTGCCGACAAGGCGTTGGCTGCGGAAGATAAGCGCTACCGAGCGACCGGTTCCGCCTTGCTCTGCGTGGATGGCGTAGGGTGGCACCAGATCGACATTGCCGGGTCCGCCATTTGTGACGCCGGTCAGCTTCACTTCCGCGTAATCAGGCTTGGAGCCGTCATCAACCCGGTCATAACGCTCGAGCGACTCATGGCCGGCCAACAAGCCATAGAGCACCCACGCTGTGGAGTGGTCATGCACGCTGCCCTTTCGATTGGGCTCGCGCACAACAGCGTTGACGATGAAGCCGTAGGTTTCGTCCGTGTGGAACAACAGATTTTTGTGGCCTTCAGTAGACGGCCAGCTGTCGCTTTCGGCCTGCATGGCGGGTTCCCGCACCAGCTTCTCGAAGAGGGGCTTCGTCCGCGTCATGCGCTCGCCCATGTCGGCCTCCGCGGCCCAGACGGCATGAACATCGCGGATGAATTGCTCAAACAACGGCTGCGCCTGCGACATGGGTTTCCTCTCCGGATATTTTGCTTGTTCAGGCATCTTGTTCAGAGCGAAGCGCCGCCGTGGGGCAAGGCGCTCCGTCCCGCACACGATACCGTGGGAAGAAGCCGAACGGCAAGGCCGCGCCGTAAGATATGATTCCCGACGAAGAGCTCTCGCCGTGATGCATACCGTGCATGCATCACGGCGCTTACGGCAGGAAGTAACCTGACATGATCGCCTTATGGTTCAGATAAGCCGCTATTGGCGCCGCTCCTGCGGGAAGGCCTTCTTCGGGCTTCCAGTACGTGTGTACGCCCGCGCCCAGATGGATGAGCGCTGTCTTTGGCGCCATGGGTAGTTTGGCGAATTCCGGCAGCACCACCTCGCGATAAACGTCGGCGCTGTGATCGCGGCTGTCCTTGGTGATCGTGAACAGGATGGGCGGAATGGCTTTGCCCGGCACGGGATGCGGATAGCTGCAGAAACGCGTAACGAGCGCCGCGCGATCCTCTTCGTTCAGCTTCAGCCGATCCGCCGTCGCCTCAGCACCCGCCTTCAGCGAGGCCTGCACATTATGCGTGATGATGTATTCGGCCTTGAATTGCGGGCGCTTCTTTGCGCCCTCCCACGCATCGAGTATCTCTTCCATCAGCCATGGCAGGCGCATGAGCGCAGCCGGGCCTTCCTGCCCGAGCGCTTCAGGGCCGCGATAGCGCGCAAGATCGCGCCATGTGCGGATGTAAAGCTCGTTGAAGGGATCGGAGCGCGGGTCCGGCTTTTTTGAGACGCGCTCAAAGCCCGCGATCTTGCCCAGCGCGCCGGACCAGTCATGCTGCTTGGCCTGAATGGCGCCGAACGGCGAGTGTTCTACTGCGATTACGCCGACCATGTTGGGCACGCGCTGGCACATCATGAAGATGTGCGGCCCGCCTGTGGAATGCCCGGTGCCATAGATTGAATACGCACCCTCGGGCAGATGGCGGCGCATGGCCTCGCGCATGCCGTCCTCGAAGGCGGCGGGCCACGCCGCCATGCGATGATAGAAATTTGTGCCGGGTTTCGCGCGCGCCACTGTGCGCGTGCCGTAGCGCATGCGTTTGCTGGTGTCGGAGACGACGTCGTATTGATCAGGCGTGATGTGCTCGCCCCGCAGCCACATGGGCGTGCGCACTGTGCCATCCGGCTTGATCGTGTCGCCGGGCCAGTCGCGGCTTGGATCATCAAAATACATCCGGCCGGGAAACGTCATGCAGACGACCTTGTGGCCGAATTTGCCAGCGTAGATGCGCGCCAGCGGCGCCATCGCCTTGAAGTCGCCCGAGCCGCCGTGGAGCACGAACACGCCGATCTTCTTTCCGTCCGGACCGCGTGCGGCGTCTTCCGGCGACTTGGGCTCGAACACCAAAACGCCCATGTCCCAGTCCAGTCCGAGACACTTGATGCGAAAGATGTCTTCCGTTTCGTTGATGGGGATGTTGGCGCTTCCCAGCACTTGCGCCGAGATCGCGAGCGCCTCCTCGCGCGAGACTTCAGGCGGCGGTGTCCACGCTGTGCGGTCAGTCATTCGGTGGCTCCATGGATCGATGCGGATATTGAATGTTGGCATAAGAGGCGGCGAGATCGGCATATCAAAGGACAAAATATCCGCCCATGATCGCTTCATTAAAATAATGCGCAGCAGCGGGCGCGATGCCCATGGGCAAGTCCTGTTCCGGCTTGGTGTAAGTGTGAACGCCGGCCAAGAATCGCGTCACATGGGTGCGCGGCGCTGGATTCATCTGCGCAAACATCGGCAGGATCACGTCGCGATAAACTTCCGGGTTATGGTCGCGACTGTCTTTTGCAATCACGAACAGATACGGCGGCACAGGCTTAACGCCCGGCCCGCTCAACTCCTTAGTGTAGCCGATGTAATGGTCAACCAGCTTCTGCTCATCTGCGGCGGACATGTTCAAGCGCCTGGCGACGACGCGCGCCGCGCTCTCCAGCGCGCCAACGATATTGTGCGTGATCATATATTCGGCTTTGAACTGCGGCCTCTTTCTGGCGATGTCCCAGGCGTCCAGAATTTCTTCCATAAGCCATGGCAGACGCATCAAGGCGTTGGGGCCCTCCTGCCCAAGCGCCTCGGGCCCGCGGTAACGCGCAAGGTCACGCCATGTGCGAATGTAGAGATCGTAGAACGGGTCTTTCCAGGACTCTTCAGTCTTCGTGGCGACCGCTTCATAACCCTCAATTTTACCGACGTGCCCGCCCCATTGATGCTTGCGTTCGTTGACATATCCGAACGTCGAATTCTCGATCGCCAGCACGCCGGCGATGTTTGGCACGCGTTGCGTGAGCATCGAGACATAGGGCCCGCCAGTCGAGTGCCCGTGTACGTAAATCGAGTATTCGCTTTGCGGAAACTGACGGCGGCACGCTTCTTTCATGCCCTCTTCAAAGGCGACGGGCCACGACGCCATGCGGTCATAAAACAGCGTGCCGGGCCTGGCCCGCGCGTGCGTTCGCACACCATACTTCATGCGCTTTGAAGCATCACGCACCAGTTCGTACTGATCTGGCGTGATGTGTTCGCCCTTAAGCCACTGTGGAGTGCGAACGCTTCCATCCGCGTGCATGGTGTCGCCCGGCCAGTCGCGCGATGGATCGTCAAGATAGAGACGACCCGGAAAAGTCATCACGACAACTTTGTAGCGAAACTTCTCGACGAACAAAGTCGACAGCCGCTCCATGGATTTGAAATCGCCAGCGCCGCCGTGCAGCAGGAATACGCCAACATTTTTACCATCGGCGCCTGTGCTGATGCGTCCGTCAGAAGGTTCGTGGATCTGGACGCCAATGTCCCAATCCATGCCCAGCGCGTGAAGTTGGAAGATGTCTTCGCGTTGCACCGCAGTACAGGAGGCGCGAAGGTTGAGGTCGTTCGAGATGCTGATAATTTTTTCGCGCGCCCAGACGTCATCGGGCTTGAATCGGGTTGCTGTCACGCTATCAACCATGGCGTCCTCCTTCGGACATTAACTCGCAAGCACGTCTGCGCCTGGCCACCCGAAAAACTTGGCGATTGACTCGCCAAGGATCAACTTGCGTTGCGAGGGCGTCAGAAACGGGAGATGATCCGTGAAGTGGCGCACGTAGTGCGCGTAAGGAATCTTGCCCTTGCCATGCGACAGATCGCTTCCCCAATAGCATCGCTCGGCGCCAAATGCCGCGACCAGCTTTTCAAGATGCGGGTCCATATCCGCGTAGGGAAAAGGCGATGACGCATAGGCCGGAACCGACGACAATTTCACGCTGATGTTGGGATGCATAGCGAGGGCGGCCGTCGCGTCGATCGCTGGAGCGATCTTGTCTTTCGCGAGCCGGGTCGAAATATTCATGTGATCGACAATGATGCGCAGTTTTGGATGAGCCCGCGCGATGGCGGCGAATTTGTCCTGATGACCGGGCGCATGCATCATCACCGGAATGCCCGCCGCCTCAGCTGCGGGCCAGAACCAGTCGGCAGTTTTGTCTTCCAGCCAGATGGTCTTCTGATCGGAAAAATTGATGCGGGCGCCCAGCATGCCCGGCTCGTCAAACCAGCGCTTTACAAGCTCTGGACCGGCAGGATCATCAAGCGCGATGCGCCCCATAACCGCGAACCGGTCAGGATGCAGCCGCGCGGCCTCCAGCGCATAGTCATTGCGGTCGCCCTCCCATGACGGCGGCACAATGACAGCGCAATCTACCCCGGCCCGATCCATCGTTTTGAGCATGTCAGTATAGCTCATTGGCTCTTTGAGATGCGCCCTTTGTGCGCCATCCGATGGCCACCGACGCGCAGGCGTTTCCGCCGGCCATAAATGAACCTGCGCATCGACAATCATGTGCTCACCAAAGCTTGAGACGCATGGTCCATCTACTTGCTCGCCTTCTGCAATTCCTGAACCGCGCGGCCCAGAACATCCGGCGGCGTCGCATAAACTTTCTTGATCAGCGCTTCGATGTCTTCGCCACGCGCAGGATTGATCGCTGCGCCAAGGGTTTGGGCTTCCTTGCGAAACTCTGGATCCTGGATCATGGCCTGAAATCCCGCTTTCAGGTTCTGCACATCTGCGTCTGGCGTGCCTGGCGGGGCGGCAAGGGGACGCCCGAATGAGAGGCGATCAATGAACAATTGCAAGAGCGCCCGGTCCGCGTCCGTTTTGACGTACTCAAGAACGGTCGGGACATTCGCCAATTCAGGGTGTCTCGCGCCGACCAATTGCATGACCACGCGAATGCGCTGATTTTGAATCCAGTCTGGCCGGCTCGCCTTCAGGCCGTCCCAGTCGGCGCCAATCTGGCCATGCACTTCGCCCGACTCCATCGCCAGCGCGATTTGTGACGTGCCGACATAACCGGCGACGATCTTGAGCTTTGTTCCCAGAATGTTGTTGAGCAGGCGCGGCCAGATCGTGACGTCGGAACTTGGCGCGCCGCCGCCAATGATGACGTCCGTGAAAAGATCATCCGCCGTCCTGACTGGCGAAGCATGCCAGCTGATGGCGATTGCGGTGTGTCCGTTGAGGCTGCCAATCCATTTGAAATTGCGCGCGTCGTAATTCGCGCGCGGATTCCCAAACAGATTTTCGAGAGCTGTCGTGCTGGGGACAAGCCCGATAGCCGAGCCGTTCTTTGGCGCGACGTTGTAGAGCCAGTTGGTCATGATCAATTGCCCGGCGCCGGGCATATTGGAAGGCACGACGAGCGGGGCGCCTTTCATCATGCGGCCCAGATGCCGGGTCGCAAGACGTCCATAAAGGTCGTAGCCGCCGCCGACATTCGTGCCGATTGCAAGTGTGATCGTTGAGGCGCCGCTGCTCGTCTGCGCCTGCGCAGCAGAGCCGGACGCGAGTGTGATCAACGCGGCAAGTGCCGCCCACTGGTGCTTCATGGGTCGAGTCCTCCCCGCACGCAGCTCTTGATGGCCGCGTTTACACCCTAACCGTGGCGCGAGGCCCCCACAAGAAGGCTGTGGGGCCGCCCATAGCGTGGGTTCGGGTTACTTGTCGTAGCTTTTCTTGCCGAACTCGCGCGGGCCTTTGCCGCCAGCGTAGGGGGCCTTCCCGTCCTTGCGGGGGCGCGGCTTGAAAGGCTCGCGCGGCGCAGAGCCGCCAGGCGCCAAATCACCTTCCGGCTTCTTGCGCATTTCCTGCATCGATCCGGCGGCGGGCTGAATGTGGACGTTTTCATCCGTGGACCGGCGCACGGCGCTGGCGAACCGCGGCGCAACGGATTCGACAATTTCGAACTTCGTTTCCTTTTCGAAGATCTTGATAACGCCGATTTCCTTCTTCGTGATGTGGCCAACGCGGCAGATCACGGGGAGAATCCATTTTGGATCGGCGTTGTTGCTGCGGCCGACATTCATGCGGAACCACACCATCGGCTCGCCGCTGCGGGGCGAATAGGACGGATCGACGGTGGCCTGCGCGGAAGGCGCAGAGGTCGCACTGGTGCGGCGCGCATCCCGTTCGCGCTTGTCGGCGCGGTCGCGCGGCGGGCGGGGCGCTCGTTCCGGCGCGCTGGCTGCGTCGTAAAGGTCTTCAGGCGCCGGCAGGCGGCTGCGGTAAAGGCGGGCCAGTGCGCCTGCAATTTCTTCGGGCGAGCGCTGCGCAATCAGCATGCGCGCCAGCGCCGCGTCTTCCTCGGTGCTGGGTTCGGAGAAGATGGGGTCGTCCTGCATGCGCGTCTGGTCGGCGATGCGGATCTGTTCTGCCGTTGGCGGGCCGCTCCACATTACATCAACGCGCGCCTGGGCGATGAGTCCCTCAGCCTTGCGGCGGCGCGTGTAGGGCACCAGCAAGACGCAAATTCCCTTGCGACCCGCGCGCCCCGTGCGTCCGCTGCGGTGAAGCAGCGTGTCGCGGTCGTTCGGCAATTCGGCGTGGATAACGAGCTCAAGTCCCGGAAGATCGATGCCGCGCGCCGCAACGTCTGTCGCCACACACACGCGGGCGCGGCCATCGCGCAACGCCTGCAACGCATGAGTGCGTTCGCTCTGGCTGAACTCGCCCGAAAGCGCCACGGCGGCAAAACCGCGCTCAACGAGGCTGGCATGCAGATGGCGCACCGCCTCGCGCGTCTGGCAGAAGACGATGGCGCCGCGCGCTTCGATCAACCGCAAAATGTTGACGACGGCATGTTCCGTTTCATGCGGCGCAATGCGCAGCGCCCGGTATTCAATGTCGCCGTGCGGCTGCGACCGGTCGACGGTGTCGATTCGAAATGCATCGGTCTGGTATTGGCGGGCAAGGGTTGCGATGTCGCGTGGAATGGTCGCGGAGAACAGCAGCGTGCGGCGCTCGTTGGGCGTGGCGTCGAGAATGAACTCGATGTCTTCGCGGAATCCCAGATCGAGCATCTCGTCGGCTTCGTCGAGCGTCACGGCCAGCAACGTCGAAATGTCGAGGCGGCCGCGTTCAATGTGGTCGCGCAAGCGCCCCGGCGTGCCCACAACGATATGGCAGCCGTCTTCCAGCGTGCGCGCCTCGCGGCGAACGTCCATGCCGCCTATGCAGCTGATGACCCGCGCGCCGGTGGGGGCGTAAAGCCAGTTCAGCTCGCGCTGCACCTGCATCGCAAGCTCGCGCGTGGGCGCAATGATCAGCGCAAGCGGCGCTCCGGGCGGTGCAAGCCGGTCTGCATCGCCCAGTAGCGTATGCGCCAGCGCCAGCCCGTAGGCGACAGTCTTGCCCGATCCCGTCTGGGCGGACACCAAAAGGTCGCGGCCCTCGGCCCCGGGCGCCAGCACCGCCTCCTGCACGGAGGTGAGTTCGGTATAGCCCTGGGCGGTCAGGGCGCGTTCGAAGAGCGGATGAATGGATGGAAACGGCATGGGACTGGGGACCGATCTTTAACGAAGCACGGCGGGGGAATGATGGTGGCCCGCCCGGCGGACAATACGTGAGTTTCAGCATCCCGAGCGGGCGCTGCGCCGGACCCTCGTCACGCAGGGGCGACAGTCCGTTAAACAGAAGGCTGGCCAAGGCGCACGCGATACGCCGACCATGCGAAAACCGGCCGGGCGACGAACGCTCGGCCGTGATGAGTATGGCAAGCAGCGCTGGAGGCCGACTCTTTAAAGTCAGCCCTTGCGGCGTTGCTTTTTGGCCGCCTTGCGTGCGGCGTACCGCGCGTCGCGATCCGCCTTCTGCTCGGCAAGGAGGGCGGCTTTCTGTTCAGCTTCCGCAGCCGCCAGCTTGGCGCGATCAGCGTCCGCAACCAGCTTTTGCTCGGCCGCCGCGACGGCGTCGACCCGGGCCTTCTCGGCTGCGACGAGCTTCTCCGCTTCCTTTTGCGCATCGCGCTCAGCCTGGCGCTTCGTGCGCGCCTCGACGATTGCGACTCTCTCTGCCTGCTTTTCAAGCAGAGCGGGGTCCTTCATGGACGCCCGAAATTTTTCCAGCATCGCTTTCTTGACTTCAAGCGACGTCGATTGGCGTTCCCGAACGCCAGGTTCTTTGAACAAGCTCATTCAATCTCCAATGGTATTCGCGCTCTATACACCCGTAAGGCCTGCCTGAGCCAGCATTTAATTGCCCCCCGGCGCCAAGCGTTTCTTCAGGACGAAGATCGCACGAGGCCGTTTCGTTGCGTCTGGGGAATGCGGTGGACGGAAGCCTTCAGGTCGCGGGCGGATTGGCGCGGTAGTCAGGCTGCCGCCACAGGATTTAATGCGCTGGACGCCAGAAAGCGCTTTGCTTGTCACACAGACACCGACTTGTTATGGTACAGGTTAAACTACGCGTAAATCAGCCGAATTTAGTGAGACATGCATGTTCACCGCAACAGGGCGAGCCATCCGTCGACTGCTGGGTTTACAGCGACCGAAATTCCGTGAAACGGTGGAACGGGTGGGTGCTGAATGCGCCGGGATGACGGGCGAAGAAATCGTGGCCCTGGCGGCTGCGGCGTCGGCGGCGGGCGATGCGAGCCGCACGGCGGCGCTGCTGAGTGTGGCGGCTGAACGTGGCGACACTGAAGCGCAGTTCAGACTGGGCGGGATATTCATGAACGGCGAAGTGCCGACGGAAAGATTTCCCAAGGGTGAGGTGAGTTACCGGATGCAGCGCGCTGGGGTTCGCTGGCTTACGGAGGCCGCGCAGGCGGGACACAGTGAGGCAGCCGCGCGGCTGGCGGCCATTTCCTTGATCGACGCCGATATTGCGCCGCGCAGTCCGCCTCCGCCTGCGAGGTCAGATGGCGGGCGCGCCTGACAGGGACAGGGCCGGGTTTGCCAAAAGGTTTAGGCAGCTTCTGAATACGCCACCAGTTCAAACTGTCCGACGGCCGCGCCGGTGAGTGATGAATGACCGGCTTGGCTCAATCGTCGTGCGAATTGAAACTTGCCGCCTGAAGCGGGCGAAGTCAGCCGAGCGTTGCGATATCAAGCCGCCGAAAGCATGAAGCTATGGTGCCCAGGAAAGGACTCGAACCTTCACGACTGTTAGGTCACTGGCACCTGAAGCCAGCGCGTCTACCAATTCCGCCACCTGGGCATTGCGCGTCGTCATACGGGCCGCCCCATAGCGTGTCAATCGCGAATGCGATGCGCTGACGCGGCCAGTTTGCCGCCCGCGTCGATTGGCGGTCTGTACAGGTCCTGCCGCCTTCATTATGGACGAGCAAGACAAATTACGGACGGACAGGAAGTCGGCGCGGTCTATTTTATTGCGTCGGCGCAAGCGGATTGCTTCACATGACAGAGACGCAGGTTCCCCAGGGTCGGCTCGCGGTTGTTTTTGGCGGCGGCGGTTTTCTCGGACGTTATGTCGTGCGCTCCCTCGCCCAGCGCGGCTGGCGCGTGCGGGTCGCATGCCGTCGGCCTCATCTTGCGGGTCATTTGCAGCCGCTGGGCCGCGTCGGGCAAATCCACGCCACGCAGGCGAACCTGCGCTATCCAGACTCCGTTGCAGCCGCCGTGCGGGGGGCGGATGCGGTCATCAATCTCGTGGGCATCCTCGCGGAAGGCGGCGCCCAGAACTTCGAGGCGGTGCACACGTCCGGCGCGGGCGTTGTGGCGCGCGAGGCGAAGGCGGCCGGCGTAACGTCGCTGGTGCATGTGTCTGCGATTGGCGCAGACGCGGATTCGGACTCAGTTTATGCGCGCACCAAGGCTGCAGGCGAGGCGGCGGTTCGCGAACATTTCCCCGATGCGGTGATCGTGCGCCCGTCGATCCTGTTCGGGCCGGAGGATGGCTTCTTCAATCGCTTCGCAGCGATTGCGCGCATCGCGCCTGCGTTGCCGTTGATCGGCGGCGGCCACACCAAATTCCAGCCGGTTTATGCGGCAAATGTTGGCGAGGCCATCGTCAACGCCATTGAGGCCGGCAAGCGCGGCGTCACCTATGAGTTTGGCGGTCCGGAAGTGGCGACATTCCGTGAACTGCTCGAATTCATCCTGCGCGAGACGGATCGCAAGCGGATGCTTTTGCCGCTGCCGTTTCCAGCCGCGCGCGGCGTGGCGCTTGGAACAGAGATCGCGAACAAGCTGACGTTCGGCTTGCTGCCCGCCATGATGTTGCTGACGCGCGATCAGGTGGCGTTGTTGCAGCACGACAATGTCGTGTCCGACGAGGCGCGCGCAGAGGGGCGCACGATTGAAGCCCTTGGCGTGACCCCGGACAGCTACGAGTCGATTGTGCCGGGATATCTCTGGCGCTACCGCGCGACGGGTCAGTTTGGACACAAGGCGGCGCCAAAATCAGCGGACGACATCTCCACCCGCCCGTGAAGGCGGACTGAAGCCCGACACCCGCTTGTGCACGCGCGCCATGTACGCGACCCCAAACAGCGGCGTGAGCAGGTTAAGCAGCGGCACGCTGAGGAAGAGGGCGATCGGCAGGCCTGCGAAGAAAATGTACGGCGCACGGGCGCGCCGCAGCGCCTGGGCTTCCTGCATGGAGCGATAGCGCATCGCCGCCAGCTCGAAAAATTCCCGTCCCATCAGGTAGGCGTTGGCGACGATGAACGCGATGGCGTTGACGCCGGGCACAAGCAGAAGCAGCAAGGCGCCAAGGTTCACCGCCAGCGCGAGTAGCGCAAAACGGGCCGCGAGCCCGATGGCCTGACCTGTCGGCAATGCACGTCCCGGCGGCCAGATCGGCGTGCTTGAGGTCTCAACCTGTTCCGCCAGTTCGTCGAGATAGAACCCTGCGACGAGCGCGGAAATCGGGGCAACCAGAAAGATCATCGCAACGAAGAGGCTCAGTCCCGCGATCACCGCGACAGTCGCCGCGATCCACGCGTTTTCGATGGCGACGAAATAGGTGAGGGCGCGCTCCAGTCCAAACCACGCAAGGACAAGAATCGCAATCGTAAGCCCCAGCGACTTGAACAGAACGTGTCGGAAGGCAGGCGAAAAAACCTGTCGGAAAGCAGCGATCGCGTCCGGTAACATTCAGCCCTCGTAACAGATGCAGCACGGCACGAAGCGAAAAGCCCTCCATGGTTGCATCCATAAAGGGCTTTCCAGCAAATGAATGACGCGCCGGGTGGAGCGCGTTCAGCGCGTTACATGCGCCACTCGCCGCGCCCACGTCCCCGCTCGTCGCCACGATAATGGTGATACCCGTGGTCACGTTCCGTGTATCCGCCGCGCCTGCCCTCGCGATCATAGCGCCCACCGTGCTGCGGCCCTTCGCCCATGCCACGACCTTCGCCTCTCATATGATGGCCGCCCATGTGACCGCCCATGTGACCGCCGCCCATGTGACCGCCGCCCATGTGACCGCCGCCCATTTGGCCGCCCATGCCGCCGCCCATGCCGCCGCCCATGCCGCCGCCCATGCCGCCAGCCATGGCCCGCACGAGGCGCAGGCGACGTTTCTGGTCTTCCGTGAGCGAGTTGTAGAGCGGTGCTGCAGCATCAGCGAGCCTGGTCAAGGCCGCGCCTCGCGCGCTCGCCATTTCGCCCATGCGCTTCATCCGCTCGACAGGATTTGCGGCAGGCGGCTCATTCTGAAGACGCGCGCGCCAATCCTGGCGAAGCTTGACGGACTCGCGGATGGCGGCCTCCAGCGGACCCCATTGCTGTTCCTGCTCAGGCGTCAACAGGAGAGCAGCCTTGGCTGCCGCAAGGCGCGCCGAGAACATCGCCTGCCGATCCTGATCCGACATGCGATTCATCTGTCCGCCGCGCTCATCGCGACGCTCAGCCTGTCCTGCGCCGCGATCCCAGCCATCGCCGCCACCGCGGCGATCGCCATAGCGCTCCTCAGACCGCCCATCGCCGCGTCGCCATTCGCGCTCGTCTCCACCGCGACCCATGCGACCCATTCCTTCGCCACGACCCATGCCTTCGCCACGACCCATGCCTTCGTGCCCACCTTGGCCACCCATGCCTGGGCCACCCATGCCTGGGCCACGCTGGCCAGGGGCGGCGTTGGGCTGCGAGGGTTGGCTGGGCTGTGACTGAGGCGGCGTGGGCGCAGGCGTCTGGGCGATGGCGGTCGCGCCGAGAAGGGCGGCTCCAAGAGCCGCAGACAATGCGAGTGCGCGTGAATAAGTTTTTGGCATTTTGATCTCCTCAAGCCCACCCAATAAGGAAGTGAATGCTACGTGGCGCCTTAAACCAGATCAAATTAAGGTTTGTTCATGCTCATGTAATGCAAAATTGCGGTCTAGCTTACTCTGCAGCCTCGCCGCGCGCAGTCTCGCCGCGCAAGTCTTCAGGGCGCGGCATCGAGATGATGTTGTAACCACCATCGACGAAATGGATCTCGCCGGTCACGCCGGCTGAAAGGTCAGAGAGCAAATACAATCCAGCGCCGCCCACGTCATCAATATCGAGGCTGCGGCGCAGCGGTGAATGCTGTTTCTGGAAATTGAACATCGAGCGCGCATCGCCAATGCCGGCGCCTGCGAGCGTGCGGATCGGACCGGCCGAAATGGCGTTGACGCGCACGCCCTGGGGCCCGAGATCAGCTGCCAGATAGCGCACGCTGGCCTCAAGCGCAGCCTTGGCCACGCCCATGACGTTGTAGTTCGGCATCACGCGCGTTGAGCCGCCGTATGTCAGCGTCAGCAATGAGCCGCCGTTCTTCATCAAGGGCGCTGCGCGCTGCGCGAGCTCCGTGAAGGAAAAAGCAGAGATCACCATCGTGCGGGTGAAGTTGTCGCGCGTCGTCGCGTCAACGTACCTTCCCTTCAGCTCGTTCCGGTCGGAAAACCCGATGGCGTGAACGACAAAATCCAGCGCGCCCCATTCGCGCTCGATGCGGGCGAACACGGCGTCAACGGTGGCGAGTTCCTCCACATCGCACGGCGCGATCAGCGAGGAGCCGAGGCTTTCAGCCAGCGGCTTCACGCGCTTGCCGAGGGCTTCGCCTTGATAGGTGAACGCAAGCTCTGCGCCCTGCGCGGCGACGGCCTTGGCGATTCCCCACGCGATCGAGTGATCGTTGGCGACGCCCATGATCAAGCCGCGCTTTCCCTGCATCAGTCCAGTCGACATCGCGTCGATTACTCCGAATTGCGACCGCGTCACCGTAGCAGCGCCAGCGCCGACCGCAGAATAACAAAATGTGACCAAATTTGAGCAGCTTCGACTTATGCGTCCGGGTGCTTGAGCACCAGTGACGCGTTAGTGCCGCCAAATCCAAAGGAATTAGACAAAACCGCCCGCAAGTGCACGTTGTCGCGCCGCTCGCGCACGATGTTCATGTCTGCGAACGCCGGGTCAAGTTCTTCGATGTTGGCGCTCTGCGCAACAAAACCGTTCTGCATCATGAGGATCGAATAAATCGCCTCCTGCACGCCGGCCGCGCCGAGCGAGTGCCCTGACAATGACTTGGTGGCCGAGATCGCCGGGCACTTTTCGCCGGAGCCAAAGACTGCGCGGATGGCTTCGATTTCCTTCGCGTCGCCAACCGGAGTCGAGGTCGCGTGCGGGTTGATGTAATCGATCGGAAGCTTCAACCCCGACAGCGCCATGCGCATGCAGCGCGCCGCGCCTTCGCCGGACGGCGCCACCATGTCGTGCCCGTCGGACGACGCGCCATAGCCGACGATTTCGGCGTAAATCTTGGCGCCGCGAGCCTTGGCGTGTTCGTATTCTTCAAGCACCACAACGCCGGCGCCTCCGGCGATCACGAAACCGTCCCGGTTCTTGTCATAGGCGCGCGAGGAGACCTGCGGACGGTCGTTGTAACCGGACGACATGGCGCCCATAGCGTCGAACAAGACCGACAGCGACCAGTCGAGCTCTTCGCAGCCGCCCGCAAACATGATGTCCTGTTTGCCGTACTGGATCAGCTCGGCAGAATTACCGATGCAATGGGATGAGGTCGCGCAGGCCGAGGAGATGGAATAGTTCCAGCCCTTGATCTTGAACCAGGTCGCCAGCGTCGCCGATGCGGTCGAGGACATAGCCTTGGGCACGGCGAACGGGCCTACGCGCTTGGGGCCCTTGGTGCGGGTAATGTCGGCGGCCTCAATCAGCGTGCGCGTCGAAGGCCCGCCCGATCCCATGATGATGCCGGTGCGCTCGTTCGAAATGTCCTTGTCTTCAAGGCCGCTGTCGGCGATCGCCTGATCCATGGCGACATGGTTCCATGCGGTGCCACCGCCATGAAAACGCATGGCGCGGCGGTCCACCACGTCTTCGGGGACAAGGGTCGGCGCGCCGTAGACCTGACTGCGGAAGCCAAGTTCGGCGTATTTGTCGGCGCGCGAAATGCCGGACCGCGCCTCGCGCAGGGAGGCGAGCACCTCTTGCGTGTTATTCCCGATCGCCGAAACGATGCCGATACCTGTGACGACGACGCGTCTCATATTGATCTCCGAATTCCTGATGCGCGGACGGGCTGCGACCAATCAGGCCGCAGGCGGCGCGCCTGGCTGGAAGAGGCCGACCCGCAGGTCCCTGGCTTCGTAGATGCGGCGCCCGTCCGCTTCAAGCCAGCCGTCGGCGATGCCAAGCACCAGCTTGCCGCGGAACACCCGCTTGAAGTCGATGCCATAAACGACCTTTTTGACGGTCGGCAAAACCTGATCGGTGAACTTCACCTCGCCTACGCCCAGCGCGCGGCCACGGCCCGGTGAGCCGAGCCAGCCGAGGTAGAAGCCGACAAGCTGCCACAGGGCGTCAACGCCAAGACAGCCCGGCATGACAGGATCGCCTTTGAAATGGCAGCCGAAAAACCAGAGGTCGGGGTGGATAGCGAACTCGGCCCGGATCAATCCCTTGCCGTTGGCGCCGCCGGTTTCCGCAATCTGCGTGATCCGGTCAAACATCAGCATGGGGGGCAGCGGGAGTTGGGCGTTGCCTTCGCCAAACAATTCTCCGCGGCCGCAGGCCAGCAATTCTTCGTAGCTGAAACTCGAGCGTTTCTCGCTCATCCGTCAGGTCGCCTTCCAGAAAGACTTCGCCGGATGCCCGGCTGCTTGGAAACGCGACTTCCTAACACAGGGCGCGCGAGCCCGGAAGCGCCGATGGACGCTCTTGAGCGACAGCGACGCCTAATCGATCTTTTCGTTCGGGTAGACCCCCCACAGGAGCTTCTGGTCCACAAAACCGTCAAAACCCTTGCCGCTAACCCGGCAGGTCAGATTGTTGCAACGCTTGACGCTGACCACGACGCCCGATTCGAGCTTTGCCACGATGGGCGAGCCCGCGTCCGCGTCATCCCGCAGATCATGGGTCGCGCCTTTGCGCCACGGCGCCACAATAGCGCTGCGCTTGCCTGAAAGCAGCGAATGCAATACCCAGCCCTCGGTGCCTTCCGCATCGCGGATGCGCCGCCAGTTGTCGAATTCGGCTACGATTTCCACAGGCAAGCCCGCCCGCTGGAACACCCACGCAGTGCGATGTTCCTTGGACGGCCCCTCGCGCAGGTTCACGCGGTCAGATTTCAGGCTGACATAGCGGGGAACCGGCAGGCCGCTGACCGAACCCTTGGGCGCCGCTGATACGGCAGACATCCCGGCTCCGGCGCCAGCAAGAAGGGCGCAAGCAAGTAAAATCCGTCCTGCCCGGCGTGCTGTCGAAAACCGCATCGGTTCTTATTCCCCATTAGGAGCATGTGAGCCCAGGCAGCCTTGCGTCCGGGCCCGAATGTGTCTTACTGCGGCGAAGTCCGTGCCTCGGGCGCGGTCGCGCGGTCAATGCGCACTGTGTCGGCGCCAGGGTTAAGGCCCGGTGAACGAGGCGTTTTTCGCGCTGGGCGAGCCCTGGGCGACAAGTGAACGGGCGCAAGGAAAACTGCAGGGAAAACCGGACGATGCTGCGCAAGAAGCCGTTGGTCATCGTGACCCGCAAGCTCCCCGACATGATCGAGACGCGGATGCGCGAATTGTTCGACACTCGCCTGAACGACTCTGACAAGCCCATGTCGCAGGCCGAACTGGCCGAAGCGCTGCGCACCGCCGACGTTCTCGTGCCCACGGTGACCGATCGCATTGACGCGGCGTTGATCGGACAGGCCGGCGAGCAGATGAAACTGATCGCCAATTTCGGCAACGGCGTCGACAATATCGACGTTGGCGCAGCCCTGAAGCGCGGGCTCACCGTCACCAACACGCCCGGCGTGCTGACGGACGATACCGCCGACATGACCATGGCGCTCATCCTCGCCGTCGCGCGCCGTATCGTTGAGGGCGCCAACGCGGTCACCGCCAACAACTGGACCGGCTGGTCGCCGACCTGGATGCTGGGCGGGCGCATCACGGGCAAACGTCTCGGCATTGTGGGCATGGGGCGCATCGGACAGGCGGTCGCGCGCCGCGCCAAGGCGTTTGGCCTGTCCATCCACTATCACAATCGCCGCCGCGTCCATGCGGCCATCGAAGACGAGCTTGAGACAACTTATTGGGACTCGCTCGACCAGATGCTGGCGCGTATGGACATTGTGTCGGTGAATTGCCCGCACACGCCTGCGACCTATCATCTGCTCTCGGCGCGGCGGCTGAAGCTGCTGCGGCCCAGCGCTATTCTCGTCAACACGGCGCGTGGCGAAATTATTGACGAGGCGGCGCTCACCCGCATGCTTGAGGCTGGCGAAATCGCCGGGGCGGGACTGGATGTGTTTGAGCATGAGCCTGCCGTCTCGACCAAACTCATGCGGCTCGCAAAGGCCGGCAAGGTGACGCTTCTCCCACACATGGGCTCCGCCACTGTTGAGGGGCGCGTCGACATGGGCGAGAAGGTGATTGTGAACATCCGCGCGTTTATGGACGGCCACAGGCCGCCGGACCGCGTCTTGCCGAACATGCTGTGAGGCGGCGGGAAGCTGTCTGCCATGTCCGCCTCAGGCTGCCGTCTTCTCCGCCATCTTTTCTGCGCCAAAAGCGCGGATGATGTCGCCAAGGGCGGTGTCGTCCACCATGTCGGCCGCGTCGCTCCACGCGCACCAGCGCGTTTTACGCGCGGCTTTTTCCGGCCAGGTCCGGCTGCGCGATTTCACCTCCATCGGGAACACTTCGACGAGGCAGCGCCACACGGCGCCGTTGCGCTTGCGCTTGTTGTAGTGGAACGAACCTGCAGGTTGGGAAGCGATGTCACCTTTGACGCCAGCCTCTTCATAAGCCTCGCGTCTGGCGGCCTCGAAGTTGGAACGGCCCTTCATGGGCCAGCCCTTCGGCACGATCCATCGGCGGCTGTCCAGCGACGACACGAGCAGAATCTCCAGCCCCTTTTCATGCCGATACGGCAACGCAGCCGCTTGCAAGCGCGCTCCGTCTGGCAAGAACTGTCTGGTTTCTGACTTGTACTTCTTCATTAAATGATTCGGACTCCGAGCAGCGATTGTGTATCCGCCAACGCCGCTTGTGCAAGCCTGTAGGCAAGGCGTCTTGCCACGCCTTGTTGCGCCTTGCCGCGACGTGTTGCGCCTTGCCGCGACGTGTTGCGCCCGCAGAAGCAACATGTAATGACGAACATGGTCGACTTCAGAAAAGTTCAGCATGAACCGTGAGGAATCGCGGGGCGCGGTCCCCTCACATATCCCGGCGAGTTTGCCCGGCCTTGCGCTTTGCGCCGCCATTTCGGTCGCCGCATACGGTTTGAGCCGCAGCCAGAGCTATTTTCCCATCTCGCCCATGATGTTCGCGATTGTGATCGCCATCGGGTACGGCGCAATCTTTGGCGCGCCTGGCTGGGCGAAAGCGGGGCAATCCTTCACTATGCGGCGCCTGCTGCGTCTCGCCATTGTCCTGCTCGGCTTCCAGCTCACTGTGGCTGATGTCGGCGTGCTCGGCGTCAAGGCGATGGCCGTCGTTCTTGGCGCACTCGTGCTGACGTTTTTTTTCACGCGCTGGTTCGGGACGCTGATCGGCGTTGATCGCGGCCTGTCCGAACTCATCGCCTCGGGCACCGCCATCTGCGGCGCTTCCGCCATTGTCGCAACAAACTCCGTGACCCGCGCGCCGCAGGAAGACGTCGTTTATTCCCTCGCCACGATCACGTTTTTCGGCACGCTGGCGATGTTCCTCCTGCCCGCGCTTTACGGCCCGCTGGGGCTCACGGCTGTGGAATACGGCCTGTGGGCCGGCGGCTCGATCCACGAAGTTGCGCAGGTTGTGGCCGCAGGCTTCATCGCCGGACAGCACGAAGGCGAGACGGCGATGATCGCCAAGCTGGTGCGGGTGGCTGCCATGGCCCCGATGATCCTTTTGCTTGGCGCCGCGCGCCCCAAAGGCGATGGACCGGCGCCGCCCATTCCGTGGTTCGTGGTCGGATTTGCAGCCGTGATCCTGCTCAACAGCGTGATCGATCCACCGGCCGTTTTTCGGCAATGGGCGCAATTCGTAACGATCTTCCTGCTCACCATGGCGCTGGCCGCGCTGGGGCTGGGGGCGGACCTGCGCAAACTGCGCATGAAAGGGCCGCGCCCTCTGGCGCTGGGCGCCGTCGCCACGCTGTTCATCACGTTGACGATGCTAGTCGGGGTCTGGCTGATCCGCTGACGTGATCGCCACCGGGGACTTGCGCAGGAATCTTTTCTGCGTAACGTCCGGCGCGAAATTCATATGGGAAGGGACGCACCCGATGTTCGCCACAACGCGCGACGGCACAAAGATTTTCTACCAGCTTTCCGGCCAGACCGGCTCGTCGCGCCGCGTGGCGCTTTTGCATTCGCTGGCTATGGACCACACGTTCTGGGCGCCCATTGCAGAGCGCCTCAACGATGAAGCAGCGATCCTCACCATCGATTGTCGCGGCCATGGCAAGTCCGACAAGCCTTCCGGGCCTTACACAGTCGAGCAATTCGCCGATGATCTCGCCGATGTGTTCGATCACATCGGCTGGGACAAGGCTGTGGTCTCCGGCGCCTCCATGGGCGGCTGCGTATCGCTGGCCTTCGCCATCCATCACCCGCATCGCGTGACAGGCCTTGGCCTGTTCGACACCACCTCCTGCTACGGGGCGCCCGCGCCCTGGGAAGAGCGCGCACAGAAGGCGCTGGCCGAAGGGCTCGCCAGCCTCACCACGTTCCAGCAGACGCGATGGTTCTCCGACAAGTTCCGCGCAGACAACCCCGCCGTGGTGCAGGCGGCGGTCGATGTCTTTTTGGCCAACGAATTGCCGTCCTATGCGGAAACCTGCCGCCTGCTGGGCTCCGCTGATCTGCGCGCCGCGCTGCCATCCATCAAGGTTCCCGCGCGCATCATCGTGGGCTCGGAAGATTACGCAACGCCCGTCGACATGGCGAAGACCATGCACGAAGGCATCGCCGGTTCGACGATGGAAATCATAGAAGGCGCGCGGCATCTCTCGCCGCTGGAGATCCCTGACAAGATTGCAGATGAGTTGCGCGTGTTGTTGGGGAGGTGAAGCAATGGAGCGGGGTGTGGGGCGCTACCCCTCATCCGACCCGCCTTTGGCGGGCCACCTTCTCCCGCAAGGGGAGAAGGATCTGTGCGTATGGTTTCAGCTTGAATCAAACATCATCAGCATCCCTTCTCCCCTTGCGGGAGAAGGTGGCCTTCGCGCAGCGGAGGTCGGATGAGGGGTCACCCGTATCGCGCTGGCGATGAACGTCGCTTAAAGCTCAGGCTGGAAAATAAGAATCCAGCCAGTCGAACACGACGCTGCGCACGCGCGTGTTCGTCTCTGCGAACATGAAGTGGTCCGTCTCTGCAAACAGATGCAGATCGCACGGCTGGCCTGCGCGCGCAAACATGCCCAGCGACTGCTCGGTCGGCGTCACGGAATCAACCGACGAGTGCAACAGTAACAGCGGGCGCGGCGCCATTTGCGCGACAACGTCTTCGGCCTTGAAGTCGAACATGCTCTGCGCGGTTTCAGCCGGGAACATCTGGATTGAGCCTGGCACAACATGGCCGCGCAGCGCCTCGGGGATGGGCACAATGTCGTAACGCGGCACCATCAGCGACTCGCCTGTCTTCTCGCGATGGCGCTTGCCCGCTTCGAGCATCGCGGTGAACTTCGCCCATTGCTCGGCGCCGGGATGCTGGCCCTGAAACTTGCGTTCGCCATTGCCCCAGCCGCCGGATGAAATCACTGCGCCAACGCGCTTGTCGACGGAGCCCGTGTAAACAGCGACAGCGGCGCCAAAGCTGGAACCAAGTAGCGCAATGCGATCCGGGTCTGCTTCAGCGCGTGTTTGCAGGAAGCTGATGGCGCTCTGCGTGTCGGCCACCTGCTCAAGACAGATGACGCGGCCCTTCTCGCCCTGGCTGTCGCCGCACCCGCGCATGTCAAAGCCAAGCGTCACGTAGCCGCGCTTGGAGAGCATGTCGCAGGGGATTTTGACATTGCCGGAATTCCTGGTGCTGCCAAATCCGTGCAGCACGATGACGGCGGGGCGCCGCTCGCCCGGCTTGTAGTCGTCCGGCAGCGTCAGACGGCCCGACAGCGTCAGCCCCTCTGAAACAAACGTGATATCTTCTTGCATGGGGCGCGCTCCATTGGCCGCTGTGCTTACTTGACGAGATCAAGAACCTCAGTGGGCGTCTCGACGATTTGCCTGGTGATTTGTGCAAGCACATCGCCGCTGATTGGCTCAATGACGATGCGCAGCTTTTCGGCCTCGGCCAGAAAATCCTTGTCCTTCATCGTCGCCTCGAAGGCGGCGCGCATCATTTTCGCGCGATCAGCCGGAACACCGGGAGGCAAAAGCACGCTGCGGCCGTAGTCGGATTCAGCGGACAGAAATTCCGCCGCGCGCTTGTGCAGCGGATTGGTCATCAACTCTGCAAGCGTCGGCACGTTTGGCTCTGACGGTTCGCGCGTAATCGAGGCGAAGACGATCGGCTTGATCTTGCCCTCCTTGATCTCCTGCGGGAGAGACAATTGCACCGAGAGCCACGAGGCGCCGCGCCCCTGAATTTCGCCGCGCTGCATGGCGAGGTTGAGATCAGCCGCGCCCTTGTAGCCCATGACCATCTTGAACTTCGTGCCAAGAAACTTGTTCATGATGTCGGGCACGATGAAGGTAGGCGAGGCCTTGCCGGTCGCGCCGATGATGACCTCGGTTTTTTTGGCTTCTTCGATGGTCTGCGCCGGCGCCGTGTGCCATAGCGCCAGCATGTTGCGAATGGCGGCCATGTTGCCGAGCCAATACCATTCCCGCGCATCATATTTCGCGAATTGCGGTTGCAGCACCTGATTGAGCACGATGGTCTGCTGCAGCATGCCCATGGTCAAGCCGTCGCGCGAAGCGGTGTTATGCAACTGGATTGCCGACTGGATGCCGCCGCCCTGACCGCCGCCAAAGCGCACGACGATGTACGGACGCCCGGGAATGTGCTTGGGCATATGCGAGGCCAGCGCGCGCGCGTAAGGATCAAAACTGCCGCCAGGATCGGACCCGATGATGAAGGAAATTTCTTTATTTGCATAGACCGACGCGAGATCTTGCGCCTGCGCTGCAACGGGCAGCAGCGCCAGGGCGGCGGCGCCCAGTCCGTAAACAATGCGCATGGTTTACCTCCTCAGTTCGTGAATGATGGCGGCGGCACGCCGCACGTTTCGGCAAGCTCGATCAATTGCACGCGCAGCCGGGGCGAAATCGGCACGCCGCTTTGTGCGCGCAGCCGCGCCTCGTTTTCCGAACGCTCGCCGGGCAGGCGGATCGCCTCGTTTTCATCGCTGCGCGGCAGGCTTTTGATGACGTCTGCCAGCGCCGCGATGTCGTTCTTGTAATCATCCAGCGCGCGAAACTTCGACGCGTCGATGGCGATGAACATCTGGCTCTGCATATGGAATGATTTTTTGCCGGGCCCCAGCATGTTGGCCAGCAGCGGAGCGCCTGCGAGCACGCTCGTCACGCACTCAAACATCAGTCCGAGACCAGCGCCCTTCGGGCCGCCGATGGGTAGAGAGATGGCGGCGTTTTCGGGATCGCTTGTTGGCGCGCCTTGCGCGTCGAGCGCCCAGCCCAATGGGATCGGCTTCTTCTCGCGGCGCGCCTGTTTCAGCTTGCCGTTGGAAGCGACAGACGTCGCCATGTCGAGCAGGACGGCGCCATCAGGGCCGCCCGGCACGCCGATGGCGAGCGGGCTTGTGGACAGGCTGGCGGCGCGCGCGCCGTGATAGGCCATGAGAGGAGGGCCGGAGCCCATCACCATGGCCACAAAGCCCTGCCGTGCAGCGCGCTGCACATAATAGCCAACCGCGCCCGTGTGCGCAGTCCGGCACACAACGCCCGTCGCGACGCCGAAGATGCGCGCGCGCCGCATCGCTTCATCGGCCGCCATGATCATCGGAACCGGACCGGCCGCACGGTCTGCATCGATGCGGAACAACGCGGGCGCCACATCGTCAAGACGCGGCGCTGCAACGGGATTCATCTGCCCACGCTCAATGAAGGACAGGTAGGAGGGAAGCCGCTCCACGCCGTGCGAATCAATGCCGCGAAGATCGGCCCAGACAAGAACATCAGCGACCTGCGCGGCATGTTCTGGCGTCATGCCGCGTGCGGTAAACAGCCGGGTTGAAAAGGCGGCAAGCTCCGTGGGGTCGATTGTGCTAACTCCGGAACTCGCCGTCTGTGTCATCTGCAAATCCCTCAGCGCCCGAGGGCTTTCTTGACGCGCTCAACCGTATCGGCAGGCGTCTCGAACATGCGGGCGACAAACTTTTCCACGTCCTCGCCCGCGAGCGGGTGCACGTCGATGTTCATCTTTTCGGCCTCGGCGAGAAGCTCCGCATCCTTCATCGTGGCGTCGAACGCGCGACGCATTTCGGTGAGCCTGTCGGAAGGAATTTCCGGCGGCGCGATGACAGGGCGGGCGAACGAATTCTGGCTGTAGAACATCTCAAGCGCACGCCGGTCAGCCTCGTTCTTCGCCAGATCGAGCATCAGCGGCGCCTTCAGCTGATTGAGTTGCGGATGCCCTTTCAGATCTTCCTGTGCGAACACGCGCGCGAAGTGATCAGTTTTCAAAATGTCGGGGAATTGCACCTTGACGGTGGACCAGCCGAGCCCGCAAATGCCCTGCACCTCGTTGCGCTCCATCGCGAGCGTGACTTCGCGTGAGCCCTTGTAACCAGCGACGATTTTCAACTTGCCGCCCAGTACGCCATTGGCGATTGTGGGAAAGTCAAAGGTCGTGCTGCCTGGCGCCGTGGCGCCGATGATGACCTCGCTGGATATCAGTTCCGCCGGCGTCCTGGGGCCAGCATCGCGCCTGAGCAGGCACACCAGCACTTCCGAATGCGCGTTGCCGACATAGCGGAACTTGGATGGATCGTAAGTTTTGCGCAGGCTTTCGCTCAGCAGCGGATCAACGATCACGCTTGGAAAAACCACGCCGACAAACGTGCCGTCCTTGGGCGCGCGGGCATAGACATGGCTCGCGACCACGCCGCCGCCTGCGCCCGGCATGTTGGAGGCGATTACCTGCGGATTGCCCGGCAGATGCTTGCCAAAATGGCGCGCCACAAGACGACCATACGTGTCGAGACCGCCGCCGGTTGATGAACCAATGGCGATCGTGACTTGCTTGTCCTTGAAAAACGGCTGCGCGCCTTGCGCAAAAGCGCCCGTCGCGAAAGCGCTCGCAAGCGCGGCGCCCGCAAGCCTCGGTAAAATCATATGATTGACCATTTAAGTTCCCACTAATTATTTCATTGCTTCCATGGCGCGCTCGACGATCTCCTTCGGCGCGTCAAGAATGTCAGCCGCGATTTTCTGAACTTCCACGCCCGACGTCGGCTCGATTTCGAGCTTGCGCCGGTCGGCGTCCGCAAGAAACGCCTTGTCAACGACCATCTTGTCGAACGCGCCACGCAGGACGGCCAGCCTGTCGGCAGGCACGCCGGGAGGCGCAATCAGCGCGCGACCAATCGCTGCGCCAGCAGATGCGAATTCGATGATCTTCTTTTTCTGCGGGTCGCTTACAAGCTCCTGCATCAGAGGCACATTCGCCATTTCGCTATTACGCTTCAAACCGCCTTGAATAAGAGGAATGAAGTCGCCCGCCTGAATGGGCCCCATGTGCGTTGCGCGCCACGAGTTCCACGCGGAGGACACGAAGTCGACTTCTCCGCGCTCCAGCGCGAGCACGGAATCTGCCGAGCCCTTGTAGCCGCACACGATGTCAAACTGGAAACCGTCCAGCTCTTTCAGCATGGCGGGGTATTGGTAGCTTTGCGAATTGCGCCCCGTGCAGCCTGCGACGGTCTTCGTCTTGCGCATGTCGGCGGGCGTTTTTGCGGCTGCGCCTTTGCGGAACACGAAGGCCGTATTCACCGGCGCAAACGAGCCGATGTAGGACATTTCCTGCACCTTCCACTTTCCCACAGCGGGTTCGAGAATCTGCGTGTGCGCAATGGTTTCGGGGAAAAGTCCGATGACGCTGCCGTCTTTTGGCGCCTGCGCGTAGAAGAACGCGGTGGCGACCACGCCGCCGCCGCCGGGTCGATGCTCCACGATGATGTTCGGGGCGCCGGGCAGGAAGTTCTTCATGTAGTCGGCTGCCAGCCGCGCATAAAGATCATAAGAGCCACCCGGCGGATGGCCGATCGTGATTCTCATGGTTTGCTGCTGCGCTTGCGCAGCGCCGCCTAGCGTGATCACGGCAGCCGTCATGGCCGCCATAGCGGCTGATTTGAACGTGACGTTCATCGTCGTCTCCCCTTCCTTGCGGCCGTTCGGCCTTCCTCTCGAAATCGTTGCGTTTTTTGAAGTCGGGATAGCGCTATACTTCTGCAAGCGCATTGAAGACACGACGCTTTGGCGAGCGACTTGAATCTCCAACCCTTTGACGGCCCGGGGGGACGCCTTTTGTTGCGTTCTTATAGGTCTTCCTGTAGCGAAGCAACCAAACGCGAGGGCGTGTTGCGCGCCAGCCATCATCGGAATGGGGAGAGAATGAACAAGCCGTTTTCGCCGGAATTCGCCTCCATCGGCAAGGCTGTACGCCGCAAGGAAGATGAGCGCCTTGTGACGGGCAAGGGCCGGTTCACTGACGATTTCAGCATCGCCGGGCAGACGCACGCCGTGATGGTGCGCTCGCCTCATCCGCATGCGCGCATCGTCTCCGTGGACAAGGCGCCCGCGCTTGCCATGCCCGGCGTCCTTGGCGTGTTCACAGGCGCCGATTGCCTCGCCGATAAACTTGAGGCCATTCCCCACGATCCGATCCCCAAAACCAAATATGACATGAAGCTGACGGGGCCCGGCGCCACGCCCATCTTTATCGGCCCGCATGTGCTCCTCCCCCACGACAAGGCCCGCCATGTGGGCGAGGCGGTCGCCATGGTGGTGGCGGAAACGCTGGCGCAGGCGCACGACGCAGCCGAAGCGTTGGTTATCGATTACGATGTTCTGCCGTTCGTTCTCGATCAGCGCGAAGCTTTTGCAAAGGACGCGCCAGCCGTTTGGGATGAACTGCCCCACAACACACTCGTTGACACATGGTTTGGCGATCGCGAGGGCACCGACGCTGCGTTCGCCAAGGCCAACCATGTTGTCAAGCTCGACATCTACATTCCCCGCGTGACGGCGGCGGCGCTTGAGCCGCGCGCTGCGCTCGGCCATTACGACGCCAGCACGGGCCGCGCAGAATTGTATGTCGGCGGCGGCGGCGCGGTGCGCCAGAAGGGCGAAATCGCCTTTGTTTTGGGACTCGATCCTCAGACCGTCCGTGTCCAGACCTACGACGTGGGCGGCAACTTTGGTTCAAAGAACCGCGTCTATGTCGAGTATGGCCTCGTTGTATGGGCCTCGAAAAAAATAGGCAGACCTGTGAAGTACGTGGCGACGCGTCACGAAGCCTTCATCAGCGATTATCAGGGCCGCGATCTGGCGACCACTGTTGAACTCGCGCTCAGCAAGGAGGGCAAGTTTCTTGGGCTGCGCTGCGACAACATCAGCAATGTCGGCGCGCGCTGCGTGTCTCTGTCGCCGCTGGGCAAGGGCTCTGGCCTCGTCACGGGCTCCTATGACATTCCCGTCGCCACGCTTCATGCACGCGCCACGTTCACCAACACGACGCCCACGCAGGCCTATCGCAGCTCGGGCCGTCCCGAGGTCAACTTCGCCATCGAGCGTCTCATCGACATGGCGGCGACCGATATGGGCATCGACCGCGTGACGCTGCGCCGGCGCAACCTCGTCAAGCGCAAGGCGTTCCCCTACACCAACGCGGTGGGCGCCACGTATGACAGCGGCGACTACAGCGCGCAGCTCGACCTGTCGCTGGAGATTTCGGACTACAAGGGCTTCGCAAAACGCAAGCGTGAGAGCGCCAGGCGCGGCCTGCTGCGCGGCTTTGGCCTTGGCCACTACGTCGAATCTTCCATTGGTTCGCCCAAGGAGCAAGCGCAAATCATTGTGAAGCCGGAGGGCCGCGTCACCGTCGTCATCGGCACGCAGCCAAGCGGACAGGGGCACGAGACGAGCTTTGCGCAGGTGGCCGCTGATCTGCTTGGCCTGCCAGTCGACATTGTCGATATCGTCATCGGCGACACCGATGTTGTGAAGGTCGGCGGCGGCTCCCATTCCGGCCGCTCCATGCGTCACGCCGCCACCGTGATGAACCGCGCCTCCGGCGATCTCATTGGCCGGGCCAAGGCGATCTGCGCCTTCGTTCTGGGTGTGGACGAAAAGGAAGTGGAGTGGGAAGACGGGCGCCTTTTGGCGCGCAATTCCAACCGCTCTTTTGATCTCATCGAGCTGGCGCGTGAAGCGGCGAAAGTCGAACTGCCCGTCAATCTCAAGACGGGCCTCGCCGTCATAACCGACAACGAGATGCATGAGCCTGTATTCCCCAACGGCTGCGCAACCTGCGAGGTCGAGATTGATCCGGACACCGGCTCCATCGACATCGTGCGCTATTCTGCCGTTGACGATGTGGGCCGCTGCATCAACCCGATGATCGTGGACGGCCAGACCCATGGCGGCATTGCGCAGGGCGTTGGCCAGGCCATGTGGGAATTGTGCAAGCTCGATGAAAGCTCCGGCCAGCCGCTTGCCGCATCCTTCATGGACTATGGCATGCCGCGCGCCGACAACATGCCTTCGTTTCGCACCGAGATTGCCGAGGTGCTGTCGCCAACCAATCCGCTGGGCATCAAGGCTGGCGGTGAGGGCGGCACGACCCCGGCGCTTGGCGTCATAGTCAGCGCAATTGTCGACGCGCTTTCAGACCTTGGCGTGCGACACATCGAAATGCCGACAACGCCGCACGCCATCTGGCGCACGATACAGCAGGCGAAAGCTGGCAAGGCGTAAGAACCAAGGCCTATACAAATCAAGTCCTGACATGAACGCTTGAGGGAGATGAACGTGAGCGCCCACCATATCGAACTGATCTGCTTTCCCGGCGCGCCCAACCTGCCGATTTTCGTCGCGCAGAAGAAAGGCTTGTTTGAAAAGAACGGCGTGACGGTCAATTTGACGACCACGCCGAACTCCGCGTTTCAGGCCGAGAACCTCGCTTCCGGCAAATTCCAGATCGCGGGCACGGCGTTCGACAACGTCGTCGCGTATCAGGAAGGTCAGGGCGCTTTGCCCCTGAAAGACACGGACTTCTTTGCTTTCATGGGCGCAACGCAGGTGGAGCTGGCCTTCATCACCCAGCCTGACGTCAAGATCTATGCGGACGTGAAGGGCAAGTTGCTTGCGCTTGACGCCCTTTCAACCGGCTTCGCTTTCGCGCTCTACGAAATGCTGGAGAAGAACGGCCTCAGCAAGAGCGACTACAGCATGGCTCCTGTGGGCGCCACGCCCGCGCGCTGGGAGGCTGTGAAGGCTGGCACGCATGTGGGTACGCTCACCATCGAGCCGTTCACCAGCATCGCGCGCAATCAGGGCTTCACCATTCTCGACACATCGACGAATCTGTTTGCGGCTTATCAGGGTGGGTCTTTCGCCGCCAGCCGCAAATGGGCCGCGGCGAATCCCGACGCATTGAAGGGCTTCATCCGCGCCTACCTTGCGGGCCTCGAATGGACGCTCGAAGCTGCAAATCGTCAGGAAGCGACGGACATTCTTCTGGCCAACATGCCGGAGATCAAGCCCCCCGTAGCAGGCGCTGTGATGAGCTCGCTGCTCTCGCCGCGCTCTGGCCTGACGCCCGGCGCTGCGATCCTGATGGATGGCGTGAAGACTGTTCTGGCGCTGCGCTCGAAGTATGGAACTGGCGGCGAACTGTCGAACCCTGAAAAGTATATCGACCTGCAATATCTCGAAGCCGCGCAGCGCTAACAGCTGTTCGATAAACGCATTCAGCGCCGGCCCAATGGGCCGGCGTTTTCGTTTATTCCAGCCGCACCATCACGCTGTCGCTCGCGCCCCTGGCGTCGATCACCGACACCCGAACGAAACCGGCGCCGTCAGGCGTCCAGGTCGCCTGCCTGCGCAATTCGGGTGCGCCAGCAGGAGCGCCGTTCACCATCCAGCGAAATGGCGGCGTGCCGCCCAGATTCTTCAACGCCAGCGGGCTTTGCTCGCCTTTGACGAGGCCCAGATCAACGCGCGCGCCATCAGGCGGAAACGCGATCTTGAGTTGCGCGGTTGGCGCGGAACCCGTGACGCTGCGCGAACCATCACGCCCGATCCGTCGCAGCGGCGGCGGCAATTGCGCGTTCGTCGCCACAAGCACGCCGGGCGGGCGCGCCACAGGGTCATAAGTGGCGCCTGCGCGCGCGAACGCGTCAAACAACACAGGCGCCGCAGCCTGCCGCGCGAGCAGGCCGGGCACAGCGCCATTATCCGCGCGGCCAAACCAAACCGCGATGGTCAGATTTGCATCAAATCCAACGGCCACAGCATCGCGAAAGCCGTAGGACGTGCCGGTCTTGTAAGCGAGCCGACCCGCAGGCGCGTTGGCGGGCGGCGGCGCGCCGCGCAACACATCGGCCACATACCAGCACGCGACAGGTTCGCACACGCGCTGCTGACGCGGCGCCGGGCGCAGCGCATCAAGCCGCTCGACCAGATCAGGCGCTTCCCCGCCACGCGCAATCGCCGCATAGAGGCGCGCGAGATCAATGAGTGAAATCCCAAGCCCGCCAAGGCCAATTGCCAGCCCCGGCGCGCCCTCCGGCAAAACCGGCTTGGCGCCAGCATTGCGCATGCGCGCCAGCAAGCGCGCTGGCCCAATTTCGGAAAGCAACGTAACGGCGGGAATATTCAGCGAGTGCTGAAGCGCAGTGCGAACGCTGACTTGCCCCTGAAACGTAAGATCGAAATTCTCCGGCGCGTAAACGCCAAAGCGAGCCGCGCGATCCTCCATCATCGTTTCGGGATGCGCGGCGCCATTCTCAAACGCCAGCGCATAGATAAAGGGCTTCAGCGCCGAGCCGGGCGAACGCAGGGCGTTCGTCATGTCGATGGCGCCCGCACGATCGGCCGAAAAGTAATTCGCCGATCCCACACGCGCACGAATCTCGCCGGTGCGATTGTCGATTACGACAATGGCGGCGGTGACCTTGGGCCCCAGCCGCTCGCCTGCTTCCTGGGCGAGATGCTCAAGCGCAACCTGCAACTTATGCTCATACGTAAAATGCAGAACACGCTTATGGGGCATGGTTTTCTGCGCCGCCTCCGCAGCGTGCGCCGCAATCATCGGAAACATCTTGCGTTGCGCCGGCACGGGCTCGGCCTTGGCGGCCTGCGCTTCAGCGCGCGTGATCACGCCATAGCGCGCCGCGCGATCCAGCACGCGATTGCGCGCAGCGCGCGCGGCGTTCGCGTTGCGGTCTGGCCGACGCGCTTCGGGCGATTGCGGAAGCGCGACGAGCAGCGCTTGCTCCGCCGTCGTCAGTCGTTTGGGCTCCTTGCCGAAATAGGCGACGCTGGCTGCGCGCAGCCCTTCCAGGTTTCCGCCATAGGGCGCGAGCGCGAGATAAATATCGATGATCTCGTTCTTGCTGAACCGCCGTTCCAGCTCCACAGCGCGGGCCATCTGGCGAAGCTTTGCGGATGGCGTGCGCTGGTCGCGCGGCTCCAGCAAACGGGCGGCCTGCATGGTCAGCGTCGAGCCGCCTGAAATGACGCGGCCATTGCGCGCCAGCTGGCTCGCCGCTCGCGCCAACGCCCGCACATCGACACCGGTATGCGTTTCAAACCGCCGATCTTCGTAGGCCTGCAGCATGGCGAAAAAGCGCGGATCGACGTCGGCGTGCTTAACGGGCAGACGCCAGCGTCCGTCATCGGTTGTAAACGCGCGCAGCAGGCGCCCGTCCCGATCCACGGCAATGGTAGAACCACCATCAAGCTGCGAAAGATCGAGCGGGCCAAGACTTCGCTTCACGCTCTCCCACGCAAACGGGATCGCAAGGGCCGCTGTCGCCAGCACGCCAAAAGCAGCGGCGAAGAGCGCCTTGCTCTTCGTGCGCCTTGACGTTCCGCTGACGGGCTTTGCAATCATCAACGACGCTCGCCAACCTCTATTTCGCCAGTGCCCGTGCGGCCAAATCGTTGCGGACGATACATGTCCTCAATGGTCGCTGCGGGGTGAACGTAACGTCCCGGCGTTACCGCGCGCACCACGTAAGACACGTTGAACGTCGCCCGCTCGCTGCCGCTGCGCGAGAACGCCGCAACGAAACGATCATCGCGGTACTCCGTGTGCTGCGGCTCGACGGTCGCCTTGGCGAAGGCGAGCGCTTCCGTCTTGCCGCCGTCGAACAGGCGCGGATTATCAATCTCCAGCCCCGCCGGCAGGCGATCCACCAGCAGCAACCGCGCGAATGCCGCCTCGCTTTCCGTCACTTTCAGCACAACCACGAAGCGGTCGTTTTGACGAAGCGTTGCAAGGTCTTTCGGCTTGCCGTCGAGCGAGAAATAACTGCGCTCAACCTGATAGCCCTGAGCCAACGGCGGCTCCATCTGTGCGGGATGACCCGCTGTCGTCAGCACAATGCTCGCAGGCGACGAGCTTGTGTTGACGATGGTTGTAGCGCCCCCATCAAGGTCCGCTGCTTTCCATGTGCGATAGAGTGGCCCCGGATGCGCCTGTCCGTTGAGTGACAGCGACATGTTCTGTCCGTCGCGCGACAGCGCTGCAGCAGCAAGCACCATCCAGTTCATCTCCTGCGTGGAGAGCATCGTCGTTGCGTTGCGCTCCGTTTGCACGATGCCCCCGGCAAGCTGGATCAGCGATGCGTCCGCGCCAGCTTCCGCCGCAAGCGCCAGAAGCCCCGCGCCATCGCGCAGCCGCGACCCGTAATCGCTGCGGGAGAAACGGTCCCGCTGCTGTGCGCGCAATTGTGCGCCCGCATTGTTGAACACTGTTTGCGCACGCGCCTTGTCGCCCAGCATTGCCAACGCCGCCGCGAGTTGCGCGCGCGCAAGTCCCGTTTCGAACACCGAGAGCTTCGCGTCGACGAGATAACGCAGGTCGCCCATGATCGGGCGGCCGTTGCGCGCCAGCACATACATGGCGTAGGCGATCTCAGGCGCCTTGGCTTTGTCAACATCGCCGGAATTGGCGACCTGATTGCGCAACCGGTCCAGCGCCTGATCAAACGCGCGTTGTGGCACAGCGTACCCCGCCTCGCGCGCGCGGGTCAGAAAGTCGCTCGTGAATGCGTCGAGCCAGAGATCGTTGCCGGCTTCCTCGGCGGACCACAAGCCAAACGCGCCGCTTGAATCCTGCCGCGTCATCACACGTTCGATGGAATCGCGAATGCGCTGCTCGACGCCATCATCGAGCGCCAGCATCTGCTGGCTGGCGATCCTGTTGACATAAAGCAGCGGCATGGCGCGGCTCACCGTTTGTTCAGTGCAGCCGTAAGGGTAGCGGTCCAGCGACTGAAGAAGCGCCGGCGCATCAAGCCCTGCCCATGGGGACGCGGCCAATGAGACCGCGCCGACGCCGGGCAGGAAGTCCGCCATCAGGTCGCTCGAAATGCGCAAGCTTTCTCCGGCCCCAAGATTGCGCACGATGCGGCGATGAATCTCGCCAGAGCCCGGCTTTACATCAATAGCGAAGCTCTGTGTTGCGTCGAGCCCCGGCCCGCGCAATCGCATGTCGATGACAGCGCGGCCGATGCCGCCAGCGACCACGGGGATGCTGATTGACTCGCGCCCTTTCGCGCCAAGCCTGATCGTGCGGCGCAGGGCGTCGGCGGAGATGGACACAGGGCCACGTACATCAAGGTCCATGATGTAGTCGCCCGCCGCCCCTTCAACGTTGTCGACCTGCACATGGAAGCGAGAGCGGTCGCCCAATGCAAGGAAGCGCGGCAATGTCGCCTGCGCCACAACGGGATCGCGAATGATGAGATCCCGCGCGGCCTCGCCCACCTTGCCGCGTGACCATGCGACGGCCATCAACCGCGCGGCGCCGTTGAAGGCTGGAACATCGAACGTGATATTGGCGACGCCATCGGCGCCGACGCGCACGATTCCAGAGTAACGCGCGAGTGGCTCCTGCGTTGGGCGCTCGCCCTGCAGATTGGGTCCGCCTCCATCGCCGCCCGAGCGTATGGCGCCACGCGCGCCCTGCATGCCATCAATGAGCAAACCGTAAAGATCACGGATTTCCGCAGACAACTGCCGCTGTCCAAAGAAGTACGACGTGGCGTTGGGGGACTCGTAACGCGTCAACGAAAGGATGCCGACGTCCACAGCAGCCAGCGTTACATAAGCTTCTTCGCCTGCAGCGAGTCCCGCAACGCGCACCGGAATTGATAGCGCCTGTCGTGGCTCCATCTTCTCTGGTCCGCCAATGGAGACATCAAGTTTGCGCCCTGCGCGATCAACGCCAAACCATGCAACGCCCATGGCGCGGCCGGGCATGCGCCGCGCCTGCCTGTCGAGCGGGCGATGCGCGAACGCGACTGCATAAGCGCCGGCGCCCCATTCTGCCTTCACCGGCAGTTCGATTTCATTGTCGCCGACTTTCAAATCGGCGATGCGCGTCTCGTGCAGCTTGTCGCTGACGATGGCGAGGTTCACCTTGCCTGCAAAGCGCGATGTGATGCGCGCTTTAATCGTTCCGCCCGAGGCGTATTCCGACCGGTCGAGTGTCATCTCCAGAAGATCAGGCGTGTCCGCTGTCGCGTCGCCAGACCAACCTACATTGAAGCGCACGCTGGTTGCGCCAAGTGATCCGTCATCGCTGGCGATTTCCAGTCGATGCGCGCCCCAGCCAACGGGCGCGCTGAAGCGACCGCCGTCTGTCGCGTTCACCGCGACCGAACCGTCGGCGATGCGGCGCGAAGACTTGACGCGCTCGAACCCCCAGCGGCCATCTGAGTTGAACCACTGATAGTCGTTGCGTACGCGATACAGCGACCAACGCAGATTGCGCGCGGCGATGCGCGATCCGTCCGGCGATATGGCGACGATTTCGAAGACCGCAGTGGAGCCTTCGGAAAGGTTCTCAAAATTCTTGCGAATTGCTATGAGGCCCGCCTTGGGCCGGATGGGCAGCGTCACGATGCGCTCCACTGCGCGGCCGCCGGGCTCCCCTGCGCGCACGATGATCCGCGCTTCCAGCGGACGCGGCGCCTCCACTTCCGGGATGCTGACGTTGAGCGTTGCGCGTCCCTGCGCGTCAGCGGTTACGCTGTCTTCAATCTCGTTGCGCACGGCGTCGAATGGCTCGTCTTCAAGGCCCGCGACGTAGCCAGCCAATCCCGGTGCGTTGAGGGATTGCGCAGCTTGCACGATTACTTCGCCGCTCACTTCAAGGCCTGCGCCCGGCGCGCCGTAAAGATAGCGTGCCTGCGTCGCGATGCGTGTTTCCTGGCCCAACATCAGCATGCTGTCGGCAGGGGTCAGCGTGAGATCAAGACGCTCTGGCGTATAATCTTCAACGAGGAACGTCGCCTCCCCGATCATCGGACTCTTGGGATCGACAAAGGCCTGCACGCGATACGTGCCCGTGCGTGCATCGGACAGAATGGGAACCGAAAGCGAGCGGCCGCCAAGACCCTGATCATCTACATTGGCGCGGCGATATTCAACGCCGTCGGGCCGCTTGATGACAAGCGTCAAAGGCAGGCCTGTCGATGCGACGCCGCGTCCATCGCGCAGCAGCGCGCTGATGTGAACGGTCTCTCCGGGCCGATAAACGCCGCGTTCTGGATAGACATACGCGTCGAGCGCGCGCGCTGCGACGCGCCCTTTCACACCGCGATCTGTCAGGTCAAACGGCGCCTGCGCGAGATCAAGAAACACGTAATCGTCAGTTTTCGCGGCGACGAGAGCAGATGGCGCAAGCCCCGCCGCGCCGCGCGCAAGGCCGGGCTCGAAACGCGCATGGCCTGTCGCGTCTGTGGTGCGCGTCGCGAGCACTTCGTTGTTGCGCGCGATCAGGCGCAGTTCGACGCCGCTGACAGGCTCGGCGCTGGCCAGCGAGCGCGCGAAGGCGTGGATGCCGTCATCGCCGCTGAAGGATGTGAGTCCAATATCGGAAACGACAAACCACTGCGTCGCCTGCGTCTCGTAAGACCCTTCGTCATTGTCGGCGGTGAGTGTGGAGAGCGGACGCTCGCCCGCGCGCGCCACCATCACGTAAACGCCGGGCTCAATTTTGCCGAGCGCCTCAACAACCGGGAACGCCGTCACCACATCGCGGTTGAGATCTGGCTGCACATCCAGCACGCCCGACCAGAGTTTCACGCCGGTCTCATCAATGATCTTGCGCGCGCGATAGCCGCCGATCTGCGACAGGAACTCATCGGAGCGGAGCGTCGGCAGCAAGCTGCGGTCGCCGACGCGCATGACGTCGAGTGCGACCTTGTTCGTGTTGACGGACACGATCGGCACGCCTTCCTGGCCCACGCGAGGCAAGACGTAATTGCGCCCCGTGAACCGCACCTGCGGCGAGCGGTCCTTCACGTAGATTTCGTAGTCAGCGGAGCGCAGCAGGTCTTCGCCAACCGAAGACGGCAAGCCCTGACGGATCACGATGGCGTAACGCTCGCCGTGCCGCAGTCCTTCCACGCAGACCTGCTGATCTTCCGTGGTGATCGCCGCGTTGGCGGCGCCGGAAACAGCGACGAACGGCGCGAAATCGACGCGTCCGCGCGCCAGCGGTTCTGAAAACTGAAAGCATGCGCGCGGCGAGGCGGCGTCGCTGTCCACCTTGTAGTCGAGAATGCGGAAGCCCTGCTTCTCGCGCAATTGCGCGTAGCTTGTGCGCAACGCCTTGTCATCAACGAGATCAAGGCTTGCGCGCCAGGCGTTAAGCGCGAGGCGATACATGTTCTGGCCGCTGTGCAACGTTCCAAGCAACGCAAGCGCGCTCGCTTCCTCGCTGCGCACATTGGTGCGCTGGTAGGCGGCGTAGGCGGCGGTCATTGCGGCCTGGTTCAGACGCCAGCTGTCTTGCACGTTGGGCCCGGCGGTGACGCGCGCAGCGCGTGCATAGTCCAGCCAGTTCTGCGCATCGCGCGGGCCTGCAACGATGGCGGTCGCGAGAAGCGCCATGGCGCCCCGCGGGTTACGCGATAAGATGGCTGAGGCGTCGCGCCGCAAATCAGCGGGCGTGCGTGCGCCTGCAGGCTGCGCTTCCTTGCGCAAACGCTCTTCCAGCCGCACGATGTCGCTGGCCAGATCGTCTCGCACAAAGGCTTTCTGCGCCGCCGCCGGATGCGCGACGAAAAGCAGAGCGACGACGGCGAAAAGGTGAAGGAAGGCGCGCATGACAAGTCTCCTGAAGGCCCGCAGCCCTGCAAGGGTGCAGCGTGCCACTTTTTCACCTGTGCGGGAAGAACCGGCATAGCGTCCTTGGTGCGCCGAGTGCGCCGCCGCACACTACGAGCCGCGAAGAGTTTGGCGCCCGGCGCAAAATCCGGGATGATGGGCGCAGAGCAGAGGAAGGATCGCGGCATGATTTCGATAGCGTTCACGCGTAGCCTGGTCGGCGCGCTTTTCGCCGGCTGTGCGAGTTTTCCTCTTGGGGCGACCGCCCTCTTCGCGCAGACGCCTGCGGCCTCCTCAAACGCGCCTGCAGTCGCAACCGCGCCGGACCCGCTGCGAGAGGCCTTTGACGTATTGCTGGAGGCGGAGCGCCGCGCGGTTCAGGACGCACTCGTGTGGACTGGCGACTACAAGGGATCGATTGACGGCGTGCTCGGCAGGGGCGGCGTGGCGGCGCTCTCCGCCTTCGCCAAGCGGGTGAAGACGACGCCAGAGGCTCTTCTTGCGGATGCGAGGCGCAAGCAATTGCTGGCCGAAGCGCAGAAGCTTAAAACCGAAATGCGTTTCGCTTTGCAGCCGGACGCGCGCAGCGGCGCATCCATCGCACTGCCCGCCGCTGTCTTCGCGCGAAAAGCCGACACGCCGAACGGCGTGCGATGGACCAACGCAGCAGGCTCTGCCAGCATCGAGACCTTTCGCGAAGCAGACGTCGAACTGCCCGCGCTTTTTGAGCGCCTGCGCATAGCCGCGCTGGGTCGGAAGGTGACCTACTCCATCCTGCGCCCAGAGTTTCTGGTCGTCACGGGCGAGGACCAGCGGGGATTGTTTTACATCCGTGCTGCGCGCGGCGAGGTCGGTGGCAAACCTTTGACGCGCGGATACACGCTCGTCTACGCGCGCACGCTGCAAGCGTCGTTCGATGTGTTCTCCATCGCGATTTCCAACGGCTTCCAGCCGTTCCCCGCGACGTCCGCGCCATCGCAAGCCAGCGCTTCCGCAGGAACTGCAGTTGCGCCACCAGCGCCGCGCCGCGTGATCGAGGCCACGGCGATCGCCTTTACGCCCACCCGTGCGCTGACGGCCTTGACGCGAGATTGTCCGGACATGCGGGTGGGCGACGCGCCCGGCAAGATCATCCGTCGCGATGAGGCGACCGGCCTTGCGCTCATCGAGACGCAGGGGCTGCGCGGAGTGTTTGCGCGGCCGTCGGTGCGTGCGCCGGGCGATGGCGATGTCTTCGTGCTGTTTTCCGCCCAGGCGGGCTCGCGCGCCAGCGTGTCTCTGGCGCCGGGACGCACATTGGGGCCTGCGGCGCCCAACGGCGCGTGGCGCGTGTCGGCCGCTGTGCAGGATGGCGTCGGAGGCGCGGCGGTGTTTGATCGCAGCGGCTCGTGGATGGGTTTACTTGCCCAGCCGCCGCAGGAACCGCGCCGCATTGCAGGCGTCATCCCCCAGGCGGCGTGGCGCATGGCGTCAGCGGACGCAGCGCTGGCGTTTCTGGCTGCGTCGGGCGTGAAGCTCGAGGCGGGCATGATCACCAGCGTCGAAAAAAGCGCCGGAGAAGTCGCAAACGCCAACGCGAGCGCACTCGTCGCCATATCTTGCCAGCGCTGAAAGCGCTCAGGTTTAGCGGTCAGGTTTTGGGGCCGCGCCCCAGCATGTGGTCCGCCAAGCCTTCAAAGGGCTCGAAGTGGAACCGCACCTTGTGATCGCCGGGCGGAACTTCCACTGCGCGGAAAATGGCGTTGGCGCGCAGCAGTTGGGCGGGCCGCCCGTCAATTTCCACACGCCACCACGGATGCCAGACATCGTTGAGCACGACCCAGCCGCCGTCTGGAGACGCCACGTCGATCACAACTTGCGTATTCTTGTAGGAAGCGATGCGTGCGCGTCCCGGCGCACGGGTCTTGCCGTCAACCTTGGCGCCCTCAAGCAAAACAACGTTGCGGAAGTCGGTCGTCGGCCAGACGCCGGTTTCCATCATGGATGCGAAATCCGCGTTCTGCGTCCGCGTGGCGAAGAGAACGCGCGGCAAGGCGCGCGGATTCTCATAAAGATAGGCGCTCTTTGTGCGCCCAAGTTCGATGAGGTCGCCGGGGGCCAGCGATTTATCCATTTCGCCCGCCGGTACGCCGGTTGCAATCCAGCGCACGCCCAGAAGATCGGCGAGCGGCGAGTTGTAGCGGGCGAACAGCGGCGCCCAGCGGCGCTGATCGGGCAGCGCGACCTGATCGATGGCGCCCGTAGCCTGCGCAAACCAGCGCAGCCGCAGCGGGTTATAGCCAAGCGAATGATCGAAACCGTGCGAGAGCGAAACATTAGGCCAGTGGAAATCGATCGCGGCCATTTCAACTCTGTCGCGCCGGTCCGGCGCCACGTTGTCGCGCAGGCGGTCTTTCAATGCCTGCAGCGTCGCGTCCTGCGAGCCAGGCTGCAAGGCGTCGTAGACCGAGGGCGGCAAGGCGGTGGATTCATTTGGCCCGTTGTTGATGCGCAGATCGAGAAACAGAAACACGCCCAGCGCAGTGATGGCCAGCGTATGCCCCAACGCGCGTTGACGCGGCCCTGGAACGAGCCAGAGCAGCACGAGCGCGGCAGACAGCCAGAAGAGTGTCCCGGCAAGCACCGGGGCCACGTCCGCCAGTTTGCCTTTCAGCGCCGCCACGAGCACGCACAGCAGGTACATCGCCAGCACGGCGCCGGCTTCCGCAAACCGGCGCAGCGTCGTGCCGCGCCAGTCGCCGTCCGCCAGGCGATGCACGAGATAGCCCGCGATGATCGCGAGTAGCGCTCCGATGGGGAAGGTGGCGTCAGCCGGGCGCCGGAAAAGGTCAGCGCCGGGCAGATAAAACGCCAGCGCGAAGAACGGCGTGTATTTGCCAAGCGCAAACAGCAGCAGCACTGCCGCGGCGATGACGTAGACGCGGATTTCCTTCGCCAGCAGCCCGCCGCGCAGAACGCCGAGCGTGAGAATGGCGACGATGGGCAGCGCGCCCATGTAGACGTTCGCCATGTTGCGGGCGAGCGACAGGTTCACCTGGCCCCAGAAATCAGGATTGGGCGGACCCCAGTAATCTTTTAGCGGGCCGTCAGTGCCAAACAGGTTCGCCGAGATAAACGTGTAGAGCGCTGCAGGATGCAGCGAGCCGCCAGCCGCCCCCTCGTAATCAATAGCGGGGCGATTTGAATCGCCCGCCAGCGCCAGCGTCAGCGCGATAGGCAAGGCGATAGTGAGCAGGCCAGCCAACATGCCTGCGCCCAACGCTGGAACGTAGACGCGCAAATTCGACCAGCGCCAGCCGCCGTCCAGCACCCGCGCTGCGGCGACAAACACGAGGATCCACGTAGAGAACCACGCAATCTGGTCACGCCCAACGATCATCAGTCCTGCCGTCAACCCGGCAAGAACTCCCCAAAGGATGGAGCGTCGGTCGATGGCGCGCAGGAGCAGGAACAGCGTGATCGCGAACCACGCCAGGGACAGCACTTGCCCCACATGCTGGATACGCCAGGCCGCCGATGCGCCGAACGCCAGGGCGAGCGCGGCCACCACGGCGCCTTCCGCCCGCCAGCCATGATCGCGGAACAGGCCCATCACCGCGAGGCCTGCAGCCAGCAGCATCCCGAATACGACGGCGTCAAACGCCGCGAAAGACGGAGAGCGGTCAAAAAGCGCGAGTAAGAAATATGGCGAAAAGATCAGCGATTGTGGATCGGCAATTTGCGGATGCCCGCCGAACACATGGGGCGCCCAGAAGGGCGACTGGCCCTCATGCAGGGCGTTCGCGAGAAACACGAGCTGCGGATAGGAATGGGCCTTGGCGTCCCACGGAATGGTGACGGCGCCCGACAGCCACGGCCATGCGAGCAAAAACCACGCAACCATAAAAACGAAAACGGCCGGGGCATAGCCCGGCCGTTGTCCGTGCGGAACGCGGAACGTGTGTTTATTCCTTGACGGCGCCATATGCGGTGAGCTGGTCCACGTCGATGATATGGCCCGCACGATCGCGCTTGGACGCAAGGTAGCGGACGTTGTGATCGTTCATACGACCCAATACCCGCTGATCGGATACGATGTCGAGCCCCGCCGCGCGCAGAGCCGCTATCTTGACCGGATTGTTTGTCATCACGCGCACGGAATGCACGCCAAGCTGCTTGAGCATCTCCGCGGCGAAATCAAAGCCGCGCTGGTCATGGTCGAACCCGAGCACTTCGTCGGCGTCATAGGTGTCAAAACCCTGCGCCTGCAGCTTGTAAGCCCGCATCTTGTTGGACAGGCCGTTGCCGCGCCCTTCCTGATCCAGATAAAGCAGCACGCCGCCGCTGTTCTGGGCCATGAATTTCGCGGTGTCGCGAAGCTGGTCGCCGCAGTCGCACTTCAGGCTGCCGAAGAGATCGCCTGTCAGGCAGGCCGAGTGGAGCCGAACGTTGACAGGCTTGGCGAGATCGGGCTTGCCAATGAGAATGGCCACCTGATCGCGCAGGCCCTCGCCGCCCCGGAAGATAACAAACTCGGTGTCTGGCGCGCCCTCCAGAGGAACGGGCGCCCGGCCGACGATCTTCAATTCGATGACCTTGCGGCCGCGATACTCGAACACGGCGCTGGACTCGGCGACGATGAGTCCGCTCTCGGCGGCGGCCCGCGTGGTCACCGGCACGATGATGGCCGCCGGCAGCACAAGCGAGAGACGAAGCAGCTCCAGCGCAGCCTTGTCGATGGACGACAGGGCGGCGACAGGTGCGTCAAACCGCGCGCCGACTTCCAGCGCCAGCGTGGCCACGCGATCAAGGTTGAGTTTGGGAAGAGCGAAGTGGCCAGGCTCTGTGCGCTCAAGGCCAAGCCGCCGCAGCCGGGGCGCGGGCAAGATGAGACGAGCGCGTCCACGCGCCAGCGCTTCCAGCCGTGCCGCCATGCGGGGCTCAAGCGTTTCGACGCACGTCACGATGACGTGATTACGGCCGGACCGGATGATGGCCGGGCGGCCTGAACGCAGTTCCGAGATGGCCCGGTCCACGGCGATCTGGTTGGCCCCGCCTTCAGCCGCTAGAATGCTTTTGTGTTCCAACACGCGACCCTCGAACTAACTGATGCGTTAGGATCCGGCACAGTTTGCAGCTCGTAAGTACTCGGGCTACGTGACATTTCCATATCGCAGAATGGGAAGATTATCCAGAAGACTGGTTTTGTCAGGAGACTACATGGGCGCCGACATTGGCGACGTTCAGGGTGAACGCGCAAACGACCAAACTGATCCTTTTACGTATGAGGACATCTTCGGATCACTGCGCGAGGCGCCAGCCACCCGCCCATACGTAATTGGACAATTAGGGCAATCGTTGGACGGTCGCATCGCGACGGTTACGGGACAGTCGCGCGACATTAATAATTCCTGCGCGCTCGATCATCTGCACCGGTTGCGCTCCCATGTAGACGCGGTCCTTGTCGGGGCCGGCACTGTGCGGGCGGACGATCCCCGGTTGAATGTGCGTCGCACAAACGGGCAAAGTCCTGCACGCGTGGTGCTCGACCCCCGGGGGACCACGCAAGAACAGCAACGCTGGCTCGCCGACGATGGCGCCCGTCGCATCGTAATCTCGGCGGTCGAGCGCGCAAGGCCCGCTGGCTGCGATGAACTGATCGTGCTCGGCGGGCCGGATGGGCGCATTGCACCGGCGGACATCTGCGCGGCGCTTTTCGAGCGCGGCCTCCGGCGGATTCTCGTGGAAGGGGGCGCGAAGACAATTGCGAATTTTATTGAAGCAAAAGCGCTCGACCGTTTGCATGTGCTCGTCGCTCCCGTCATCATCGGGTCAGGCAAGCAGGGCATCGATCTGGCGCCAATCAGCGACCTGAAGGACGCCTTGCGTCCCTCGGTCCGCGTCTGGCCGTTTCCTGATGGCGACGTTCTGTTCGATTGCAATTTTCGTAATTAACCATATCGCATTTTCATAAAGGCGGCGGCGACATGAGCATCAACAACAGCACGCTTGCGACAACCGATTATTCTTCGTGGAGCAAGACGCTTCACTGGGTCACGGCGCTGATGATCCTGTTTGTCATTCCTGCAGGGATTGTGATGACGAACATCGGCCAGGGCGCTCTCCAGAACAATCTCTACAATCTGCATCGCTCGTTTGGCGTGTTGATCTTCGCCATCGCGCTGGCGCGGGTGGTCATCCGCATAGCGCATGGCGCGCCGGGCCCGGCAGCCGGGCTGAATTCTTTCGAGCGTTTCGCGTCGGCATTTGTGCACTACGCGATGTATGCGCTTCTTCTGGGCATGCCGATTGTCGGCTGGCTGATGACGTCAGCGTATCGCGTTGACGTGTCTGTTTTTGGCCTGTTCACGCTGCCTCACTTGGTTGCCAAGGATGAAGCGACCTTCAAGCTTTTTCAGAACTTGCACTCTTTCGGTGGGATTGCGCTAGCGCTTCTCGTGTTGATGCATATCGGCGCGGTCATCAAGCACACGTTCATCAACAGGGACACTGTGCTGTGGCGGATGCTGCCGAAAAGCTGGGGCGGCTGAGGCTCAGGTTTTGACGGCGAAGATGTCCGTGTGGCCAACTTCGCAGCCGCTCGCCTTGACCCGCCCGTCGAGCCACGCGTCGATATCGCCGTCCGCAACAAGCCCCGTTTCACGCACTGCATTTGATGCGCCGCGCGCGAGATCACCGATGAGCCGCGCGTCCGCTACCGTCAGCAGCCATGGCGAAGATGCGTGCGAGACGCGATAGCCCTGCCGTGCAAGACTGCGCGCCAGCGCATCCGCTGCATCGGGGCCGGCTGCAGGACCGAACCCCTTGTCGCCATGCTGATGCGCATGGAACGCTTCGCGCATGGCGTCGTCAGTTTTATGAGGCGGGCTCCAGCGCTCAACGCCGTTATAGGTCAGCGTCGTGTAAAGCGGTGTTGAGCGCGCAGCCAGCGCAACGGAGAATCCATCCATCCAGTCTTCCGATACAAGATCAAAGAACGCCGCTGCCGTGACAAGATCAAGCGGCCGCTCCAGCGCATGCGCCACGTGGCGGGCAAGGTCGGCGCGTTCGAACGTAATCTCGATCCGCTTGGCTGCGCGATGGATGACGAGGGCGCCGTTTTCATCGCGCGCGCCTTCGCCCCATGTTGCGAGCGCCTCGCGCGCATGGGCGAGCAGGTTCTCGTCCCAATCCACCAGGGTCCAGTGCTGCAACGCCCCAAGATGATCGGCCAGCGCGCGCAGGTTTGAACCAGAGCCGCAGCCCATATCCATCACGCGCACCGGCGACGCCGATGACAGATGCGAAGCGACCTGCGCGCGAAGTTCATGCGACAGGGAGCGATGATCCACCGGTTCGCGCAACGCGAGCCATTCGGGCGAAAAACTCATGAACGCGTACTCTTGTGAATGGAACGAACAACAGTGGCGATTGTCTTCGCTGCACTGTCCCATGTGGGAAGATGGACCGAGGCCTCAAGCGCAGCAGCGCCAAGACGCGCGCGCAGGTCTGCATCGCTGATCGCGCACCGCAAAGCGCCTGCAAGCGCTGTAACGTCTTCGGGCGCGACCTTCAGCGCCGCGTTATCGGGAACAGTGTCCGCCGCCGCGCCGCCCGTTGACGAAATGATCGGCAAGCCGCGCACCATCGCTTCGGTCAGCACCATGCCATAGCCCTCGTATCGCGAAGCCGACACGAAGAGATCTGACCGATCATAGAAGTCCACCAATGCCGCATCATCCGCCGCGCCCGTAAATGCGACGCGTTGCGCCAGACCGGCGCTTGCAATCTGCGCATGCAGGGCCGCCACGGCGCGCGGCGCCCGGTCCAGCGCGCCCACGATGCGCAGCCGCCAGTCGAGACCCTGCAATTGCGCGAGCGCCTCGATCAGAATGTCATAGCCCTTGCGCGGAACGATGGAGCCCACGGCGATGATGTGGACGCTCGATGATCCACTCCCCTGCGCGGGCTTCGCCCAATCAACGCCCGGCTCTGCGACTGTAACTGCATCCGCAGCGACGCCAAACTGTTCGATCAGCGTCGCGCGCGTAGCGTTGCTGGTGACGATCACATGATCGCAAAGCGCCAGCATGGCGCGTTCGTTCTCGATCAGGCCCTGCGCCAGCTCTTGTGAAAGACCCGCCTCCAGCCCCAGCGGATGGTGACACAACGCGATCAGCGGCGCGCGGATGCCTCCGGCCATCGAAGGCGCAAAGGCGCCGAGCGCCAGCCCGTCAACGAGGAGAACATCGTCCGCCGCCACGCTTTCCAGCGCCGTCTGCGTCGCCTCGAGATCATCTTGCGAGGGAGAGGGAAATGAGCCCGGCAAAGCGAGCACGCGCGCGTTCACGCCATGATCAGCCAGCAATGCCAGCACCCGCCGGTCATAAACATAGCCGCCCGTGGGCGTTGCAAGATCGCCTGGAATGGCGAACGCGAGCCTGCGCGTCTCACTCACGGATCGCCTCGCTCACTTAAACCTTGCCCTCGTACCACGCGCGCGCAACGTGAGACTCGTGCAGCTTCACGCAGATCTTCACGATACCCTCGCCGCCGGGCCCCAGCGCGCCCGAGCGTGTAGCGTCCGCCATCGCGTCGAAAATGTAGCGCGAGAGATATTCGGTGGTCGTTTGCTTGCCGGCAAATTGCGGCAGGTCGTCGAGGTTTTGAAAATTAAGCGGGCCCAGTGTCGCCTTCAAGGCGTCATGCGCGCGGCCAATGTCCACCACGACGCCGTCGGACGACAATTCCTCGCGAAAAAAAGCCACGTCCACGACGAACGTCGCGCCGTGCAGCTTTTGCGCAGGGCCGAACAATTCGCCCTTGAACGAATGGGCGATCATGATGTGGTCGCGCACTTCGACGGCGTACATGGAGACTCCTGATACTGGATAAGCCGCGCTTTACGTGGCGCGAGCGCGGGCAAATAGCAAGGCTGGTTCCGCGCCAGCACGGATTGATAAATCGCGCCGCAGCGCACATGATCGCACACAACAGGCCAAGCCTCGCAAGGGAAGCCTGACAGGGAAGGGAACACATGGCGCGCATGATCAGATTTACGGCGGGCATCGCCCTGGTCGCAGCTTTTACATCGGCCGCCAGCGCGCAGCCAGCGGAGCAGTTCTACAAGGGCAAGACGCTGGTCATCTACAGCGGCCTTTCGGCGGGCGGCGCCTACACCGCCTATGCCCGGCTGCTGGAGCGGCATTTGAGCAAACACATTCCCGGCAACCCGACCACGGTGGTCAAGGTGATGGAGGGCGCCAACGGTCTGACGCTGGCCAACTGGCTCTACAACGTCGCCCCCAAGGACGGACTCTCCATGGGCATTTTCCACGAGCGCATCGGGCTTGAGCCGGTTGTTTCCCCGCAGGGCACGATGTTCGATGGCCGCAAGTTTGACTGGATCGGCAGCGCCGCCAAGCAGACCAGCGTTTGCTTCACGCGTGCTGAGTCGCCCATCAAGACCGTGGCGGACGCCCAGCGCGCCTCGATCCCCGTTGGCGCCAGCGCGGCGGCGGGGTCCGATTCTGTCATGCCCCGCATGATGAACACGATGCTGGGCACGAAATTTCAGGTCATTCAGGGTTATGGCGGGGCCGACATTCTGCTCGCCATCGAGCGCGGCGAGGTTGAAGGCCGCTGCGGCTTTGGCTGGGCGAGCCTCAAGACCACGCGGCCCGACTGGGTGGCGCAACGCAAGATCAACCTGCTCGCGCAGTTTTCCTACAAGCCGCACCCCGACCTCAAGGATGTGCCGCTCATGATGGATCTCGTCACCAAGGCCGAGGACAAGCGCGCCCTGCAACTTGTTTTCGCGACGCAAGAAATGGGTCGCCCGTTCACCGCGCCGCCCGGCACCCCGCCCGATCGTCTGGCCGTGCTGCGCAAGGCCTTCAAGGCGGCGCTGGAAGACGCGGCGCTTCTGGCCGAAGCGCAGAAGCAGGGGCTGGAAGTGGACCCGATCACGGGCGAGGAAATCACGCAAATCCTCGTCGATCTCTACGACACGCCCAAGGAGATCGTTGACCGCGTGAACGGCTTCCGCACCGGCCGTTCGGATGAAAAGTCCATCAAAAAGTAGGCCGCGCCCATGCCGTTTCTCGCCCACGCCGCCACAGGGCGGTTCGCGCAGGTCGCTTGCAACGCCGCCTGCTGCAAGCCGCTGACGCTGAGCGCGCGGCGCCCCATTGCGGCCCCGCGGGCGCAACTGGGCTCGGGCGGCGCGAACCCGCCTCAAAGAGCTGATGAGGCGAGCGCAGCCCGGCCCGGGAGGCAAGCAAAAGCTGGCGGCGGCGCGTCCCGCGTGGTGGACGTGCACTGCCACTTCTTCTCTGACGATCTGAAAGCCGCATGGCGGCAGGGCGGCGGCAATCTGCCGGGCAATATCGCCAGCTGGACGCCTGCAAAACTGCTGGAGGAGATGGACCGCAGCGGCGTTGCGCAAAGCGTGCTTTCGCTGGCGTCCGCGCCGCTGCACTGGTTTCACGCAGCCCATGAATGGCGCGGCCTTGTGCGCTCGGTCAATGAGTATGGCGCGCAGCTTGTGCGCGATCACAAGGGCCGTCATGCGCAATTTGGCTTCATCACCTGCCGCGATGTCGAGGGCAGCCTGCGCGAGATCGAGCATGCGTTTGATTTGCTGGGCGTCAGCGGCATCGAAATGGCGACAAGCTTTGGCGACATGTGGCCCGGCGATCCCGCATTTGCCCCCGTGTTTGAAGAACTCAATCGCCGCAAGGCGCTGGTCTATTTTCATCCCCTCGCGCCGTTCTGCTGCGAGGGTCTTGTGGACGGCGCGCACGGCTCGTGGATCGAATATCCGCTTGATACGACGCGCGCCATCGTCAGCCTTCTGGTCAACGGCGCGTTTCGCAAATATCCCGATATCACCTTTGTTTTCTCGCACGGCGGCGGCGCCTTGCCCATGCTCGCCCACCGCATCGAGGCGCTGTCGCGCCACTCAAAAGCGCGCCCCGACATCGCGCCTGGCGGCGACATCATGAACGTGTTCAACAAGCTCTATTTTGAAACCGCCAACGCCACCTCCGCCCCCGCGCTGGCAGCACTGCGCGCCTTCACGAGCGCCGACAAGCTGATGTTCGGCTCGGATTTTCCCTACATGTCAATGAGCGAAAATCTCGAAGGCCTGCGCGCGGGAGGGTTTTCTGCGGATGAGTTGCGCATGGTGGAAGAGGGGAACGCGCGGAGGTGGATTGCGGGATTGGGGAGTTAAAAATTCCCGCAAACAATAGCAGCAACTCTGAAGAATATATGCGCATTAACAAGACATGTTACTTGAGGGTGTTTAAGAGAGCCAAGAGCATCTGCTGCAAATCGTCCAGATGGCCGCCGAAGATCACCAGCATTGAAATCCATACGGGCTTGCTTGCGAGAGACTCTCCTGCTTTTTTCGCGAATGATTCCGCAGCAATGTCGAGTTTTTTGGATAACCACGTTAAAAATTTAGCGCCAATTGACGAGAAAGTATTGGTTGCTTTATCGAGTCTTTCTCGCTCTGGCTCCTCTTTGCTTACTTCCAGTCGTATCTCTCGCAAATTTTCTTTTAGCTGGTCAGGGTTAACTACGTCGGAAGGTATTTCGTCTGGTGGATTGTTATGTCCGAGCCCAGGTTCTTTGACCCGGTCGGACGAGAAGTCAATCTTGGTCAGCTCTCGTTCAATGACGTCGATCTTTGCGTCGATTTGCCTCCGCAGGTCTACATCGCTAATAGTCGTTTCTTCAGGCGATCTTCGTAAAAGAACTCCTCGCTCAACCTTATAGAACCTGAAGACGGGGTCTGTGGCTAAGGGGCGAAAGATTGTAGCTCCATCAAATAAGGTTTCTCCATCGCTGATGGCACCGGTGAAAGTAGATCCTTCGTTTATATGACACTTGGAGAAATTAGCACCACGTAAATCGGCCGAGCTGAAATCACATTGACCGAAATGTGAGTGCGTGAACCTACTCACACGCAAGTCGGCGTCTCTAAAATTAACACCAAAATGTGCAGTCGATTCGCAAGACACGTTTCTAAGGATGGCACCCTGAGCATTCATCTGCATGCAACTGTATTGGGACAAGGTACTGCCGGTTAAGTTTGCTCGACTAATGTCCGCCCTTTCAAAATGTGCGTAGGTAAAGTCGCGGCCTGTCATATCGCGGCCTGAAAGATTCGCACTTCGGAAATCACGCTTGACCATATCAATGTCGCCCTTCTCAAGGGCAATCATGTCATTTTCATCGGCCATAAGGCGATCCTGGGGATGATTCGAAGAACGAAGAACATCTGCCCAACAATATCACTACCGCCGCCACGTTAGCCAAGGTCTCGGTCGTTTTCCCCACTAATACCTAACCACCACACCCAATCCCTTCGCCCCCGGCGCAAAAATCTCTACTGCCCGCGCGGGCAAATCTTCAAACGCCACTTCCACATCAAGCAGCGCATCGAGCCGCTCGTCGTGCAGCAGTTCCATGGCTTTTGTCATGCGCCGCGCATAATCCCAGCGCGGGCGGCGGGAGGGGGAAATCTGGCCCACTTGGGTCGAGATCAGGCGCAGGCGTTTGGAATGAAACGGCCCGCCCAGCGGCGCCGCCACCGCGCCCTCGCCGTACCAGCTCATCTCGACAATGCTCGCCTCCATCCCTGCCGATCCGATAGCCAGCGCCAGCCCGCCCGCGCTGACGGAGGCGTGGAACACCACGTCGGCCTCCGCGCAGCCGCGCGCGTCAAACGCCTCGACGGTCTCGAAAGGCACGCCGATGCTGGCGGCGGCCTGCGCCCGTGCGGGCTCCAGATCGACAAGGGTCACATCCGCGCCGGGCAGGCGGGCGGCCAGATACGCCGTCAACATGCCGACAATGCCCGCACCCACGATCACGATCCGGTCGCCGGGCCCCGCGCCTGCATCCCACAGCGCGTTAAGCGCCGTCTCCATATTGGCGGCCAGCACGGCCCTGCGCGGCGACAGGCCGTCGGGGATCACGCGCAGCTGGGCGGCGTCCGCCACAAAGCCGCTCTGGTGCGGATGCAGCGCAAAGACATGCCGTCCCAAAAGCTCGGCCGGACCATCCTCGACGATGCCGACCGCGCAATAGCCGTATTTTACGGGATAAGAGAACTCCCCCTCCTGCATGGGGCAGCGCATGCGGGCATGTTCGGAAGGCGGCGCCTTGCCTGTGAAGACCAGACGTTCCGTCCCCCGGCTGACGCCTGAATACAGCGTGCGCACGCGCGCCTGCCCGGCCTTAAGCTTCGGCAGGATGGCGGGGCGCAGGGTGGCGCGTCCCGGCGCTTCAAACCAGAGCGCTCTTTCCGTTGGCGTCGCGCTCTCTATGTTATCGACCGGCATACTTGGGCTCGCTAATGTTTTGCGCCGCAGATTTCGTGCGGGCGATTTGATAGCTTTCGAACTCTTGCACAGAGCGACGCGTAGATGATGTCCCCCCCAGAGAACACCGGCGCGGACTTGACGCCCGCAGGCCTGCAAAGCCGCGCGCTGCTGCTGCGCCGCCGCCTTATCGTAACCGGCCTCAACGCAATGACCTATCTGGCGCTGCTTTATTGGCTGGCCAGTATCCTGTCCGTCTCGGGCTGGAGCGTGGTGGATGTGCTGATCTTCGCCTGTTTCGCCATCGCCGCGCCATGGAGCGTGCTGGGCGTATGGAACGCGCTGATCGGCGTCTGGCTGCTGCATGGCGGGGCCAATGCGCGCGAGGCGGTGGCGCCGTTTGCGGCGGCGGGGGATTCCAGCGCGCCGGTCACGGCCAAAACCGCCGTGCTGATGACGATCCGCAACGAAGACCCGGCCCGCGCCTTCGCCCGCGTCGCTGCCGTGAAGGCGTTTGTGGACGCCACGGGGCAGGGCGAGGCGTTCGGCTGGTTCGTCCTGTCAGACACGAACGACGACAAGGTTGCCCACGCCGAGGAGCAGGCCTTCGCCGCGTGGAAAGCCCGCGCAGGGGATGCGGCGCAAAACCTCTTTTATCGCCGCCGCACGACGAACGAGGGCTACAAGGCCGGCAACGTGCGCGACTTCTGCGACCGCTGGGGCGCGCTTTACGAATTCATGCTCCCGCTGGACGCGGACAGCCTGATGGACGGCGCCACGATCCTGCGCCTTGTTCGCATCGGGCAGGCCTATCCGAAACTCGGCATTCTGCAGAGCCTCGTGGTCGGCGCGCCAAGCCAGTCGGCCTTTGCGCGCATCTTCCAGTTTGGCATGCGTCACGGCATGCGGCCCTACACCATGGGCAGCGCCTGGTGGGTGGGCGATTGCGGCCCCTTCTGGGGTCACAACGCGCTGGTGCGCATCGCCCCCTTCATGGAGCATTGCCATTTGCCCGTGCTGCCGGGCGGGCCGCCGCTGGGCGGGCAAATCATGTCGCACGATCAGGTGGAGGCGGTGCTGATGCGCCGCGCCGGTTTTGAAGTGCGCGTGCTGCCCGAAGAGGTGGGCAGCTGGGAGGAAAACCCGCCGACCTTGCTCGAGTTCACCCGCCGCGATCTGCGCTGGTGCCAGGGCAACATGCAGTACTTTCGCCTGCTGGGCATGAAGGGCCTGATGCCCATGAGCCGCTTTCAGCTTGTCTGGGCCATCTCGATGTTCATCGGCATCCCGGCGTGGACGGCGATCATCGCGCTCTCCGCGATCAAGCCGCTGGATGGCGAGCCCACAGCCCTGTTCCCGGCGGTGTCGGCGCTGTGGCTCTACGGCGCGTTCATGTTCATGTATCTCGCGCCCAAACTCGCCGGCTTCCTCGACATCGCGCTGACCAGGGGCGGCCTCGCCCGCTATGGCGGCGGCTTGCGTTTTGCGGCGGGGGCTGCGACGGAATTGCTGTTCTCCTTCCTGATCTCGGCGGCGGTGACTGTGCGCACCAGCCTGTTCATGATTGGCTTGCTGTTTGGCCGCGCCGTGGTGTGGAACGGGCAGGCGCGCGACGCACATGCCCTGTCATGGGGCACGGCGGCGCGGGGCCTGTGGCCGCAGACTGTGTTTGGCTTCGTATTGCTTGCGTTCGCGCTGGCGCTGGCGCCGGGCGTTATTGTGTGGTCGCTGCCGTTGACCGCGGGCTATTTCCTCGCCATTCCCTTTGCTGTGGCGACGGCTGACCCCCGGCTTGGAGCTGCGATGGCGCGCATCGGCCTTTGCGCTATCCCCGAGGAAATCGAGACGCCGCCTATCATCGCGGCGCTCGCACATCCGGGAAACAGGCCCGGACAGATTGCTGAACTGCCAGAGGTTGCATGAAAGCCCTGAAAATTGTCGCCGCTGTAGTGCTCGTGGGCGTGTTCGCAAAGTCGGCGCTTGCGCAGCCCGCGCCAACCAGTCTGCCCGCCAAGGCTTTCGACCCGGACGAGATCGCGGTCGCGGTGACCAACCGCAGCGAGCCGGTTTTGTGCGCGGAGAAGGACAATATCCAGATCGATTTTGCTTCTTCCAGTGTGAAGACGTTTCGCGTGCAGGCCGTTCATCCCGCCTATATCGGAACCATTGGCGTTGATCGCTATCTGCCCGACTTCACCGCCTGCGACATGAGCGCGGACCCCGTGGTGGCGACCTCGGTGAAAAAGACCGTGCGCCGCACGATTTACGAGACGCCCGAATTTCAGCTGGTCGCCTACACCTACCCAACCTTCTGGCGCGGCGCGAATACGCCCATCCGCATCATCGATACGGAAAACAGGATCGACGCGACGTTTCGCGAAATTCATATGATCCAGATGTGGACCCTGCATCGCGAGCGCGCCGAGGAAGTGCTTGTCGTTTATCCGCCCGATGGCTATTGGCGCGCCCGCCCGCTGCCCTTCGCCGACATGCGCTGGACGGCCTATGGCTCGTCGTTCCTGATCGGCCCGGTGGAAATGCAGGACCGCCCCATCGTCGATCTCAAGCTCATCACCTACGATGCGCAGGCCAAAACGTTCACGCTTGATTTTGTGCGCGGTGGCTCCGCCAAGATGAGCATTCAGGCGCTCGACACCGAGCATGTCGCGCTCGACGTTACGCTGGAAGGCGCGATCCCGCGCAACCTGCCGTTTGCATCGCTGCGTTCGATGTACATCACCGACTTCAACAACGATGCGTCGCGCATCGCCTACAAGCCCAAGGATGCAAAGCGCTGGGGCGAAGGCCATGTGATGGATTTCAAGAACGCGGACGCCAGCGAGTTCTGGCTGGGCCGCACGACAGTTTCCAAGCACAACACATCAGCGCCAGACATGATCCTTGGCAAGTTCAAGGCTGACGTGAAGAAGTGAGCTGGCAGAAATGACAGCCTCACGTCTGCGCATAGAAGCCATCGACGTCGCACGCGGCGTCGCTCTGGTTGCGATGGGCGTTTATCACTTCGTGTGGGATCTCAGCTTTTATAACTTCGTTCCGCCATCGACAGTCTACGAACCGGGCTTCCAGTATTTCGGCCACATCATTGCGATGAGTTTTCTGGCGCTCGTGGGCGTCAGCCTCGCGCTCGCTGTGCAAGGGGGTTTTAATCTCCGCAGTTATCTATGGCGAACCGCTCTAGTCGCCATAGCTGCAGCGCTTGTGTCGATTGGCACAAAAATCTTCATGCCGGACGCTTTCGTTGCATTCGGCATCTTGCATTGCATCGTAGTCGCAAGTCTTCTTTCTCTCGCGTTTCTAAATGCCCCTTTGATAGTCACGTTCGGCTGCGGAATTGTGATTATTCTAGTGCCCCTCGCCTTCAAGAGCCCAGCGTTTGATGCCTTAAATTGGTTCCTCGGCATTGGCGCTATCGAACCCCGAACGCTCGATTGGCGTCCATTTTTCCCTTGGGTTGGCTTCACACTTTTTGGCCTAGGCTTCGCGCAGTTTGTTCTTTCGCGAGGTATCCCGGACAAAGTTTCGCGCTGGCGGGCGAGTAGCGCGTTTACGCGATTTCTTACCTTCAGCGGTCGAAATTCGCTTGCGGTATATTTGATCCACCAACCAATCCTATTAGGAATGGTGTTCGTGGCGTCAATGGCGACGAGCAATTACGGGAACGTTGTAATCGATAATGTAAAGCCACCGGTTGAAGCGATTTCAACTTGCACGAAGAGGTGCTTGACCACCGTTGATGGCAGTGCCTCGTGTGAAGAAGAGTGCGACTTCCGCATCTCCTGCACGCTGGAATGCAGCGCCGCAGGGCCGACGCGCGATTTTTGCGCGAAGGCCTGCGATTGCGTTGTCCGCGATTCAAAGAATGTCGGCCTGTGGCGTCAGGTGCTGGCCAATAGCCTCGCCAGCGAAGAGCGCCATCGCTTCGAAGCGCTGACGCGCGCTTGCCTCGCTCCCGATGCGGATATGATCCGCTAAGTTGTTTCAGGTCGCGGCGAAGGCGCCAGCATCGCTTCAGGCCGCACAATGGCGTCAAACGTCGCGCCATCCACAAGGCCGCTCGCTAGCGCCTCTTCGCGCAATGTCGTGCCGTTGGCGTGCGCCTTCTTGGCGATGGCGCTTGCAGCGTCATAGCCGATGCTGGGCGCAAGTGCGGTCACAAGCATCAGGGAGCGATCAACGAGATCGCGGATGCGCTCTTCGTTTGCGCTGATCCCTTCGATGCAATGGGCCCGGAAACTGTTGCACGCGTCCGAAAGCAGCCGCACCGATTGCAGAAAGGCGTCGGCTATCACGGGCTTGAACACGTTGAGTTGCAGATGCCCCTGCGAGCCCGCAAACATAATGGTCGCTTCATTGCCCATCACGCGGGCGCACACCATGGTCATCGCCTCGGCCTGCGTCGGGTTGACCTTTCCGGGCATGATGGACGAGCCCGGCTCGTTCTCGGGCAGCGCCAGTTCGCCTATGCCCGAGCGCGGCCCGCTGCCCAGCAGCCGAACGTCATTGGCTATCTTGAACAGGCCCACGGCCAGCGCCGCGAGCGCGCCGTGCGCAAACACCATCGCATCATGGGAGGCGAGCGCTTCAAACTTGTTCAGCGCAGTTGTGAACGGCTTGCCAGTCAGCGAAGCCATCTCGTTTGCGAACGCCTCGGCAAACCCTTCATGCGTGTTGAGGCCTGTGCCAACAGCAGTGCCGCCCTGCGCCAACGAAAGCAGATCGGGCAGCGTGACGCGGATTCGCGCGCCGCCAAGTGCAGTCTGCGCCGCCCACGCCGAGAACTCCTGCCCCAGCGTAACGGGCGTCGCATCCTGCATATGCGTGCGGCCAATCTTCACGATGGCGGCAAAGTCATTTGCCTTGCGTGTCAGCGCGTCTCGCAGCGCGTCGAGAGCGGGCAGCAGGCGATCCTCAATCTCCAGCACCGCAGCGATATGCATCGCCGTGGGAAAGCTGTCGTTGGACGATTGTCCAAGGTTTACGTGGTCATTGGGGTGCACGGGTTCCTTCGCCCCCCGCTCGCCGCCCAGCGCCTCGTTGGCGCGATTGGCGATCACCTCATTGACGTTCATGTTGGTCTGGGTGCCAGAACCGGTCTGCCAGATCACCAGCGGAAAATGATCGTCGAGCCGCCCCTCGGCGATCTCGCGCGCAGCGCTCGCGATGGCGTCCGCCACACGGCCCTCAATAAGTCCCGCCTTTTGGTTAACCCGCGCCGCCGCCAGCTTGACCAACGCCAGCGCCCGTATAAGCGCCAGCGGCATGCGCTCGCCGCCTATGTCAAAATTCTCGAGCGAGCGCTGCGTCTGGGCGCCCCAATATCGGGACGCCTCGACCTCAATTGTCCCGAAGGCGTCGTATTCTTGCCGCAAGCTTGGCGCCATTATCTCGTTTAACATAGCTCACCGGTTCTGTTCAAAAGCGTAAAGTCGTTTTTGACCAATTAGTTCGCCTAAAATAATTTCGGCGTTGACGCCGAACTTTCATCGGAACTTCCGCCGCAGCTTGCGGTTGTTCCTTCAGTCTCGGTCGCATGCGTATCGCTTTCTGGCGCAAGCGACTTGGCATCGGAAGGACCTCCCCGTTTCTGGCGGCGGTCAAAGACGAATGCGCCGTGAGCGCTCCCTTCTGCGGAGAATTGGATATCTTATGGATACGGACAAACCTACTCGTAAGTCGACACGGGGGTTCGCTTCGATGGACCCTGAAAAGCAAAAGCAGATCGCCCGCAAGGGCGGCACCAGCGTTCCCAAGGAGAAGCGCAGCTTCTCGCGGAATCGCGGTCTTGCCGCTGAGGCTGGCCGTAAAGGCGGGCAAAGTGTTCGTCCCACCATGCGCAGCTTTTCCCGCGACCATGAGTTGGCCAGCGAGGCCGGGCGCAAGGGTGGCCACGCGTCCCATAGCTCTCGCGACCCTGAAACCCGCGAATAGTGGGTAGGATCTCAAACATGAGCCCCGCAGATTTCTGCGGGGCTATTTTTTTGCTCAATCAGGCAGGACGTAGGCGTGTTCGCCGCTCGCCGCGGAGCCCTCGAAGGGCTCTTCTGCCGGATTCCACGCAATCATGTTCTCGATTTTTCGGGCGAGGGATATATCCCGCTCGGTGACGCCGCCCGCATCATGGCTCCAGAGGGAAACCTCCACCTTGCCCCATGAGATAGAAATTTCGGGGTGATGCCAGTTTGACTCGGCCAGATGGCCGATGGCGTTCGCCGCCAGCAGAGCGCTTCGAAAACCGTTGACCTTGTAGAGCCGGCGCAGCGCTTTACCCTCCAGCCGCCAGTGCAGCAGGTCGCGCGTCAGAATCTTGGCAATTTCGTCGTCCAGCAAGGCTTCAGGCGGCATGTTCACGTCTCCATGTAAGACGTGAGTTTATCCCGCCTTTGAGACGGACGCGACATTTGAGACGGACGCGACATTGCGGCCCGTGGTCTTGTGAAGCTCCGTCAGCACGCGTTCCGCTGCAGAAAACTCGCGCTGCAACTGCAGAAAGCGCGCGGAGCCTGACTCGACAATCTCGCTCTCTGACAACTCGCGCCAGTCGAGACAAAGCTTGTAGAGCCTGCGCGCGCCCACATTGGCCGCGCTGCTGCGCAAGGCGTGAACCTGCGACGCATATTCTGAAGCGTCGGACTCGTTGATCGACTGCGCGACCCTGAACAAGGTCAAAACGCCTTCCGAGATGAACTGGGTCATCAACTCCTTGACGAAGTCGTCACCGCCAAGCTTCTTCAGGCTCGCCAGAGTTTGGAGATCGATCTCTGGCCCGTCGAGTTGCACGAGCGCATCGTCAAGCCGCGGGTGGCGAGCAGATTCCGGCGTCTCGCTTTCCATCCTTGCGTGATCTGGCAGCGTTTCCGCCACGGTTTTCTGCGGCTGCGACTGGTCTGTTTGGGCGGCGTTCGTCTTGGCCGCGCCACGGCGCCAGCGCATTAGAACAAAAACCCCGGCCGCCGCGATGATCGCCCCTATGGGCCATATGGCGTGTTTGGCTTCATCGCTCGAGGCGTATGCGAAGGCATACCCGCCGCCGGCGCCAAGCAACAGAAAGAGCGCCGCCACAAGAACAGGGCGGGCTTTGGGTCTGCGTTCAAGATCCGCGGACATTGTGCTCCCCTTCAAGCCGATAGCGCATAGGTCCGCTCGGACGCCAGCAGATTGATGAAGTCCGCCTCAGGCATCGGACGGGCGAAGTAATATCCTTGAACCAGCGTGCAGCCCTCCCGAAGGAGAAGATGCGCCTGTTCGACTCTCTCCACGCCTTCGGCCAGAACCTCCAGGCCCAGACCCTGTCCAAGCGTGATGATGGCGCGGACGATGGCGATGTCGCTCTGGTTCTGTTCGAGGTCGCGCACGAAGCTCTGGTCGATCTTGATGCGTGTGATCGGCAGGCGCTTCACATAATTGAGCGACGCATAGCCAACGCCAAAGTCATCCACCGCGACGCGCACGCCAATGTTGCGCAACATGGTCAGATCGGCTGCTGCCGTGTCGATGCTTTCCAGCACGCTGCTTTCGGTCAGCTCCAGCTCCAGGAGGCGGGGGTCCAGCCCCGAAACGCCCAATGCGCGGGCCACCACCAGCGGTGTCGACCGATCGCGGAACTGCGTTGGCGACAGGTTTACAGCGACGCCGATGCCCTCGCCCTTGGCGTATCTTTGCCAGCGCAAGGCCGCGCCGCAGGCCTCCATCATGGCCCAGTTGTCGATCGCGCCGATAAGTCCGCTTTCCTCCGCGCGCGGCAGAAAGACGGCTGGCGGCACCAGCCCGACAGAGGGGCGTTGCCACCTCAGCAAGGCTTCCGCGCCGATGATCCGGCCGGTGCGCAAATCCACTTGCGGCTGATACCAAAGGACAAATTCATTGCGCTCAAGCGCGCGCTGCAGATGCCCGTCGAGCATCGCTTCATTGTGCGCGCGCGTTTTCATGTCCGCTGCATAAAAGCAGAAGCGGTTGCCGCGCTCCGCCTTGGCGCGATACATCGCGATGTCGGCGTTCTTGAGAAGCTCTTCCCCGTCTTCACCATCGGATGGGTATACGGCGATGCCGATGGACGCTGTCGCGCGCACAGGCGTGCCCTCGAACGTTCCGGGTTGGGAGACCTGCTCCAGGATGCGCTGCGCAAATTCTGCAGCGTCCTCGCTGCGCGTCACGCTGGTCTGGAGGATGGCGAATTCATCGCCACCAAGCCGCGCCAGCATATCGTCGGCGCGCATGGCCGAGCGCAGCCGGTCAGCGATCATGCAGATGTAACGGTCGCCGGCAGAGTGGCCGAGCGCGTCATTGACGGTTTTGAACCCGTCCAGATCCAGCATATGAAGCGCGAAGATGTTGTCGCCGCGTCGGGCGCGGGCCACCTGCCGCCGCATGCGCTCGTTCATGTAGACGCGGTTGGGGAGCTCGGTCAGCGCGTCGTGATGCGCCAGGTGCCGCAGATGCGCTTGCGTTTGCTTCTGCGCCGTAATGTCGAGGGAGCTCGTCACCACTGCGCTGATCACCGACGACTGGTCTCTTATCGGAAATTTGGCGGTCAGGAAGGTGCGGGTTTCTCCGCTCAGGTCCGTCAGCTCTTCCTCGAAGGGACGCATCGGCTGCCCAACCCGGAAGACGTGCTCATCCAGTGCCATGGTCTGGCTCGACAAGCTGGGAATAAAGACGTCAGCCACATCGCGCCCGACGAGATCGCCCGCCTTCATGCCAAGAAAAGTCGCCTGGGCCTCATTGGCGAACAAGATCCGCCCATCCGGCCCGGTGGCTGTGATCATGACAGGCAGCGAGTCTATGACCTGCGCCAGGCGCTGTGAGGAGTCGCGCACTTCGCTCTCGCGCGAGCGCTCGCTCTTGGCGAGTTCCTCCGCGAGAGTCGTCGCCCGCGCCGTCATCAAAAGCTGGTGCTGGTGCAGCTTGAGCAGATTGCGCGCGCGCGTGATGAATTCGTGGTGATCTACAGGCGAGTGCAGAAAGTCTGTGGCGCCGCTTTCCAGCGCGCGCAGCCGATACGTTCGTTCCTCGTAGACGGTGATGACGATGACGGGAATGTCTTCCGCGCCGGGGAGGTCGCGGAAGCGCCGGATGAACTCGGCCCCGTCCATATGAGGCATTTTGTAATCGGTGATGACAAGGTCAGGCTGATTGTTCTGAAGCCACGCCAACGCCTCAACGGGATCGCCGAACGACTCCACCTTGACGCCCGGCTCGATACTGGCCGCGAGCTTTGTGAAGATGTTCCGATTCGTGTTTCTGTCATCAATGATGACGATCAGCGACATCCGATCCCCTGCCTGGCCCTCTGTTTTGCCGTTCGAACAGCAAACACGCAGTCACACTAGGAGATGGGGACTTAAAGAACCGTCAACGTCGCCGACCAAATAAGGTCAAGCTTCAATGTCGCCCGACACTTACGTAACGAAAGCCTTGTCGGCGCATGTCATTGGGACGATAGATGTTTCGCATGTCCACGACCACTGGAGCGGCCAGAAGCGACTTGACCCGGTCCAGATCCAGCGCGCGGAAAGCGTCCCATTCCGTCAGGATGACCAGCGCATCTGCGCCCGAAAGGCATGCGTAGGGGTTGTCGCAAAATATCGTTTGCGCCAGCAGGGGACGCGCCTGTGTCATGGCTTCGGGATCATAAGCGCGCACCTTCGCGCCCAGCGACTGCAGCATCGGGATAATTGTCAGTGAGGCGGCGTCGCGCATGTCGTCGGTGTTGGGCTTGAAGGCAAGGCCCAGCACGGCGATGGTCTTGCCATTCACCGAGCCATCGCACGCCTCCATCACTTTCTCGGCCATCCGGCGCTTGCGCGCCTCATTGGCGGCCGCGACGCTCTCGACGATGCGCGTCGGCGCTCCCGCCTCCTGCGCCATGCGGATCAGCGCCATCGTGTCCTTGGGAAAGCACGAGCCACCATAGCCAGGACCAGCTCGGAGGAATTTTGCGCCGATCCGGTTATCGAGGCCAATGCCCCTGGCCACATCCTGCACGTCCGCGCCCAGCTTTTCGCACAAGTCCGCCATCTCGTTGATGAAGGTGACCTTGGTGGCGAGAAATGCATTGGCCGCATACTTAATCAGCTCTGACGTACGACGAGACGTGAAGACGATGGGCTGCTGATTGAGATCCAGTGGCCGGTACAGCTCTTCCATCGCCGCGCGTGCGGGCCCCTGGGCGTCGTCGAGACCGATCACGACGCGGTCTGGCCGTTTGAAGTCAAAGATCGCCGCGCCCTCTCGCAAGAACTCAGGATTGGATACAACGGCGAACTGGGCGTCCGGGCGCGCCTCCCGCATGATCCGCTCGATCTCGTCCCCCGTGCCGACCGGCACCGTGGACTTGGTGACAATGACGGTGAATCCGTCGAGAGCCGCCGCTATCTCGCGGGCCGCCGCGTAAACATAGGTCAGGTCCGCGTGCCCGTCTCCGTTGCGGGGCGGGGTGCCGACAGCGATGAACACGGCTTGCGCATCGTGAACGGCGGTCTTCAGGTCGGTTGTGAAGTGCAGGCGGGCCGCTTTAACGTTGGAGTCGACGAGGTCGTCGAGACCGGGCTCGAAAATGGGAATCTCGCCACGCAGCAGGCGCGCAATGCGCTCGGGGTCCTTGTCAACGCACGTCACCACATGACCGAAGTCGGCAAAACACGCGCCGGACACCAGTCCGACGTATCCCGACCCAATCATTGCGACCCGCATTTATTAGCTCCTCAAATTTTTGTGCCGCAGCATTAGCACCTGCTACCCCCTCAAGGGAACCCGTGGAAGGCTTTGTAAAGCATCAAAAAAAACGAAAAACCCCGCCACTGCGGCGGGGTTTTGAGACGGTTTGCGGACCAGATCAGGCGCCGATGTAATTGCCATGCTTGATGAGGTTCTGCTTCTGCGCGTCGTTGCGCGGCGGCAGTTTGAACAGCTTGTGCGCCGTTCCGCCCAGGATGTTGTGCTTGCCCTGCTCGGAGAGGAAGGGAAGATCCCAGATCGTCTGCGGAAGATCGAAGTCCCAGTGCGGATAGTCAGAGGCGTAGAGCAACTGCGTTTCCGCGTTCATCATGCGGAACGTCGTCTCCAGCGCGCCCATGTCCTGTATTTCCATCGGCTGCGTCGAATAGAACATGTCTCGCATGTAGTCCGAAGGCTTCTTCTTCAAAAGCGGGCACTCGGACGGGCGCAGCATGAACTCGTGGTCGAGGCGCTGCATCAGGAACGGGATCCACGCCAGACCGGACTCGATCCACATCACCGGCATCTTGGGGAAGCGCTCGCCCATGCCGTTCACCACCCAGTTTGTGCAGTGAAGAATGTTGAACCACGAGAAGCCCAGTGCGTGCGCCGAGATGAAGCGGTTGCAGCTCTGGAACGTGTGCGAACCCCAATGCGGGCCGGAGTGGAACGCCAGCGTCAGGCCGCGCTCTTCAATCGCGCGATACACCTTCATGTAGGCGTTGTCGTAGACCGCCATCTTTTCACGCACGGACGTAACCATGAAGCCGCCGACGCCCGGACGGTCGCCGAAGGTTTCCACCATGCGCAGGCAGCCCTCAGGATCGCTGAAGGGTAGCGAGATCATCGTGTACATGCGCCCGTTTGTGTCGGGCAGCGCCTCCTCGGTCACCCAGCGCGCATAGGCCCAGCACAATTCGAACTCCATCTCCTTCTGGGGATGCAGGCCGACGTTGAGCATGCCGGTGGGGAACAGGCAGGAATAGTCGACGCCCATCGCGTCCATCCAGCGGTCGCCCAGCTGCGCGTCGCGTTGACGGCTGTTGTCGGTCTTCTCGCTGGCGCGCAGCGGATAACGCGTTACGCGACCGCCCATGTCCTGATAGCCGAAGCCGCTTGGCATGACGTTGCCGCGGCCCTGCTTGGCGCGCGCGGACATGGCGAGCTGCTTGAGGACTTCGTTCTCCATGTAGGGGAGAATCTGGTTGAAGTTCTCGTTCTCATAGTGATGCGCGTCGCAATCGACGATCAGCACATCTTCGAACTTGCGTTCGTCGGCCTGCCGCTTGGCGTGGCGGAGAAGCTGCGTTGTGTTGAGTTCTTCGACCGTAACGCGGCGGCCGCGATCAGCAATGAGGTCCATGGCGTTTTCCCTTTGACTTGAGTTTCATTCATCAGAGCGCGGAGGTTAGTTGCTGCTCCAGCTCTGCCACATTCCCAGCTCGAACACCTGAAGATCGACTGCCTTCAGCAGCGCGCCGCACATCACCATCACGTCGGTCGCCGTCACCGCCGTTCGCCCGCCGACAACCGGAAAGCGGTTTCCAGCTTCGGTATTTGCCGCATACAACTTGCACAAGGCGCCAATGAGCGCTTGCTGGGCATGGGGTTGCAGACAATCGAGATTGCCCGCTGCAAGCGCGCCCTCAATCATCGCGGCCACGCGAAGCGCTTCATCGGACTCAGCCGTGTTAACAACGGCCTGCGGCGCCGGGATCTTGCGCAGGATTTTCACCGTCTCGGCCTCGCCGGAAGTCGCTGGAGCAGCCCTCTTCTTGGCGTCGACCTTGCGAGCCGCTTCCGTATTTGGCTGGATGCCTTTCGACATCGCCCGCACGAAATCGGCTTTCTCCTGCGGCGTCGGCTCGTTTGTCTGCGAAAGCTTGGCGTGCTTCTTGGGCGCCGCCTTTACTGAAGCCGTCTTCGCCACAGCGACCCTGCCCGAAACCGTCTTCACAGCCTTGGCGCCAGCGGTCGCGCGCTTTGCTGCAGAGCGGTCAGGCGACGACATACACATCGTCTCCCTTGGTCAGAACCTCGTACTTGCGCAGCTTCTGTGACCGGTCCGAGATATGTTCGCCCGTCCTCATATCGTACTCATAGCCATGCCACGGGCAGACGAAGTTCATGTCCTTCTCGGAGAAAAACAGGCCCATGGACGTCTTGTCGTCGCGCAGGCGCTCTTCGACGTTGGCGATGGTCAGGCCTTCGCAGGCCGGTCCGCCTTGATGCAGGCAAATGTTGCTGTAGGCGTAGAACTCGCCTTCGTGACGGAAGACGCCGATCTCGCGCTTGCCGATCTGGATGATCTGGCGCTCGCCGTCCTTGAATTCGGATGCCTTCCCAACGAATTGCTCAGTCATGGACGTAGACCTCTCCTGCAACGTTTTTTTGACGTAACTTGCCAATCCTGCGGGCAGGACCGACGATTTTTTGACCTTAGTTAAAAGCCGGGCCTCTTGTCCAAGCCTTTCGCTTTAGGTGAGCCCAAAGAAAACCTTTGGCCGACCTATCGCAGAGACCGGGCATAGGGGCCAATGTCCTCAAGTAATTTTGCGACGATGTAGTCCAGAAAGCGCGATATCTGGTCTTCGTGCACGAAGGGCTCCCGCTCCTTGGGCCGCACAACATAGAGCGTGCGGGTGAGAGCGGGGCGATCAATGCGCCGCGCCTGCAACACGCCCGCGCGCAGCTCCTCGGCGGCGAGGCTGAAGGGCATGATGCTGGCGACCTCGCCTTCTGCGATCATCGTCTTGGTGGACGATATGGAATGAACCTCCCACGCGAGTTTCATCTTGAGGCCCAGCCTGCGCGCTTCATCCTCCACGATGCGCCGGATGACGCCGCGCGATCCAGCGATGACGAGATCGTGGTTGAGCGCTTCCGCCAGGCTCACAGTGGCGGGCGCGCTTGACCCGGCAGGCGCCGTCACAAGAAGCAGGTCTTCCTCAGCCAGAGCCCGCCGTTCGAGGCCCGCGCGTTCGGCGACGTTGTAGAGAAACGAAACGTTGATCTGCCCGCGATCAAGCGCATCCAGCAGGACTGGCGTGCGCTCCTCCACGAGGCTGAGCGCGACGTCCGGCATTTGCGCGCGCGCGTGGTGCAGCAGGTCTGCGCCCAGCATCAGGATCATGCTTGGATTGACGCCCAGCACCAGATGATCGGCATGTCTGGCGCCCATCGCGCGCAAATCCGCACGGGTGCGAGCAACGTCGGCAAGAATGGCCCTCGCACGCTCCGCAAGCAGTCTGCCGGATTCGGTGACGTCGACGCCGCGCGAATGTCGCACCAGCAGCTTCACGCCCAGCTCGTCTTCCAGTTGCTTGATTTGCATGCCAAGCGCAGGCTGCGCGAGTCCAAGGCGTTTTGCAGCCGCCGTCATGTTGCCGGCTTCGACAACCTTCACGAAATAGGAAAGCTGGCGAAAGTTGATGGACGTTTCCCCATAAGTCGTGCGCGCAGCTTAAAGCGCCGGCGTGCTGTGCGTATGCTTGTGTCCGTGTTCGCCGTGGCTGTGATGTTCGCTTTCAGCGCGGATGGGCACCAGATTGATCTGCCCAAATCGCACGCCGCGCTCGGCCACAAGGGTTTCAGCCAGTTTTTGAACCGCCGTTGTGTGGCCCTTGAGCATTGTCACTTCCATGCAATGGCGATGATCGAGCCGCGTGCGCATGGTGGCGATGGTGATGTCGTGGTGTTCGTGCTGCGCCCTGTCGAGCCGCATCGCAAGGTCGCGTCCATCGTAATCGTACACGTATGAAACCGCGGCGACGCAATCGTGCGTCAGCGGCTGGTCGCGCTTCATCCGCAAAAGCGAGTCGCGCACGAGATCGCGTATGGCTTCCGAGCGATTGTTGTAGCCCTTTTCGGCCATGAACTGGTCAATCGCTTCGGCAATGTTGTCGTCGAGGCTGATGGTCAGTCTCTGCACGCAATCCTCCCGGCGCAAGCGTCATAAATTCAGTAGCAGGATGCAGCCGCCTCTGAAAGACGAAAGGGGCCGCGCCAGCAGCGCGACCCCCATATCGATGACTAAACTGCGCGATCAGGTGTTGCGCAGACCTGTAGAGCCGTGGCCACGCTCAGCGCCCGGCGGCACATGCACGTCGATGAGACAGACGCCGCCTGAAGCCAGCACTTCCGCGCCCTTTTTCAGTGCGGCTTCCAGCTCGGCCAGCGTCTTGACCGGACCGATGCCAACCGCGCCCTGCGATTCCACGAACTTCGAGATGTCGATGTTCGGGCCAGAGATCGACTGTCCGATCCAGCGATTGCCCACGACGCGGTTGCGGCGACGGGCGATGTTTTCCTGATGCAACTCGTCGTTGAAATACGACTGGTTGTTGTTGATGACGATCATCAGCGGGATCTTGTGCTTCACAGCCGTGTAGACCGCGTGGCCGCCCATCAGGAAGTCGCCATCGCCCAGAATGGCCACGCAGGGCCGCTCAAGGTCAGCGCAGGCGAGCGCGACGCCAATCGAGATTGACGGGCCCGATCCGATGCCGCCGCCGCCGTCCTTGCCCATGTAGGCCAACGGCGTGCGCCACGGCCACAGGTCGCACGGCCACTGGCGGGCGACGCCGGCCAGCGTAACCTTGTCGGGATCGGGGAATTGCGCGCGCAGCGTCACGGCGACGTCCTGCATGCGGATGCGCGACCCGTCGCCGGGCGCGAATTCCTTGCGCACGGCGGTGCGCCACGGCTCCTTCTTGCCGCTGAAATGGGCAAGCAGATCGGCGACAAAGGCTTCCGGGCACGCGGAGACGAGAAGATCGGCAGGCGACACGGCCTGATAGACCATGTGCGCGCCGTTATGCAGGTGGTGATCCATCGTGACGCTGATGACCTTGGCCTTCACGTCCACGCCGCCCTTGGGCGGGCAGATCGCGCCGGCCATGTCGATCCACTCAAGCGCGATGATGAGATCGGCTTCAGCGATGACTTCGCGCTGCGACTGACCGGGCTGGTTGAACGGCTCGATGGTGTGTGCGGGATGGTCGGTGGGGAACGCGGCGCCGTTCTTCAGGTCGCTGACCACGCACGCGCCGAGTGCCTCGGCAAGCTTCACGCGGTTGTCCCACGAGGTCTGCGAACGCGTACTGCGGCCGCACATGATCATCGGCCGCTTGGCGGCCTTGATCATCTCCACGGCCTTCTTCAGGTCAGCATCCAGCGCGCGCGGCGCGGCGGGGGCCTGATAGCGGGCCATGTCCGGGAATACCGGCGTGTTTTCGAGCGAGCTTTCGCCAAGGCCAGCGTCGAGCACCACGTAAACGGGGGCGCAGGGCTGCGTGCGCGTCGAGATGTTGGCGCGCGTCATGCCGTCGACGATGCCTTCGGGCGATGTCGGCTGCACGTCAAACTTGATGATGTCGCGCACGATGCCGGCCTGATCGGACGACGTATGAATCCAGTCGATCCACGGACGGCGCTGATGGGAATCCATCGGGCCCGTGGCGCCCATGAGGAACAGCGGCTTGCGATCGCAGAACGCGTTGAAGATCGCCATGTGGCCGTGCATGAGGCCGACGTTGGAGTGAACGATGGCCGCCATCGGCTCATCCATAACCTTGGCGTAGCCGTGCGCGATGCCAACTGCATGGTCTTCATGCAGGCACAGCAGCATGCCGGGATTGCGGTTGCCCAGATGATTGACGATGGAGTCATGCAGGCCGCGATAGCTCGCGCCCGGGTTGAGGCTCACATACTTGAAGCCGAAGCGGCGCAGCATCTGCGCGGCGACATCCGAACCCCATGCGACCTTGTCGTCGGGCTGACCTTCGGGAGTGTCGAGATACATTTCCTCTCCTAGCCTTTAGCCCGCACGCGGGCGGATACACCGGGCGCGCTCACGCCTCGCCGCGTTTTATCGCAGGCGGTCCTGGCGCGCTGTTTTCGGTGGCGGAACTATGGAGGCGAGGCCATGCAAAGGCAAGCCGCGCCAGCCTTTTGGCAGGCTCAAGACATGAAGTCGAATTGGGCTTCGATGAGATCAGAACGACAGGTTGAAAACCCGGCTCGGCAAGAGTTCGCCGCCCTGCACGGCGCCAAAGGCGACTGGCACGCCGCCGCAGGCTGCATACGCAAAGCCATCAGCCGGGGCGTCGCGTCCCCGCAGGATGAGCGACTGCCCGCGCCGCAATCTTGCGGCGCCGTCGCGATCAACTACCACGCAGGGGACTTCCGAGAGACCTGCCTCCACCGAGAGCATTTCCTCGAACGGCTGCGCGCCCTCCATGTCCAGTTCGGCGAGAGGAACGGCGTCCTCTTCCATGAAGGGGCCAACACGGGTGCGCCGCAGCGCAGTGACATGGCCAAAACATCCCAGCAGTCGGCCCAGATCGCGCGCAATGGCGCGCACATAAGTGCCCTTGCCGCATTTGGCTTCAAGGACTGCGTCCTCGTCGGTCGTGCTGACCAGTTCGAGCGAATGGATCGTCACGGGGCGGGGCTGAAGGATTACCTCCTCGCCATCGCGCGCCATGTCATAGGCGCGCTCGCCTGCAATCTTGATGGCCGAGAAGGCGGGCGGCGTCTGCATGATGGTGCCGGTGAATTCCGGCAGCAGGTCCGCAATCTGGTCGGACGCGGGCCTGCGATCGGACGTGCGCACGGGCTTGCCGTCGGCGTCGTCACTGTCCGTCTCGATGCCCCAGCGCACGGTGAAGCGATACGCCTTCTCGCCGTCCTGCACGAAGGGGACAGTCTTTGTCGCTTCGCCAAACGCAACGGGCAGGATGCCGGAGGCCAGCGGATCAAGCGTGCCCGCGTGTCCGGCCTTCTTTGCGTTGAAGATGCGCTTAAGCCGCGAGACGGCCTGCGTCGATGTCAGCCCGACAGGCTTGTCGAGAATGAGCCAGCCGTTGATTTCGGTTCGCTTCGAGCGGGGGGCGTTCATTTTGATTTTGTATCCGCTGCGTCATTGTCGCGTGTATCGTCTTCGTCATGTTCGTCGACCGAAAGATCGCGGCGCACCTGCGCAGAATTGAGCAGAGCGTCGATCTTGGAGGCCTTGTCGAAATCTTCATCGACGCGAAAGCGCACTTCGGGCGCGAACTTCAGGTTGATCTTGCGCGCGACTTCACCGCGCAAGAACTTGCGATGCTTGTCGAGGGCCTCGATAACCTTCTCAGCCTCGCCGCCGCCAAGCGGCAGCACGTACACGGTGGCGAGCTTGAGGTCGGGGCTCATCCGCACGCGCGGAACCGTGACCACTTGCTTGTCGAGCAAAGGATCGTTGAGCGCGCCGCGCGTCAGAAGCTCTGACATGGCGTGCCGCACAAGTTCTGCAACGCGCAACATGCGCTGGGAAGGCTCTCCACCATTCTGATGGGCTCTGGACATCGTATGCCTTTCAGGAAGCCGTGTGGAAGGCGCGCGCCTTCATCTCGAAGGCGTGGCCCGCGTCGGCGTTGGGGAAACAACGCTTCGGCACGGCGTAAACCTCTTTCCAGCGAGTGATGAAGAGGATGTGCTGTTCTGTATCCCGGATCGATTCGACGCCCGCCCATGCAATGCGCGTTTCGAACTGCGCTCCGCGCGCCACGAACCCGGCCTCGTCGATCTCGAAACGGCGCGCCATGCGCCGGGGATCGTCAGCCGGCCACCGGGCCGCGCGGGCGCTTTCAATGCGCCGCGCGCCAAAAAAGGTCAATAGAAGAGCGCCAAACCATGCGGCCAAAGCGCCGGCAAACAGGCGGCCTTCCGGCGACGGGCTCGCGGAAAGCGCCCAGACCGGCGCCCCGACGACGATTCCGCCCAGGACTCCGATGGCTAATGCTGCGGTTGAGAGGCGCACCGGCGCGCTCAAGCCTGAGGGGCGCAGCGCAGCCTCCACCTCGACTGAGTCCTTTTCGGTCAACGCAACGTCAACGCCCTCGCGGGTGTTTTCAACCGCGACCGGCAGCGCAGCGCTGAGGGTAAAGTTAACCGCTTGCGAGGTTATAGTTTGAGCGGTCTCCGGCGTTGACGCCTCGTCTGACTCTTCGCGTTCCCGCATCCGCTCCTTGCAGGCCAGCACGAACGCGCGCATGTCCCTGGCGTCCGCGAAAGCCTCCAGCGGCGCCACGACGTAATCAACGCGCGATTTCATGATGTACACGCGCGCATCGTCCTGCGAGATCGCCAGAATGTCGCCCCACGCATAATCGCGCCTGCGCCCATTCTCGCGCACCACGAGACGGTCGCCGTGTTCATCGATTTCAGTTTGATTGGCAGGCGGCGTCCAGCGCTTTACGCGCCAGCTGCGGCGAAATCTGCGCCAAAAATGCGCGAGGCCGTAGAGGACGACGGCGGCAAGCGAGATGACCGGCAGCAGCGCAAGTTCGCCAAACCAGCCTGGGTCGAGAGAGCCCCACGCAAGCCCGACGAAAATGGCGCAGGCCAGGATCAGTGACACCGAAACAGGCCGATCATCGAAGCGCTTCAAGATCGCTTCGTAATCGGCCCGCGTGAGCTTGAAAGCCAAGCGCCGCAGCGGCGTTACCGGGTCCGGCATAGGGCGCCTCGATGCGTGCGGGCAGAAAGCGCTCGCTTACAGCGAACGCTTTATTTCCTCGACGCGATAACACTCGATGACGTCGCCAGCGCGCATGTCCTGATAGCTTTCGAAAGCCATGCCGCACTCCTGACCCACGACCACTTCCTTGACTTCGTCCTTGAAGCGCTTGAGCGTCGAGAGTTTGCCCTCGTGCACAACGACGTTGTCGCGGATGAGGCGCACGTTCGCGCCGCGCTCCACGCGCCCGTCGGTGACGCGACAACCGGCGACCTTGCCGACCTTCGTGATGTTGAACACCTCGAGGATCTGCGCATTGCCGAGCATGTCTTCGCGGTAAGCCGGAGCCAGCAGGCCAGACATCGCGCCCTTCACGTCATCCACAAGATTGTAGATGATATTGTAGTAGCGAATCTCGATGCCAGAGCGGTCTGACAATTCGCGCGCTTCCTTGTGGGCGCGCACGTTGAAGCCGATGACCGCTGCATTCGTGGCTTCCGCCAGCGTGATGTCGGATTCGGTGATGCCGCCAACGCCTGCGTGAATGACGCGTGCGCCGACTTCCTCGGTGCCGAGCTTTTCGAGCGCCGAGATGATCGCCTCGACCGAGCCTTGCACGTCGCCCTTGATGACGAGCGGGAAGTCCTTGCGGCCAGCGGTCTTGAGCTGGCTCATCATGTCGGCGAGCGAGCGTCCGGCGCCTGCGCCGCGCGCAGCAGCCTGATCGCGCTTCTGGCGGTCGCGATATTCAGTGACTTCGCGGGCGCGGGCTTCCGATTCCACCACCGCAACACGGTCGCCAGCTTCCGGCGCGCCGGAGAAGCCGAGCACCTCGACCGGGAAGGACGGGCCAGCCTTGGCGACGTTCTTGCCCTGATCGTCCAGAAGCGCGCGCACGCGGCCCCACTGCGATCCGGCCACGATGATGTCGCCAATGGCGAGCTTGCCGCGCTGCACGAGCACCGTCGCGACAGGGCCGCGACCACGGTCGAGGCGAGCCTCGATGACCGTGCCTTCGGCGGCGCGGGCTGGATCGGCCTTGAGGTCGAGCACTTCGGCCTGCAGCGAGATCAGTTCGAGCAGCTTTTCGAGGTTGAGTTTCTTCAGCGCGGACACCTCGACTTCGAGCGTGTCGCCGCCCATGCTTTCCACCTGAACTTCGTACTGCAGCAGTTCGCTGCGCACGCGCTCGGCCTTGGCGTCGGGCTTGTCGATCTTGTTGATCGCAACGATCATCGGCACCTTCGCCGCGCGGGCGTGGTTGATGGCCTCGATCGTCTGGGGCATGACGCCGTCGTCGGCGGCCACCACCAGAATGACGATGTCCGTCACTTTTGCGCCGCGCGCGCGCATCGCCGTGAAGGCCGCGTGGCCGGGCGTATCGATGAAGGTCACCTTGCCGCCCAGCGGCGACGTGACCTGATAGGCGCCGATGTGCTGCGTGATGCCGCCAGCTTCGCCGGAGACCACGTTGGCCTGGCGGATGGCGTCAAGCAGCGAGGTCTTGCCGTGATCGACATGGCCCATGATCGTGACGACCGGCGGGCGGGTTTCCAGATCGGAATCCTCGCCGGGCGTGTCGAACAGGCCTTCCTCAACGTCAGATTCAGCGACGCGCTTGACTGTGTGGCCCAGCTCTTCGGCGATCAACTGCGCCGTGTCGGCGTCTATCACGTCGGTGATCTTGTGCATGGCGCCCTGGCGCATCAACATCTTGATCACGTCGACCGCGCGCTCGGACATGCGGTTGCCGAGTTCCTGAATCGTGATCGTCTCGGGAAGGATGACTTCGCGCTGCAACTTTTCCTTCGGCTGTGCGCCGCCCTTGAGGCGCTGAACACGACGACGGAAGGACGCGACCGAACGCGTGCGCTCTTCTTCCGCAGCGCCGCCGGTGGCTGCGGTCACGGTGAGGCGGCCGCGATTCTTTTCCTGCCCGGGCGCCGTGCGCGTCGGGCGGGGCGGCATGACGACCTTGGTCGGCATTCCGGGACGGCGGATGATCCGCTTGGCGTTCTCGTCCTCAGCAGCAGGCGCGCCAGTCGGGCGTGCAACTGCAGCCGGGGCGGTAGCGGAGGCCGAAGCCACGGGGCGCGGGGCGCCGCCGGGCGTGCCAATGGCGGCGCGAACGCCGGGCGTAGACGGCGCTGCAGGCGTTCCGCCTTCGCCCAGACGACGCCTGGCTTCGTCCTCGGCGCGGCGCTTTGATTCCGCCTCGTTCTGACGGCGAGCGTCTTCATCGCGCTTGCGGGCTTCGCCAGCTTCGCGCTCGGCGCGTTCAGCTGCGTCGCGTTCAGCGCGGGCGATGGCCTCGATCTCCGCGATCCGGCGCTCGTCCTCTTCGCGACCCTTGGCGCCCAGCAGGGCGCGGGCGCGGGCGTCGCGCTCCTCTTCGGTCAGCGTGCGCAGGACGACGCCCGGGGCGCCGGACCGTTGCGATTGCTGCGATGATGTGTTGGGGCGCGCGGGCGCGGCGCGGCCAGAGGGCGTCTGCGTCGGCTGTGGCTTTGCAACCGGGGCCACGGGCGCGGGCGCTTCGACCTTCGCGGTCGGCGCTTCCGCCCCGACGACGCGGCGCTTCACCTTCTCAACGACGACCGCCTTGGTGCGGCCGTGGGAGAAGCTCTGCCGCACGACGCCTTGCTCGACCGGACGCTTCAGTGACAGCGTCTTGGGTGCGCTCAAAGTCTTGTCGCCGGAATTCTTCGTATCGCTCATACGTTTCAGCTTCCCGGGGCAGCGCCCCCGTTCGTCGTTTCAAGACCACTGGCGGCGGCCGCCGGGTCCGTCTTCTCAGTTCTGCCGTGTCAGTCCTGCTGTATCAGTCCTGCTATATCAGACCTGCGTTTCGTCGGGCTGCGCGTCGTCTTCGGCAGACCCTTCGGCCATTCCGCCAGCCCGGTAAAGGGCAAGACGGCGGCACCTGGCCAAAAAGGCGCCGCTGGCGGCCCCTTTTCGAAGCGCAGCATGTATCACATTTGCCCTGCCCAATGCCAAATCCAATTGGGCGGAGGCAAACAATTCAATTCTCGGCGTCTCCACCGAAGTTTCGCCGCGACGTTTCAGCGCCGCAGCGAGTTTTCGAACCCCGTCAGGGCTGCCGTCGCGCGCATGGATGAGCGCGGCTGGCGCCTGACTTGCGATCTCAGCCTCCACCTTGAAGGCGCCTGCCGTCACCAGCCCCGCCTTGTTGGCCATGGAGAGGCTTTGTAACGCGTCTTTTTCCAGAAGGGCGTCAACCATTTCCGTCAAATCAGTCGGCGCTGTCGCAGGCTCCTTGAAGCCCCGCGCAAACGCCTTGCGGCGAATGGCTTCGGCCAGAGCCGTCGCCGTCGCCTGAACCCACACCCCCCGGCCGGGAAGCTTGCGCTTCAGGTCGGGGACCACTTCGCCATCGGGCGACAGAACGAACCGCATGAGTTCGTCCGGCGGCAGTTTCGCGCGCGTCACGATGCAGGTTCGTTGCGAACCTTCGTCAGTCTGCGCGCGCCCGCCGCGTGTCACGCCCGTCTCCTCAGGCGCCTTCCGCTTCGCTCTCCGCCTCAGCGGGGACCGGCGCTTCAATCCAGCCGGCCTTTATGCGGGCCGCCATGATCATCGCTTCGGCTTCTTCGCGGCTCAATTCGATTCCGTCGAGATAGCCCGGCGTCCTGATGGTCTCGGCATCCTTGCGCTCGCTCCAGCCGACCAGATCGTCAGTGGCGCAGCCCGCCAGGTCTTCGACGTTCTTCACGTCGTTCTCGCCAAGCTTGACGAGGATGGCGCCTGTGACGCCCTCGATCTCCTTGAGGTCGTCCGCCACGCCCAGCGCCTTGCGCTTGGCGTCAAACTCTTCCTCGACGCGATGCAGGTTCTCGCGAGCGCGGTTCTGGATTTCTTCCGCTGTTTCTTCGTCAAAGCCCTCGATGGCGGAGAGCTCGGCGAGGTCCACGAACGCAAGTTCCTCAACCGACCGGAAACCCTCTGCGGCGAGCAACTGGCCGACAACTTCGTCAACGTCCAGCGCGTCCATGAAGATCTTGGTGCGTTCGGCGAACTCCTTCTGGCGGCGCTCTGATTCCTCGGCCTCCGTCAGAATGTCGATGTCCCAACCCGTCAGCTGTGAGGCAAGCCGCACGTTCTGGCCGCGACGACCAATCGCCAGCGATAACTGGTCATCAGGAACAACAACTTCAATACGCGAAGAATCTTCGTCGAGAACCACCTTCACGACTTCGGCGGGCTGCAGCGAGTTCACGATGAACGTGGCCGCATCAGCCGACCACGGGATGATGTCGATCTTCTCGCCCTGCAGTTCGTTGACGACGGCCTGCACGCGCGAGCCGCGCATACCGACGCACGCGCCGACGGGATCAATGGAGGTGTCGCGCGAGACAACGGCGATCTTGGCGCGCGATCCCGGATCGCGGGCCACCGACTTCACTTCGATGATGCCGTCGTAGATTTCCGGCACTTCTTGCGCGAAAAGTTTCGCCATGAACTGGGGATGGGTGCGGGACATGAAGATTTGCGGACCGCGCGGCTCGCGGCGCACGTCATAAACATAGGCGCGCACGCGATCACCGGGCTTGAAGGTCTCGCGGGGGATCAGTTCGTCGCGGCGCACAATGGCCTCGCCGCGTCCAAGATCGATGATCACATTGCCATATTCGGCACGCTTGACGACGCCATTGACGATCTCGCCGATGCGATCCTTGTAATCCTGATACTGGCGGTCGCGCTCGGCGTCGCGCACCTTTTGCACGATGACCTGCTTGGCCGACTGGGCCGGGATGCGGCCGAAGTCGAACGGCGGCAGTGTTTCGGCGATCCAGTCGCCGACCTGAGCGGCGGGGTTCTTCTTGCGCGCATCGTCGAGGTTGATCTGCGTAGCGTCGTTTTCGACGAGATCGACAACCTGAAGCAGGCGGGAGAAGCGTATCTCGCCGGTCTTTGGGTTGATCTCGGCGCGCACTTCCGTCTCCTGCCCATAGCGGGAGCGGGCGGCCTTCTGCAGCGCCTCTTCCATGGAGGAGAGTACGATCTCTCGCGGGATCGATTTTTCGCGCGCGACCGCATCGGCGATCTGCAAGAGCTCAAGTCTGTTGGCGCTGACGGCCATGGCTCGTGTTCCCCTTCGGACGTGGTGCGGGTTAAAAAATCATCGGGACGGACGACGCGGTTGCGCGCCCGTTTTTGCTTGCGCCTTGAGTGCGTTCTTCGCCGCGAATCGGCCTGGGCCGCGACGGGGCGTATCTTCGTCTTCGCCGGCTTGCTCCGGGCTTGGCTCGTCGCTTTCGGCCTTCTCTGCGCGAAGCGTTTCGCGAATGAGCGCGTCGGTGAGCACGAGGCGGGACTCGTCGAGATCGACCAGCGGCAGCAGCACGTCGGATTCTTCATCCGCCCGCGCGTCGATGCGGCGCAGCTTCAGAACGCGCGCTGAGCCTTCGCCTTCAATGCCTTCGATCCAGCCGCGAAAGCGCTTGCGGTTGTAGTGCAGGTTGAGCAATTCGATGCGCGCTTCATGGCCCAGAGCGCGCAAGAAATCCGATACGCGAACAAGCGGCCTGTCGATGCCTGGCGAGGACAATTCAAGCCGGTACTCCGCGCCGCCCATGGGGTCGTCCACATCAAGCGCGGGCGAAATGGCGACGCTCGCCTTCTCGCAATCATCAATGGAGATCGTGCCATCCGGCCGTTCGGCCATAATCTGTACGACAGCGCCCTGATTGGTCGAAATCTTCACGCGCACAAGCCGGAAGCCAAGATCACGCAGAATGGGCGCGGCCACGCGCGCCACACGCGCCGCAGGCCCCGACTCATTGATGAGGCGCGGCTCGTCGATATCGGCCAAAATGTCCGAAACCGGCGTGTTTGCTGTCTGCTCGGCGTCTGCCAATCTTTGCTCCGCACGCAGCCGCTCATCGGCTGCAAGTCGTAAAACGCAGGCGCTTGGCCTGCAGGTAATAAAAAAGAGCGGGTCCCGGTCCGGGGCCCACCCTCCATGATGACCATCCGAAGATGATCCATATGAGAACTGATGAGATGCATATACCCAAATTGGCCCCAACTGGCAAGCGGCCCGGGCGGCCTCGAATCCGCGGCGCCGTTCGCGGTTATGCGAACAAGTTTCAACACGGATTTGATCTAGTCGGCGATTACGCCCCCCGCGCCCTCGACTTGGGCGACGCCCCCGCCTAGGCAGACGCAGGCGCCTCGCCCCGGACAATTTGATGCTGAAGCCCGATTCCCGAGGGATGACGGTTCTCCTCGCCTTCATGACGGCGATGGGGCCGATCTCCACCGACCTTTACGTGCCAGCCCTGCCGCAGCTCGCGACCGAGTTCGCGACGACGCCTGCGCGCGTCCAGTGGACGTTGTCGTCCTACCTGATCGGCTTTGCGCTGGGCCAGCTTTTCTATGGGCCGCTGTCGGACAAATACGGCCGCAAGCCGCTGCTGATGATCGGCTTCGTCACTTACCTCATCGGCACGGCGCTGAGCGCCTTTGCGACCTCCATCGAATGGCTGACGGTGTCGCGCTTGCTGCAGGGCGTCGGCGGCGCCGGGCCCATCATCATGGCGCGCGCCATTGTGCGCGACATGTATGAAGGGGCGCGCGCCGGGCGCCAGCTGTCCATCATGAGCACGATCATGGGCGTCGCGCCGATTGTATCGCCTGTTCTCGGCGGCTTTCTGGCGGTGTGGTTTGGCTGGCGCGCCAGCTTCGTGACCATGTTGGCGATGATTGGCCCCATCGCTTTCATGGCGTTCATCTATCTGCCCGAGACGCTGCGCCATGCGCAGCCCGGCCCGATCAGCGTCAGCGCCATCGCGCACAGTTATGGCGTCGTTGCGCGCAACCCGCTCTGGCGCGTTTATGCAAGCATCATGGCCATGAGCCACACGGGCCTTTTTACGTTTGTGGGCGCATCACCCTTTGTCCTGCAGTCGATTTTCGGGCTCACGTCGGTTCAGTTCGGCATCGGGTTTTCAGTTTGCTCCATCGCATTCGTCAGCGGCGCCTATTTTGGTTCGCGCCTCGTCACGCGGCTTGGCATCGACGGCGTCGTTTCGCTGGGCGTTATGTGTCTGGCGGCGGGCGGCGCGCTGCAATTGCTGGGGCATCTGATCTTCCCGCAATCGGCGCTCGCTTTGTTCATCCCCGAGCTGATTTACTTTTACGGCATCGGCTACGTGCTGCCGCACTCCATCGCAGGCGCGCTCTCGCCATTGCCCGAGCGCGCCGGCGCAGCGACGTCGTTGCAGGGCTTTCTGCAAATGTCATTCTCCGCCGCCATGGGCATTCTGGTGGTCGCGCTTATCCCGAGCTATGGCCCCTTGCCGCTTGCCGTAACAACATTTGTGATGGGCGCTGGCGCGCTGATCGTGTTTCGAATGTCAGAGAAAACGCGCGCGGCGGGCAGGGCGGCGACGCGGCGGTTTTGATTATCGCGGCGGGTGCAATCGCGTATCGAGTGCGAAAGGCTCCTGCAGTTCAAGCGCATAATCTCCCTGTGCGCGCGCAGCGTCGAAGATGAAGTTCCAACAATGAGGCGACACGGCGCTCGGGATCAGAACGAATTTATGCAAGGCAAGCAACTCAGTCCCAAAGGCCTGCTGACCGGCGCCGGGAATTCCGGGCCGAGCCCAATCGGGATTTGGCAGGTCAGTGGGCAGGACGACGTGCACAGATGACACATCGTTTACCTTGAGCGCCGTCATGACATGAGCGACAGTATCCAGGACACGGAATGTCTTGTGAACGGCGACCTCAAGAATTGCCGTTGACGCATCCAGCGAACAATAGACCGCACGAACGCCGGGCCTGTTCCATCTTCCTCCGTACAGAAAAGCGCCTTCGCCGCTATCCCACGTTGGGGCGAAGGGTTTCTGATCGAGGCGCCAGGCGATGATATCGCGCCCGCCAAGCGCACCGGGTAGCGGGATCACGCGTAAACGCCGAACTTGATCCGTTCGAGATGCGTTTCGACAAGCTCAACGCCTGCAGGCGTTGAGAGCAAGTCGATGGGCCGATATTGGTCAAGGCCGATGGCTGGCCGTTCCAGAAACGCCTCCGCTTCGGCCTGTGTGCCGAACACCTCAGTCGCCTTGCCCAAAATCTCCGCAAACTTCCATGCGCGACCACTTTGCTCCGGGTTAAGCCGGTTCAAATTGACGCCCTTTTGGCGCCCGGTCGCCTTTGCTTGTTTCTTTCGGCGCTGCAAGGTGCGGACACTGACGCCCAGCGCCATTTCGATCGCATTTGGCCTCTGGAGGATCGCCACGTTCTCAAAAAGGCTCACGAGCGCATCAGCTGGAATGCCGGACGTAATTGCCATGTGTGCATCAAGCGCTGTGTTGACAGGCCGGCTGAACGTCTTCGCGCCGCCCAACAGGGCAACTGCACGAGGAAATGATCCTGTTTCCGGGTGTTCTGTCTTTGTTGATCGGGCCACGTCGCAATGCTCCTGCAAAGACGCCAGCTGCGCCAACTGTCGTTTTATTCACGACAAATGTCGTCATGCACGCCCCGGTTGTCAAGTGTAGCGACTCTGTCGTCACCCAATCCCGTCATACGCCGCAATCAATCGCGCAATATCCTCCTCGCGCGACAGACGATGATCGCCGTCCTTGATGAGCGTCAGCGCAACAGGGTCTTCCGCCAGATGCTCCACGAGGGTGAGCGCGTGCTTGTAGGGCACGTCCGGGTCTTCCATGCCTTGCAGAATATGCACGGGGCAGTGCGCGCGGATCGGCGCGCCCATCAGCAGGTGATTGCGCCCGTCCTCGATCAGACCGCGCGTGATCGGATAGGGCTCCGGCGAATACTGCGACTGACGCAGCCACTCGCCACGCTCCTCGATGTCGCGCCGGGCGTCGTCCGGCAGACGCTCCCAGATCAGCGCTTGCGTAAAATCCACGGCGGGGGCGATCAGCACCAGCCCCGCCAGCCGGTCGGCCTCGCCGAGCCGCGCCAGTTCGCGCGCCACCAGCAGCGCGATCCACCCGCCCATGGACGAGCCCACCAGAATTTGCGGCCCCCGCGTCAGTCCACGGATCATGTCGAGGCTCTCGCCCGCCCATCGCCCGATGGTCCCGTCGGCAAAGTCGCCGCGCGATTCCCCATGGCCGGAATAATCAAAACGCAGGAAGGCGCGGTCCTGTGCGCGGGCGTTGTCCTCCAGCCGCTGCGCCTTGGTGGACAGCATGTCCGAGCGGAAGCCGCCGAGCCACACGCCGCCGGGATGGCCGTTCGTGCTTGCGGCCAAGGCGCGGTACGCGAGGCGCTGGGGCGGGTTTCCCGCCTGAAAGAAGTGGGGACTGGACGGCGCGGCCGCGCTTGTCGGCGTTTCAATCACGCGGTTCTTCCTGTAGTGAGGGTTCGCAAGGTGCATCGGACCGGCCAGTGTTACCAGCAGCGGACAGAGGATGCGACCGGACTTGTCATCGTCCCCATCCCCCAATGCATCGGCAACGCACTCGTTTGGCGCCATGCACGATCTTGCCGGGCGCACCATTCTCCAGATCATCCCGGAACTGGACGCGGGCGGCGCCGAGCGCACGACTGTCGATATCGCCGAGGCGCTCGTGGCGGCTGGCGCACGCGCGCTGGTAGCCTGTGAGGGCGGTCGCCTTGTGAGTGAATTGCAGGCGCGCGGTGGCCTGTGGATTCCCTTCTCCGCGAAGACCAAGAATCCCCTGCGCATGGCGCTGAATGTCGGCAAGCTGAAGGCGATCATCCGTCGCGAACGCGTCGATCTGGTGCACGCCCGTTCGCGCGCCCCCGCCTGGGTTGCCCTGGGCGCCGCAAAGCGCGCGCATGTGCCGTTCGTGACCACCTATCACGGCGCCTATGCAGGCGCGAGTGCGTTGAAAATACTGTATAACTCTGTCATGGCGCGCGGCGATGTCGTGATCGCCAATTCTAGTTTCACGCGCGATCGCATCATCGCGATGCACCCGTTCGCGAGCGAGCGCATCGTGGTCATCCACCGCGGCGCCGATCTGCGCGCTTTCCAGCCCGATCATGTCTCCCCCGCCCGGGTGCAGACCCTGCGGCGGGCGTGGGGCGTGGAACCTGACGAGCGGATTGTCCTGCTCGCGGCGCGCCTGACCTCGTGGAAGGGCCAGCGCGTACTGATCGACGCCGCAAAAGTGTTGAAACAGCGCGGCGTGCAGGGAGTCAGCTTCATTCTGGCGGGCGATGAGCAGGGCCGCACCGGCTACGCCAGAGAGCTGGATGACCGCATCGCGGCTGCGGGCCTCACCGGCATCGTGCGCCGGGTTGGCCATTGCGCCGACATGCCGGGCGCCTTTCAGTCGGCTGACGTGGTTTGTGTGCCCTCAATCGAGCCTGAAGCTTTTGGCCGCTCGGCGGTAGAGGCGCAGGCCATGGGCGTGCCAGTCGTCGTCACGAACATCGGCGCCGCGCCCGAAACCGTGCTCGCCCCGCCCCAGGCGCCTGAAAACGAGCGCACCGGCTGGCGGGTGCCGCCTGATGACGTGCAGGCGCTGGCCGACGCGCTCGCCCAGATGCTGGCGCTTGGCGCCAGCGAGCGTGACGCGCTTGCCTCCCGCGCCCGGCGCCATGTGGAGAGCAACTTCTCGGTCGAGATGATGTGCTCCCGCACGCTTGCCGTATACGATGGCCTGCTCGCCCGGCGCTAACGCGCGGCCTTGCCGCCACATATTCGCTTTTTCTGGGCTGCAGCCCTCGCGCGCCGTTGACACTTTCCCGTTCAAGTATGAAGTGTAAGGCGGGTCCGGGTCCTCGTCGCGTTTTTGCTGCGAGGCCTTTTGGTTTAAAAAGCCCCGGGTCCGGCTTATTCACTTGAGGAGATCAGACCATTCGCCGTCCAATGAAAGCACCGCCGACCCCGCAGAAAGACGGGCCACGGACCAACAAAGAGATCCGCGTGCGCGAAGTGCAGCTGATCGACCAGGAAGGGAAGAACCAGGGCGTCGTCCAATTCCCTGACGCGCTTCAGCAGGCCGAGGACGCCGGACTTGATCTCGTGGAGATCGTCCCGGGCGCAACTCCGCCTGTGTGCAAGATTCTCGATTACGGCAAGTTTCGCTTTCTTGAGCAGAAAAAGGCCGCTGAGGCCCGCAAAAAGCAGAAGGTCGTCGAGCTTAAGGAAATCAAGCTGCGGCCCGGCATTGATGACCATGACTACGGCGTGAAGATGAAGGCCGTTCGTCGCTTCTTCGAAGAGGGTGACAAAGTCAAGGTGACCTTGCGCTTCCGCGGTCGCGAAATGGCCCACCAGGACATCGGATACCGGTTGCTCGAGCGGGTGCGCAACGAAACCGCGCTGATCGCCAAGGTCGAGGCTGCGCCCTCCATGGAAGGCCGCCAGATGGTCATGGTCCTGGCGCCCAAGTAAGCGTTAGCGAGTCGGCTCGGGCGCCGCATTGGCCCGCGACAATTCGTTTGATCCGGCCTCCCTTGCGGAGGCCGTTTTCTTTTGCGGGGCTGGAAGATAGCCGCATCTGGCGCGCTCTCCATCGCGTGCTAGACTGCTAACTGGAGGACATTCAGCCCGACATGACGACGCAGACCGCAGCCAGTTCGCAAGGTCCTGGCCCCCTTTCTCATCGCGATGCGCTCTGGATTGTGGCGGCGGTCCTGCCAACCGTGTTCATGTCTTCCGTCGACCAGACCATTGTCGCGGGCGCCCTGCCGACCATTGGCCGGGAGTTTGGCGCGACGCAGAACCTCTCGTGGGTCGCCTCCATTTATCTGCTGACAATGACTGCGACGACGCCGTTGTTCGGCCGCCTCAGTGATATTCACGGGCGCCGCCTCGTCCTGCGCGCCGGAGTGCTGATCTTTCTTGTCGGCGGTCTCGCCTCTGCGCTGGCGCCCAACATCGGGTCGCTGATTCTGGCCCGCGCCATTCAGGGCATTGGCGCAGCGGGTCTCACGTCGCAGGCCTTGACCATCCTTGGCGACATCGCGCCGCCCAAGCAGCGCGCGCGGTACTACACCTATTTCGCCCTCGTCTACACGACGGCGGGCGGCGTCGGCCCGGCGCTTGGCGGCTACATTTCCGAACACTTCTACTGGGGTCTCGTGTTCTGCGTGACGACGCCCCTGGGCCTCCTGTCGCTGGTGCTGACCGACCGGCTTTTGCGCAAACTGCCCCGCAACGAGAAGCGCCGCCGACTGGATTTGATCGGCGCGGCGGTGTTCATCTTCGCCAGCGCTCTGTCGATGTTTGTCATCACAGCTGGCGGCAAGACGCTGGCGTGGACCTCGCCGGAAATTCTGGGGGCAGGCGCGATGTCAGCCCTGGGCTGGGCGACGTTCGTCTGGCGCCAGCTGGCCGCGCCTGAACCGCTCATTCCGCTTCACATCATCAAAAGCCCGATCGTCATCGCCGCCATTGGCGCCAGTTCCTTTGGCTGGGCGGCGGTGTTTGGCCTCAATCTCTACCTGCCGCTTTATCTGCAATATTTGCACGCCATGACCCCGACGCAGGCGGGCCTCCAGCTTATGGCGCTGATGATCACCGTCAATCTGGGCGCGTTGCTTGGTTCGTTCGCGGCTGCGAAAATGGATCGATACAAGGTCTATCCCATCATCACCAACGTCCTGTGCGTCGCGGCGACCGCATGGCTCGCCTGGCATACGGACACGATCTCGATGCTCGAATTTCAGATCGTGCTGGTCTTCATTGGCCTTGGCTTTGGCCCGCTGGCGCCCATCGTGACGCTTGTGGTGCAAAACAGCGTCAGGCTCAGTGACCTCGGCGCGGCCACCGCGACGCTCTCGTTCGGGCGCGGCCTTCTCTGCGCCGTGCTCATCTCCATCCTGGGCGCCATTGTCCTCCCCACCGTGGGGCTCGGGCCCCAATCGATCTCCCCCTCAGGCGGGTCGGCTGCGGCCGTCGCCGCCTTCCGCACGCTCTTCTGGCTGACGACCGCCAGCTTCGCGCTGGGCTTGATCGCGTTCATCCTGATCGAGGAAAAGCCGCTGCAAACCTCCAATGAGGGCAGGGGCGGCTGACCCCCTTGATCGCGTTTCGCTTTCCTCCTATAAGCGCCGCTCTGGACCGACCGGCCGTATAGGGCTGCCGTGGCGGTTCTTTTCGCTCATTCCGATGCGAACGGCGATGCGCCATCTGGCGCGTCATCGAAAATGACTGAGGCCGCGAGGCCAAGGAGAGCAAAATGCCCAAGTTGAAGACGAAGTCGGGCGCTAAAAAGCGCTTCAAGATAACCGGCACCGGCAAGGTGATGTACGCTCAGGCCGGCAAGCGCCATGGCATGATCAAGCGGACGAACAAGCAGATCCGGAACCTGCGTGGAACCACCGTCATGTTCAAGACGGATGGCGACAACGTCAAGAAGTACTTCCTGCCCAACGGCTGAAGTCCCTTTTCCCGCACAATTTCCGAAGTATCTGCAATCTTCCGAACTGATCTGAAGGAGTTTCGTCATGGCTCGCGTCAAACGGGGCGTAACGTCCCACGCAAAGCACAAAAAGACCCTCGATGCGGCAAAGGGCTTCCGTGGCCGCCGCAAGAACACCATCCGCGTCGCCAAGGCTGCCGTCGACAAGTCGATGCAGTACGCCTACCGCGACCGCAAGAACAAGAAGCGCACCTTCCGCGCACTCTGGATCCAGCGCATCAACGCCGCCGTGCGTGAATGCGGCCTCACCTACAGCGTGTTCATCAGTGCTTTGGCGAAGGCCGGCATCGAAGTGGACCGCAAGGTGCTCTCCGAAATGGCCATCCATGAGCCCGCAGGCTTCAAGGCCATCGTTGAGCAGGCCAAGAACGCCATGCCGAAGGCTGCGTAAAGCTGCGCCATGCCGAAGGCTGCGTAAGCTTTCGCGCTTTCGCACCGTCAATCTGCACAAGGCCCGCAGCGATGCGGGCCTTTCGCGTGCGCGGGCTGCATCGATAAGCGCCCTTCCTCGACAATATCGCCCGCCCATGGCAAAAGCCGCTTCTCTCCTGACCAGTGATTGCAAGATGTCCGATCTGAAAACGCTCGAGAACGAGACCCTTGAGGCCATCGCCGCCGCTCCTGACGAAGCCGCGCTGGAGGCTGTGCGCGTCGCCGCCCTGGGCAAGAAAGGGTCGATCTCCGCCCTTCTGGCGACGCTGGGCAAGATGTCGCCCGACGAGCGCAAGACCACCGGCGCCGCCATCAACGCTCTGAAGGATTCAGTGGGCGAGGCGCTGGGCGCCCGCCGCACGGTGCTCAAGTCTGCGGCGCTGGAAGCGCGTCTCGCCTCCGAGCGCGTGGACGTAACCCTGCCCGTGCGCGAAGCGGCGACCGACACAGGCCGCATCCATCCCATCAGTCAGGTGATGGACGAACTCACCGCCATCTTCGCTGACATGGGCTTTTCCATTGCGGAAGGCCCGGACGTCGAGAGCGACGATTACAATTTCACCAAGCTGAATTTCCCCGCCGGCCACCCCGCGCGCGAAATGCACGACACGTTCTTCTTCAATCCTGATGAGTCCGGCGAGCGCAAGTTGCTGCGCACACACACCTCGCCCGTGCAGGTGCGCACGATGCTGGCGAACAAGCCGCCGATCCGCGTCATCTGCCCCGGCCGCACCTATCGTTGCGACAGCGACCAGACGCACACGCCTATGTTCCATCAGGTCGAAGGCCTTGTCATCGACAAGGGCGCGCACCTTGGCCACCTGAAATGGATTTTGGAAGAGTTCTGCAAGGCGTTCTTCGAAGTGCCGAACGTGAAGATGCGCTTCCGCCCGTCGTTCTTCCCGTTCACCGAGCCGTCCATGGAAGTCGACATCCAGTGCCGCCGTTCGGGCGGTGAAATCCGCTTTGGCGAAGGCGAGGACTGGCTGGAGATTTTGGGCTGCGGGATGGTGCACGCCAACGTGCTGCGCAATTGCGGCGTCGATCCCGACGTGTATCAGGGCTTCGCCTGGGGCATGGGCATCGATCGCATCGCGATGCTGAAATACGGCATGCCGGACCTGCGCGCCTTCTTTGAAGCCGACGTGCGCTGGCTGCAGCACTACGGCTTCCGCCCCCTCGACCTGCCGACGCTGGCAGGCGGGTTGAGTTCGTAAGGGAGGCGAGGAAGATGGATCTTAAGAACCCAATAGTCAGCGCCATTCCAGAACTCTTGCAAATGCCCGATATGAGCAAGATGTTGGATAACCCCAAGCATCTGCCCGCGAAGCACATATGCGCAAAGGTTGGCAAATTGATCACGCAGTTCGAGTCTGAGCTAAATCAGGACTCGGAGGTCGGCATGAGTCTCGCCGGTTTGCCGAACGGTGTGGCGCTTCACATCCGAGAAATAAGCTACTGGAATCCAGATATTATAATTTTTTCAGGACTGTCCTCCGACGGTCATCCAGCGCAACTCGTACAACATCATTCGCAGTTAAGCATCATGCTGCTAGCAGTGCCCAAAATTGAGGAGAAAGCGTTCCGCGTTGGGTTTGTCGCTGCAGATATTATTGAGCAAGGAAGATGAAACTCACCCTCTCCTGGCTCAAGAGCCATCTCGACACCCGCGCTTCGCTCGACGAAATCGCCGAGACGCTAACGCGCATCGGCCTTGAGGTTGAAGGCGTCGAAGACCAGACCAAGAAGCTCAAGGACTTCGTCGTCGCCTACGTCATCGAGGCGACCCAGCATCCCAATGCTGATCGCCTGCGCGTGTGCATGGTGGACATTGGCGCTGGCGCGCCGGTGCAGGTTGTGTGCGGCGCGCCCAACGCGCGCACGGGTCTCAAGACCGTGTTCGCCGCGCCGGGAACATACATTCCGGCGAAGAACATCACGCTCGGCAAGGGCGTCATTCGCGGCGTGGAATCGCTGGGCATGTTGTGCTCGGCCGCCGAACTCGAACTGTCCGAAGATCACGACGGCATTATCGAGCTGCCGGACGATGCGCCCATCGGCGCGCGCTATGTGGATTTCGCAAAGCTGGGCGATCCCGTCATTGACATCAACCTCACGCCCAACCGCGCCGATGCGGCTGGCGTGCATGGCGTCGCGCGCGATCTTGACGCGGCGGGCCTTGGCAAATTGAAGGAACACGCGATCAAGCCAGTCGCGGGCGCTTATCCCTGCCCCGTCAATGTGACGCTGGATTTTGCTGACGAAGACAAGCATCTCGCGCCCGCATTCGTGCTGCGCCTTGTGCGCGGCGTCAATAACGGCGCTTCCCCCGAGTGGATGCAGAAGCGCCTCAAGGCAATCGGCCTGCGCCCCATCAACGCGCTCGTTGATATTACAAACTACCTCACGTTTGATCGCGGCCGCCCGCTGCATGTGTTCGACGCAAAGAAGGTCGCTGGCGATCTCGTTGTGCGCCGCGCAAAGCCGGGCGAGACCATCGTTGCGCTCGACGGCAAGACCTATGAGCTGAAAGCCGACAACGTCGTCATCGCCGACGCGAACGGTGTTGAATCCATCGCGGGCGTAATGGGCGGCGAGCATTCGGGCTGCGATGAAAACACAACCGACGTGCTGATCGAATCCGCACTGTGGGACCCCATGAACATCGCGCGCACGGGTCGTAATCTGGGCATTGTCACCGATGCGCGCTATCGCTTCGAGCGCGGCGTTGATCCCGCATTCTGCGTGCCCGGCGCCGAACTCGCCACGCATCTTGTGATGGAATTGTGTGGCGGCGAGCCGTCGCAACTTGTCGTTGCGGGAGAGCCGCCAAAGCCCGACGTGACGATTGATTTCCCATTTTCGGAAGTGAAGCGCCTCACCGGCATGGAGGTGCCTGCATCCGACATGGTCGCCACGCTTGAAAAGCTTGGTTTCACCGTTGCGCGTCAGGCGACGAACGCAGATCGCGTGTTCGTGAAGGCGCCGTCATGGCGCGCGGACGTTGAAGGCAAGGCCGACATCGTTGAAGAAATCGTGCGCATCGCAGGCGTCGACAACGTCGCTTCAACGCCCTTCATGCGCGCGGAGACAACCGTTCCGACGGCGATACTCACGCCCTTGCAAAAGCGCACGCGCCTGGCGCGCCGCAGCCTTGCCTCGCAGGGTCTTGTGGAGGCTGTAACGTGGTCGTTCATCTCGGCTGATCGCGCCAAATTATTTGGCGGCGGCAAGCCGGAATTGTCGCTCGCCAATCCAATCGCCGCTGAACTCTCCGACATGCGCCCCAGCCTCGCGCCGGGTCTTCTGGCGGCGGCGCAACGCAATGCGGATCGCGGCTTTGGCGATGTGGCGTTGTTCGAAGTGGGTCAGGTGTTCAAGGGCGCCGGCGACAAGGATCAGCGCATGGCTGTCGCCGCCGTGCGACGCGGAAGCGCGAAGGCCTCGGGCGCTGGTCGCCACTGGTCCGGCAAGGCGGCGAGCGTTGACGTGTTCGACGCCAAGTCTGACGCCATGGCGATGCTGGCGGCGCTGGGCGTGCCGCTCGGCGGCATGCAGATCGTGTCAGGCGGGCCGGACTTTCTGCATCCAGGCCGTTCCGCCACCATGCAGTTTGGCCCCAAGAACGTGCTCGGATGGTTCGGCGAATTGCACCCGCGCGCGCTTGAGGCGCTCGACGTGTCGGGCCCACTTTGCGCGTTTGAAATTCATCTCGATGAAATCCCCGCGCAGAAAGCCAAAGTCACACGCGCCAAGGCGAAACTTGAACTAAGTGAATTCATGCCGCTGGAGCGCGACTTCGCATTCGTGGTGGACCGCGCCGTGAAGGCCGCCGACATCGTGCGCGCCGCGCAAGGCTCCGACAAGACGCTCATCGCTGGCGTCGACGTGTTCGATATTTACGAAGGCGCGGGCGTGGCTGAAGGCCAGAAGTCCGTCGCCATCGCGGTGCGCCTGCAGCCGCGCGAGAAGACGCTGACCGAGGCCGAGATCGAGGCAGTGACGGCGCGCATTGTTGCGGACGTGACGAAGAAAACCGGCGGGACGTTGCGCGGATGATCCGCGCAAGCCTTTTTGCGCTGGCGTTGGCCGTCTCTTTCACGGCGACGCCCGCGCAGGCGCAGCGCGCCGATTGCGACAAGCTCACCGACGCGCACGCCTTCAACAACTGCATCGCTGTGTCCGGTCCCGCAAGCCGCGCAGGCTCGCCAGCAGGCGCCGCTTCGCGCTCGCGCGCGCAATCCGTGCAGCCGCGCTCGTCATCGCGTCGCGCGGCGCGCACGACACAGAGCGTGCGTGGCGGCGTTACGGTCCGCAAACTTCCCAACGGCCGCATGCGCATGGAAATCCCGACAAAGCGTCGTCGCTGACCACCGTGCGCTTGCGCAATGAGTGAGTGCGCTCATCGTGCCGCCCATCCTGCGGCTGATGATCGATTGAAGCCCTCACACCTTCAGCACGATCTTCCCAAGATGCTTGTTGGAGCGCATATAGTCTTGCGCTGCATGGGCTTCATCGAACGCGAACACCTTGTCGATGACCGGATTGATGCGCCCGCTTTCCAGATACTGCATGAGATCGGCGATAACGCGCTGCGTGATCTCGATCTTCTCATCCAGGCTGCGCGTGCGGAACGTGACGCCGATCACCTTCATGCGTTTCAGCGCGATCTTGTCGAGGTCGATCTCGTCCATCTTGCCGCCGAGACGCCCGATGGTGACGTAGCGCGCCTTCACGGCCGCAGCATCGGTGAGGGCCGCAAAAAGCCCTGCGCCGACATTGTCCATGATGACGTCGAATCCCTTTTTGTCGCTCGCCGCCATGCAGGCGCCGACCAGATCATCCTTGCCGGTTTCAATCGCCAGATCGAGGCCAAACTCCTTCAGCCGCGCCAGCTTTTCGCTGCTGCGCGATGTGCCTGCCACAAGCCCTGCGCCCATTGCTTTGGCGATCTGGATCATCGCAATGCCAACGCCCGCCGCAGCCCCCGCGATCAGCACGCGCTCGCCCGCCTTCAACGCGCCGTTTGTCACAAGCGCATCGTGCCCGGTGGAATAGAACACCGGCGTTGCAGCTGCCTCTTCAAAGCTCATGGAGGCGGGAATCTTCATCGCAACGCGCGCGTTGCACAAAGCCTGTTCGGCGTAGGATTTCGTCGTCATCGACATGACGCGCTCGCCCACTTGCCAGCCCTGCACGGACGCGCCGACGCCAATCACCTCGCCCGCCATTTCCATGCCTGCGATGTTGGCGGCCTTGTTGTCGGGGTTGGCGATGGGCCGCGCAAGTTCCGCACGGTTGAGGCCGATGGCGCGCACGGCGACCAGCAGATCGTTGGCGCCGGGCGTTGGCGCAGGCGCGTCGCACATTTCGAGCACGGCGCCATCGGCGCCTTTGGCGTTGACGAAGGCCTTCATGCGTTTCCCCCTGCGTTGTGGCGCAAGATTAGCCGCAGAGAGGCGCCCCAAGCCAGTCTTATTCGCCGAACACCACGGTCTTGCGCCCGTTCAGCACAACGCGGTCTTCCACATGCCAGCGGAGCGCGCGCGACAGCACGCGGCGCTCGATGTCGCGGCCCTTGCGCACAAGGTCTTCCGGCGTGTCGCGATGGGTAATGCGCTCCACATCCTGCTCGATGATCGGGCCTTCATCGAGATCGGCGGTGACGTAATGCGCCGTCGCGCCGATCAGTTTCACGCCGCGCGTATGCGCCTGAGTATAAGGATTGGCGCCCTTGAAGCCTGGCAGGAAGGAATGGTGGATGTTGATACAGCGCCCGAGGAGTTTCGCCGTCAGCCCGTCCGACAGAATCTGCATGTAGCGCGCCAGCACGACCACATCGGTCTTCGTGCTCTTGATCAGCTCCCACAGCTGCGCCTCCTGCTCCATCCTGGTCTGCCGCGTCACGGGCAGATGATGGAAGGGCACGTCGTCAAGATCGATATGGTCCCACGTTTCGCGCGGATGGTTCGAGACGACAGCGCAAATGTCTATCGGCAATTCGCCGTTGCGCCAGCGATAGAGCAGGTCGACAAGGCAATGATCGAATTTCGAAACAAGGATCATGGCCCGTTTGCGCTCCGCCATGTCGCGCATGATCCAAGTCAGCGCGAAGCGCTCTGCAATCGGCTCAAAGCCGCCGCGCAGCGAGGTTGCAGGCAGTTCGGCATCAACCGTCACGCGCATGAAGAACAGGCCCGTGGCGACGTCGTTGTATTGCTGCGCATCAAGAATGTTGCAGCCCTGCTCGAAAAGATACGTCGATACAGCCGCCACGATTCCCGGCCTGTCGGCGCAGGAGAGTGTGAGCACATAAGAGGCTTGCGGCATCGGAATCCTTTAACGCGAACGCCCGCGCGCCCTTAGCCCCGCAGACCGCGCTCTCATACCCCGCGCGCCCAAAAGGCTCAAGCCAAAGAGGGGGGGTGCGGCAGTTGGGGGCAGGCGTGCCAGTTGCGCGTCAGGGGTGAGCCAGCCCGTGTTCCAGCTGGAACCACTGGCCCGGCAGGCGCAGGTTCTGGGTCAGGGCGCCGGTGACGCTGTGGACCCTGCCGAAGGGCTCGTAGATCGCCGACCAGACAGTCGCCTTCGCGGCGTTGGTGAGCATGACCGGCCGGTTCAGATGGTCGGCGTGGACGGCGTAGATCTGCTTGGGAGACGCCGCTGCATCAATGGCGCTGAGCGGCATGCCCTCAAGGTAGACCATCTCGCGCAGCGTGGCGCCGGTTAATCCATTGGCCTGCGCGATAATGTTGCCAAAAATGTCCCAGACGTAGTGCGTCGTTCCATTGTTCGTCGAGGGCGTCTGGTTCGCCACAACCCGCACCCGCAGCCGCTCGAAGGCGTCGTAGGTGTACGTGCCCTGATTGACGCCAGCCCTGAGGCTGGTGGCGATTCGCCCGCCACGATCAACCGTCCAGGTAAAATTGCCCGCCGCGCCCCGGTTGTCGCCCCCCGCACTGGCCCCGGAACTGTCCGGGGTCGCAGAGCGTCACATTTCGGCCTATATAAGAAACGAGGTTGCGCCTCCCTGCGTAATAACAGCCCGGATTGGTGAATGCCAACAATCGCCCTGGTCGACGATGACCGCAACATCCTGACGTCCGTCTCCATCGCTCTGGAGGGCGAGGGCTATCGCGTCCAGACCTACAACGACGGCGCCGCAGCGCTGGACGGGTTGAAGACCAATCCGCCCGATCTCGCGATCTTCGACATCAAGATGCCGCGCATGGACGGAATGGAATTGCTCCGCCGCCTGCGCCAGAAGTCGGACCTGCCGGTCATTTTCCTCACCTCCAAGGACGAGGAAATCGACGAATTGTTCGGCCTCAAGATGGGCGCGGATGATTTTATCCGCAAACCTTTCTCGCAGCGCCTGCTGGTGGAGCGCGTCAAGGCGATCCTGCGTCGCGCCAACCCCAGGGACGCGGCGAGCCAGAAGGAATCGGAAGCGCGCATCCTTGAGCGCGGATTGCTGCGCATGGACCCCGAGCGCCACACCTGCACCTGGAAGGGCGAGGCGGTGACGCTGACGGTGACGGAATTTCTCATCCTGCAGGCGCTCGCCCATCGCCCCGGCGTCGTGAAAAGCCGCAACGCGCTGATGGACGCGGCCTACGATGATCAGGTCTATGTGGATGATCGCACCATCGACAGCCACATCAAGCGGCTGCGCAAGAAGTTCAAGCTCGTGGATGACGACTTCGAGATGATCGAAACGCTCTATGGCGTCGGTTATCGCTTCCGCGAAGCTTGATCGCGCTTTTGCCGCGATTTCGCCCGGCCTGGGGGCAGGGCTCTTTGACGCCGTGTGCATTTTACGCTCATCGTCGCGTCCATTCGGGGATATACCCGGCGCATGAGCGTTGAGGCGCATCACAACGGCCCAGACGTGCAGCCCGCGCCCCTCGGCTCGGCGCGAAAGAGCTTTCGCACGCGCTCGCGCCCCTTGCGCCGCGCGCTGACGGCGCCGTTTTCATCCTCGCTGACGCGCCGCATCGTTTTCCTCAACCTTGGCGGCCTCGTGCTGATGCTGATCGGGTTCATGTACATGAACCAGTTCCGCGAAGGCTTGATCGACGCGCGCATTCAGAGCCTGAAGACGCAAGGCGAAATCATCGCCGCCGCCGTCGCCGCGTCCGCTACGGTGGAGACGGACGCGATCACCATCGATCCTGAAAAGCTCATGTCGCTGGCGCCGGGCGAAACGCTGGGCCCCGGCGAGGATGACGATCCCGCGCTGGAGTTCTCCATCAATCCCGATCAGATCGGGCCCGTTCTGCGCCGCCTCGTTGGCCCCACGCGCACCGTCGCGCGCATTTATGATCGCGAGGGCTATCTGCTGATTGATTCACGCTCCATCACGGAGCGGTCGACGATCTTGCGGTTCGATCTGGCGCCGCCACAGGAGCGAAAGGCGTCCTGGACGCGTCGCATGATCACGCAGATGGCGAATATTTTCGGCGGCGCCAATCTTCCCCTCTACGAGGACATCGGCCTCGCCAATGGGCGCGCGTATCTGGAAGTGCAGCGCGCGTTGAGCGGTGAGGCGCAATCGGTCGTGCGCGTGAATGCGCGCGGCGAGACGATCATTTCCGTGGCTGTGCCCGTGCAGCGTTTCCGCGTGGTGCGCGGGGCTCTGCTGCTCTCCACGCAGGGCGGCGATATCGACAAGATCATCTCGTCCGAGCGCTGGGCGATGATCCGCATCTTCCTTGTATTCGCCAGCGTCATGCTGATCGTGTCGCTGTTTCTCGCTGGCACCATCGCCGAGCCCATGCGCCGCCTCGCGGAGGCCGCCCAGCGCGTGCGCCGGGGCATCAAGTCGCGTCAGGAGATTCCTGATTTCACCGACCGTCCCGACGAGATCGGACATTTGTCCGGCTCGCTGCGCGACATGACGAAAGCGCTCTACAACCGGATCGAGGCGATTGAGAGCTTTGCCGCCGACGTCGCGCACGAATTGAAAAATCCGCTCACCTCACTGCGCAGCGCTGTGGAGACGCTGCCAATCGCGCGCACGGAAGCCTCGCGCGCGCGCTTGCTTGAAGTCATCCAGCATGACGTGAAACGCCTTGATCGCCTGATCACCGATATCTCCGACGCTTCGCGCCTGGATGCGGAAATGGCCCGACTGGAGTTCGATCCCGTCGACATCGTGCTGCTGGTGCGCGCAGTGCTCGATCTGGCCAACGAGGTAAAGCGCGAGGATGGCGTCCGCTTCACCCTCGACGTCGCCCCGCGCGCAGAGACCGGCGCGGCATCCTTCACCGTGCTCGGCCATGACTCGCGGCTGGGTCAGGTCATCAACAATCTCGTGGACAACGCGCGCTCGTTTTCGCCCCACGGTGGCAGCGTTCGCCTCGCTGTGCGGTCGGCGCGCGGCGAGCCAACCGGGCCCGACGACCGGGAAGGGCGCCCGGGCGTCGAGATCATCGTTGACGATGATGGCCCCGGCGTTCCGGCTCACGCCTTCGAGCGCATTTTCGAGCGGTTTTATACGGACCGGCCCGAGCATGGCTTCGGCCAGAACTCCGGCCTCGGCCTGTCGATTTCCCGGCAGATCGTCGAGGCCCATGGCGGCGTGATTCGCGCTGCAAATCGCCTGGCCCCCGGCGGCGGCGACGCGGGCGCAAGGTTCACAGTCTGGCTTCCGGCGGCGCCCGCGCCCGCCAGTCGCGCTGGCCGACCCGGTTGAGCATGCCCGATCCCGCCTCCATCCACGCGTCCGCTGTGGTCCTCGGGGAGGCTGGAATACTCATTCGCGGCGCCTCGGGCTCCGGCAAGTCCGGTCTGGGGCTCGCGCTCGTCGAGGCCGGCAGTTTACGCGGCCAGTTCGCGCGTCTCGTGGCGGATGATCGCGTGCTGCTGGCCTTCGCCCATGGCCGCCTGATCGCCCGTCCCCACCCCGCAATCGCAGGCCGCGTCGAGCGTCGCGGGCAGGGCGTTGGAGTTGTGGCGCACGAAGGCGCGGCTGTTCTGCGCCTTGTCGTCGACCTTGCCCCGGCGCTGGGAGCACCCGGCGCGCCCGCCCGGATGCCGCCCGAAGGCGACGATATAGCAACCTTGGCGGGGATCGATTTACCGCGCCTCGTCATCCCCACCGGACTGGGGGCGACGGACTCGGCCCGAATCATTCTGGAGTTCCTCTCAGGGAGGCAGTTGTGAGCACGATGCCCATGGGCGCCGTTTTCGCTTGCCAATTGCGCCGCGATGCACAAAATGGCGACCCTCGCATGAGCCCTGCCAATTTCACCATCAGGGCGGCGCATTCGACGGACGGTCGGGTCCAATGATCGGTATGGTCCTGGTGACTCATGGTCACCTGGCTACAGAGTTTCGCTCCGCCCTCGAGCACGTGGTCGGGCCGCAATCCCAATTGCAGACGGTCACCATTGGTCCAGAGGACGATATGGAGAGCCGCCGCGCTGATATCGTGCAGGCGGTGCATGCCGTGGACTCAGGGCAGGGCGTGGTCGTGCTGACCGACATGTTTGGCGGCACGCCGTCCAATCTGGCGATCTCGGTCATGGACGGCTCTTCGGTGGACGTAGTTGCTGGCATCAACTTGCCCATGCTCATCAAGCTTGCCTCGGTGCGCGAAGACGCGACGCTGGATCAGGCCGTGCTGCAGGCGCAGGATGCTGGCCGCAAGTACATTTCCGTGGCCAGCCGCATCCTGAGCGGCAAATGACCGACGACGCTTCCTTCGCCGATTGCAACGAACCCACCACGCCGCCGCCGGAAGGCGCCCTGGTGCGCTCGCTCCCCATTATCAACCGCAAGGGCCTGCACGCGCGCGCGACCGCAAAGTTCGTGCAATGCGTCGAGTTGTTTGATGCGCAGATCACCGTGTCTCGCTGTGGCGAAACGGTCGGCGGCGATTCCATCATGGGCATCCTGATGCTGGGCGCCGGCATGGGCGCCAGCATCACAGTCACTGCCGCAGGCGCGCAGGCGAAGGAAGCCCTCGACGCGCTGGCCGCGCTCGTCGCCAACCGTTTCGGCGAGGACGAGTAGCGCTTAAGCGTTTGGCGCCTATTTTCCGCCAATGCCCAAAATGGTCCGCGTGCGCTCGATCAGCGGCTTTGGCGTCGCAAACAAGTCTTGCACGAGCTTTTCCACGGCGGCGCCGTCCAGCGGATTGACGTCGAGATTGATTTGCTTGGCTTCTGCAAGGAAGGCCGGGTCTTTCATTGTGTCGTCAAAGGCCTTGCGCAGAGCGGCGACAGTGATCTCCGGCGTTTCCGGCGGCGCCAGCATGGGGCGCCCGTAAGTCCAGGGCGCGAAGACGAGATTGAGGATCTTGCGATCGTCCGGCGTTTGCGCAAGATCGAACGCGTTTGGAATGCCCTTCAGCTCCGGGTAATCGGCCGTCGCGATCTGTATGAGCGCCCTGATGCGCCCGCTCTTGAAGCCTTCCCAGATGTCCGTCTTGATCTGCGCCAGCGGCATGCCGCAGTGGCCGTCAACTTCGCCTCTCTCCGCCGCCAGCCGAATGTCCGCAATGCCTGGATAACCCATCACGATCTTGAATTTGAACCCGAGCAGCGAGGCCAATGTTTTCGCGTCCAGCGCCGAGCCAGACGAGGGCCCCGTTGCGCCCAAAATAAGCTCGACGTTCTTCATGTCGTCGGCAGTCTTCGCTTTTTGCGTCCAGAACACGCAGGTCTGCACGTCCTTGTTGACGCTGCCGAGCCACTTGAACTTCGTTGAATCAAATTTGGCGACTTCCGGCTGGAGCAAGGGCTCCGTGGAATTGACCGGATTGATCAGCGCAAGCGTCAGCCCGTCGCGCGGCGCCACATTCGCCATGTAGGCTACGGAGGTGAGGCCGCCTGCGCCCGGCATGTTTTGCACGATGACAGTCGGGCCGCCGGGAATATGCTTGCCCATGTGCCGGGCGACCGAACGGGCGTAAACGTCAAAGCCGCTCCCGGACGGATATCCCACAACGATGCGGACAGTCTTGCCCGCAAAGTGCGACGCCATCTTGTCTTGCGCGCTCGCGGCTCCGCACGTTGCAAACAGGCAAAGTAAAACAACGGCTGAGCGATAGCGGCTCATTCTGCGTCCTCCCGCCAGGGTCTTGGTCGCCCTGGAGCAGTTAGATTAGAGCGCGCGTGCACGCCTTGTAAAGCGTTGCTGCGCCGCTGTTTCAGTCCTTCGTCGCCAGCATCACCTTGTATTTGGCGATGTCACTCGTCACGAGATTGCGCACATGCTCGCCTGTCAGCTCGCTGTCATCGGCCGGCGTGGAGCCCAGTTCCTCAAAGCGCTTGCGCACGCTCGCATCGGCAAGCGACGCGCGCAATGCTGCGTTGAGACGCTCGCTCACGGCTTGCGGGACGCCAGCTGGCGTGAAGATCGCGTTCCAGCCTTCGGCTTGAAACTCAGGCAGCCCCGCTTCACCGGACGTCGGGACGTCCGGGAGAATTTCCAGCTTCCGCCGTGCGGCGACCGTGAGGCCGCGCACCTTGCCGGTCTGGATGGAAGGAGCGACGGAGGTCGCGGCGTCGCATACGCCATCTACATGGCCGCCCAGAAGATCATTCAGGGCAGGCGCCGCGCCGCGATAGCTGACGAGTGTGACCTGCACCTGCGCGGAGGCTATAAAGGCTTTGCAGATAAGGTAATTCGAAGAGCCCACGCCCGCGTGGCCGAGGTTGATCACGCCCGGATTGGCCTTGGCGTAGGCGACAAATTCGCCCAGCGTCCTGGCGGGAAAATCGTTCTTGATGGCGAGCACGGGCGCGGTTTTGGCGATCAGGCCAACCGGCGTGAACGACTCGGTCTTGTACTTCACATCCGGCGACAGCACGTAAGAGGCTGCGTTCGTGCCCGTGTTGCCGATGAGAATCGTATACCCGTCAGGTTTGGCCTGCGCCGCACGGGTCAACGCGATGACGCCACCGGCGCCGGCGACGTTTTCGTTGACGATGGCGCGGCCCATGTTCTTGCCCATGGCCTCGCCGATGACGCGCGCGATCACGTCCGATGTGCCGCCAGCAGCAAACGGCACGATCATCGTGATCGGCCGCTCGGGATAGGTTTGCGCAAACGCGCCTGTGGTTGTGACCAGGCCTGCAAGGCCAATACAAAGAGGGCGTGCGCCAATCATGTTGTTTCCCCCAAATCTTGAGGGAGAGACTGCGCGGCCCTTAGCGCTTTTGCAAGTTACACCTTTGCCTTATGTGTGCGTAGCGCCCCGCGCAAACGCGTCACCCCTGCAATCGGCGCCGCGTTTCGATCAACGCCGCAGTGGCGGGCTCAAGCGCGCTCAGCGAAACTGCCTTGTCGCGCACCACAGGCGCAAGGCCGTTGCACAATTCCTTGCCCAACTCGACGCCCCATTGATCGAACGGATTGATGTTCCAGATCGCCGCTTGCACGAACACCTTGTGCTCGTAGAGCGCCACAAGGCGCCCCAGCGTGCGCGGATCAAGCTGCTGGTAGATGAGCGTCGATGAGGGCCGGTCGCCCGGAAACACCTTGTGCGGCGCGAGGCGCGCAATATCGAGATCGCTCATGCCTTGTGCGCGCAACTGCGCTTCCACTTCATCACGCGTGCGTCCGCGCATCAACGCTTCGCTTTGCGCAAAGCAATTGGCGACAAGCAGATCATGATGATGCGCGTCGGCGTCGATAGCGCGCGCGGCTACCATGAAGTCGACCGGAATGACGCTCGTTCCCTGATGCAGCATCTGGAAAAACGCATGCTGTCCGTTGGTGCCGGGCTCGCCCCAGATCACGGGCGCTGTCGCCATCTGCACAGGCTCGCCGTCGCGCGTCACGCACTTGCCGTTCGACTCCATATCAAGCTGCTGCAGATAGGCGGCAAAGCGCGCAAGACGTTGGTCGTAGGCAATGACCGCGTGAGCCGAATAATCCCACGCGTTGCGATACCAAATTCCAAGAAGTCCCATCAGCACAGGCAGATTGTCCTGCAGGGGCGTTTGCGCAAAATGAACGTCCATGTCGTGGCCGCCGCGCAAAAACTCGATAAAATTATCGCGCCCGATGGCCACCGCCAGCACAAGCCCGATGGAGGACCACAGCGAATAACGCCCGCCAACCCAGTCCCAGAAGCCGAACACGCGGTCGGCGCGAACGCCAAATTTCGCCACCAGATCGAGCTTGGTTGAAACAGCGGCGAAGTGATCGGCCACCGCCGCCTCCCCAAGCTCCGCAGCCACGCGCGCACGCGCTGATTGCGCGTTGGTCATCGTCTCCTGCGTCGTGAAAGTTTTCGACGAGATGATGAACAGCGTGCGCTTGAGATCCAGCCCCTTCAGCGTATCGGCGATGTCGGCGCCATCGACGTTCGACACGAAATGCGCGCGCGGTCCCTCGCCGGCGAAGGGCGACAGCGCCCGCACGGCCATGGCGGGGCCAAGGTCCGAGCCGCCAATGCCGATGTTGACGACATCAGTGATCCGCTCCCCCGTTGAGCCGCGCACGGCGCCCGTGCGCACGGCTTGCGCGAACGCCAGCATCTTGTCGCGCTCGGCCTCGATGGCCGGGCCCATGTCGGCGCCGTCGATCATGATCGGCGCGCCAGAGAAATCGCGCAGGGCCATGTGCATGGCCGCCCGCCCTTCGGTGTTGTTGTAATGCGTCGCCGAAAACAGCGCGTCGCGCTTGCCCTCCAGATCAGCCGCGCGCGCAAGGCCCAGCAGATGCGCCAGCGTTGTGTCGGTTATGCGGTGTTTGGAATAGTCGAGCACGAGGCCGTCCATCTCCGCCTGCAGCCTGTTGGCGCGGCCCGGATCGCCGACAAACAAATCGCGGATGCGCCGATGTCCGACCTCGACCCGATGGGCCTCCAGCGCCGCCAGTGCGGCCAGAACCTGCGTATCCGTCATGGTGATCCCCGAAATTTTCGCTGCCCGCCGCAATGTTACACCGCAAGGCCCCAAGAAAAGGTTGCCGCCTGCGGTCAATATGCGCCCTTGCCACGCGGTCCGCTTTCCCCGACATAGCGACCCATGGCTTCTCCTCCCCTTCTCCTTCTTCAAAACATCGCCCTCACACTCGGCGCCAAGCCGCTGATCGAGGACGCGGAGCTTTCCGTGTCCCCCGGCGAGCGTCTGGCCCTGGTCGGGCGCAACGGTTCTGGCAAATCCACGCTACTGCGCATCGCGGCGGGCGAAATCGAGGCCGACAAAGGCAAGCGCTTCTTCCAGCCCGACGCCTCCCTGCGCTATCTGCCGCAGGAGCCGGACCTGTCGGGCTACGCCACCACGCTGGCCTACGCCGAGGCGGGCCTCGCCCCCACCGATGACGTCTACAAGGCGCAATATCTGCTCTCCGAACTAGGCCTGACCGGCGAGGAAGAACCTTCGCGCCTGTCTGGCGGCGAGGCGAGGCGCGCCGCGCTGGCCCGCGTGCTGGCCGCCGAGCCGGACGTACTGCTGCTGGATGAGCCGACCAACCATCTCGACCTGCCCGTCATCGAATGGCTGGAAAAGTATCTCGCGGGGCTTCGTTCCGCGCTCGTTCTCATCAGCCATGATCGGCGCTTCCTGCAGAACCTGACGCGCGCCACCGTATGGCTGGATCGCGGCCGCACAAGGCGGCTGGAGCAGGGCTTTGGCGCCTTTGAGACATGGCGCGACGAAGTGATCGAGCAGGAAGCGCGCGATCTGCAAAAGCTGGATCGCAAGATCGTCGAGGAAGAACACTGGATCACCCACGGCGTCTCCGCTCGCCGCAAGCGCAACATGCGCCGCGTGGGCGAGTTGGGCGAACTGCGCCAGCAGCGGCGCGATGCGCGCAGCGTGCAGGGCGGCGTCAAGATGGAGGCGGCGGAAGGCAAGGTCTCCGGCAAGCTCGTCATCGAGGCCGAAGGCATCGCCAAAACCTATGGCGAACGCGCCATCGTCGCTGATTTTTCAACCCGCATCCTGCGCGGCGACCGGCTTGGCGTCATCGGCGCGAACGGCGCAGGCAAGACGACGCTCATCAAGATGCTGATTGGCGAACTTGAGCCCGATGAAGGCCACGTGCGCCTTGGCGCCAATCTCGAAGTCGCCGCGCTCGATCAAAAGCGCATGCAATTGCGCCCCGAGTGGACGCTGAAAGACGCGCTCACGGGCGGCAGCGGAGACTGGGTGGAGCTGAACGGCGCCAAGAAACACTTCATCGGCTACATGAAGGACTTTCTCTTCGCGCCCGAACAGGCCCGCCAGCCGGTCACGAAACTCTCTGGCGGCGAGCGCGGACGCCTCGCCCTGGCCCGCGCGCTGTCGATGCCCTCAAACCTTCTCGTGCTCGACGAGCCCACCAACGATCTCGATCTTGAAACGCTCGATATCCTGCAGGAAATGCTGAACGATTATCCCGGCACCGTCATCGTCGTCAGCCATGATCGCGATTTTCTGGACCGCACGGCCACCTCCGTCATCGTGTCCGAAGGCGAGGGCCAGTGGCTCGAATACGCCGGCGGCTATTCAGACATGGTGGCCCAGCGCGGTTATGGCGTGCTGGCCCCGGGAGTCGCTGCGCCAGGAGCCGCTGGGTCTGGCGTCCCCGCGCCTGAGTCACGCGGCAAGACCGGCGGCTCCGCGCTGCGCGCCAAAAACGGCTCGCGCAAATTGTCCTTCAAGCAAAAACACGCGCTCGAAACCCTGCCCAAGAAGATGGACGAAAACCGCGCGCTCGCCGCCCGCATCCGCAAGGAACTGGAAAACCCCCAACTCTACGCCCGCGACCCCGCCCGCTTCGCAAAACTCTCCGACGCGCTGGTGAAAACCGAAAAAGACGTCACCCGCGCAGAAGAAGAATGGCTGGAGCTGGAGATGCTGCGGGAAGAGATGGAGGGGTAGGGTTGACACCTGGAACAAAAATGGAACAGAAATTGTCAGGCGCGGCTTTTTGTTTCAAGATACTGGCACTGCGCAACTGATTCTAGGCGGGGTCCGATGGCGCGAAAATCAGTAAATGAGTTCAATTCCAGAGAGCCAGCTAGCCGAACGTTTCGGTTTATAGATCTGTTTGCTGGCATCGGGGGGCTCCGCAAAGGTTTTCAACACATTGGTGGGCGATGCGTCTTTACGTCGGAATGGGATGCAAAATGCCAGGAAACTTATAGGCTTAACTACCGGGATAATCACGAGATTGCGGGGGACATCCGGCCCTTCGCCGAAAAACCGGAGCTTGTGCCAGAGCATGATTTACTGCTTGCAGGGTTCCCGTGTCAGCCTTTCTCGATAGCTGGCGTTTCCAAGAAGAATGCGTTGGGCCGCCCTCACGGCTTCCTCTGCGATACCCAAGGGACTTTGTTTTTTGATACGGCGCAGATTATCGCGCATCACCGTCCTGCTGCTTTCGTTCTTGAGAATGTAAAGAATCTGGAGCGGCATGATGGAGGTCGTACGTTTGCGACGATCTTAAATGTTCTTAAATTTGAGCTTAAATACCATGTCCAGTGCAGGGTCATCAGTTCGCAACCTTGGGTTCCCCAAAAGCGCGAACGTATTTTCATTGTTGGTTTTCAAGAGCCGACGGATTTTGACTTCGCAGCTCTAAAAATTCCTCCTGCGGAAAAAGGACCAAAGCTAGGTTCGATCCTCGATAATGAGGTCGATCCGAAGTACACACTAAGTCCCAAACTTTGGAAATATCTGAAGGACTACAGGGACAAGCATAGCGCTGCCGGAAACGGATTCGGATATAGTTCTTTTGGGCCAGATGACGTCGCGCGAACTCTGTCTGCCCGATACTATAAAGACGGTTCAGAAATATTGATCAAGCAAAAGGGGACGCGCCCACGTCGTTTAACCCCTCGCGAATGTGCAAGATTGATGGGATATGACACACCAGACGATCCGTTCCGCTTCGAGGTGTCTGACACACAGGCATACAAGCAGTTCGGCAATTCGGTTGTGGTTCCTGTCGTCAAGTTCCTTGCCAGTTCGTTGAAGCCGCACATTGAAAAAGCCGTTTCTGCGAAGTCCGATCCAGGTGTCCCTAAGGTTGCCACCATTTCTCGCCCGGATCGTCGGGAGCAAGCAGCTTAATGGCTGATGTTGTCCCGCCGGAGGTGCGCAGTCGCATGATGGCGGGTATTCGATCGCGTGATACCCAGCCAGAAATCATTCTACGTCGGGGCCTACACAAGGAAGGCTTCCGATTTAAACTCCACGATCGGTTGTTGCCGGGATGCCCGGATTTGGTTCTCCCCAAGTGGCGCGCCGTGTTGTTCGCTCACGGCTGCTTCTGGCACGGACATGACTGCCACCTGTTTAAGTGGCCAAGTTCGCGTGAAGAATTTTGGCGCAAGAAGATTGAGCGAAACCGCATTGTTGATGGGCACAATGAACAACAACTTCTGTCACTAGGTTGGAGGGTGGGAGTAATCTGGGAGTGCGCGCTGAAGGGGCGTAACCGGTGTGTTATAGATGAAGTGATCGACGAAATTAGTCTGTGGCTTAAAAGCGACCAAAAAAGTTTTGAAGTGAGGGGTAAATTAGATGCTCCGCAAAGGTCATTTGTCTGATCTGTTCGTTGGTGTCGTAGTAAAAAAAATGACGCTGGTTGAGACAGTCTCCGAGAAATCAAATCAGCATGAATTCCAGGGAACGAGAGCCCTTCGGAGCCTTTTTGGTGATGCTGATCGGCGAGGTTTGTCAACTCGGTTTATTTGGCTGGCTGATGAGCAATCAGCAATCACTGCAGACGGTTTTGTGAGTTGGTCTAACGTCCGTAAGGGAAAACCGCGCGCGGCTGAGTTTCATCTCTATTATTCGGGCAATGCTGTAACGGAAGCCATGAGGCCCGGCGACAGTGTGTTCATCGCTTTGAGACAAGATTCCTCGGCGCTTGTGCTGATCGCTCCTGCGGGCAGCACTATGTACGCGCAATTACTTTGGCTATTTGGCTTGCCAGATAACGACGGTGGCGAGTTTCTGTATCGCGACATCAATCACGGATCATCAGCTGAACTGAATTTCGCCGCCCGTTATATTCTTGACGAACTGGGTATTGAACCAGCGGAGCAGGATGTTGATGTACTTGATAATCTTCTTGCACCATTTGGTTTGAATTTTCCGACGACCCGTGTGTTTTCCGCATTGGCGCGGTCCTGCCTCCCAGAGATTTCTGCGGACGCGAACGCCGACACAGCTTTAATGGCATGGCTTGAGCAAGAAGAGAGGCTATTTCGGCGACTTGAACGACGAGTGGTGACCCAAAGGCTGCAAGAAGGTTTTTTTCGGATGGCGAACCAGAGGTGGATCAGTTCCTCTCATTCTCGTTAAGCGTTCAGAACAGGCGCAAGGCCCGCGCTGGCCAAGCCCTTGAGCACCATTTGGAGGCAATATTTCAAGCGAGGCGCCTGCGATTCTCCAGAGGCGCGGAGACAGAGAATCGTAACAGGCCAGACTTTTTATTTCCCGGAGTAGCCGAATACGCGGATAGGGATTTCCCGCCTGAGCGGCTGACGATGCTCGGCTCGAAGTCGACGCTCAAAGACAGGTGGCGGCAGGTCTTGTCGGAGGCGCGAAGAATTGAAAAAAAACATTTGATTACGCTGGAGCCCGGAATATCCGAACAGCAGACGCAGCAGATGCAATCTGAAAGCCTTCAACTGGTAATTCCGCGACCGCTCCATGCCACCTTCCGTGATAGCCAGAAAGCATGGCTTATGACCCTCGAAGATTTTGTTCATTTGGCAGCATCAAAGCAGTAACCCCTCCCCCTTGCCCCTTGGCTCCCTTCCCCCTATCCATGCGGCGAACAGGGAGACTTGCCACGTGGCCGACGAGAACCTTTTATTTCTTTGCAAGAGCGCTGATCTTGCGCCCGGGTCCATCCTCAAGGTGGAGCGGGAGGCGGGGGCGCTGGCGGTTTATAATCTGGAGGGCGAATTCTACGCCACGGAGGACCGCTGCACCCATGGCCTCGCCAGCCTGTCCAATGGCGAGATCGTCGACGGCGAAATCGAGTGCAACATGCATTTCGGCACGTTCGACATCAAAACTGGCGAGCCGCGCCAGTCGCCGTGCAGCGTCGCCATCAAGACCTACAAGGTTGAAGTGCGCGGCGACGACGTGTTCGCCGTGATCGGCTGAGCGCGCTAGCGGAGCGGGCACGACGATGATCAGGATCACCCGCTCCATCGCCATCGACGAAAGCGAACTGCACGAAAGCTTCGTGCGGGCTTCGGGGCCGGGCGGGCAGAACGTCAACAAGGTGGCCAGCTGCGTCCAGCTGCGCTTCGATGTGGCCAATTCTCCCTCCTTGCCGGACGATGTGCGCGCCCGCCTGTCGCGCCTTGCGGGGCGCCGCCTCACCAATGAGGGCGTCCTCATCATCAACGCGGAGCGCTTCCGCACGCAGGAGCGCAACCGCGCCGATGCGCAGGAGCGGCTCGTGGCGCTGATTCAGGAGGCGGCGATTCGCCCCATCACGCGCATCGCCACGAAACCCTCGAAAACCGCCAAAAAAAAGCGCGTCGACGAGAAAAAGCGCCGCAGCGACGTGAAGCGTAACCGCTCGGGCCCTGCCGGAGATTAAAAAACCGTGTTGCTTTTGCAACGGGTGTTGCCCGGTCTCCACAGTCAGACGGGCTGCGGGGATTTATAGTAGGCGTCTAATTTCTCCAGACGCGTACCCATCATGAGCAGTCCAGTCCGGCGGCAAATGGAAGATCCGGTGGCGGGCGCCGCCGAATTCCTCATGCGCCTTGGCATTGGCGTGCTGATGATCGCCGGGCCCGTGGGGGCGCTTGCCTCCCGCCGCCTCATGGTCGCACTGGTGCCCGTCGGCGCGGCGCTGATGATTGCTTCTGTCCTCATTGCGCCCCGGCAGGGCGCCTTCCGTGGGCTGGCGCATGCGCTGGCGTCGCCGCTGGGCATTGTGGCTCTTGCGCTGCTGGTGTGGATCGGCGCATCGATCCTCTGGACGCCGTTTCCCGCCGTCGCGGGGGAGCGGTTCGCCAAGATGATCGGCACGGCGGCGGTGGTGACGCTGGCCATCGCGATCCTGCCCACCCATGTGCGCACGCCAAATCTCAATCTCCTGCCCATCGGCCTTGGCGCGGCGTGCGTCGGCGTGCTCATTCTCGTGCCGCTCAATCTCATAGACACGCGCCTTGTCGAGGGGCCTGAGCCCGGCGTCGTCGAGCGCATCGCGATCATGAGCGCGGTGCTTCTGTGGCCGGCGCTCGGCGCGCTGGCGGTGCGCGAGCGATGGATTTCGGCGGGCATTCTGGCTGTGGTGGCGACGGCGGCCATCTTGCTGGTGCGCACGCCCCCGGCCTATGGCGGGCTTGCGGCAGGCGCCATCGTTTGCGCCTTCGGGCTGGCTGGCGGACGGCGCTTTGCGCTGATGCTGGCTGTTTTCGTCGCCGTTCTGTTTGTCTCGGCCCCCGCGCTCGCCCTGCTGACGGAGCGGTTTGCGCCGCAGCTGGGCATCGAGGCCCTGCCGCTGATGCGCTCGTTCACGGCGTGGGCGGGCATGATCGCGGACGATGGCGTGCGCACGCTCACAGGGTATGGATTTCACTCCGCCGTGCGCGGGCTGCAAACGGGGTTCATCCCTTTTGGCGCGCCCCGTGGCGCCATCTTCCAGATGTGGTTTGACCTTGGCGTCTTTGGCGCTCTGCTGACGGCGTTCCTGCTGGCGCGCGTCCTGGTCGCGGCGGGGGCGGCGATGCCGCCAGCTTCGGGCTTCCTGCTGTCAACCGCAGTGTCCATCATCGCCATAGGCGCCTTCAGCGCCGTGGGCCTGCAATTGTGGTGGCTCACCATCGTGGGGCTGGCCGCCATCGCCAGTGCGCTCCTGCTCAAAGGACAGTATCGCACGGACAGGCCTGCGGCGGAGCGCCCGACAGCAGAGCGCCCTGTTGCCGAGCGCCCAATGGTTGAGCGTCCTGTCGCCGAACGCCCAACCGCTGACTTTGTCAGGGAGACTTCGGCGCGTCCGGCGCTTTGAGCGTTTCGACGCCCTCGCCAAATTGCGACGCGAAGAAACTGCTGTAGGTGCCGCCCCGCCGGATCAGGTCTTCGTGTGCGCCAAACTCCACCGCGCGGCCTTTCTCGATAACGAAAATACGGTCCGCGTTAATGATCGTCTGCAGCCGATGGGCGACGACCAGCGTGGTGCGCCCCTGCCGCAGATCGTCCAGCGCCTTCTGCACTTCGCGCTCTGATTCAGAATCCAGCGCGGCGGTGGGCTCATCCAGCAGGATGATCGGCGCGTTCTTCAGGATCGCGCGGGCGATGGCGATGCGCTGCTTTTGCCCGCCCGACAATTGCGCGCCCTGTTCGCCAACACTGGTGTCATAGCCGGTTGCAAACTCGATGATGAATTGATGCGCGTGCGCCTTGCGCGCCGCCTCGAAAATCTCCTCGTCGGTGGCGCCCGGCCGTCCCAGCGCAATGTTGTCGCGGATGGTGCCGCGAAACAGGTAAACGTCCTGCGAAACAAACGCGATTTTTGAGCGCAGCGAAGCAAGATCGACCGTGGAGATGTCCTGTCCGTCGATCTCGATTTTACCGGCTTCCAGATTATAGAAGCGCTGCAAGAGCGCCAGCACCGTGGATTTGCCGCCCCCGGATGGGCCCACCAGCGCCGTCGTCATGTTGGGCTCGGCGAGCAAATCGAGTCCATCAAGCACCGGCTCATCGTCGCGATATCGAAAGCGCAGGCCTGAAAAGTCGATGCGACCCTGCCGGATCTCCAGCGCGGGCAATCCGGGCGCCTGCGTTTCAGCGGCGGGATGGTCGAGCACCTCGTACATCATGGACGCGCTGCTGACGCCGTTTTGCAGTTGCAGGCGCAAACGGGCCAGCCGCTTTGCCGGCTCATAGGCCATCAACAGCGCGGCGACGAAGGAGAAAAACGAGCCCGGGTCCGCGTGGTAAAGCGTGATGCGCCAACTGCCGTAGAAGATCACCGCGCCGATGGCGAAGCCCGCCAGCGTGTCAGCTATGGGGCCGGACATGGCGAGCCCGGTGGACACGCGATTGGAGCTGCGCTCGACCTCGCGCACAGCGTGCTTCATGCGTTCACGCATCTCATCTTCAAGGTTGAATGACTTGACGATGCGGGCGCCCTGCACGCTCTCCTGCATGGTCTGCATGATCTGCGTCGCGCCTGCGTAACCGCGAATGACGAACTTGCGGATGCGACCCACCGTCTGCGTCAGCAGCACGGCGGCGATCGGCATTGTCACAATTGCGATGAGCGCGAGCACTGGCTCTTGCAGGATCATCACGATGATGAGGCCAAGCACGGTGAGAATGTCGCGTCCGGCGGTCGTCACCAGCGCTTGCATCGTGTCACGAATGCCGTTGGGCGCATACACCAGCCGCGTGATGAAATCGCTCGAATGCCGCTCATGGAAGAAACGCATGTCCTGCCGCAGCAGATGATCGAACAGCTGCCGTTGCGCATTCGCGATGATGGCGTTTCCTGCGCGCGCCAGCGTGATCGTCGCAAGGTAGGTGACGACGCCGCGCAGCACGAAGAGGCCGAACACCAGCCAGGCCATGGTGCGCAGGTCGCGGAACTTGTCACCCTCGATAATGCCGTTGAGCACGGGCTTGAGCATGTAGGCGGTGTAGGCGGTCGCGGCCGCGCCCACGCCCAGAAGCGCCATCGCCAGGATATAGGAGCGGAGGTGCTTGCGTCCGTGATCATGGAAGAGACGCCGCACCATGTCGGCGGTTTCCCGGTTCCAGGGCTTTTTCGGCTTGGGATCCGTCATATTCATCGCAGGGGCTTATCCTGACCACCCGTTGCGGACAAGCGGGCAGGTCACACAAGCAAACAGGCCGGGCCAAAAAGCGTCAGGAGTCCGCCTTGCGGGTCCGCGACATGTCCTTGATCCGGCGCGAGAGCCGGATGCCGCGCCGCTCCTCATGAGAGCCATCCTTTTGCAGGAGGGCGCGGAACTCGTCGCGTTTTTCATGTACCGAGGCGATCACGAACCCCGATGGCACCCCGATGTCGACGAGCAGGGCTTCAGCCAGTTGCAGACTGGCCTCGATGGTTTCGGGCACCGCGTCAGTTGCGCCGATCTCGTAAAGGTGAGTGGCGTGGGCCGCATCCCGGGCGCGTGCGACGATGGTCAGGTCCGGGCGATGAGCGCGTGCCGCCTGCACCACCTTGTCGACAGCCGCCGGGGCGTCCATCGTCACAACAATCGCCTTTGCGCCCATGATGCCGCACTTGAGCAAAAACTCGGGCCGGGAGGCGTCGCCCCAGAAAATGTTGAGCCCGCTGTCGCGGCCGCGCGCGACGAGGCGTGAATCTCCATCAATCGCCATGAAGGGGATCTTGTGGAGCGCCAGCATTTCGCCCACCAGCGCGCCGACCCGGCCGTGGCCAACGATGATCACGTGGCCCTGGGTGTCGCCCTCCGGCGCGTTATCCGCCATCGCGGCGCCCTCCACTGGCGCCCGCGAGGCGCGGGCCATTCGCGCGCCAGCAGCCGCGAGCAGCGGAATTGCGATCATCGAGAGTGTGACGGCCAGCGCCAGCTGGGACGCGAAAGATCGATCCAGAAGTCCGGTCGCCATGGCCGCGCCCAGCATCACGAAGGCAAATTCCCCACACGGGGCGCTCACCAGCGCCGCCTCGCGCGCCGCGATCTCGCGCACGCCGAACGCCATGGCGAGCCCGTAGGTCACGACGAATTTGCCGCAGATCAGCGCCAGCGCAATGCCGATGGTCTGCAGCGGCTCGGCCATGACCCGCGCCAGATCAAGACCCGCCCCTACAGTCAGGAAGAACAGCCCCAGCAAAAGTCCCTTGAAGGGCTCAATCGTGACTTCGACCTCACGGCGAAATTCAGTTTCGGCAAGCAGCAGGCCCGCGATAAAAGCGCCCAGCGCCATGGACATGCCAGCACTGGCGGCGGCGACGCCTGCGCCCATGACAACCAGCAGGCAAGCGGCGACAAACAGCTCGGTCGAGCGCGCCGCCGCAACATGGTGAAACAGGGGCCGGATGAGCAGGCGCCCAAGCCCGACGATGAGCGCGAGGCCAATGAGCGCCGGCAAAAGCGTCGAGATGAAGAGCGTCAGCACCCCGCCGCCGCCTTCGCTTCGCCCCAGCACCGTGATCATGAACAGGAACGGCGCGACCATCAAATCCTGAAACAACAGGATCGAGAACGCGGTGCGACCTGCGGACGAGTTCAGCCGTTTGCGCTCGGCCAGAACGGGCATGACGATGGCGGTTGAAGACAGGGCGAGGGCGGCGCCCACCGCGATTGCCGCTTGTAGCGACAGCCCGGCCAGATAGGCAATTTCTGCAATGATGATCGTCGAGAGCGCAACTTGTGCAGCGCCTAGGCCAAACACGAGTTTGCGCATGCGTCGGAGACGCTCGAACGACAATTCGAGGCCAATCATGAACAGGAGGAACGCGACGCCAAGTTCGGCGACTTTGGACAGCTGTTCGATGTTGGAGATCGAAATCGCGCCAAACGCGGGCCATTCCTGCGCCAGCCGCCCGAGGCCAAACGGGCCAAGCAGCACGCCCGCCGCAATGAAACCGAGCACCGGGCTGATGCGCAGGCGATGAAACACCGGCACGACGATGCCGGCGGTGATCAGGAAAAGAATGGCTTCCTTGTAATCAGCAAGATGGAGTTGATGTTCCAAATGGTGCGCCTGACGTGAGATCGTCACGCTACAGGATTCGGAACGTCAAAAGCCAGTGGCGTCGCTGCTACAGGCCCGGAATAAAGCTGGCCAGTTTCGCGACGCCGTCGCTGACGGCCCCGGCAATCTTGCGCGGCGACGGCGCGTACGAACCGATGCGCGCCAACATACCGCCATCCGCCTTCGGTTCCGCTTTGGGCTCACTGATGCGCTCGGGCGCAGAAGCGATTTGCGCTGGCGCAATTTGTGAGGGCGTTTGCGTTGTTGCGCGCTGCGCCGGAGGCTGTGTGTTGGCGTCCCGGCGCGGCGCAGGCGGCTTGCGCTGGGCCTCGGGAGCCGCAGTTGGCGGTTTCGCCTTGGGAGGCTCAAGCGCGTCTTCCGGCAAGGCGGGGGCGACACGCGCCAGCGATATTGCGACAACCGCCGCCGCCGCAGCCTCTTCCGCCGCACGCGCGTCGTCGGCCATGTTCGTGGCAACCTGCGCTGTCAATGCAACCGCGGGTTCGGTGGATTTTAAGTTCGCGCCGAGCGCCAGAAACGTGATCGCGGCAAACACCAGCGCAAGCGGAAACAGTGCGACAAGTTTCCCTGATCGCGCGCTGTCTCCGGTCGTTTCAGTCTGATGCGGCATGCGTCTTGCCCCGTGAGTGAACACCCTAAAGCGCCCGACGCGGCGAAAATAGGGCGTGTGCCGAGATATCCCTAGATGCTGCGAATTTCAGAGGACTCAAGCTTCTTCGAGATCATGTCGCGCAAAACGCGCAGATCTTTCGAGAACAGCCTGATTCCCTCGGCCAGCTTTTCCGTAGCCATGGCGTCCTCGTTCATTAGGTATCGGAACGTCTTTTCATCGAGCGTCATGCGCGCGGGAACGTCCTTGTCGATTTTGCCGGGATCGAGCCTGCGTTCCAGCGCGCCGTTATCGTTGGCGAGTCCGGCCAGCAATTGCGGTGAGATCGTCAGGCGGTCACATCCCGCCAGCGCCTCGATCTCGCCTGTGTTGCGGAAGGATGCGCCCATGACGACGGTGCTGACGCCGTGGGCTTTGTAATAGCCATAGATCGCGTGCACCGACAGAACGCCGGGATCAGTCTGCGCCGTGTAGGTCTTGCCTTCGTTTTTGACGTGCCAGTCAAGGATGCGGCCCACAAACGGCGAGATGAGGAAGGCGCCTGCATCTCCGCACGCCGCCGCCTGCGCCAGACTGAAGATCAGGGTCATGTTGCAGTCAATGCCGTCCTTCTGGAGAATCTGCGCCGCGCGAATGCCCTCCCATGTGGAGGCGAGCTTGATCAGCACACGGTCGCGGCCCACGCCGCGCGATTCATAGTCGGCGATGAAGGCGCGGCCCTTGTCCACCATGCCCTGCACGTCAAAGGACAGGTCGGCGTCAACTTCCGTCGAAACGCGGCCCGGCACGATCTGCGCCAATTCCGCGCCGAAGTTGACCGCCAGCCGGTCGCAGACCTCGCTGGTGACGCGGCGGCGGCTCATGCCCCACGTGATCGCTTCGTCCACAAGGTGCTGATAAGCCTCCATCTGCGCGGCTTTGAGGATGAGCGTGGGGTTGGTTGTGCAATCGGTTGGCTTGAACGCCCGGATCGACTCCATGTCACCCGTGTCGGCGACAATCGTCGTCATGGTCTTGAGCTGGTCGAGTTTGCTGGCCATTGGTCATCTCCGTCCGGGCGGGACTTCGCGACCCTTATAGCGGGCCAGCGTGCGCCCGCCAGCATATATCGACCCGCTCATAACCATTGTGCATGGTTGCCGTTATGGCGCGGACGCCCCCATATAAATCACAAGTCCCACGTTGCCGATGAAACGGGTCGGTTTATACGGGGCGTCAAGAAAAAGGAGGGGAACACGCATGACTGATACTCTTGACCGCCGCCAGATGCTGGCCGGAATCGCCGCTGCCGGCGCTGCGGGACTGACAGGGACTGGCGCCGCCGCGCAGGCCGCATGGCCGAACAAGGGCATGACGATGATCGTGCCGTTCACGCCTGGCGGTTCGACCGACATCCTCGCGCGCCTGAGCGGGCAAAAATTCACTGAGGCGTGGAGCCAGTCGGTCACGGTGGAAAACCGTCCGGGCGCCGGCGGCTCTGTTGGCAGCGTCCAGATCGCACGCGCCCCAGCGGACGGCTACACGATCGGCATGGGCCATATCGGCACGCTGAGCGTGAATCCCTCGCTTTACACCGGGCTGCAGTATGATCCGATCAAAAGCTTCGAACATCTCGGCATGCTCGCCAAGGTTCACAACATCATGGTTGTGCATCCCTCCGTGCCCGCCAAGAACCTCGCTGAATTCATCGCCTACGCGAAGAAGAATCCCGGCAAGCTGAACTATGGCACGGGCGGCAACGGCAGCGCGGCGCACATCGCCACCGCCGCCTTCATGGTCGCGACCGGGGTCGAGATGGTCCACGTTCCTTACCGCGGCACCGCGCCAGCCGTGAACGACCTTCTCTCGGGCCAGATTCAGGTGATGATGACGGGCGGACCCGCCGTTCTGCCGCACGTGCGCGCCGGAACGCTTCGCGCGCTTGGTACGGCGAGCCTCACCCGGTTGCCTTCGGCCAACGATATTCCCACGATCGCGGAAGCTGGCGTTCCGGGCTTTGAGGCCTCGCAATGGTACGGCCTTGTCGCGCCTGCGGGCACGCCGAAGGACATCGTGATGAAGTTCAACGCCGAGATCGCCAAGGCGATGCGCGACAAGCAGGTGGCCGAGACGCTCGACCGCGATGGGGCGGAGCCATGGATCATGACGCCGGACGAGTTCCGCGCTCATATCCAGAAGGAAATCCCGCGCTGGGCCGAGATCGTCCAGAAGGCGAATATCAAGATCAACTGATCTGTCGAAACTTATTGATTGAAACGCCCGGCGAGGTGGCTCTCGCCGGGCGTTTACATCTTACTTCTTCTCGCGCTCGACTAGCGACAGGATGTCGGCAAGCCGCTTCTTCACGGACGCTGGAGCATCGATGATGTCGGCCACGATTTTCTGAAGCTCTTCGCCCGAGACCGGGTCAATATCGAGATTGAGCTTCTGGGCCTCATCAAGGAAAGCCTTGTCCTTGATCATGGCGTCAAAGGCTGCTCGCAGCGCCTTCACGCGGTCGGCCGGCACATTCGGCGGCGCAAAGAACGGCCGGCCGATTGTGGTGGGGGCCGACAGAAGCCGTAGCGCCGCGCGATCAACATCGTTGGTCGCTGTCTCCATCAGCAGCGGGACATTCGGCAGGTCAGGCGCCTTGCGCAGCCCGATCTGAACGAGAATGTTGATCTTGTTGTCCTTGATCCAGTCCGGCCGCGTCGACTTGTAGGACGCCCAGGCGTTTGAGCCGCGGCCCCCGACTTCCCCGCGTTCCATCGCAAGGTTGATCTCGTTGCCGCCTGGATACCCGAAGATGACTTTGAACTTCGTGCCGGCAGTGGCGTTCAACACCGTCGGATATTGCGACGATGTATTGAAGCCTGTCGCGCCCATGGTTACTTCGATCTTCCTGGCGTCATCGAGAGTCTTGACCGGCGAGGTGTGCCACGTCGTCAGCACGTTGTTGTCGGCGTTCGGATTGCCGATCCAGTTGAGTTCGCGCGAGTCGAATTTCACGCCCGCATCGCCCAGCGCCTGTTCCAGCGGAATGGATTGATCCGCGATGCCAATGGCGGTGCCGTCTTTTGGCGCCACGCCATGAATGAAGGCGGCGGCGATGCGGCTGCCAGCGCCCGTCATGTTGCGCGGAATTATCGCGGGCTTGCCGGGAATATGCTCGCCCATGTGCCGGGCGAGGAGGCGCGCGTAGGCGTCATAGCCGCCGCCGACCGTGAAGCCGATGACGACGTCGATTTTCCGGCCCTTGTAGAACTCTTCAACGCTCTGGGCGCCAGCGGGACTTGCGGCCAAACCGCACGCGAGCAGGGCGAGGCCCAGCGGTCTGGCGAGCCCGGTTTGGCTCAAGCCGGTCTGGTCCGAGCGGTTCTTGCTCAAGGCTTTGGATGAAAACATAGTTCTTCCCTCTGTCTGTCTTTTTTGTTCCGTTGTGCGTAGCGGGCTGCCCGCACCCGCCCCGCCCGTCATTCCTAATTGCATTTGCCGCAACTGCAACTCGCGCGGCCCCTTGACCCCCGGCGCGGCAGATCGATACAAGCAAGGCAGCAAGTTCAGGTTTTAGTCCGCGCCTTCAAGTGCGCGCGACCGGGGAGCGTACATGTCGCAGGACACCCATTCGTGGCTATCCACCATTGAGGACGTGGTGGAGGACGCCCGCGCGGGCCGCATGTTCATTCTCGTCGACGATGAAGATCGCGAAAACGAGGGCGACCTCGTCATCCCCGCGCAAATGGCGACCGCTGAGGCCGTCAACTTCATGGCCCGCTACGGGCGCGGCCTGATCTGCCTGTCGATGACGCGCAACCGGGTCGACGAACTTGGCCTGCAATTGATGGCGCCGCGCAACGGCACGCGCCACCAGACCGCGTTTACCGTATCGATCGAGGCGCGCGAGGGCGTGACCACGGGCATTTCCGCGGCGGACCGCGCCCGCACCATCGCCGTGGCGATCAACCCGGAAAGCCACCGCGACGACATCGTCACCCCCGGCCACATATTCCCGCTGATGGCGCAGGACGGCGGCGTGCTCGTGCGCGCCGGTCACACCGAAGCCGCCGTCGATATTTCGCGCCTTGCCGGCCTCAATCCGGCAGGCGTGATCTGCGAGATCATGAATGACGACGGCACCATGGCCCGCATGCCGGATCTGGTGAAGTTTGCCCAGCACCACGGGCTAAAGATCGCAACCATTGCCGACCTCATCGCCTACCGCCGCCGCAACGAGCGGCTGGTGAAGCTGGAGGCTGAAACCCGCATCGAAAGCCGCTTTGGCGGCGCTTTCGGTCTGCGCGTCTACAGCAATACGCTCCAGTACGCGGAGCATATTGCGCTTGTGCGCGGCGACATTTCTAGCCCCGATCCGGTTCTGGTGCGCATGCATCAGGGCAACATGCTGGCCGACAGCCTTGGCGACGTGACGCCGGGCGAGTTTTACGGCGGCGAGGCCCGCAACCGGGGCGGCGAACTGGAAGCCTCGATGCGGATGATCGCCGAGGCTGACCGGGGCGTGATTGTGCTGATCCGCGAGCCGTCCGGCTCCAGCGTCAGCAACGCCATCCATGAACGCAACGGCTCCAGCGCGCGTCGGCCCATCGCCGAATTGCGCCAGTATGGCGTGGGCGCCCAAATCCTTGCAGATCTCGGCCTCAAGAAAATCATCCTGTTGTCCAACACAAAGCGCAACATTGTGGGCATTGAGGGTTACGGCATCGAAGTTGTCACCCAACAGCCCATCCCGCCCCATTACATTCATGGGGTGTGAATCGCACGGGATGTGACTCGCACGGGGTGTGACTCGCACTGCGTCGCTTGAAGGCTACGGCCCCTAGCGACGTCAGACGTTGACGATCTCCGCCACGATCTGCGGCCCGCGCCGCAGCGTGAAGTCCTGAAACGATTTCACGGTGTCGGGTATCAGCCGCCCGCTCGCCCACGCCAGCCCCACGGGCCGGGAGTGGAGCGGACCGTTGGTGGGCAGCAGGGCGACATCCTTCGGAAACTCGCCGTCCTGCGCGAGAATGGCGATCCCCAGACCCGCCGCCACGAAGCCAGGGATGCCGTTGGAATCCTCGGCCTCAATCACAACATTCGGCGTGGCCCCGGCGCTTTCAAAAATGCCCTCGATCACGGCGCGCATGGAGTGCGTCTTGCGGAAGGTGATGAGGGGTTGGTTGGCCAGTTCCCGCACGCCTAAAGGACCGCCTTGCAGCAGGGGGCTGTCACGCGGCCCAATGGCGAAAAATCGCTGATCGTACAGCTTGCTCCACTTGATCGTCGGATGATTGAGGGGCGCTGACGAAAACATCAGGTCGAGTTCGTCCGCTTCCAGAAGATCCACCAGCGGCGAGGTGATGCTGGAGACGAACCGGAACTGGGCGTCAGCGGTTACCTCACGGTAGGTCGTGACCAGTTGCGGAACGATGCGGCTGGCGAGACTTCGCATGAAGCCGATGCGGATGGGGCGGCTTTTGGTGCGCCCCATGTCCATGATGGCGTTCTGGGCATCGTCCAGATCCCGATGCGCCCTGTCCATGCGGGACAGCAGCAGGCGGCCCTGCTCGGTGAGGCGGACTGACCGGCCGGTTCGCTCAAAAAGCAACACGCCCAATTGCTCTTCCAACCGGCCAACGGCGCGGCTGACGGCAGGCTGACTTGTATGCAAAGCCTTGGCGGCCTTGCTGAAATGTTCCAGCCGTCCGGCCTGTCGAAAGCACTCCAGATAATACCAGTTGACTGGCATCCTCGCGTTCCCTGTCCCGTGTCCGCCTGAGACGACTGACATAAAACTGATACCATCAGGATATGAAAACATGAAAAAAATTATTGGAAGCCCGGCTTAATATGCAAGACTCATCGAGAAGCTGCAAAATCCGAAAAAAGTTGGGGAGCCATGCTCAAGGACACGCTTCATCAGGACGTCATTTCCGTGAGCGGAATCGACATTGAGGTCCGCACCTGCGGAACCGGTTCGCCGCTTTTCCTGCTGGCGAGCGAAGAGCAGCTCGAACTCGACAGCCCCTTCGTCGATGATCTGGCGAAAGATCACAAGGTGATCATGCCCTCGCCCCCGGGCTTCGGCGTCTCCGGACGGCCTGACTGGCTCACCAGCCCCGACGATCTCGCCTACATCATGCTCGATCTTGTCGAGAAGCTTGATTTGAATAACGTACCCGTTGTCGGTTGCTCGCTTGGCGGCTGGATCGCTGCTGAAATGGCGACCAAGAACGACAGTTGCTTTTCGCGCCTCGCGCTGATCGGCGCCTATGGCGTCAAGATTGGCGGTCCGTACGACGTCGATATTCAGGACCTTTGGGTCCAGCACCCCGCGAAGGTCGCCGCCATGAAGTGGCATGATCAGGAGAAGAGCAAGCGCGACTACGCGTCCATGACGGACGACCAGCTCAGCGTGATCGCCCGCAACACCGAGTCCTTCGCGAGGTTTTGCTGGGAGCCCTACATGCACAACCCGAAGCTGAAGCATCGCCTGCATCGCGTGGCGACGCCGACGCTCGTGATCTGGGGCGAGAACGACGGCGTGGCCAACGCTGCCTACGGAAGGGCATATGCGGGCTTGATTGAGGGCGCCAGGTTCACAACAATCTCCGAAGCAGGCCATTATCCGCAGATCGAACAACCTGAAGCTGTTTTGAAGGCGCTGCGCGCCTTCCTCGCGTAAGTCACCCCGACCAGACCCCAGCAAAGAGGCTGCACCATGTACGCCTGGCACTTTACCGAGATGCCCTACCCGAACCTGCCGCCGCTCGACACCTTGTCGACGATGCGCGTGTCGATTCCCAGCAAGCTGTTTGATCCCAAGATAGGCGCAGATCTCTACAACCGCTATCTGGACGAGCACATGCTGGCCGATGAACTGGGCCTCAACATGCTGCTCAACGAGCATCATCAAACGGCGACCTGCATCAACGCCTGCGCGCCGCTGACCGCCGCAATTCTGGCGCGCCAGACGAGCAAGGGCCGGATCTGCATTCTCGGCAATCCGATCGCCAATCGTCAGGACCCGATCCGCATCGCCGAAGAGATGGCGATGATCGATTGCATCTCGCGCGGTCGTCTGGACGTCGGCTTCGTGCGCGGCGTGCCTTACGAAGTGTTTGCCGCAAACAGCAACCCGACGCAGACCGTCGAGCGGCTTTGGGAAGGCATCGACCTCGTGTCGAAGGCCTGGACGCACACCGAAGGCCCGTTCAACTTCGAAGGCCAGTTCACCCACAAGCGAGCCATCAACCTGTGGCCGCGCCCCTATCAGACGCCGCACCCCGCCATCTGGATCACGGGCTCGAGCGATCTCGCCAACATCAAGCGCGCCGCCGGTCGCGGCTTCGTGTTCGCCACCTTCCTGCAACCGCATGAGAAGGTGAAGTGGATGTTTGACGGCTATCGCTCGGCCTACAATGACACCGGCCTGCCGGGCGGCGGCGGAACGGCTTACATGCCGCTCGTCTTCACCGGCGACTCAGATGAGGAGGCCGAGGCTGGCGCGCGCGAACTGTGCTGGTATCTCGACGCCACGTCCGAGCCGCAGTACCGCAACCCGCCCGGCTACGTGCCGGTTGAGTTCAACGTGCAGGCGCTCAGGGGCACCTTCACGGGCCGCACGGACGCCATGCGCAAGCAGTCCATCGAGTTCCTCAAGGACCAGGGCGTGCTCATCTATGGCAAGCCGGACGACGTCGCCAAGCAGATCAAGCGTCTCTATGACCTTGTCGGTGGCTTCGATCACTTGCTGATGATGCAGCAGGCCGGCCACATGAGCACTGAGCGCACCAGGCGCAGCATCACCCTCTTCGCCAAGGAAGTGTATCCGCAGGTGAAGGATCTCCCCCGCACCCGTCCGCTGAACGCACGGGTCGCGGCGGAATGAGCCAAGGCCGGTATATCTCGGTCGACGGGATCAGAACGCATTATCTGGAAGCTGGCGATGGCAACCGGGGCGTGCGTCCCACCATCGTGCTTCTGCACTCCGCGGAGTTTGGGGGGGCGGCAGAGATCACGTGGGAGCAGAACATAGATGTTCTGGCGCAGCGCTATCATGTGCTGGCGCCAGATCATCTCGGGTTCGGTCGCACCGAGAAGATATTCGACTTCGGCAACCAGTTTGAACGGCGCATCCGCCACATCCGCCGCTTTATCGAAACGATGGATGTCGGCGCCGTGCATGTCATGGGCTCGTCCATGTCGGGTGGATTGACGCTGACGGTTGCGGCGCGGGCAAGGCCAGATTGGCCGCTGCGCTCAGTGGTGTGCTGTTCGGGCGGCGGCGACTCGCCTGACAACGAAGCCCGCAGGGTGCTCAATTCCTACGACGGCACGAAAGAGCATATGCGGCGCATCGTCGACACGATGTTCGTCGACAAGTCGTGGGCCGCCAACGACGCCTACATTGATCGCCGCTGGGAGCTGGCCAATCTGCCCGGCGCATGGGAGGCGACAGCCGCCGCGCGCTTCAAAGCGCCGTTCCGTGTTGCAGGCGGGGCACGCTCCGAGCGCGACAATATCGCCTACTCCAACATCGCCGTGCCCACGCTTGTGTTTGCAGGCCGGTTCGATCCGTTGCGCGCGCCCGGCTACACCGACGGCTTTGTGCCGCATATTCCCAACGCTGAACTGCACGTCTTCGAAAACGCCGGTCACATGGGCAATATCGAATGCGCATCGGAGTTCAATACGCGGGTTATGGCCTTCCTGTCGAAGGTTGACGGCGCCTGACGCGGTGCGCTTTATGGCGACGAAAATCACAGGATTTGCACCGCCATGAACGCTGGCATGAGCGCCGATATCTTGACCGTCGATATGCGGCTCACCGCCATTCGCTACGCCGCGCAGGACACGAACCTCTACGAGTTTCGGCGCATTGACGGCGCCGCGCTTGCGCCCTTCGAGCCCGGCTCGCATATCGACCTCCAGCTACCGAACGGCATGATGCGGCAATACTCGCTGGTGACGGCGGACGGCGACCCCACAACCTATGTCGTGGGCATCAAGCGCGATCGCGCCAGCCGGGGCGGCTCCATCTTCATTCACGATCATCTGCGCGTTGGCCAGGTGATCGCCGTCGGCGGCCCGCGCAACAATTTTCCGCTGCACGAAGACGCCGCCCACAGCGTGCTGATCGCAGGCGGCATTGGCGTCACGCCCATCTGGTGCATGGCGCAACGCCTGAAGAAACTCGGTCGCTCCTTCGAGTTGCATTACGCCTGCCGCGACCGCGCGGAAGTCGCGTTCAATGACGAGCTGATGGCGATGCCTGAAGCGCATATTCACATTGACGCTGAGGCGGGCGGGTTTCTCGACGTCGCCGCAATCGTGAACAACGCCCGCAAGGACGCACACTTCTACTGCTGCGGCCCGCTCCCGATGCTCGAAGGCTACGAGAAGGCGACCGCTGGCGTCGCGCCCGATCAGGTCCATGCCGAATATTTCTCCGCCAGGGAGGAAGCGGCCACGGACGGCGGCTACGTCGTGGAGCTGCGCAAGTCCGGCCTTGAGTTCACCGTGCCCGAAGGCAAGACGCTTCTCGATGTGCTGCTCGAAGGCGGCGTCGACATCATGTACTCATGTCAGGAAGGCGTCTGCGGCGCCTGCGAGACAGCGGTTATCTCCGGCACGCCAGACCACCGCGACGGCATCCTCACCGACAAGGAGCGGCTTGAGAGCAAGACAATGATGGTCTGCTGCTCGGGCTCAAAGACCCCAAGGCTTGTGCTCGATTTGTGAGGCGGCGTCACCCGCCCCAGTTCACATCCCGCAGCACTTCGTCATCGTGCTGCCCCAGCCCCGGCGCGGGGCGTGAGGCTGCGAGCGGCTTGCCGTCCATGACGATGGGCGCGCGAATCCCCGGCGTCGCGCCGCTCGCCGCCAGCGGATTGTCGAGGTCGATGCGCATGCTGCGATGGGCGACCTGCTGATCGGCGAACACATCTCCGATTGAGTTGATCGGCCCGGCGGGCACGCCCACCGCCTCAAGCTTTTCGAGCAGCGCCGCCCGCGTAAAGCGCTTGCAAAGCGGGTGGAAAATCTCGTTGAAGACGATGCGGTTGCGCACCCGGTCCCTGTTGGCGAGGAAGCGCTCGTCAAGCCCAAGCTCTGGCGCGCCCAGCGCCTCGCAAAGCCGCCGATATTGTCCGTCGTTGCCGGTCGCGATGATGATGTCGCCATCGGCGACAGGAAAGACGTCGTAGGGAACGATGTTGGGATGCGCGTTGCCGAGCCTCTGCGGCTCGCTGCCGCCAACAAAATAGTTGAGCGCCTGATTGGCCAGCATCGCCACTTGCGTATCAAGCAGCGCGCAGTCGATGAAGGCGCCTTCGCCCGTGCCTGTTCGACGCAGCAGCGCGGCCTGAATTGCGTTCGCTGCGTAGAGGCCCGTGAACATGTCGGTAATGGCGACGCCGACCTTGGTTGGCGGTCCATCCGCCTGGCCGGTGATGTGCATCAACCCGCCCATGCCTTGAATAAGAAAGTCATAGCCCGCACGGAATGCGTAGGGTCCGTCCTGTCCAAAGCCCGTGATGGAGCAATAGATGACGCCGGGGTTGATCGCCTTCAGCGACTCGTAATCAAGCCCATATTTCTCAAGGCTTCCGACCTTGAAATTTTCGATGATGACGTCAGCGTGCGCGGCAAGTTTGCTCACGCGCGCGCGGCCTTCTTCGGTTTCGAAATCGGCTGTGACGCAGCGCTTGCCGCGATTACAGGCGTGAAAATACGCTGCGCCGAGATTAGTCCCGTCCTTGCCTTCAATGAAAGGCGGACCCCATTGGCGCGTGTCGTCGCCCGCGCCTGCGCGCTCCACCTTCACAACGTCCGCGCCAAGATCAGCAAGCAATTGCCCGCACCACGGCCCTGCAAGAATCCGCGCAAGTTCAAGCACGCGGATGCCGGTGAGCGGAGCTTGCGCCATCAGAAAATCGCCTCTCGCATAATCAGAAGAACGCCTGCAGGCCCGTCTGCGCGCGGCCGAGAATGAGCGCGTGCACGTCGTGCGTGCCCTCATAGGTGTTCACGGTTTCAAGGTTCTGCGCGTGGCGCATCACATGATACTCGCCGTGGATGCCGTTGCCGCCGTGCATGTCGCGAGCCATGCGCGCGATGTCGAGCGCCTTGCCGCAATTATTGCGCTTGATGATTGAAATCATCTCCGGCGCCGCGCGCCCTTCTGTCATCAGCCGACCGACGCGCAAAGCCGCCTGCAGGCCAAGCGCAATTTCAGTTTGCATGTCGGCGAGCTTTTTTTGCACCAGCTGCGTGGCGGCGAGCGGCCGGCCAAACTGCTTGCGGTCCAACGTGTATTGACGCGCCCGCATCCAGCAGTCTTCCGCCGCGCCCATTGTGCCCCAGCCAATGCCATAGCGCGCCCTGTTGAGACATTCGAATGGGCCCTTCAGCCCCGAGATGTTGGGCAACAAGTGTTCGTCGCTGACGATCACGCCATCCATCACGATCTCGCCGGTGACGGAGACGCGCAGCGAAAGCTTGCCCTCTATCTTGGGGGCGCTGAGGCCTTTCATTCCCTTTTCGAGAATAAAGCCCTTGATGGCGCCCTTGTGCGCGTCAGACTTCGCCCAGACGACGAACACGTCGGCGATGGGCGAATTGGAAATCCACATCTTCGAGCCGGTCAGGCGGTAGCCGTCGGCGACCTTTTCAGCCCGCGTCGTCATGCTGCCGGGGTCGGAGCCCGCATCTGGCTCGGTCAGGCCAAAACAGCCGATCAGTTCGCCGCTGATCAATTTGGGCAGATATTTCTGCCGCTGATCCCCGGAGCCATAAGCAAGGATGGGATGGATCACGAGGGACGATTGCACGCTCATCATCGAGCGGTAGCCGGAATCAATCCGCTCCACCTCGCGCGACACAAGCCCGGCGGCGACATATGACGCGCCCGATCCGCCATATTCGGCGGGCGCGGTGACGCCCAGCAAGCCAAGCTCGCCCATCTCGCGAAAAATCGTGGCGTCCGTGCGTTCATGGGCGTAGGCGTCGATGACGCGCGGCAGCAGCTTTTCCTGCGCATAGGCGCGTGCGGTATCGGCGATCATGCGCTCGTCTTCGGTGAGCTGGTCGTCGAGCAGAAACGGGTCGGCCCAGTCGAATTTGGCCCGGTCCCCGTCCTCGCCATGGCTGCTCGCCTTCATTTGTCGTCTCCGTTTTTGCCCGGATCATGGGGATATGGCGGTGCGCGCGCGCTGGCAAGGCGTACCCAGCTTCAACAATTGCTTGAACCCGGGGCCCGCGTTGGCCATGTTAGGGCCATGGCAGCGCACAACGGCAAGTTCATTCGCCCGGAACACTCCGCGCTCGCCGCCATGAACGAGCGATCACGGGAGATTTTCCGCCTGGTGGTCGAGAGTTACCTGGCGACTGGCGATCCCGTCGGCTCGCGCAATCTGTCGCGGCTTTTGCCGATGACATTGTCCGCGGCCTCCGTCCGCAATGTGATGCAGGACCTTGAGGAGTCCGGCCTCATCTTCGCGCCGCACACCAGCGCCGGGCGTCTGCCGACCGAGCTGGGGCTGCGCTTCTTTGTCGATTCCGTGATGGAAATTGGCGACGTCGCCGCCGATGAGCGTGCGCGCATCGAGGCGCAGGTGAAGGCCGCAGGGGAAGGCCAGACCATGGAAAGCCTGCTGTCAGAAGCCTCATCCCTGCTGTCGGGCGTTTCGCGCGGCGCTGGCGTGGTCCTCACGTCCAAAGACAATATCGGCCTCAAGCAGATCGAGTTTGTCCGCCTTGAGCCCGAAAAGGCCCTCGCTGTGCTGGTCGCCGAAAACGGCACGGTCGAGAACCGCCTTCTCAACATTCCTCGCGACTTGCCGGCCTCTGCGCTCGTGGAAGCGGCCAATTATCTCAATGCGCGCGTGCGGGGCCGCACGCTTGCGGATGTGCGCCTCGATATCGAAGGCTCCCGCCAGGCAGCTGAGCAGGAGCTCGACCAGCTGACCGCGCGCCTCGTTGACGCCGGGCTCGCCAGCTGGACCGGCCCGGCTGGCTCCTCGCAACAACTCATCGTGCGCGGACAGGCGAACCTGCTGGGCGATTTGAAAGCGGTGGAAGACCTCGAGCGCATCAAGCTTCTGTTCCAGGATCTCGAAACCAAGAAAGACGTTATCGATCTTCTGGCGCGCGCTGAAACGGGCGAGGGCGTGCGCATTTTCATCGGTTCAGAGAACAAGCTGTTCTCGCTGTCGGGTTCTTCGATGATCGTGGCGCCGTTCCGCGACGGCGGGCAAAAGATCGTTGGCGTTGTCGGCGTCATTGGCCCCACCCGGCTCAATTACGGGCGCATCGTGCCGATGGTGGATTACACCGCCCGCGTCGTATCGAGGCTGATGGAGCGCAGCTGAGCGCGGCGCCTATTACGTGATGACAAAATCCACGATGTCGCCTTCGGCCGTCGTCGTCTTGCCAAAAGCGATACGACCGCTCTCCACAAGCCCGAACTCTTCACGCAGCAGCGTGATGGGTCTCTGCGCGCCGATCATCAGCGACGTGCCGTTCGTGCTGTGATCCACGAGGAAGAACTTGTCGCGCCGCCGCTCGATGGTGGCGTGACTTCGCGACACATGCGGACTCTTCAGCATCACGTCGCTGGCCGGATCACGGCCAAAGACAATGGACCGCGCGCTCGCTGGCGCAACCCACTCCCGATCCTCGAAGATAAGTTTGATCTCGGGACCGGCGGCGACCGCCTCTGCGCCGGGACCAAAGCGCAGCACTGTCGCGTTCTGCTGCGGCGCGTCGATTGGGACTTGCGCAATCCGCACCGGAACGGCGCGCCCGCGCACTTCGATCTGACCGAACTCTACCGCCATCGCCTTTTGCGATTCCGGCAGCAGGTCCATTACGTCGCCCGTGGTCAATATCTGGCTGGCCTTGGCGAGCCCTACCATCCGGGCGGCGATGTTCACCGTGTCGCCGAAAAAGTCTTCCTGCTCTTGCATGGCGCTGCCGAAGTGAAAGCCGATCCGCACCGCGACCCGAATTTCTCCTTCGCTCAATGGGAGGGGCGGCATTTCCGCAAAGCGGCGACGAATGTCTACGGCGCACGAGAAGGGCTGGTGGGCGGCGCTGAACGCCGCCATCAGTTCGTCGCCAATTGTCTTCACGACAACGCCGCGATGCGCCTGCACGCACTCGCCCATGATGCGGAAACACTGGTTGATGACCGCGTGCGCGCGGGTGTCGCCGAGCCGCTCGTAAATGCGAGAGCTCCCGACGACATCCGCAAACAAGATTCCAACGTCACAAACGGCGACCATGGGCCAGACTATGAGCGGGCTCGACGCGCCGCAAGCGCGAACATGCGCTCGCAGCGGAACATGGAAACAAGTGTGCGTCACCAGAGCGAGTGCTACTGGCGCGCGCGGGCGCGTTCGATTAGGATCGCGCCGTTCCGGATGGTCGGGCAAGGGCGAAAGCCGCTTCGCGCGCAAGCACAGACCGCCGGACAGGAGGGGAAACCAATGTCGTCGACATTTATGAAAATTGCCGCCGCAGCATCCATTTTGCTCGGCTCCGTAACGCTTGGACAGGCTCAGACGCAGGGCGCATCCAATTATCCAAATCAACAAATTCGCTTCATCATCACGCATCCCGCTGGCGGGTTGCCGGACACTGTGGCGCGCATTTTCGGCCGCCGCATGGAGCAGCGACTGGGTCAATCGGTGATCGTGGAGAACCGCTCGGGCGCAAATGGCGCGGTTGCGGTGAACGGCATGTTGTCATCCCCCGCGGACGGTTACACGTTCGTGGTGACGGACGGCGCGATCTGGTCAGTCAATCCGTTGATAAATTCCCAGCTATCTTATGCTGTTAAAGATTTGCGTGCTGTGACCCTGCTAGCGAGCGCGCCGCTGTTCCTGGCTGTGCATCCCAAGGTGCCCGCCAACACGCTCGACGAATTCATTGCTTTCGTGCGCGCCAATCCGGGCAAGATGAACTACGGCTCCAGCGGCGTCGGCAGCAATCATCACCTTTCGATGGTGGCGTTGACCCACGCCCTGAAACTTGAAGCGACCCATGTGCCCTTCAAGGGCACTGGCGAATCCGTGCCCGCGCTTCTGGGCGGCCATGTGGATGCGCTGTTCTCGGCCTATCCGTCGCTGATCGGAGCCAACGAGGCGAAGTCCGTGAAGATGCTTGCGGCCAACGGCGCCAAGCGCTCGTCGCTCGCGTCCAACCTGCCCTCCATTGCCGAAAAAATCCCCGGCTACGATTATGCGGTGATCATCGGCATCTACGCCCGCGCTGAGACGCCGGGGGCCATCGTGAACCGGATCGCTGCCGAAGCGGCTGAAATCGCCAAGGAGCCCGAAATCATCCAGCGCCTGACGGTTTTGGGCGTCGAGGCCATCGGCACGGGCCCGGACGCCTTCAACGCCGCCCTGCAGGAGGAAACGAAGCGCGTTGGCGACCTTATCCGGGAAACCGGCCTGAAGCTGCGATAGGCGCCTTTTGCGGTTTGCGGCTGGTTCGTTCCGCCGCAGACCGCGTCCGCCCCTTTCCCCCGGGGGCCGTCGCTGCTATCTCCACCCCCATGACCGCGCACAGCTTCGACAACATCCGCAACTTTTCCATCGTCGCTCACATCGACCACGGGAAATCCACGCTCGCCGATCGTCTGATCCAGCAGACGGGAACCGTGGCCGCCCGCGACATGGAAGAGCAGATGCTCGACTCGATGGACATCGAGCGCGAGCGCGGCATCACCATCAAGGCCCAGACCGTGCGCCTCGAATACAAGGCGCTGGACGGCAAGACCTACATCCTCAACCTGATGGACACGCCCGGCCACGTCGACTTCGCCTATGAGGTCTCCCGCTCGCTGGCGGCCTGCGAAGGCTCGCTGCTGGTGGTGGACGCCTCCCAGGGCGTGGAGGCCCAGACGCTGGCCAACGTGTACCACGCGCTCGATGCGGGCCACGAAATTGTACCCGTTCTGAACAAGATCGACCTGCCTGCCGCAGAGCCAGAGCGCGTGAAGGAGCAGATTGAGGACGTCATCGGCCTCGACGCGTCCGACGCGGTGCCGATTTCGGCCAAGACGGGCATTGGCATCGACCTCGTGCTCGAAGCTATCGTGAAGCGCCTGCCGCCGCCCATCGGCGACGAAACAGCGCCCCTGAAGGCGCTGCTGGTCGATTCCTGGTACGACCCCTATCTGGGCGTCGTCGTGCTGGTGCGCGTCATCGACGGCGTCATGAAAAAAGGCCAGAAGATCATGATGATGGGCACAGACGCCCATTATGATGTGGACAAGATTGGCGTCTTCCGCCCCAAGATGCAGGACGTGGACAGGCTTGGCCCCGGCGAGGTCGGCTTCATCACGGCGCAGATCAAACAGGTGGCCGACACCCGCGTCGGCGACACGATCACCGAGGACAAGCGCCAGTGCGCGAAGGCGTTGCCCGGTTTCAAGCCCGCCCAGCCGGTTGTCTTCTGCGGTTTGTTCCCCGTCGACGCCGCCGACTTTGACGATCTGCGTGCAGCCATGGGGCGGCTGCGTCTCAATGACGCGAGCTTCACCTACGAAATGGAATCATCCGCCGCGCTGGGCTTTGGGTTCCGTTGCGGCTTTCTGGGCCTGCTGCATCTCGAAATCATTCAGGAGCGCCTGCACCGCGAGTTCAATCTCGATCTTATCGCGACTGCGCCGTCGGTTGTTTACCGCATCGGGCTGACCAGCGGCGAGAACATCGAGTTGCACAATCCGGCCGATTTGCCGGACGTAATGAAGATCCGCGAAATCGAGGAGCCGTGGATCAAGGCGACGATCCTCACGCCCGACGACTATCTCGGCTCGGTGCTGAAGCTGTGTCAGGATCGCCGCGGCGTGCAGGTTGATCTCAATTACGTCGGCAAGCGCGCCATGGTGATTTACGAACTGCCGCTCAACGAAGTGGTGTTCGATTTTTATGATCGCCTGAAGTCGATCTCCAAGGGCTACGCCAGCTTCGATTACACCATCACCGGCTACAAGGAGGGCGACCTCGTCAAGATGTCGATCCTCGTCAACGCCGAGCCCGTCGATGCGCTCTCCATGCTGGTGCATCGCGCGCGCGCCGAGTCGCGTGGGCGCGCCATGGTGGAAAAGCTGAAAGAGCTGATCCCGCCGCACATGTTCCAGATCCCGATTCAGGCGGCCATCGGCGGCAAGATCATCGCCCGCGAAACCGTGCGCGCCTTGCGCAAGGACGTGACGGCCAAATGCTACGGCGGCGATGTGACCCGCAAGCGCAAGCTGCTCGAGAAGCAAAAAGAAGGCAAAAAGCGCATGCGCCAGTTCGGCAAGGTGGAAATTCCGCAGGAAGCGTTCATCGCAGCGCTGAAGATGGACAGCTGATAAATTTGGTTGGTCAACTTGACCAACCCCTGCGCGCTGATTACGTATCGAGTACGGAGCGCGCCATGTCTCGCAAGGTTAGCCTTTACGATGCAAAGACCCAACTGTCCGCCCTGGTTGAGGCGGCGGCCGAGGGGGAAGAAATCGTCATATGCAAGAACGGCGTGCCGAAAGCCCGCTTGACGCCCTTACCCGCCGTCAGCCGCAAGCGCGTGCCCGCAGGCGCGTTGAAAGTCACCTTCATCTCTGACGATTTCGACGACGTCGATCCCGAAATCGTCAAGATGTTTGAAGGCGTCTGATGCAGTTTTTGATCGACACCCATGTTCTGCTCTGGTGGGATCAGGGCGCGCTGAAGTTAGCGAAACGCGTGCGCGAGTTGATCGGCGATACCGACAATGAGGTCTTTGTCAGCGCGGCGTCGGTGTGGGAGATCGCTGTCAAGCGAAGGCTTAAGAAACTTGAATTCGGCGGCTCGGTCGCGGCTGCAATTCATAGAAACGGGTTTCTGCCGCTAGACATCAGCGTTGAGGACGCCGAAGAAGCCGGAAGGCTGGAATGGCAGCATTCTGACCCGTTTGATCGGTTACTGGTTGCGCAATCAATGCGACGTCAATTGACCTTGGTGACCGCAGACGGATCAATGCAAGCTTTCGGTGACGTGCCGATTTTGAAAGCGCGCTGAAGTAAAGGAAACTCCCATGATCATCCACCGCTCCGGCCGCTCGTCACTGCGTGCATCGTCTGACTACTTCACCGGCGTGGTTTGGCAGGACCCGATTGTGGAAGCGCCTGCGCCCGCGAACCTGCGCGCCTTGCGCGTGTCGTTTGAACCCGGCGCGCGCACGGCTTGGCATACGCATCCTCTCGGCCAGACGATCTACGTCACCGATGGCGTTGGCCTTGTGCAGCGTGATGGCGGGCCGGTGCAGATCGTGCGCGCGGGCGATGTGGTGTTCTTCGAGCCGGGCGAGCGCCACTGGCATGGCGCCTCGCTCAAGGTCGGCATGGTTCACATCGCGATGCAGGAAGCCAAGGACGGCAAGCACGTTGACTGGGCCGAGCACGTCACCGACGCGCAATATCTCAGCCCGCCAGAAGGCTGATAGCAGGCTGACAGCAGGCTCGACCCCTCGCCCGCGCCGCGCTACACATGAGTTGATTGCGCCCCAAAATCGGCGCGACGGGGGAGGGATCATGCGGACTTCTGCGCACGTTATCGTTGCGGCTCTCTTTGCAGGCATTGCGCCACTGGCAGGCCTCGCGTCACTGGCAGGCGCAGCGCTCGCGCCCGGCGCCGCCAATGCGCAAGCGCAATGGCCCACGCGCACCGTCAAGATCATCACGCCCCAGCCTCCCGGAACGGGCATCGACGTGTCCTGCCGCATGTTCGGCGACAAGCTGTCCCAGAAATGGGGCCAGCCGGTGATCGTCGAGAATCGCCCCGGCGCAGACGGCGCAGTAGGCGTTGGCGCATTTATCTCTGGCGCCGACGATCATTCGCTTTTGTGTTCTTTCGGCGGGCCCATCACCATCCTGCCTTACACAACGCAAACGAAACTTGCCTACGATCCCGTGGCCGATCTCAAGCCGATCTCGACCATCGTAGACTTCGTGCAATTGTTCGCCGTGTCCGCCACCATGGGCGTGGATAATCTCGACGCCTTCCTGAAGAAGGTCCGCAGCGAGCCGGGCAAGCACAATTGGGCATCCACGCAGGGCCTGCCGCTGCTGATGCTGAACAGCTTCATTCGCGGCGCCAATCTTGATATGGCCTATGTGCCTTACACCGCGCTGACGCCCGCCTTGCAAGATCTCGCTCAGGGCCGCATCCAGCTTTATGCAACGACATACGCGAGTTTTGTGCCTTTGCTGCAGGCTAACCAGATTCGCGTGTTGATGACGCTCAACAGCCAGCGCTCGGTGCAATTGCCTGACGTGCCGACGGCCAAGGAGGCGGGTTTTCCGCAACTCACCGTCGTGAGTTTCAACGGCTTCTTCGGTGGACGCTCCATGCCTGACGCGCTGCGCGAGCGCATCGCGAAAGATTTGCAGGACATCGGCAAGGATGCGGACGTCGCCGCCAAGATGCAAAATCTCGGCATTGCAGTCCGTACCTCGACCCCCGCCGAATTTGCCACAATGATTGCCGAACAAAGCGCAACGGTGCAGAGCATTCTGAAAGCTGGAGGCGGAGCGCCGGGCCAAAAGTAACGCGTGGGATGAGCAGTATGACCGACGAGGCGAAAGGCGAAGCGGGGACTCAAAGCGGGGAAAGCCAAAGCGGCCAACGTCAGTTCCCGCTGCCCGAAGGCTACGACGCCGTGGGCGAAGCAAAACGCCTGCTGCGCGCCATTCGCGCTGGGGCGCTTGCGACGCTTTCGCAAGATGGGTTTCCCTTCGCCTCGCTCGTCAACATCGCGACCGACTTGGATGGCGCGCCGCTGCTTTTGATGTCGAGCCTGTCCGCCCACACGCGACACCTTGATGCAGAGCCGCGCGCCTCGGTTCTTTTATCGCAGGGCGGCAAGGGCGATCCGCTCGCTCATCCGCGCCTTACGGTGACGGGCCGGGGCGTTCGCGTTGAGGACGAAGCGCAGCGCGCAGGGGTCAAGGCGCGCTTTCTGGCGCGCCATCCCAAGTCTGCGCTCTACGCCGATTTTGGCGACTTCTCCTTCTGGCGTCTGGAGATCGTCCGGGCGCATCTCAACGGCGGCTTTGCCCGCGCCGCCACCTTTGACGCCAGCCAGATCGCGACAGAGATCGCCGATTCGACGCAGCTGATCGAGATTGCTGCGTCCGCCATTGAACACATGAACGAGGATCATGCGGAAGCGCTGCGACTTTATGCTGTGAAACTGTGCGGCGAACCCGAGGGTCGCTGGCGGGCGAGCGGGGTCGATCCCGAAGGTCTTGACCTTGCCTGCAACGATATGACTGCCAGACTTGCGTTTCCCGACCGCGTAACCAACGGCGATGATCTGCGCAAGATGCTCGTTAAACTCGGTAATGCTGCACGTGCGAAGTGATGGTGCACTGCAAATTAGCTTGGCGGGTAGGTAATTCTTCAACAATACCGCCGAGAAATGGGGGCCTGCGCTTGCCCTAGTGTGCGGCGAGGACTACACAGCCCGCCACTGACGGCAAGGGCGGAAGCCGTGGCGCCCAACGCGCCACCTGATGAGCAAGGCGGAGTGAGCGATGAACCAGACTGGCGCGTGGAACACGGCGAACGGCATCGATAAACAAGGTTTTGGCGGCGCGCGCAGCGTCTCCTACAACCTCGAAGCCCCGATGCTCTACGAAGAGTCGATCCGTCGCGGGGAAGCTGTTCTCATGCCAGGCGGCGCCATCAACGCCGAGACCGGCATCCACACGGGGCGCTCGCCGAAAGACAAGTTCACCGTTCGCGACGCCACCACTGAATCCAAGGTCTGGTGGGGCAACAACAACTCGATCACGTCGGAGCAGTTTGAAACCCTGTTCGAAGACTTCAAGAAACACGCTGAAGGCAGGGACCTTTTCGTTCAGGACCTCTTCGGCGGCGCCGATCCGGCCTTCCGCGTCAAGTCGCGCATCATCACAGAATTCGCCTGGCACTCGCTGTTCATTCGCAACCTGCTCATCCGCCCGGACCGCTCCGAGCTCGCCAGCTACGTCAACGAACTGACGATCATTGATCTGCCGTCGTTCAAGGCTGATCCCAAGCGCCACGGCTGCCGCTCCGAGACTGTCGTCGCCCTCGACTTCACCCGCAAGATCGTCCTCATTGGCGGCACGAACTACGCCGGCGAAATGAAGAAGTCGGTCTTCACGTGGCTCAACTGGACGCTGCCGAACGCCAACGCACTGCCCATGCATTGCTCGGCCAACGTCGGCGATGATGGCGATGTCGCCGTGTTCTTCGGCCTTTCGGGCACCGGCAAGACGACTCTTTCGCAAGACCCAAACCGCATTCTCATCGGTGACGACGAGCATGGCTGGTCGCGCGATGGCGTGTTCAATTTTGAAGGCGGCTGCTATGCCAAGGGCATTCGCCTGTCGCGCGAGGCCGAGCCGGAGATCTACGCGACCACCGAGCGTTTCGGCACGGTGCTTGAAAACGTCGTGTTCGATCCGGTGACCCGCATCCCCGACTTCGACAGCGAAGAGAAGACCGAGAACACCCGCATCGCCTATCCGCTGGATTTCATCTCGAACGCCTCGCCCACGGGCCGCGCCGGTCACCCCACGAACATCGTCATGCTGACGTGTGACGCGTTCGGCGTGCTGCCGCCCATCGCCAAGCTCGACCCGGCGCAGGCGATGTATCACTTCCTGTCAGGCTACACCGCCAAGGTGGCCGGCACCGAAAAGGGCGTCACGGGGCCGGAAGCCACGTTCTCGACCTGCTTCGGCCATCCCTTCCTGCCGCTGCATCCCTCCGTCTATGGCAATCTGCTGCGCGAGCTGATCGCCAAGCATTCCGTCGATTGCTGGCTCGTGAACACGGGCTGGACGGGAGGCAAGGAAGGCGTAGGCCGTCGCATGCCCATCCGCGTGACCCGCCGCCTGCTCACCGCTGCGCTCGATGGCTCGCTCAACAAGGCGACCTTCCGCACGGACCCCTATTTCGGCCTCGCGGTTCCCACGTCGGTGCCCGGCGTCGAGCCGCACATTCTGGAGCCCGTGAAGACCTGGGCCTCAAAGGCCGAGTTCGCCAAGACCGCGAAGCACCTGGTCGAGATGTTCCGCAAGAACTTCGTCGAGTTTGAAAGCCACGTCGACGCGAAGGTCCGCGACGCCGCCCCGACCATGCGAATCGCCGCCGAGTAAGGCTGCGTATGCTGAATTATCTGGCGAAGGCCCCCAAATCGGGGGCCTTTTGCGTTTATGACGCGCGTCTGACGTGGCGTTAACCTTGCATTCAGTTAATTTGTACAATTCTTAGTAACGAACGCGCGAAAGCGCCTCCGCGGAGATGAAAGCGCAAAACAATGTGCCGCTGGATCGCCTACAAGGGCCAACCAATCATTCTGGAGACGCTTGTCGCAGCGCCCGAGCGATCCCTCATCGCCCAGTCACTAAACGCGGCTGAGGGCGTGACGCCCACCAACGGCGACGGCTTCGGGCTCGGCTGGTATGGCGAGCGGCCAGAGCCCGGGCTCTACCGCGAATTGCGGCCCGCGTGGTCCGACGAAAATCTGCGCCACATCTGTGCGCAGGTGCGATCAAGCCTCTTCTTCGCCCATGTGCGGGCCTCTACCGGCACGGCAAGTACGCGAGCCAATTGCCACCCCTTCGTCCATGGACGGCACATGTTCATGCACAACGGGCAGGTGGGCGGCTATTCCGCCCTCAAGCGTCGGCTCGAAGCGCTGATCCCCGACGAGCTTTACGACGCGCGCAGCGGCACAACAGATTCCGAAGCGCTGTTCCTCGCCGCGCTTGGCTTTGGCCTGAAGGATGATCCGCTTGGCGCCACCGCCAGAATGCTCAGGCGCGTGCGCGAGGTCATAGATCGGGCAGGCGCCAGCGAGCCGTTGCGGTTCACCTCGGCTCTCACCGATGGCGAGACGCTATGGGCTTTCCGCTGGGCCACCGACGATAAGGCGCCGTCGCTCTACTGGCGCGAAACTTGCGAAGGCCTCGTCGTGGTGTCAGAGCCGCTCGACGGCGAAAAGGGCTGCTGGCGCGAAGTCCCGCAAGGCTGCACGCTTGTAGCAGGCCCGGGCGGCGCCGAAATCCGCTGCATGAATGCGGAGATCAGGAAGGCGGCGTGATCCTGGCGGCGCGCCGCTTCGTAACCGCACCATGCCGAATGACTTCACCCCCACTTTTTTTAACGAACTCGATGATACCCCCGCTCACGCCTGGGCGCTTCTGGCGCGCGGCGTGGCGGACCGCCGGTCTGCGTTTCACACGCCAACGCTCATCACGCAGACAATCTCCGGCGCTCCGGCAGCGCGTACTGTCGTTCTGCGCGCCTGCGATGTTCCAGCCAGGACGCTGCGCTTCCACACCGATGAGCGCAGCGCCAAGGTCGCCGAGATCGAGCGCATGCCGCGCGTGATCGTGCATGGCTATGATTTCAAATCCAAGGCGCAATTACGGCTTGAAGGCCATGCCCGCGTGATGGAGGCGTCATCGGACGCCGCGCGTGCAGCATGGCTTGGCTCTCAGGAGTCTAGCCGAATGATCTACGCGCAAACCCATGCGCCCGGCGCGCCCATCAACGCGCCTGCGCAGGGCGATGGCCGCGACGGCGCTGCGGAGGAAAACTTCAGCATCATCATGGTCGTGATTGATGCGTTCGAATGGCTTTATCTCCATCACGCCGGGCATCGTCGCGCGCGCTTTGCGTGGCAGCCTGAAGGGTGGCGGGGCCAATGGCTCGCGCCGTAGCCGCATAAAAACCCGAGCCTGCACTTTGCCGATCAAGGCATAAGGCGTTAGCCTTCACTCCATTGCTTTATCGCATTTTGGAGATGGACATGAAGGCCTGCGCAAGTCTGGCGTTATTTATACTGCTCGCCACTCCATCGCTTGCGTCTGAAGTTCCCATCCCGCGCAGCATGGCGGGCGACAAGGGCAAATACTTTTTGCTTGAAGCGATACCAGACGGCGCCATCGTCAAGACGCTGCACAAGCGCGTCGGCCCGTCCGGCACGGGCTTCACGCGCACCGAAGTCAATTGCAAGACGATGCGCATGCGCGACATGGGCTATAGCGAAGACAGCGTCGCCGCCATGAAGATTACGCCCGGCAAATGGTACGAACTTGTCGCCGGCTCCAGCAAAAGCGATCTTGCAAACTTCGTGTGCAAAAAAGCTTGAGGCCGAGGCGAGGCGCAGCCAAAGCTAGTGCGCCTCGTCCCAGTTTTTCGCGGCCTTCGCGTCCACTTGCAAAGGCACGCTCAGCTGCGTCGCAGGATGGGGCGCGTCCACCATGACGCGGCGCACGAGCGAGATCGTTTCAGCAATCTCCGCCTCGGGCACTTCGAATACCAACTCATCGTGCACCTGCAGCAGCATCTGCGCGCGTAGTTTGGCTGACGCAAGCGCGCCATCCATGCGGGCCATGGCGCGGCGAATGATGTCAGCCGCCGATCCTTGAATCGGCGCGTTGATCGCAGCGCGCTCGTTGAAGGCGCGCTCGGACGGATTGCTCGCGGTGATGCGCGGGTAATGACATTTGCGGCCGAAGATGGTGGTCACATATCCCTGCTCGCGGCAGGCTTTTTTCGTTGCATCCATGTAGTCGCGGATGCCGGGAAAGCGCTCGAAATATTTCTTGATGTAGGCGCCAGCTTCCTCGCGCCCGATGCCAAGTTGATTGGCTAGGCCAAACGCCGAGATGCCGTAGATGATGCCGAAGTTGATCGCCTTGGCGCGACGCCGCACGTCAGACGGCATGTCCTTCACCGGCACGCCGAACATCTCGGACGCCGTCATGGCGTGAATGTCGAGCCCGTCTGCGAAAGCTTTTTTCAATTGCGGAATGTCGGCGATATGCGCCAGCACGCGCAATTCGATCTGTGAGTAATCCGCTGAGATGAGCTGATGTCCAGGCAGGGCGATGAATGCCGTTCTGATCTTGCGGCCCGCCTCGTTGCGGATCGGGATATTTTGCAAGTTTGGTTCTGACGACGACAGGCGCCCCGTTGTCGTTGCAGCCAGCGAAAACGACGTGTGCACGCGCTGCGTGCGCTTGTTGACGTAACCGGGCAGCGCGTCAGTGTAAGTTGATTTCAGTTTTTGCAGCGAGCGCCATTCAAGAATGCGCGCGGGCAATTCGTGGCCCTGTTCGGCAAGCTCATCAAGCACGCTTGCGGTAGTGGACCATGCGCCCGTCGCAGTCTTCTTGCCGCCGGGCAGCGCCATCTTGCCGAAGAGAATATCGCCCAATTGTTTGGGCGAGCCGGGGTTGAAGGGCTCGCCAACAATCTCCTGAATGTCAGCTTCCAGCCGCGCCATGCCCTGCGCAAATTCGCCCGAAAGACGCGAGAGAATCTGCCGATCTATCGAAATGCCGCGCCGCTCCATGCGCGCGAGCACATCAACGAGCGGACGCTCCAGCGTCTCATAGACGCGCGTCATGCCCTCCGCGGCAAGGCGCGGCTTCAACACTTCCCACAAGCGCAGCGTGACGTCAGCATCCTCGGCGGAATACTCCGTCGCCTTGTCGATGGGCACGCGCGCAAAGCCGATGAAGCTCTTGCCTGTGCCAGCGACCTCGCCAAACTGGATGGGCTTGTGGCCCAGATGTAACTGGGACAATTCATCCATGCCGTGATTGTTCTTGCCCGCGTCAAGCACATAGGACATGAGCAGCGTGTCATCCACCGGCGCAACGTCGAGGCCATTTTCGCGCAGGATTTCCAGATCGAACTTCATGTTCTGCGCGATCTTGAGCACGCTGCGGTCTTCAAGCAGCGGCTTTAGTTTTCTCAAGACCAGCTCGCGCGCAAGCTGACCGTCCTCAAGCCCGCCTTCCTGAAACAGGTCGTTCGGCGAGCCTGCCTTGCAGTGCTGAATGGGAATGTAGCACGCGCGTCCCGGCGCGGTGGCCAGCGCGACGCCGACAAGGTCTGCATCAAACGCATCAAGCGAAGATGTTTCCGTGTCGACGCAAATGCGCCCCGAGGCGTAGGCTTCCTCAATCCATGCGTCCAGCGCCGCTTCACTCGTCACCGTCACGTAGGATTTCACATCGATCTTTTTTGCCAGTTCGCGGTGGAAGCCGAGGCGCGCTTGCGCCAATGCGTGAGGCGAGTCGGGCGCACTCGCCGTAGTTGGTTGCACGCCGATGGCGTCAACTGCTTTTGATTCCGCGTCGCTGCCGCTCGCAGGCGCGTTCACCGCTGTCCCATGCGGCCTTTCGGCAGGTTGGCCATTGCGCATCCGCCACCCGCCCGCGCCCATCAGGCGCGGCTCCGGCTCAATCTCCGCCGCATCGGCGCCAAACACCTCACCCGCGCGTCGCGTGATCGTGGTGAACTCCATCGCCTTGAGGAATGCGACCAGCGTCTTTGCATCGGGGGGCGACATGCCAAGGTCATCAAGCGGGCAATCCAGCTCAACGTCGCAGACGAGTTCGACAAGCTTTTTCGAGACCCGCACCTGTTCGACGATTTCCGGGTTCGTCAGCGTCTCGCGCCGCTTTGGCTGTTTGATTTCGCCCGCGCGCGCCAGTAGCGTATCGAGATCGCCGTATTCATTGATGAGCTGCGCAGCCGTCTTCACGCCGATGCCCGGCGCGCCCGGCACGTTGTCCGTGGAATCGCCCGCCAGCGCCTGCACGTCGACCACCTTGTTGGGCGGCACGCCGAAATAGTCGATCACCTCTGCTTCCGAGATGCGCCGCTCCTCGCGCGCGCCCGCAGACCCCGCAACGCCAGACGCGGGATCGTACATCGACACGCCCGGGCCGATCAGCTGCATCAGGTCCTTGTCGGCGGAGACGATCAGCACTTCGGCGCCGCGCGCCCGCGCCTGATGGGAATACGTGGCGATCAGATCGTCCGCCTCGTAGCGGTCCTGCTCGATGGGAATGAGCCCGAAGGCTCGCACGGCTTCGCGCATCAGGGGAAACTGCGGGATCAGGTCTTCGGGCGGCTCGCTGCGGTTGCCCTTGTAGGGCGGATAAATTTCTTTGCGGAACGAGTTTTCCGACTTGTCGAAAATGATGGCGAGATGGGTCGGCCTGATGCCCATGGCGCCCTTCTCGATGATTTGAAACAACTTCGTGCAGAACAATCGCACGGCGCCGGTCGGCAGCTTGTCCGTCCGATAATTGTACTTCGGGTCCTGCCGCATGGACTGGAAAAACGCGCGGAAGATGAAGTTTGAACCGTCCACGAGGAAGACGGTGTCGCCTTTCTGGACGGGGCGATGGACGGGCGTCATGTTTTGCTCACTGGGTGGCGTGTCGGCGCGGACCATAGTGCGGCGCGCGCTTCAAGGGAACAGAATGGGCGTCAATCGCGCCCTGGCTGAAAAAGAGTCTGGCGTCCGCGCCCACAATGATTTTTGATGTGCAACCTGAACTGGACAAAAGGCCTCGCTGTGAGGCCAAGCGAGAGGACGCCATGGGAGAGAAGATCACGCTGACCTGCAAGGATGGGCAGAACATCGGCGCCTACTTGGCGCGCCCCGAGGGGACGCCCAAGGGCGCGATTGTGGTGCTGCAGGAAATCTTTGGCGCCAACCAGCATATCCGCAAAGTTGCGGATCTTTATGCCGCACAGGGATACCTGGCCATCGCGCCTTCGCTGTTTGATCGCGTCGAGCCCAACCTCGAACTGGGCTACACGGGCGATGACCCCAAGAAGGGTATGGCGACCCGCGGCCAGACCGAATTACCGAAAACTCTCCTCGACATAGAGGCGGCGGTCGAGTTCGTGAAGTCAGCCGGCAAGGTGGGCGTTGTCGGCTATTGCTGGGGCGGCACGCTCGCCTACGCGACGGCGGTAAATGCTATCTCCGGCGTCGCGGCGGCCGTCGGTTACTATGGCGGCGGCGTCGCCGCGATGTCGGACAAGGCGCCAAAGATTCCGGTCATGCTCCACTTTGGCGAGACCGATCACTCGATCTCGATGGCCGACGTGGAAAAGGTGAAGGCCAACCAGTCTGATGTCCCTGTTTTTGTTTATCCGGCGGGGCACGGCTTTAATTGCGATGAGCGCGCGAGCTTCGAAAAGGACAGCGCTGATCTGGCGCGCTCACGCACCTTGGCGTTTTTCGCTGAGAAATTAGGCTGATGCATTCGGCGCTGGCGGGCAGTCTCCGCCAGCGCAATATTGCTTACAGTAAAAATACGGGGAGGGCGTCTTTTTGGGCTGGCGTCCGAAGCGGCGTCGTGGCATTGCTCCACAAAACCGGACAACAGGTTTCCAGCGGTCTGCCGCAGGGGTTTAAGTGGAAGGGGCACATTTTCAATGAGCGAACAAGTCTCGGGCGAGCCGGATAAAAAATCTGGTCGCGGTATTCCGCAGGACGTGGGGGCGGGCGTATTCCTGATCCTCATCGCCCTATTCTTCCTCTGGCAGGCTTGGGAGCTGCCGCTCGGCAGGCTTCGGGCCATGGGCCCTGGAATGCTGCCGATGTCGCTTGCCGTCATCATGGGTTCCGGCGGACTTTTGCTGGCGATCATGGCGTTGGTCAAAGGCGGCGAGAAGCTTTCAACCCCGCATGTGCGCGGGCTTTTCTTCGTTCTCGGCGGCCTCATCATTTTCGGATTCACGGTGCGCTGGCTCGGCCTGATCGTCGCCGGTCCGTTGTCGATGATGTTCGCCTCTTTCGCAGCTGAAGATGTTCGCCCCGTGGAAGCGGCGATCTTCGCCGTCGTCATGACGGCCTTCTGCATCGGCCTGTTCAAGTACGCGCTTGGACTGCCAATCCCCATCATCGCGTTCATTTGATCCGGAGGGGATGATGGACATTTTTTCCAATCTTGCCATGGGCTTCGGGGTGGCTTTCACACTCCAGAACCTGTTCCTTTGCTTCCTTGGCTGCATGATCGGCACACTTGTCGGGGTGCTCCCGGGCGTTGGCCCGGTCGCCACGATCGCCATGTTGCTGCCGATCACCTTCGGCCTCGATCCGACTGGTGCGCTCATCATGCTCGCCGGCATCTATTACGGCGCGCAATACGGCGGCTCGACGACAGCCATTCTGGTCAACATTCCCGGTGAGGCGACTGCGGTTGTCACAACCCTTGATGGTCACCAGATGGCCAAGCAAGGGCGGGCGGGCGTGGCGCTGGGTGTCGCAGCCCTTGGCTCGTTCTTCGCAGGCTGCGTGGCGACGATCTTTATCGCCGCGTTGGGCGCTCCGCTGACCAAGTTTGCGCAATTGTTCGGTCCAGCCGAGTATTTTTCGCTCATGGTCATGGGCCTCGTCTTCTCGACGGTGCTGGCGCGCGGCTCCATCCTGAAGGCACTCCTGATGGTCTTCCTTGGATTGCTGCTCGCAACTGTGGGCACGGACCTTGAGACCGGACAGGAGCGCGTCACGCTCGGCATCCAGCAACTCTCGGACGGCGTTGACTTCGCGCCTCTCGCCATGGGCATTTTCGGCTTTGCGGAAATCATTCGCAACCTGGAGAGCCCGGAAGCGCGCGACGTGGTGCGCAGCAAGATCGGCAAGCTCATGCCGAGCTGGGCTGAGATCAAGCAGTCTTTCCCATCAGTGCTTCGCGGCACGGCAATCGGCAGTATCCTTGGCATCTTGCCCGGCAACGGCGCCGTGCTGGGGCCGTTTGCGTCTTACGCGATGGAGAAAAAACTCGCGAAGGATCCGAGCCGCTTCGGCAAGGGCGCCATCGAGGGTGTCGCCGGGCCGGAGTCGGCCAACAACGCCGGCGCGCAAACCGCCTTCATCCCGCTGCTCACGCTCGGCATTCCGCCAAATGCGGTGATGGCGCTGATGGTCGGCGCCATGACGATCCATGGCATCATTCCCGGCCCACAGGTCATGACCAAGAACCCGGAGTTGTTCTGGGGCATGATCGCATCCATGTGGATCGGCAACGCCATGCTGGTCATCATCAACTTGCCGCTCGTCGGCATCTGGGTGAAGCTGTTGAAGGTGCCCTATCGCCTGATGTTCCCGGCGATCCTGATCTTCTGTTCGATCGGCATCTACTCGATCAACAATTCGATTCAGGACGTTTACTTCACGGCGTTCTTCGCGCTCGTCGGTTACATCCTGATCAAGCTCGGCTTTGAGCCGGCGCCGATGCTGCTGGGCTTCGTGCTTGGCAAGCTCATGGAAGAAAAGCTCCGTCAGGCGCTCATTTTGTCGCGGGGCAGCTTCACGACGTTTATTGAGCGTCCGGTGTCAGCCACCTTGCTTGCGGTTGCGCTTGTCATGCTGGTCATCGCGCTCTTGCCCGCCATGAGCAAGAAACGCGATCAGGCGTTTCAGGAATAGCGGTCGCCAAGGGATAGCGGTCGCCAAGGGATAGCGTCGCAAGACGTCCGCTTTGCAGGGGTCTCACCGCCTGCTAGGCTAAAGTGGAAGAGGGCGCGGTTCTTCGCGCCCTTTTTTTTGCGCAAGGCGCGGCCTAAATAAGAGCGCGCAGAACGAAGCTCCGGAGGGGAGACCCAAGATGAAAAAATTACTCGCCGCAGTCGCTGGTTTGACGGCAATGATCGCCGGTCCGGCATTCGCCCAAACCTACCCGACCAAGCCCATCACCATGATCGTGCCGTTCGCGGCCGGTGGCCCGACGGATATCGTAGCGCGCATCACGGCTGAGCCGATGTCGCGTCTCCTTGGTCAGCAGATCGTCGTTGAGAACGTCGCTGGCGCAGGCGGCACCACGGGCATCACGCGCGGCGCTGGCGCTGCGCCCGACGGCTACACCATCATGATGGGCCACATGGGCACCCATGGCGCCGCGCCAGCTCTGTATCCCAATCTGAAGTACAACCCCGCCGCCGATTTCGCGCCAATTGGCGTCGCGGCCGGTACGCCGATCATCATCGTCGGTTCGACGAAGCTGCCCGCGACGGACCTCAAGGGTTTCATCGACTGGGCGAAGAAGCAGGGCGACAAGGCCAACCACGCTCATGCGGGCGTCGGCTCCGTCTCCCACTCGACCGGCATTCTCCTTAATTCACTCCTTGGGACGAAGCCGACCTTCATCCCCTACACCGGCACTGGCCCGGCGCTGAACGACCTGCTGTCGGGTCAGGTGGATTACATGACCGACCAGATCGTCAATCTGGTGGGTCAGATCAACGCTGGAACCGTCAAAGCCTACGCCATTGCGACGCCCAAGCGCTCGCCCGCATTGCCGAACCTGCCGACCACCAAGGAAGCTGGCCTTGATGGTTATGAAGTCAGCGCGTGGAACGCCGTCTTCGCGCCCAAGGGCACGCCGCAGGCCATTGTTGACAGGCTGAGCGACGCCTTGAGCAAGGCGCTGGACGACACGAACGCCCGCAAGCGCCTTGATGATCTCGGCGCAGTCATTCCGGAAGGCGCAGAGCGCGGCGCAGCAGCGTTGCAGAAGCTGGTTGTGAGCGAAGTCGCTCGCTGGACGCCGGTGCTCAAGGACGCCATGGCGGCGCAGAAGAAGTAATCTGCGGTAAGCAGCATGTTTTGGAACGGCGGGCTTCGGTCCGCCGTTTCTTTTTGCGCTGCCCGGTCGGGCTTTTCTCCTTTGCCTTCCAGCCTCCACGCGCTTAAATCGCGTCGGGAGGATCGCAGAATGATCGTGAAGGACCAGCGGCATCTAACGGACGTCGTTCTTGCCGTAATGCAGAAGACGCCTGAGCCGCGGCTGCGGGAAATCATGGTCGCGCTCGCCGACCATCTTCATCAATTTGTCCGGCAAGTGAAGCTGACCGAGCCTGAATTTCAAGCGGCGCTCGCCATCCTCAATCGCATCGGGCAGGCCAGCAACGATTCCCATAACGAAGCCGCCGTCATGGCCGGTTCGCTGGGGGTGTCCCAGCTCGTGTGCCTGCTCAACAATGGCGACATGGGCGAGAGCGAGACGACCGCCAATCTGCTCGGTCCGTTCTGGCGCATGCATGTGCCGCGCGTGGCGAATGGAGGCACGCTGCTGCGCTCTCCCACGCCCGGCCCCACACTTTATGTGCGCGGCCGCGTGCTTGATCGCAATGGGGCGCCGGTTGCGGGCGCCGATATCGACATCTGGCACTCGTCCCCCGTGGGCCTTTACGAGCAGCAGGATCCGGAGCAGGTGGAGATGAACCTGCGCGGCATGTTCACCAGCGATGCAGACGGGCGTTTCTGGTTCAAGACCGTCAAGCCCGCCGGGTATCCGCTGCCTGTCGCCGGACCCGTGGGCGATCTGCTGCGCGCGCAGAATCGCCAGCATTTCCGGCCAGCGCACATGCACTTCATGATCGTGAAGCCCGACTTCAAGACGCTCATCTCGCAGGTCTACGTCGACGATGATCCGTTGCTGAACAACGACCCGCAGTTTGGCGTCACGCGCGCGCTGGTCGGCGATTACGTGCGCCACGATGAAGCCGCGCCGGAAGAGGGCGTCAAAGCGCCGTGGTATACGCTCGATTTTGTTTTCATGATCGAGCCCGGCGAAAGCCGTTTGCCAAAGCCGCCCATCAAGTAATGCGCAAACGCACCGGAGACGCGGATATGTCTTTCGCAAAGCTCATCGCCGACCTCACAAGTTCAACAAGCGTGCCTGCCATCGAGCATAAGCATTTGCAGGACGCGTGTCTGGCGGGCGAATGCCATGTCATCGATGTGCGTGAGCCGGGCGAGTATGAGGCGGGGCATATTCCCAGCGCCATCAATCATCCGCTCTCGCAGTTTGATCCCGCCCAATTACCCATAGACAAGCCTGTTGTGCTTGTGTGCCAGGCAGGCGGGCGTTCAGCGCGCGCGCTACAAGCTGTCATCGCCCACGGCCGCAAGGATGCTGTGCACTACGCTGGCGGCACGGGCGGATGGCGCGCCCGCGGCGGCAAAATTGCTATGTAATTTGTCATCAGTAAGTTGAACGACAAAGGCGGCGCGGTGTGAACCGGCGCCGCCTTTGTGCATCTGCCGTGTGACCAGCGCGCTTAATCGGCAGTCAGTTCCGACATCAGGCGTCCATAACCTTGCACCGGACGGCGCACATGGAGGCGTCGCTGGATTTCCCAAGCGCGCGCCGGGATCGGATGAATGACGGGCACGCCCAGATCATCCTCAAGTTCCTGGATCATTTCCATGATGCGCCAGCCGCTGCCCAGCAGATAGATGCCGTCGGCGGTGGGGTTGCGCAGGTAGATTTTCTTGACGTGCGCGTAGACTTCATAAGGCGAAAGCTGCCCCACATCGGCGAAGGGCACGTCCAGCCCTTCCATGCCCAGCACGTTGAAGCCTGCGCCCACGAAATAACTGGCGAACATGTCGTTGATCGGCCCATTGAAATACGTCGCGCCAATGAACTTCTTTACGCCGAGCGCCTTCATCGCGCGCACATGGTTGGAGCCCGAGGTGAACACAGGGATCTGATATCTGTCTTCCCAACGCTTGATGATGTCGCACTCACCCTGATAGCCCTTCAACATGAACGGCGGCGCGCCTTCAGGATGCAGCAAATCGACCTTGGCTTCCGCGAGCCGGTCCAGCAGGGGCTCATAGGGCTCAACAGCGCGCTCAAATTCGGCGACTGTTCCCTTTCGGATGTCGAGAAACAGCGGCAGCAGGCAAATGCCATCTGGCAACAACCGAACCAGTTCTTCAATGCCGCCCGGACGCATCGTTGGCTTGATGCAGCCGACAACGCCTCTCCAACTCGTATACGCCATGTAAGTCTCCCTGCTGTGCGCGATTGAGGCGGCGCTGCGGCGAAGCTAAACCCTCGACGCTGTTTCCTCCTGCCCGCCTTCGTTGAGCGCGTGCAGTAAACCTACGCCTCTGCGTTGGCGATCTCAACTATCGCCAGCGTGCCGCGCTGTTACTTGACCAATTCCGCGGCCAGCGCCACGTCTGCCGGGCTGGATTTGATGAGATCCTCGACGACCTTCTGCACGGCCACGCCAGACAGCGGCTTGATGTCCATGCCGGACTTCTTCGCCTCCGCCAGAAACACCGCGTCGATCATTGTCGCGTCAAAGGCGGCGCGCAGGCTTGTGATGCGATCCGCCGGCATGTCGGGCGGCCCAAGCAGCGGGCGGCTGAGAGCAGCCGTGGAGCCCAGCAGCCGCAGCGCGGCCCTTTCGGCGTCCGAGCGCGCATAATCCTGAACCAGAGGCACTTTGCGGCCCATGACAACGGAAATGTCGGGATCGGCCTCGGCGCCCCATTGCACGATGACGTTCAGCTGGCCGTCCTTCATCAAGTTGGACATTGTGGCTTTCATGGACGACCAGGCCTGGCCGCCGTTGCAATTGAGTTCGCCGCGCTCCATCGCCAGCGTGATGGCGCTGACGCCGGGATAGCCCGCGACGACCTGCACCTTGATCCCTAGCAATTTGGCGATTGTGTTGGGAAAGCTGACGGTGGGCCCGGCGCCGGAACTGCCGCAGATGAGCCCGCCTTTGCCCTTCACGTCCTCCATGGTCGCAAGGCCTGACTGGCGCGTGGTGATGGAAACGAGGTTGTCGACAATGGGATTGCCAATCCACGCAAACCGCGCCGCGTCGAACTTGATCCCCGCCTCGCCGAACACCTGATCGACAGGCGTGCTCTGCACGATGGTGGCGAGCGCAGTGCCGTCACGCGGCGCAACATTGTAAAGCCAGTTGGCCGCAACGCGACTGCCCGCGCCGGGCATGTTCTGCACGATCAGCGTTGGATTGCCGGGAATGTGGCTGCCAATGGTGCGCGCGATCAGCCGCGCGTAGGCGTCATAACCGCCGCCGGGGCCGAAGCCGACGACGATCTGGATTGTCCTGCCCTGATAGAATGGCGCTTGCGCCAGAGCAGGCTTTGCGCCTGCCCACGCGCCACCCGCCAGCGCAAGGCAAAGAACGCTTTTATGCAAAGACCCGCGCCAGCTTTTCATCTTCTTGCTCCTGCACAACGACGCCGCGTCAACCATCGCGCAATCCGTAATACCATTCGCGCAATTGCCGATAGGTGATCGGCGGATGCCGCGCCGGGTTGTCGTGTGATGTGCATGTCGGGATGCACTCGATCAGCGCATCGCCGCCTGGCCCAAAGAAGACCGGAATTGAATAGCGATCCACTTCGGCAGTGTTGATGACGCGATGCTTGGTCGAAAGATAACGCTCGTTGGTCCAACGGGTGATCACATTGCCTGTATTGACGAGGAACGTGCCGGGAATGTTTTCTACCAGCTTCCAGTGACCCGATGGCATGCGCACAGCAAGACCCGGCACATTTGACTGCGCGAGAAAGGTCATGAAGCTGTTGTCGTGATGGGGGGCGAGGCCATATTGCCGATCCCCGGGCAGCTTCTTCTGCGGCGGATAGTTGAGCAACGACAACGTTAGGTGCGGGTGCACGAAAAAGGCGTCGAAGTAGTTCGTCGGCATCCCCAGCGACGTCGCCCAGATCGGCAAGAAGGACCGCCCGAGCTTCAGAATCGCGGCATGATACTCGGACACAGTGTCCTTGAAGTCGGGCAGGCTTTCCGGCCACACGTTCATGGGCTTGTAATCAGGATGATCCTTGGCGCGCTCCAGCGTGACGAGAAATTTGGCAAGCAGGTTCGGCTTGGCCTTTTCAATGATGTCCACGTTCGCCGACGCCGAACGCGGGGTCGCAGGCGCAACGTAGCCGCTTTGAAAAGATTCGGTGAACCGATGCGCAATCTTCGCCTTCTCGTCCGCAGGCAAGGCGTGCAGGAGGCGTGACTGCTGAAAGACGCGGTCCACAAGGTCCGGGGACACGCCGTGCCCCTTAAGATAGAAAAAGCCTATGGTCTGCGTGATCTGCCGTAATTGGTTGGCGACCGCCTCCATCCCGCCCGGCGCGTCTCTTAGCGCGGGCGAAATGTCGAGAATGGGGATCTCCCCGGTCGAATCGGGATGATCCATCAGATAAACTTCGTCATGCGCCGCAGCGCCAGATGCGGGAGCGATTGGAGCCTCGGTCACCATCTGTAACTCCCCTCTGGGCGATGCGAACGTATGCATGCATAGTGACGGGGGATTGCTTGCGCTGCAAGGGCGCGGGCTTGCAAGCAGCGCAGCTCGCAGCAACGACGGAGAGATGGTTATGGCGGAGCTGAAGCGCATGTACCTTCGGGGTCGTGAAATCATCCACGTCAGCGCCGGGGGCGCCAGCGGCGAACCGGGCAAACAGCTTGAAAGCGTCGTGGAGGCCTGTCGCGCAGCGCTTTCTGAGGAAGGCGTTTCCAACGTGGACGTTGCGCTGTCACGCTTGTGGATGCGGGACCGACAAAGCGCTGCTGCGCTGGACAGCGAACGCGATCGCTTGCTGCGCGGCGAATTTCGCTCTGCAAGCTCAAGTTTCTTCTCGCGTCAGCGAATGAGCGGCGAGGGCGTCGTGGCCGTTGAGTTTTACGCTGTGCGCCCGCTTGATCGCTCCACCCGCAAGATCGTGACGTTCGATCCGCCCCGTCGCTACGCGCATTATCTCAGCATCGATGACTGGCTGTTCCTCTCCGGCATGGCGGAGGAGGGCGACACGATGGACATCCAGTTCGACAAGGCTTTCGCGCAAGTGCAAAGCGCGCTTGATCTGGAAGGCGTGAGTTGGGGCGATGTCCTCAGCGCCAGCCTTTTCCTGCAGAGGCGCAAGGCGACGCCAGACTGGATGCTGGAACGCTTTCGTCAGGCTGCGCCCGTGCAGCCGCAGATTGTTACATTCGAAGTGGTGGACGAGCTCGCCAACACGCCCAAGCATCTTGAGATCGAAGTCATCGTGCAGCGCAAGCGCGCCTAGGTTCAAGCGTTTGCGCTCTTGCAGTTTTGGCGCTAGCCTTTCGCAAAATACCGGCAAATTTTACGGGGAGGATACGATGACTGACACGCTGACCACGCGCGGGCGGATGGCTGATCCCGAAGAGGGCGCTGTCGTGGACTTTTCGCAGTCCCCGCCGCCTGATTTTTTCAAGTTGAAAATTCAGCTGCTGGATGAAGGCAGCTTCCGTCATCTGCTCGCCGACACGGGCAATCTCCAAATCAAGATCCGTTGCTACGCTGCAGGCGGCGGCGAGAACGCAATGCACGCGCACCATGGGCAGGATCATTCCTTCATCGTGTTGATGGGGAAGGCGCGGTACTACGGCCCGCGCGGCGAGGAGCGCGAGCTTACGCGCAATGAAGGCGTGATGCTGCCGTCCGGCTGCTATTACTGCTTTGAAAATTCAGGCGACGAACCGCTGGTCGTTCTGCGCATCGAGTCCATCACCAGGGAAGGTGGCGATCCCAACGCGCGCATTGGCCTGCACGGCCAGCAGATCGAGCCCCATGCGCCAGAGAACAATCGGGAGAAGACAGTGCGGTTTCGCGAAGGCGCCTATTACGAATAAGTTCATGAGGGCGGCGCCATCGCCGCCCTGTTGATGGGCGTCTTTTATACTGATCCTAGTTACAAGCCATGGTGCGTACTTCGCCGCCAGGCCCCGCGTACTCGATCTCGCAAGTCAAATTTTCCTTGAGGCTGTCGCGTTTGGCGTCCTGACCAGCAATTATGATCTTCGTGCGGGCCGCGCTGACCAGCGCCTTTGTCTCTGCGCCGGCATTGTTGAAGATGATCGAGGCGCCTTTCCCTTCAACGCGCAGTAACGGCGCTGTCACCTTCACGCTCGTGATGACCGCCTGCTGTGTTGGAACTTCCGAGCGGGCAAGTTGCGTGGCGCGTTCAATAACGTGTTTGGGCGTTGCGAACACACGCTTTAACAATTCGTCGATCTCGGAGCCGCTGATCGGATCGAGCTCCACATCCTGTGATTTGGCCGCTTCGATAAACTCGGCATCTTTCGTCGTCGCCATGAAGGCTTCGCGCAGCGCCTTCAGACGCGCCGGGTCGGTGTCCGGCGTCGTCACATAAGGGCGGCTCATTTCCTGACGCGCGAAGAAGAACTCCATGATCTGACGGTCTTCCTGATTTTTCGCAAAGTCGATCGCCAGCGGGACGTTCGGCAAATCAGGGTGCTTGGTGAGCGCCAATTGCCAGATGGGGATGATCTTCCCGTCGCGGATCCAGTCGGCGCGCGCTGACCGCAAGCTCGACCACGACGGACTTGGACGACCCTCGATTTCGCCGCGCTCCAGCGCGATGTTGACGTCGTTGCCGCCCGGATATCCGGCGATGAGTTTGATCTTCGCGCCAAGAAGATTGTTCATGATGGCCGGGTAGATCGCGCTATCGGCGCCCGAGCCGGTTCCGCCGACAATCAAGCCGTCGGTGAAGAGTTGCTCGGCCTTCTTCACCCTGGATGTATGCCACGCGATGGTGACGTTGACTTCCTTGCCGAGGCTGCCGATCCACCCAAGTTTGAGCGGATCAAACTGGACGCCTTTGCCGCCCGTCAAAGGCTCAAAAGGAATGCCCCGGTTGATGGCGCCAATGACAGTGCCATCGCGCGGCGCTGCGTTGGCGATCCAGTTTGTGGCAAGCAGGCTGCCCGCGCCGGGCATGTTCTGCGAGATAATGAGCGGGTTTCCGGGAATATGCTTGCCGATGAAGCGCGCCAGCACGCGGGCGTATGAATCGTAACCGCCGCCGGTCGTATAACCGATGACCATGCGCACGCGCTTGTCCTTGTAAAAATCGCCCACGGCGTCGGCGCGCGCGGGCTGCGCCATAAGCGCAACGATCGCGAGCGCCACAAAAGTAGCGGCGCCTGATTGAAGCGAACGAGCCAAAGAAACGTCAGGCCTGTGCGAATGCGCGAAGCGTTTTCCGCTTATCATGCGTTTTTCCTCCCGGTATTTTTGCAGGAGGTTTTCTCCTGACGTTTGGAAAGAGCGTAAAGCGAAATTCGTCGACTCGCAAATGGGTCATCAATGTTTGACGGAACCGTCGCGCTGCCTATGATTGCGCATTGGCGCCGCGCCGCTTCCCCGTCTTCAAGAGGCCTTGTCCTGACCGCATGAATGAATCCGCGCCGACCAATCCACGTGATGTGCCATGGCGCACGCAAATTGCTGTCTATGGGGTTGGTCTCTTCACCACCTCGGTTTTCCATGTCGCTTCTGTCGTGATTCCGCTTTTTGCCTACACCATGAACCCTTCGCCGTTCTTGTTCGGACTGGTGTTTGCCGCAGCGCATCTGCTGCCGCTGCTTTTCTCCATTCATGCCGGCGCGCTCATGGACCGGCTGGGCGCGCGGCGCGTCATGCTGTTCTGCACTGTCGCTGCGGTGCTTCTGCCGCTCTTTTATCCGCTCGCGCCCGGCATATGGGCGCTCATCTTTTTGCAATTATTTCTTGGTCTCGCGGAGTCGATGGGTTGGCTTGGCGCGCAGACCATGATTGGCCAATACATGCACGGCCGAACCACCTATGCGGGACGCCTGAGTTTCGTCATTCGCTTTGGCCAGCTGGTGGCTCCGCCCATGGCGGGTGTGACATGGGATCTTGCAGGCCCCTGGGGCGCTTTCATTCTCATGTCGCTCTGGGCGTCGGGCAGCGTCATCAGCGCGCTCATGTTGCCAGTGCAAGCGGTGCGTCCTGTTTCGGGCGCCATAGGCCCGCCTGCAAAAGGCTTGCGCAGCCTCATGCCGCGCTGGAGCGATTACAAGCTGGCGTTCGGCCTCATCTCGGCGCCCTCCGTCGCCATCATTGTCGCACTGGGCGCCCTCATGCACATGGGCAATTCCGTGCAGAGTTCCTTCTACGTTGCGTGGCTGACGGAGATGGGCATAGCGGGCACGGCCATTGGCTTGCTTAGTCCCGCAGGCGCCATCGGCGCTGCTGTCTTCTCGCTGCTTACGGCGCCACTGACACGATATATCAGTGGTTTCTGGATCGTTCTGCTCTCGCTCTGGGCAGGCATCCTGCTCATCTGCATCACACCGCTGCTCGGTACTTACCTGATGTTGCAGATCGCGATGTTCCTGCGCTCGGGCATGAATGGCCTGGCGCAGCCGCTGGTCATTACGCTGGTCCTGCGTGGCGCCGGGCGATCCAATCAGGGCAAGGCGGTGGGTCTGCGCGGCACCGCCAACAGGCTCGCTTCCATTCTCGCGCCGCTTCTCATGGGCGCCATTGGTGAACTCGCTGGTCTTCGCTACGCTTTCTATGTGGTTGGAGCGCTCACCAGCCTCGCGATGATTGGCATCGCTATTTATCTCCTGCGTAACCCGCAGATTGCGCGAAAGAGCGAGGAGTGAACATCATGACTCTTGTATTTTTGGGGAGGGCTGGATGACAGAACTTCGCGCGCGTATCGGCTATTCTTCAGTTGCTTTCGTCACTGAACTCTTGCCGCGATATTTTTATCAAATTGTCCCCGATGGCGTGCTGCTTTCGCTGCTGACGTTGCAAATAACCGAGCACTCGCAGGACCAGCTCGAAAGCATCTACGAGCAGGGCATCCGCGCGGCCGATGCGTTCGCCACCGCGGGCGCAGACGTTATCATCATGGGCGGCGCGCCCACCAACATCGCCCACGGCAAGGGCAATCTTGAACGGGTGCTCGAAGAGCTGACGCAAAAATATGGCCGCCCTGTCAGCTCAAGCTCCATGGCGCAGAAGCGCGCGCTCGCCGCCGTTGGCGCGCGCAAGGTGGGCACGATCAACCCCGCTGTGCCGCGCAAGATCGGAGATTCAGCAAGCGGATCTCTTGGCGAGGGCATGGAGCTGGTGGGCCGCAAACACGCCAACGCGCGGCTGCAGGAGTATAATCGCATTCCACCGCAAAAGGCGCTTGAACTGGGACGCGAGTTGTTGCGCGAACACCCCGACATCGACACGCTGATTTACGGATGCCCGCACTGGGCGACAATCGAATCCATCGAACCCCTGGAACAGGAGTTCGGCGTCAATGTCATTACGGCCTTGCAGGCAATTATCTGGGAAGGCCTGCGTCTAGGCCGCGTGACTGATCGCGTAGAGGGGTACGGGAGGCTCTTCCGCGAACATTGAAGCCATCGCCAATCGCAGGCTTCAGGTCGACGACAAAGATGGCTACTAGCAATCCGTAGTCAAGCCAACGTTTCGTATAACTGTTGCGGCTGGTATGTTTCTCGCCATACAATCTCCACCGTATAGTAACGGGGGAGGGGCTGACATGTTCAAAAAAATTCTCCTCGGGTTATTAGGCTTGGCGACAGCCGCCATGGTGAGCGTTCTGCTGTTTGGCCAATTAATGGCGGACAAACTAAGTCGACCAGAAACTATCAAGCAGATCATGGCGGCTGACGAACCATGCCGTGAGGCGTTTACGAAAGTGCTCGATTTGCAGGAGAAGCGCGACGCTAACGCATCAAAGGTAAGCAGCGAAGGCGAACCAGTGTGCCGCAAAGCTTATGACAAGCTGCGGAAGATCAATATCTTTGTACCGCAGAAAGACTTCACGGACGAACGCCTGAAGCGCGACACTATAAAATCTTGCGCGCTTCTGTCGAGGGCGCGCGCTGATCTCATGGTCCAGTATGGCTCGGCGAGGCCTGACGACACAAAGCTCGCAACGCTGAATAGCGAACTGGCCGACGCAGAGAAGGCCTGTCAAAACCAGTTCAAGCAACTCGCCACGCGACTTTAGCGAAGCCGCTTAATTCATGCGGCCAAGGCCACCCTTGAGGAAGGGAAACACTTTCTCAAGCGAAGCATATACGAACGCGAGAATGCACGTCGCCACGGATATGCTCACGATGAAGACGAGTTCCCGCACGAAGTCGAGATGAAGCATCGGTCTCTCCCATGCCATTGTGTTGTGCGCCCTGCATGGCCGCAGCGACACATTCACAATGGCTTTAGGCGCAGAGACAATTCAATGCCTGGCGAACTGGTAGGCATTTGTGCGCTGTCCCTGCGGCCTCGCGCGACAGAGGCAGCGCAACCGCCCGTTTGCTGTGGGGGTCGGCCGTGTTTTTAAGCCGGCAACACGACCACTTTTGTCTTCACGGCCGTGCGGTCATAAAGATCCATCATGTCCTGCGTGATCAGCCCGGTGCACCCGCTGGTCAAATTGGTCCCGATGGTCTCGGGATCGTTGGATGCGTAGATCGTGTAAAGCGTGTACCTGCCGTTCTGATATAAATAGAGCGTGCGGGCGCCGAGCGGATTCTCCGGACCTCCCGGCATGCCGCGCGCCCATTTGGCCGCTTCCGGCTGGCGTTTGATCATCTCTCTCGGCGGCGTCCAGGTGGGCCATTCAGCCTTGCGCCCCACATATGCGTCGCCGCTCCACAGAAAGCCTTCACGGCCCACGTTGGCGCCATAACGCGTTGCGTTGCCGTCGCCTTCGATGCGGTAGACATAATAATTTCTGGGATCGACGATGATGGTGCCGGGCGCTTCGTTGCTGTCATGGCGCACCGTGCGGCGATAATACTTCGGATCAACCTTGCTGATATCGGCAGCGGGGATCGGGAATTTCTTGTCGGGCGCAGGGCCGTAGAGCGCCGCCGCCTCCATGCTGCTCATGCCATCGGTTGCCACGCAACCGGCCAGCCCAATGGCGCTGACGCTGACTGCCGACCCTACGAGAAATGAGCGACGGGTCAGCCGAGTGCGCGCATGCTCAGACGAGAGGCCAACATTCAACGCGTCAGCCCTGGCTGTCTCAGAATTGATGCTCATGATCTGGATGTCCTACGCAACTCGGCCAGCTGGAAGCCAGCCTACACACGCCTGTCTTGGGAAAACAGTGTGACGTTCATCGCTTCGCTTGGCAAGCGGGGCAGACTATCACGGCCCAGCAAGGCAACGGCCCAGCCAAGTCGTTCAAATATATGGGAAAAATGGCGCACCCGGCACGATTCGAACGTGCGGCCTTTGCCTTCGGAGGGCAACGCTCTATCCAGCTGAGCTACGGGTGCCGCGACGGCGCGAACGCCGACTGACGCCTTCTACCCCATCACGCGCGCTCCGGCAATCTGGCGGCGTGGCTTTCCCGATCTGGGAGTTCCGCTGGCGTGGCCCTC
>JANPPJ010000003.1:0-29795 GCA_031428455.1 Hyphomicrobiales bacterium | reverse complement strand
GACCGCCCGCCACGTAACGACTTTGGGGATCGCCCCCCGCGCATGGACTTCGGGGATCGGCCGCCTCGCAAGGACTTCGGCGACCGTCCGCCTCGCGTTGAAGGCGGGGATCGCCCGCCTCGCAAGGACTTCGGCGACCGTCCGCCTCGCGTTGAAGGCGGCGAGCGTCCGCCGCGCCGAGACTTTGGCGACCGTCCACCCCGCAAGGACTTCGGGGACAGGCCCCCGCGTAAGGACTTCGGGGATCGCCCACCTCGTAAAGATTTCGGAGATCGCCCCCCGCGTGGCGAAGGGCGCAGCGAGGGACGACCCGGCAAAAGCTTTGGCTCCAAAAGCTTTGGCTCCAAGAGCTTTGGCTCCAAGCCCGGCGGCGGGGCAGGTCGTCCGGGTGGCGCAGGTCGTCCAGGTGGATCCGACCGTCCGGGTGGATCGGGTCGTCCGGGTGGACCGGGCCGTCCTTTCGGCGGCAAGCCCGGTGGCTCTTCTGGCGGCAAACCCGGCGGCCGCTCAGGCGGGCGTCCCGGCGGCTCGCGTCCGCCGCGCTAGGCTAGGGGCTGATCCGTGCGCATCGTGGGGGGTGAATATCGCGGCCGGGTTTTGACGGGACCATCGTCCATGGCGGTGCGTCCCACATCAGACCGGCTGCGCGAAAGCCTGTTCAACATTCTGGCCCACGGCTATGGCGAACTGCTCGAAGGCGGCAGGGTGATTGACCTGTTCGCTGGCACCGGCGCCCTGGGGCTCGAGGCGCTCTCACGCGGGGCGCGTTTTGCCCTGTTCGTTGACGATGGCGCCGAGGCGCGGGCGCTGCTACGCGCCAACGTCGACGCGCTGGGCGTTGGCGGCCGCACAAAGGTCTTCCGCCGCGACGCCACGAAACTCGGCGCTGCGCCCGCTGGCGAGCCCTTCACAATCGCCTTTCTTGATCCTCCCTACGGGCGCGATCTTGCGCCGCGCGCGCTCGCCTCGCTGTGCGACGGGGGCTGGCTGCGGGCGGGCGCGCTTGTTGTGCTTGAAGAGGCCGCGGATGCGCAGGTCGCGCCGCCATCCGGCTATGAGATGATCGAGCGGCGCGACTACGGCGACACGCAGGTTCTTTTCCTGCGACACGTGAAGGCCTGATAAACTCGCCCGATGGAATGGCGCGACGAAGGCCTCATCATCGGCGTCCGGCGGCATGGCGAGAGCAGCGCCATCGTCGAACTCATGACGCGCGCCCACGGTCGTCACCTTGGCATTGTCAAAGGGGGACGCTCGCGGCGCATGCAGCCCGTGCTGCAGGCGGGCAACAGCATCAGCGTCGTCTGGCGCGCGCGGCTTGAAGAACATCTGGGCGTCTATGCCATTGAGCCGCTTCGCCAGCGGGCGTCGATCTTGATGGAGTCGGGTCTCGCGCTGGCCGGCGTCAGTCTCATCGGCGCATGGTTACGGTTTTTGCCGGAGCGCGACTCGCACGAAACGCTGTTCGACATGGGTGAAGCGCTCGCCGATCATCTGCCTGATGTGCGTCTGGCGCCTGCATTGATGGCGCGGTTTGAACTCGCCGTTCTCTCCGAACTTGGTTTCGGGCTTGATCTTGAACGCTGCGCGGTGACTGGCGCGGTTGACGATCTGGTCTGGGTCTCGCCGCGCACGGGCCGTGCGGTGAGCCGCGCCGCGGGCGAGCCTTATGCAGACCGCCTTTTACCGCTGCCCGAATTTCTGCGCGACGATGGCCTTCTGCGGCAGGCGAGCAGCTTTGAGATCGCACAAGCTTATCGCCTCACAGGATACTTCCTTGAGCGTGATGTGCTGGCGCCGCGCGGTTTCAAGGAACCGCAGGGGCGCCGCACATGGCTGGAAAAATCTGGTGCACTTTAAGGCTCCAGGAATCAGAAAGCCCGGCGTGTTCGCCGGGCTTTCGTTCGCCGTTTTGTCTCACGAGGAGACTACCGGCGGCTACCTTGAATTTGATTCGGTCAGCGGGCGCCGTCGCAAAGCTCGCGCATTTCCACACGCGAAATGCTGTAGCCTTCATCAAGCGGCACGGGCACGGTGCGACACGCGCTGGCGACTTCTTCACTCGCTTCCACCTTGGTGGAGCCGGGCGTCATCAAAAGAACCATTGCGCCGAGAAGGCCGAGGGCAATCGTGGTGGCGAAGAGGATGCCGGACATTTTCAAAGCCATCTGCTTGCCCATCTGCTTGCTCATTGCTCCTGTGTCTCTTCTGCCTGAAATCTGCGGTTATCCATGTGCGCAGTCACACAACGCCGCGTTGGCGTTAAATGATCCCGGGCGACCAGAAGTAATGTGCGCTCTCCTTAGGAAGCGCATGGCGGTCCCGCTAGTGCGGATGGGCAACACGCACACCCAATTTATCCGCCGTCCCCAGATGAGTACGAAACAAGAACTTGCAGCGACGTGATCGCTCCTGTAACCCGCTTTCATGGGAAAAGCCGTAACGCCGCCGCCGCCGCCCCGCGAACCTGTGGGCGAAGTTGTGAACCTCCGCGATGCGCTGGAGGAGCGATACCTCGCGTACGCACTGTCCACCATTATGGGGCGCGCGCTGCCTGATGCGCGCGACGGCCTGAAACCCGTTCATCGCCGGATTCTCTACGGCATGAACATCTTGCGGCTTAATCCGGGCTCGCCGTTCAAGAAGAGCGCGAAAATCGTCGGCGACGTGATGGGCTCGTTTCATCCCCACGGCGACCAGGCGATTTACGACGCGCTGGTGCGGCTGGCGCAGGATTTTTCGTCGCGATATCCACTCGTCGACGGGCAGGGCAATTTCGGCAATATCGACGGCGATTCGGCAGCAGCCTATCGCTACACGGAAGCGCGCATGACGGACGTCGCGCGTCTTCTGCTGGAGGGCATCGATGATGACGCCATCGACTTTCGCGAAAACTATTCGGGCGACCAGAAGGAGCCGATTGTTCTGCCCGCCGCCTTTCCCAACCTTCTCGCCAATGGCGCCACGGGCATCGCGGTCGGCATGGCGACCTCGATCCCGCCGCACAACGTCGCCGAGTTATGTGATGCGGCGCTTTATCTGATCTCCAATCCCAGGGCGAACACTGACCAGTTGCTCGCGTTTGTCCAGGGCCCGGATTTCCCCACCGGCGGCGTCATCATTGATGCGCCCGAGCAGATCGCGGAAGCCTATCGCACGGGCCGTGGCTCGTTTCGCGTGCGCGCGCGCTGGGAGAAGGAAGATGGCGGCCGCGGCACGTGGAACGTGGTCGTTACCGAAATCCCGTTCATGGTGCAGAAAAGCCGTCTCATCGAGAAGCTGGCTGAGCTGATCGACGAGAAGAAGCTACCCCTTGTTGCAGAAGTGCGCGACGAATCGGCTGAGGACGTGCGCGTCGTCATCGAGCCGCGCTCGCGCACGGTCGATCCTGCCGTGATGATGGAATCGCTCTTCCGGCTATCGGAGCTGGAAAGCCGCATCCCGCTCAACATGAACGTGCTGGTGGAAGGCGTCGTGCCACGCGTCGTTGCGTTGCACGAAGCGTTGAAGCAGTGGCTCGATCATCGTCGCAACGTGCTGGTGCGCCGCTCACGCAATCGCCTTGGCGAAATCGAGCATCGCCTCGAAGTCCTCGCGGGCATGTTGATCGCCTACCTCAATCTTGATGAGGTGATCCGCATCATCCGCGAGGAGGACGAAGCCAAGGACGCCCTGAAGGCGCGCTTCAAGCTGAGCGACCTGCAAGCAAACTACATCCTCGATACGCGCCTGCGCTCGCTGCGCCGACTCGAGGAAATGCAGATCAAGACCGAGAACGACGCCCTTCGAAAAGAGAAGGCGGAGCTTGAAGAGCTTGTCGCTGATGAGGCCAAGCAGTGGAACACGATCAAGGCTCAGGTCCGCGAGCTGAAAAAAAAGTTCGCCGCTGATTCGCCCATGGGCAAGCGGCGCACCTCGTTTGAAATCGCGCCCATCACGTCCGATGTTGATCTCACCGAGGCGATGATCGAGCGTGAGCCTGTCACCATCGTCGTCAGTCGCAAGGGCTGGATTCGCGCGCTCAAGGGCCACCAGCAGGATTCATCCGCGCTGACGTTCAAGGGCGATGACGAATTGCTCACGTCCTTCCACGCGGAGACGACATCGAAGGTGCTGCTGCTGGCGACCAACGGCCGCGTCTTCACGCTGGAGGCGTCAAAACTGCCCGGCGGTCGCGGCTTCGGAGAGCCAGTGCGCCTGATGGCGGACATGGACGAGGGCGCCGATGTGTTCAGCGTGTTCATCTACGCGCCAGGCGCAAAAGTGCTCGTTTGCTCATCCGATGGACGCGGCTTCATCGCGCCGCAGGACGAGATGATTGCCGGCACGCGCAAGGGGAAGGGCCTGCTCAACGTGGCCGCGGGGATCAAGGTCGCGACGATCACGCCGGTTGACGGGGATCACGTCGCCATCGTTGGCGAGAACCGCAAGATGCTTGTCTTCTCACTGGATCAGACGCCGGAAATGGCGCGCGGCAAGGGCGTCCGCCTGCAAAAGTACAAGGACGGCGGCGTTGCGGACGTGCGCGTCTTCGCCATGGCAGACGGCCTGACGTGGAAGGACAGCGCAGGTCGCACGTTCACGGTCGCCAAAGCCGATCTCAAGGACTGGATCGGCAACCGCGCCGAGGCAGGCCGCCTGCCGCCCAAGGGCTTCCCAAAGAACAACAAGTTTACGGGGTAGGGCGCGTGTGCGGGGACACCCCACAGGGCCCCTCATCCGGCCTCCGCGAAGCGGAGGTCGGATGAGGGGTTTCTTTGGGAAATGGAAAAGGACGTTCCCATGCCATCACGCCGCATTCTACTGCTAGGCGCACTTGCCGCCATAACCCTGCCGCGCGCGGCGCTGGCGCAAAATCCCAACGCGCCCGACCCCATGGGCGTGTATGTGGGCGCAGGCGGGATGATGCAGCGCTTCTACCACGACCTGTCGCGCGCCATCGCTCAAAAGCGCTACAGCCAGAGCCGTTTCATCCGCGCCTATTTTACCGATGAACTTGCTGCGCTCTATTTCCGCACGCAGAAGGAAGCGGGCGACGAACTGTCCTGGGGTGTTGATTTGGACACGATCCTCAACGCGCAGGATGAGCCGGACAAGCTGACATATCTGGGTTCCAATCCCATCACGATTGCCGAGCGCGAGGCGCTCATCGCGGTGACGTCTGAAGCCTTCGGCGAAAAGCGAACGTTTCGATATCTCATGCGCCGCGTCAAACAGGGCTGGCGTATCGACGACATCTATTACGAAGAAGAGGACGAATACGGCCTGCGCGCTTACATCGAATCCGCCCGCAAAAGGCGGCGTGAGGACATGGCGAAAACAAAAAAGCCTCAGCGCCCGTAGCTGTTCCAGCCATCGAGACCAAGGCGTTGCTGGGGCGTGAAGCGGGCCTTGTAGGCCATCTTGCGTGAACCCTCGACCCAGTAGCCAAGATAGAGGTGGGGCAGGCCCAGCTTCTTTGCGCGCGCGATGTGATCGAGGATCATGAACGTGCCCAGCGACCGCTCCGCCGCCTTGGCGGGATCGTAGAACGAATAGACCATCGACAGCCCGTCAGCCAGAACGTCCGTAAGGCACATGGCCTGCAAGGGGCCGACGCCCCGGCCATTGATGGCGGTGTCCGGACCCCGGCGGCGATACTCTACAATGCGCGTTTCAACGTGGCTGTCCTCGATCATCATGGTGTAATCGAGCACGTTCATGTCGGCCATCCCGCCGTCATGGTGGCGCGAGTCGAGGTAGTGGCGAAAGAGCGAGTATTGCTCCGAGGTTGGCCGCGCGGGCAGGGTTTCGCCCAGCAGATCGGCATTGGCGTCGAGCACGCGGCGCATATTGCGGCTGATGTAGAACTCGTTGACCAGCACGCGAACGGAAACGCAGGCGCGGCAGTCCTCGCAGGCGGGCCTGTAGGCGATCGTTTGCGAGCGGCGGAAGCCGCTTTCTGTCAGCGTATTGTTCAGCGAGGTGGCGCGCCGCCCCACGAGATGCGTGAAAACCTTTCGCTCTTCCTTGCCCGGCAGGTAGGGGCAAGGGGAGGGCGAGGTCAGATAGAATTGCGGCGCGTCGCGCGGTTCGCTCGTCACGCTCTAATTCTCCGGGGCGCTACGAATTCAAGCGCCAGAATAGCACTCGGCGCGCCGACCTCAAGGACCATAAACAAGGGGCGCTCAGCGCGCCGCCCGTCGCGTTACGACCACGCCGGCCAGCATGTCATGCAGGCATCGTTTGTTGCGCAACACCAGTGACGCCAGCAGGACGAATGGCGTCAGTAACGTCCATGACAGGTAGAACAGCACGGCGTGCACCGCAGCATAGATGAACGGCACGCGATGCCCGTCCGTCAGCCGCATCTCAAGGTCCATCATGCGCATGCCGGGCGTCGCCATGTTGGGGCCGGAAATCGTCATGCCGTTGTAAAACAGCGCAACCACCGGATACAAAAACGGAATGGCGAGCCACGACAGGCCGAACGTGAGCACGCCCAGCACCAGCAGCAGCATGAAGGCGATGGCCACGATGATCGTCACGAACATCAGATCGAACAGGATCGCGAGCGTGCGCCGCGTGCGCACGCCTTCCAGCGCGCGGGCGGGCAAGTCCCCGAGCGGAACACTGTGGCTGGGCGCGTGGCTTGGCATGGACATGGCGTCAGCTCCGGGCGCCAGAGGGGCGCTCGATGCAGAATGTGGCCCCCGGCGCCCCGTGCTGCAAGTGGCGCAGGTCACGCAATTGATGAGAACTCGCCAGTGAACGCCCCACCCAGCTTGCGGCTGCCCGCAGGTTTCGTGCGTCTGTGCGACGTGGCTCCCGCTATCGTGCAGGACATCCGCTATGCAGGGCCGGACAATTTCACCGGGGCCCCGGTTCCCGGGTACGACGCGGCTGATTGCTGGCTGCTGGCTCGCGTGGCGCAGGCGCTGGCGGCCGTCGCGCAGGACGCTGCGCGCGATGGGCTGCAGATCATCGTCTGGGATGGCTACCGTCCCCAGCGGGCGAGCGACCATTTCCTGTCGTGGTCCAAAACGCCAAACGCCTCCCGCGAGGGGGCCGCACTGCGCGCAGCGTACCACCCCAACATCAACAAGCTTGACCTATTTGCGCGCGGGTTTCTGTCCGGGCGCTCGTCTCATTCGCGCGGATCGGCGGTTGATCTTGGCCTTATGGACGCAAGCGGTGCGCTGCTCGATTTTGGAGCTGGCTTCGATTTTTTCGATGATCTTTCGGCGATAGAGTGCCCCGCCGTGACGCCGGTTGCGCAGGCCAACCGCGCTCTGCTGCGCAGGCTGATGGAGGCGCGGGGCTTTAGGGTTTATCCGCCCGAGTGGTGGCACTTCAGCTTTCCGGTCGCGGAGGATACGCCGCTGCTCGATGCGCCTATTCGCTGAAGGCCATCACAAGCAAGCGACAAGCCTTTGCTTCACAAGCAAGCGACAAGCCTTTGCTTCACAGCTGCGGGCCCCCACATAAGCAAGAGGCGGCGCACGTTGTTTGGCGCCGATCTCATCAGCCGCTTGCAGGATTAGCCCATGCCATGGTCGCTCACGCTCGGAAGCATCGCCGGCACGGCGGTTCGCATTCACGTCACGTTCCTGCTGCTGCTCGCGTGGATCGGCTTTTCCGCTTTTCAGAGCGGCGGCTCGCAAGCGGCGGTCAGCGGTGTCGTGTTCATCGTGCTGCTGTTCGCTTGCGTGCTCGCCCATGAGTTTGGCCACATTGCCATGGCGCGCCGATTTGGCATTGCGACGCCGGACGTCACGCTATTGCCCATTGGCGGCGTCGCAGCGCTGGAGCGCATGCCGGATAAGCCGCGCGAACAATTGCTCGTCGCCATCGCTGGCCCGGCGGTCAATGTCGTCATCGCCGCCGTTCTGCTGCTCTGGCTCGCAATCTCGGCTGAAGCGGACAGCGTTGCGCGCGGCATGAGCCGCGTTGAAGATCCCAACGTCAGCCTCGTTGCGCGCCTCGCTGCGGCCAACGTCGTGCTCTTTGTGTTCAACCTCATTCCTGCTTTCCCGATGGATGGCGGACGCGTGTTGAACGCCGTGCTCGCGATGCGGATGGACAAGAACCGGGCGTTGCAGATTTCCGCGCGCATCGGTCAGGCGATGGCCTTCATCTTCGGCTTTCTGGGCCTCGTCAATGGCGCGCCGCTGCTCGTCTTTGTCGCGATTTTCATCTACCTCGCTGCGTCTGCCGAAGCGCAGTCCGGCACGCTGGAAAATATGACAAGCGGCCTGCATGTCGCCGATGCGATGGAGACGCGCTTCGCCGTGGTCCCGATGGACGCCACGATTGGCGACGCCGTAAACATTCTGCTCGCAACAGGCCAGCACGAATTTCCCGTTGTGGACGCTTTCCGCAAGCCAGTGGGGCTTCTCACGCGCGATGCGCTCATCGCCGCGCTGCGGGCGTCGGGTGATTCCGCGCCCATCACAGAGGCGCTGAAAGAGGCCCCGCCCAGCGTTCGCCAGCGCGACAAGCTTGATGATGGCGTGCGCGAAATGAACCGCCTGCGCGCGCCAGCAATCAGCGTGGTGGATGAAGATGGCGCCGTGGTGGGTCTGCTGACCATGCAGAACGTCGCCGAAATGCTGATGATCCGCAGCGCAAAGCCTGAGTGGACGTTTACGCGGGCGGACTGAAGAAAAGTTCATGGAGTGACGCATTCGGCGCCCCCGCAGGCCAGAGAAGCCGACACGCAAGGCTGGTGCGCTACGCTCCGAAGCGTCAGAGTAAGCGAAAGCGATTCGCGGAGCGTGCTGAACCATCCGCGCACTGCTGCGTTGTCGCTCGCTCACCAGAAGCTGGAGTTAGCAATGCGCTTGCTGTTTGGAATGATTGTCGGCGCTGCGTTGACCATTGGCGGCGCATGGATCGTCGACCGTCAAAACATCGGCAACCCCGGCGGGACGTTTGTCAATTGGGAACGCGTGGAAAGCGGCTGGGGCAATTTGCGTGATGCGACGCGCAATCAGTTGCGCCGCCTCACTGGCTGATATGCGTTACGCGCCCTTTTGCAGCTTCTCCGCCACAAATGGCGCGAAATAGGTGAGAATGCCATCGCAGCCCGCGCGTTTGAACGCTATGAGGCTTTCAATCATCGCTTTGTCGCGATCCAGCCAGCCGCGCTCAACCGCAGCCATGATCATCGAGTATTCGCCTGAAACTTGATAGGCGAACGTTGGCGCGCCGAACTCGTCCTTCACGCGGCGGCAGATGTCGAGATAGGGCATGCCAGGTTTCACCATAACCATGTCCGCGCCCTGTTCGAGATCCAGCGCCACTTCGCGCAGCGCCTCGTCCGAGTTGGCGGCATCCATCTGATAGGTGCGCTTGTCGCCGCGCAAAAAACCGCCGGAGCCCACCGCCTCGCGGAAGGGCCCGTAGAATGCGGACGCATATTTGGCCGCGTAGGACATAATCTGCACGCCCTCAAAACCGTTGGCGTCCAGCGCTTGCCGGATGGCGCCAATGCGACCGTCCATCATGTCTGACGGCGCAACGATGTGGCAGCCCGCCCGCGCCTGATTCAGCGCCTGCTTCACCAGCGCTTCGACGGTCTCGTCGTTGATGATCTCCTCGCCGCGCATCAGGCCGTCGTGGCCGTGGCTGGTGTAGGGGTCCAGCGCCACATCGGTCATGATGCCGATCTCGGGCACGGCTTTGGCGATGGCGCGGCAGGCGCGGCAGACGAGGTTGTTTTCGTTGAAGGCTTCCTTGCCGGTTTCATCGCGCAGCGACGCATCGGTGTTGGGAAACAGCGCCAGTGCAGGGATGCCAAGCTCCTGCGCGCGGACAGCTTCCTTCGCAGCCTCGTCCACAGTGAGGCGCTCGACGCCGGGCATGGCGCCCACAGGCTCGCGCCGGTTTTCCCCATCGATGATGAAAATCGGCCAGATCAGGTCATTGGTCGTCAGGACATTCTCGCGCACAAGTCGCCGGGTCCATTCAGATTGCCGCAGACGCCGGGGCCGGTGCGTAAGGTCAAGACTCGCCATGTTTCCGACACTCCTGTATTCCAACGCTCGATAGCATGACCGGACAGAAAAGTCGGCAACCTACGTCACCCGCAAAACAACAAGGCCCCCGCCCGTTTCATGACTTTGCGAGACATCCATAAACCGGACGGTTTCGACAACGAGGTCATCCTCGTCGGGCCGGAGGCCGAGCGCAAGCGCCGCGCGGCGACGCGCTGGGGCGTCATGCTTGTCGTCTACATGCGCATACTGGCCGTGGTGTGGTTGTCATTCGGCGTATTGCATTGGGCGGCGATTCTCAGTCCGCACGACGTTCCGTTTGAAGCTCTGCCGTTCCAGATATCCGTCACCACGGCGTCGTTCGCTGTAGCTGATCTTGTGGCTGCGGTCGGGCTTTGGCTTGTGGCGCCTTGGGGCGGGGCGCTGTGGCTGGCGACGGCTGCGGGCGAGCTGATGGCGGGCGCGTTCGTGGGCGGCGGCTTTGCGCGCGGCCCCGTCATGGTGGCGACTTACGTGCTCATGATCGCGCTTTACTTCGTGCTCACCTGGCTCGCTGCGCAAGAGCGCGAGCGTCCTTAAACTGGCTGCGCGAGCGTCCTTAGGTGAGCTGCGCAAGCGTCCATAAAAGGCGCTGCGCCGGAGCATGCTAAACAGCTGCGCCACCGCTTGGTGAATGAAAGTTTACGCCTTTCTATCAAGCATTTATTCACCGCGCTGGCGATTACGAAGGTAAATGCGGGATTCATCGTGTTGCTTAAACTGGCTTTTATCTGGCGTCGGTAAGTTGACCCTACAAGACGGCCGAAGAGCCAAGGGCGACACGGGGTGAGTACAATGAACACGGTGACAAAGATGGAAGCCAACGCGGTGCGCAACGACAAGCTCGACGCAGTGCGTCCCGTCTATCTGGAGGCGCTGACGCTGGTTGAGCGTTTGCACCGCCGCCTGCTCGATGTGATCAAGGACGAGTTCGACCGCAAGGGCCGCACGGAAATCAACGCCGTTCAGGCGCTGCTTCTGTACAACATCGGCGACAAGGAATTGACCGCCGGCGAGCTGCGCACCCGCGGTTACTACCTCGGCTCGAACGTCTCCTATAACGTCAAGAAGCTGGTTGAGATGGGCTACCTCCATCACGCCCGCTCGCGCGTTGACCGCCGGGCCGTTCGCATCAGCCTGACGCCCAAGGGCAAACAGATTCACGAGGCGGTGTCCGCCGTGTACGAGAAGCACGTCAACACAGTCGAGCAAATCGGCGGCATCCCGGCTGAAGATTTCGAACGCGTGAACAACGCCTTGGGTCGTCTGGAGCGCTTCTGGACTGACCAGATCCGCTACAAGCTCTGAGACGCGGGCTTTTCCATCGTTAGATGTTGCAAAAGGGGCGCACAGCGTCCCTTTTTTGCGTTGCAGCATTCGTCACGGTTGTGTGAGCGGCGCGCCGCCACAAATTGGCCGCGCTGTTCGTTCTCTCTTACGCACAATGATGTTATGCGTCCTCAAGGCTTCGTTTACCATTGGTGAACGGTGTGGAGGGCATGGTTTTGAATGGCGGCGGCTTTGATCAGGAGCCCCGCCGAAAGTGTCTCGCACGGGACGACGCCACGACGACTGGAGCTGAATGTGACCGGAATTACCAAACCGATTTCTCGCCGGGCTTTCGCAAGAGGCTTGGCGCTCGGGTTTGGCGGCGTAGCCGCCGCGCCGGCCCTCGCGCAGGAAGCCCTTTTCGGCAATCAGGCCGAGTGGGGCCAGCGCTTTGACACCGACGGCCGTTTGCGCGTGCCACGCGCAGTAACTCCGCTGCTCTCGTCGCAGAGCGTCCAGAACACAGAAATTGCGATTGCGGAATATCGTCGCATGGCCGCCCAGGGCGGTTGGCGCGAAGTGCCCGGCGGCGCGACCCTTAAGCTGGGCGTGCGCGGCCCGACGGTCGCGGCGCTTCGTCAGAGGCTGATTTATACAGGTGACCTCGACGCAGGCGCGAGCGCCTCGCCGACCTTTGATTCGTTTGTCGAGGCGGGCGTTCGCCGCTTTCAGACACGCCACGGCATCAATGCCACGGGCATCGTAGCCAAGCAGACGTATCAGGCGCTTAACGTGCCGGTGCAGGAGCGTCTGCGCCAGCTTGAGCTCAATTTGGTTCGTCTGCGCGCCTTCGCCGGCAACCTCGGCGCGCGCCATGTGACGATGAACATCCCGGCCGCCGCCATCGAGACGGTTGAAAATGGACAAATCGTCACCCATCACACGGCTGGCGTCGGCAAGATCGACCGTCAGTCGCCCGTTATGCAGGCGCGCGCGACGGCGGTGAATTTCAACCCATTCTGGACCGTTCCTGCATCGATCATCCGCAAGGATTTGATCCCCAAGATGCAGAAAGATCCCAATTATCTGACAGAAAACAAGATCCGCATCTTTACGCGCGCGGGTCAGGAAATTCCGCCGGCCCAGGTGAACTGGAACTCGATGGAAGCCACCAATTACATGTTCCGGCAGGACCCGGGCGGCGACGTCAACTCGCTCGGTTTCGTGCGCATCGACATCGCCAATCCCCACGGCGTTTACATGCATGACACGCCGGCCAAGGGCATCTTCGGTGACGATTATCGTTTCGTATCGTCTGGCTGCGTGCGCGTGCAGAACGTGCGCGACTTCGTGAACTGGCTGCTCAAGGACAATGGCGACTGGAACCGTGACCGGATCGACGAAGTGATTCGCGGCGGCCAGCGCGTCGACGTTCGCCTTCAGCCTGCGGTCAACGTGTATTGGGTCTACGTGACGGCCTGGGCGTCGGATAACGTCGTGCAATTCCGCGAGGACATTTATCGCCGCGACGGCTTTGGCGGGGCAGGCCCCGCCGTTGTGGCTTCCGGTTCCGCTGACGACGATCTGCTGCCGCCGTCTCGCTGACCCAGCCTCCCCGATTTGAGAGCGCCCGTCCGGCATCGCCAGGCGGGCGCTTTGCTATTTCGCTACCGAGCGTCGCATGCGGCCTACCGTTGGCTAGACGCAACGGCGGGAAGGCTCTAATTGACGGAAAGGTTTCCGTCCGCGCCAGCCAGGGGCGATTCCCTCTGGAAGCCGCCCCGCACAGCAGAGACGATGATGACCCAGACAGCAGCCGCTCACGCGGTCCATTCCAACTCCTTCTTCGCCGCCAGCCTTGCCGAGGCTGACCCAGAGATCGCTCGCGCCGTGGAACTTGAACTCGGTCGCCAACGCGACGAGATCGAGTTGATCGCATCCGAGAACATCGTCTCGCGCGCCGTGCTCGAGGCGCAGGGCTCGGTGATGACGAACAAGTACGCGGAAGGCTATCCGGGCCGCCGCTATTATGGCGGCTGCCAGTTCGTCGACATCGCCGAAACGCTCGCCATTGAGCGCATCACACGCTTGATTGGCTGCAAATACGCCAATGTGCAGCCCAACTCCGGCAGCCAGGCCAATCAGGCTGTATTCCTCGCGCTGCTGCAGCCGGGCGATACGTTCATGGGCCTGGACCTTGCCGCTGGCGGTCACCTGACACACGGCTCGCCGGTCAACATGTCAGGCAAGTGGTTCAAACCGATTTCCTACGGCGTCGACCGGGAGACGCTTCGCATTGACATGGACGCCGTCGAGGCTCTCGCGCTCGAACACAAGCCCAAGCTCATCATCGCGGGCGGCTCGGCCTATGCCCGCCACTGGGACATTGCCCGTTTCCGCGCCATCGCTGACGCCGTGGGCGCTTACTTCCTCGTCGACATGGCGCATTTCGCCGGTCTGGTGGCGGGCGGCGCGCATCCTTCGCCATTCCCCCACGCCCACGTTGTCACGTCCACGACGCACAAGACGCTGCGCGGCCCACGCGGCGGCGTGATCCTTTCCAACGACGAGGACCTCGCCAAGAAGTTTAACTCGGCGATTTTCCCTGGCCTGCAGGGTGGCCCGCTGATGCATGTTATCGCCGCCAAGGCGGTGGCGTTCGGCGAGGCGCTGCGTCCAGATTTCAAGGTCTATGCGCACGCGATTGTCGCCAACGCCAAGGCGCTGGCCGATACGTTGATCGGCAAGGGATACGCCATCGTCACCGGCGGCACGGACAATCACCTGATGCTCGTCGATCTGCGCTCCAGGAAGATTACCGGCAAAGCTGCGGAAGCCTCGCTTGGTCGCGCGCACATCACCTGCAACAAGAACGGCGTGCCGTTCGATCCGGAAAAGCCGTTCGTCACATCGGGTGTGCGCCTTGGCACGCCTGCAGCCACCTCACGTGGATTTGGCGTTGCTGAATTTCGCCTGGTTGGCGAACTGGTTGCGGAAACGCTGGACGGTCTTGCGGCAAACGGCGAAGCTGGCAATGCGGCTGTGGAAGCATCGGTTCGCGCCCGGGTGAGCGAGCTGACGAAGCGTTTCCCGATTTACTGATGCGGGATGCGACGGCGGCCGGAGCAGGGATGTGATCCGGGAATTGTATCCAGAAACATGCATCCGGTCGGTTTGATCACGAAGGAACGTAATGCGCTGTCCCTATTGCGGCAGTCTCGATACGCAGGTGAAAGACTCGCGGCCGACGGAGGACTCCTCCGCCATTCGCCGTCGTCGTGTGTGCTCGGGCTGCGCAGGGCGCTTCACCACCTTCGAGCGCGTGCAATTGCGCGAACTCGTCGTTGTCAAAAAATCCGGTCGGCGCATGCCGTTCGACCGCGACAAGCTTGCGCGCTCGTTTGAAATTGCGCTGCGCAAGCGCCCCGTCGATAACGACCGCATCGAGCGGATGGTGACGGGCATCGTTCGCCAGCTTGAAAGCCAGGGCGAGAGCGAAATCCAGAGCGACCGCATTGGCGAGCTTGTGATGGAGGGGCTCCGCTCCCTCGACAGTGTCGCCTATGTGCGCTTCGCCTCCGTGTATCGCAATTTCCGTGAAGCGCGCGATTTTGAAACGTTGATTGAACAACTGAACGAAGATGCGCCAGAGGAAGCCGAGGCTCGCCCCCGCGTGGACGAGCCATGACTGCGTCTGAAGCCTCGGCGCAGAACGCAGACGCAGAGCGTTTGCGTGACGAGGACGAGCGCTTCATGCGAGCCGCCATTGCGTTGGGCCGCCGCTGGCAGGGCTCCACATCTCCCAATCCGTCCGTTGGTTCGCTGGTCGTGCGGGACGGCGTCATCGTCGGACGCGGCTCCACGCGGCCGGGCGGGCGGCCCCACGCTGAAACTGTCGCCATCATGGATGCGGGCGACAAGGCGCGCGGCGCAACGATTTACGTGAGCCTTGAGCCTTGCAGCCATTTTGGCCGCACGCCGCCATGCGCGCAGACGATCATATCGGCGGGCATCACGCGCGTTGTCTCTGCGTGTCAGGACCCGGATCTGCGCGTTGCGGGTCGGGGCCACAAGATGCTGCGCGATGCGGGCATCGAGGTTGTCGAAGGCGTTTGCAACCAGGAAGGGCGCCGCGCCAATCTCGGCCATATTCTGCGCGTTTCAGAAAAGCGCCCCATGGTGACGCTGAAGCTCGCTGAGACAGCGGATGGCTTTGCCGCCGGTGGACCGCACGATCCGCGCCTCGCCATTACTGGACTTGCCGCCAACAACAGCGTGCACGTGATGCGCGCCATGCACGACGCGATCATGATAGGCGCCGGCACCGCCCGCACCGATGATCCGCTGATGACAGTGCGCTTGCCGGGCTTTGAAAATCGCCGCCCGCTGCGTGTTGTGCTCGACACCGAATTGCGGATGTCGCCACGCTCGCGTCTGGCGGAGACTGCGCGTGATGTGCCAGTGCTGGTTGTCTGCGGGCCGCGGGCGCCTGCTGAGGCGCAGGCCGAACTTGAATCCCACGGCGTGCAGGTCGTCCACTGCAGAGTGGGCGCTGACGGCAAGCTGGATCTGCTTGCGGCGCTGCGACTTCTCTCCGAACGCGGACTGACGCGCGTGTTCAGCGAAGGCGGGCCATCGGTAGCCAGCGGGCTCATTGAAAGTGGTCTGGTCGATGATGTGGTTCTCTTTACGAACGAGCGTCCGCTCGGGCGTGCTGGGGCGCCATCGCTTAGCATTTCTGCGCGCGCGAAACTCGAAGCGGGTGAAAGCTTCCGCCTTGTCGAGGACGCGCGCCTCGGCGCGGATCGCATGCGCCGCTACGAAAGGATCGAGTGAATGTTTACCGGCATCGTCATCGACGTTGGCGAAATCGTGAGCGTTGAGCAACGCGGACAACTCAATCGCATCCGCATCGCCTGCTCCTTTGATGTGAACGGCGTCGACATGGGGGCGTCCATCGCGTGCAGTGGTCCCTGTCTCACGGTGGTGGACAAGGGCGTCGCCGACGGCCGCAACTGGTTTGACATAGACGCCGCCGCTGAAACGCTCGCGCTGACGACAGTGGGGACGTGGGCGCCGGGAACCAAGGTCAATCTCGAACGCTCGCTCAAGATTGGCGACGAACTTGGCGGCCACATCGTAACCGGGCACGTCGACGGGCTTGCTACAATCCTCGACGTCACAGCGTTCGACGGCATGGCCCGTTTCGATATCCGCGCGCCCCACGCCATCGCCCGGTTCATCGCCGCGAAGGGCTCGGTCTGCCTTGACGGAACGTCGCTCACAGTCAACACGGTCGACAGGGACGACTTTTCCATCCTTCTTATCCCCCACACGCTAAAAGTGACGACGTGGGGCCTGCGCACAGCCGGCGACAAACTCAATATCGAGGCCGATCTGATGGCGCGCTACGCCGGGCGGCTGGTCGAGGCGCGCGAAGTCGCCGGGGCTGCGTCCGCCTGAGGGTTGCGCCTCACCGCCTGCCTCTTTATTGAGACGGTCTGGTCGCGGCATGGCTTGCGACAATGACCTCAGGACACATCATGGCCGAAGCGCGCCGCGAACTTAAAGCTCTGCCATCTGTGGAAGGCGCGAAATTCCTCATCGTCGAGGCGCGCTATTACTATGGAATCGGCGATCTGCTGCTCAAGGGCGTGGCCCGTGCGCTGGACGCGGTGGGCGCAACGTGGGACGTCGTGAATGTGCCAGGCGCGCTCGAAATCCCCGGCGCGATCAAAATTCTGACCACTCATGGCAATTACGCCGGCGCAATTGCGCTGGGCTGCGTCATTCGCGGCGAAACCTATCATTTCGAAATTGTCGCAGGCGAAAGCTCGCGGGCGCTGATGGACTTGACGGTTCACGACATGCTGCCTGTTGGCAACGGCATCCTTACCGTGGAGAACGAGGCGCAGGCTGTTGTGCGCGCTGATCCCGCGCAGGGCGACAAGGGCGGCGACGCAGCGCGCGCAGCGATCACGCTGTATCATTTGCGCAAGCTGGCGGGGCTGGACTGATGGCCGCGCGAAACCGTTCCGCTGCAAGGCTGGCCGCCGTGCAGGCGCTCTATCAGATGGAAGTTGCAGGCAAGGGCCTCAACGAAATTCTCGCGGAGTTTGAGACGCACTGGATCGGCAACGAGGTCGAGGGCGAGCAATATGAAGAAGCGGACATTGATCTCTTCCGCGATGTTGTGAAGGGCGTTCTGTCCGATCAGGTTGCGATTGACCGGCAGACCGACGCGATGCTTCAGGAAGGCTGGCCTCTGCGCCGCGTTGAGGCCGTGATGCGCGCTGTCATGCGCGCCGGCGTCTACGAGCTGAAGGGCAGGGGCGACGTCCCTGCGCGCGTTGTCATCAAGGAATATGTCGATGTCGCAGCCGCCTTTCTCGGCGCTGACGAAGTCGGCATGATCAACGCCGTTCTTGATAAGCTTGGGCGCAATATTCGCGCGGTTGAATTCGCGCCGCGGGTGTAAGGCGCGATCACTCAGAAGGGGACGTCGTGATGACCGGCCCAATGTCTGAAGACGATCTGATCGCAACGGTGTTCGCGCCGATTGCCGGGCCCGGCGCTTTGGGCTTAAAGGACGACGTCGCGTGTTTCACGCCGCCAGAGGGATGCGACCTTGTGGTGACTGCGGATGCGGTCGTCTCCGGCGTTCATTTTTTGCCTGATGATGGCCCTGAGGCAATTGCCCGCAAGGCGCTGCGCGTAAACGTCTCCGATCTTGCCGCAAAAGGCGCCGATCCCCTCGGCTTCGTCATGACGCTTGCGCTGCCTGCCGATGTGACGCGGGCGTGGATCGAAGCATTCGCAGTCACGCTGGGCGATGATGCGGCGCGTTGGCGTTGCCCGTTGCTCGGCGGTGATACGGTGCGCACTCCGGGTCCGCTGTCGATCTCGATCACCGCGTTTGGCGCCGTGCCAACGGGCCAACTCGTGCCGCGCACTGGCGCCCGTGGGGGCGATCTTATTTACGTGTCCGGCTTCATCGGTGACGCGGCGCTCGGCCTTCAGGTCAGGCTGCGCCAGGCGCCGTGGATCGAGCGGCTGTCGGACGCCTCGCACGATTATCTTTTGGGCCGCTTCATGTTTCCGCAGCCGCGTCTGGCGATCAGCCAGGTGGTGCGCGATCACGCATCGGGCGCAATGGATGTGTCCGACGGTCTGGTGGGCGATCTTTCAAAGATGGTTCGCGCGTCTGGCGTTGGCGCACGCATCGAGTTGTCGCGCGTTCCATTGTCGGACGCTGTGCGCGCCGCCATGCGGCTCGAGCCTGCGCTGTTTGATACGGCGATCACGGGCGGCGATGATTACGAAATTCTCTGCGCGGTGCCGCCGCTCAAGGCCGCCTCTTTTGAAGCTGCAGCGCGAGCCGCTGGCGTCGCGGTCGCGCGCATCGGGCAGGCGAACGAATACGCCCATCTTGGCGCGGTCTTTCTCGACGCGGCCGGCGCGCAGAGAAAGTTCGCGCGCGGCTCATATTCTCATTTTTGAAATAGCGCCGCGAACTGCGCTGCAGCCGCTTTCGGGTCCGCAGCCGAAACGATGCCCGAGACAATGGCCAGCCCATCTGCGCCTGCGGCGAGCACGGGCGCGCTGTTATCGGCCTTCAGTCCGCCAATCGCGATGATTGGCTTGTCGGTCATGGCGCGCAGCTTTGCAAAGCCCTCCACGCCAAGCGGCGTTGAAGCATCCGGCTTTGTTTGCTGCGCATAGAGCGGCCCCACCCCCAGATAATCACACAGATGCGTATCGGCGCCCGTCATCTGCGTCGCGTTGGTGATCGAGAGCCCAATGATACGTCCCGGCGCAAGCGCGCGCACCTGCGCCACAGGCATATCTTTCTGCCCGACGTGGATGCCTTCCGCATCGACAGCGAGCGCAATATCGACGCGGTCGTTGATGATGAGCGGCACATTGTGAGGCGCAAGAAGAGCCTTCAGCGCAAGTGCTTCCTCCAGAAACTCTCGCGTCGTCGCGGTCTTCTCGCGCAATTGCACCATCGTCACACCGCCTTGCAAGGCGGCGCCCACCACGTCGATAAGCGAGCGGCCTCCTGACAGTTCGCGGTCTGTCACGAGACAAATACGATATATGGACGGATCGCGGTTCATGAAATCACCTTGATGCGCGAAGCGAGGTCGCTCGCACGAATTGAAAATAGCGTGTCGAGAAAAGCCGTGCGGAATGAGGCGGGGCCTTGCGCCATCTCGCCCGCGATGTCGCCCACCACGCCGTAAAGGATCGTTGCTCCTAGCGCTGCATCGAGCGGCCCCGCCAGTGCGAGGTATGCGGCCATGACGCTCGACATGGAGCAGCCAAGCGCGGTGACGCGCGGCGCCAGCGGCGAGCCATTGCCCAGCCGAACGACTAACTTTCCGTCGGTCACAACGTCGACGGCGCCCGTGGCCACGACCGCGCAAAAGCAATGGCGCGCGAGTTTTACGGCAAGCGCCTCGGCCTCGCTGGCCTGATGCCGATTGTCCACGCCATGAGGCGTTGCTGTATCTTGCGTGAGCCCCGCGATACGGGCCACCGCCATGATCTCCGACGCGTTGCCGCGAATGATAGCGGGGCGATGGCGCAGAAGTTTGCGGATCGTATCATCGCGAAATGTGAGAAGTCCCGCCGCCACAGGATCAAGTAGCCACGGCTTGCCGTGCATGCGCGCGGCCGACGCCGCCTTGTCCATGCTGATGGCTGAGGGCCCCGAAAGCGTGCCGATGTTGACGACCAGCGCATCGGCGATGGCGATGAATTCGTCTGTCTCCTCCGGCGCGTGGATCATTGCGGGCGAGGCGCCGAGCGCGAGAAGCGCGTTTGCAGCGATATCCATCGACACAAAGTTCGTGATGTTCTGCACGAGAGGGCGGCTCGCGCGCACCTCCTCCAGAAGCTCACCCGCCCGCAGCGCCAGCGCTTTAGCGTCGATGTTCACACCCGTCCTCCGGTCACTGCCCTTGTTTTAGGGCGAATCGCGTGAGGGGGACAGATGGATTCGCCTCAGGGCGTTTGCTGCGTGAGCATGGATTCCAGCGCGCGACCCCAGCAATGGCTCATATTCCCGGCCATTTTCGAAACGTGCTCGGCGAGTCCGTACGGCATGGTCTCGTGCGCCGCCTCGCTCCAGAGAACGAGCCAGCGGTCGAAGTGCGCCTGACCGATTTTGAGCGGCACATGAGGCGCAAACGGCTGGCCCTGATAGCGCTCCGAGCCGAGCAGCGCCCTCGACCAGTAGTCCACCATGATCTGGATATGCGCGTCCCAGTCGTGCACGGTGCGCGCAAACACGGGGCCGATCAGGTCGTCGGTTTTCACCCTGGCGTAAAAGCAGCGCAGCGCCGGTTCGAGCGAGTTCTCGATGATCTGTCGCGCCTTCACCTCTTCGTCCTGCGGCGCCGTAGCGACATCAGCGTCTTCATCGGTCCGCGCATCGGTCATGGGAAACCTCCATGGTATCGTTCATCGGCTGTAACCCGCGCCATGGCCTTGATCCAGAACAAGCCCGTCTCGCGTGACAGGCAAGACTATGCAGCATATGCCACTACGGCATATCAGAGGCCTCTGATAATGGAGCCGCACGATGACGACTGCCGCCGAGGCGCCTGCTTATGATGATCGAGCCGCACGCGCCAATGTGCTGAAGCTTGCCGCTGCGCAAGCGTTGGCGGGCGCGAATTCAACGGTCATCATGACGACGGGCGCCATCGTCGGCTCCATCCTTGGGCCCGCGCCGCAATACGCCACGATCCCTGTGACCGTGTTCGTGATCGGAACGGCGATGGGCACGTTCCCCGCGGGCTGGATCGCGCAGGCGAGGGGCCGCAAGGCCGCATTTTATGTGGGCACGTCCTGCGGCTTTGTCGGCGGCCTGATCGGCTCGCTGGCGATTTATGCAGGCTCTTTTGCGCTGTTCTGTCTGGCGACCTTCATTGCCGGTTTCTATCAGGCGGTCGCGCACACGTTCCGCTTTGCAGCGACGGATTCGGCCAGCCCTGCGTTTCGCCCCAAGGCGCTGTCATGGGTCATGGCGGGCGGCGTTTTTTCGGGCGTGCTTGGGCCGCAGATGGTCAACTGGACCATGGATATATGGCAGCCTTATCTGTTCATGGTCAGTTTCTTCATGCAGGGCCTCATCGCGATGCTTTGCATGGCGGTCTTGTCGACCACGAATCTGCCAAAGCCTAACGCCGCAACCACAGCCGCCGCCACTACAGGCAGGCCGTTGCTGGAGATCGCCGCGCAGCCAAAGTTCATCACGGCAGCCCTGTGCGCCATGGTGTCATACGCGCTGATGAACCTCTCAATGACCTCCGCGCCGCTCGCCATGCGCATGTGCGGGCACGCTTTGTCGGATGCGAACTGGGGCATCCAGTGGCATGTGGTGGCGATGTTCCTTCCCAGTTTCTGGACGGGCTCGCTGATGCAGAAGTTCGGGGCAGGGCGGGTCGTGGCGGCGGGCCTTGGGCTGACCGCTGTCGCCGCGATCGTTGGCCTGATGGGCATCACGGTGTGGCACTTCTGGATCAGCCTGATCTTTCTTGGGGTAGGATGGAATTTCGGCTTTATCGGAGCCTCGTCCATGGTTGTTGAAACGCACCGGCCGGAGGAGCGCAACCGCGTTCAGGCCTTCAACGACTTTTTGGTGTTCGGCACGATGGCGGTCGCGTCCTTCTCGTCCGGGCAGATCCTCGCCTATTCGGGGTGGGACATGGTCAACTGGGTCGCTTTTCCCCCCATCGCTGTCGCTCTGGTGGCGCTGGTGGCGTCGGGCGCCATGGGGCCGGCCCCACGTCTGGCGCGCTAGGCGTTCAGAAGACTTAAAGCATCCTGACATATCTGCGCGCTACATTGCTGCCGGAACTGTCCTTCGCCGCGCGGGAAGTTTACAGTCCACCAAACCAATTTCAGATGGAGTCGGATTGTGCCCCGTGTCTCATTGACCCGTTTCTTGATTGAACAGCAGCGCGAGTGCGGCAATCTTCCCCCGCAGCTGCGTCTACTGATCGAGGTTATCGCACGCGCCTGCAAGGCGATCAGCTACACGATCACGAAGGGCGAACTGGGCGGCGTGCTCGGCAGCCTTGAACAGGAAAACGTGCAGGGCGAGGTGCAAAAAAAGCTCGACGTCCTGGCGAACGACTATCTCATTGAGGCCAACGAGTGGGGCGGCAACCTCGCGGCGCTGGCTTCCGAGGAGATGGAGACGATCCATCCCATTCCCCACCGCTACCCGCGCGGCGAATATCTGCTGGTCTATGATCCGCTCGACGGCTCCAGCAATATCGACGTCAACCTGAGCGTCGGAACGATCTTCTCCATCATGGCGGCCCCAGACGGCTCGGCGGATCGCGACGTCACGGAGGCGGATTTTCTGCAGCCGGGCCGCAAGCAGGTCGCGGCGGGCTATGCCCTTTATGGCCCGCAGACTACGCTGGTCCTCACCTTCGGATCGGGCGTGCATGGCTTCACGCTGGACCGCGAAGTCGGGTCGTGGATTTTGACCCATCGCGACATGAAGATCCCGGCGGGCAACAGGGAATTCGCCATAAACGCCTCCAACGAGCGCCATTGGTCGCCGGAAGTGCGCCGCTACATCGCCGACTGTCTGGCCGGGAAAGACGGCCCCCGGGGCGCCAATTTCAACATGCGCTGGACCGGGTCCATGGTGGCCGACATCCACCGCATCCTCACCCGCGGCGGCGTCTTCCTCTATCCCTGGGACAAGCGCGAGCCCGATCGTCCCGGCAAGCTCCGCCTCATGTACGAGGGCAATCCGCTTGGCATGATTGTCGAGCAGGCCGGCGGAAAAGCCTTTGACGGCCGTGAGCTTATGCTCGACGTCCAGCCCACGTCCCTGCATCAGCGGGTCGCCGTGATGATGGGCTGCGCTGACGAGATGGATCAGATCATCGCGTATATGAAGCCTTGAACTCAGCCGCCAATCCAGGGCGTGGCGTCGGCCCAGTCTTTGAATTGGGGCCGGACGCCCTGCTGGCGCTGCCGCCGACAACGCAATTTCTCCGGTCCGCCCCTCGCCCCGAACGCCCGATTGCGGGATGGTAAAGATTCTGGCAAGAGAAACGCGGTCTATCGCCCAGAAAGCGACACAATTGAGCGTCGCGGGTCCGGGCGAAACGTAAAACATCTCGGGAATCGAGAGAGGGCGAAAAACCTATGGCGATGTATCTGATTATTCTGGCCGGCTTGTTGTCGGTCGTTTACGGCGTTGTGACAAACGCCACGCTCATGAAAGCCGACGCCGGCAATGCGCGGATGCAGGAGATCGCAGGCGCGATCGCAGAAGGCGCACAGGCGTATCTTCGCCGCCAGTACATCACGATCGGCGCCGTCGGCGTCGTCATATTCATCGGCCTTGGCTTTTTGCTGGGCTGGACCGTCGCCATCGGCTTTCTCGTCGGCGCGGTGCTCTCGGGCGCGGCTGGCTTCATCGGCATGAACGTGTCGGTGCGCGCCAACGTGCGCACGGCGCAGGCCGCAACGCAGTCGCTTGCGGGCGGCCTCGACATCGCCTTCAAGGCGGGCGCCATCACTGGTCTTCTCGTGGCCGGTCTCGCCTTGCTCGGCGTCTCCGTCTCTTTCTGGTATCTCACGAGCATTGTCGGCCTGGCTCCCAACAGCCGCACCGTGATTGATGCGCTTGTCGCGCTGGGCTTCGGCGCTTCGCTCATCTCCATTTTCGCGCGTCTTGGCGGCGGCATCTTCACGAAGGGCGCGGACGTCGGCGCCGACCTCGTGGGCAAGGTGGAAGCCGGCATCCCCGAAGATGACCCGCGCAACCCTGCGACCATCGCCGACAACGTCGGCGACAACGTCGGCGACTGCGCCGGCATGGCCGCCGATTTGTTCGAGACCTATGCGGTGACGGTTGTCGCCACCATGGTTCTGGGCGCGATCTTCTTCGCCGGGCAGGGCGCTTCGCTCCTCGCCTCCATGATGTATCCGCTGATGATTTGCGCGACCTGCATCGTGACCTCGATCGTCGGCACCTATTTCGTGAAGCTCGGCGCCAACAATTCGATCATGGGCGCTCTCTACAAGGGCCTCATCGTCACTGGCGTGCTTTCGATTGCCGGTCTCGCGCTCGCCACGCAGTTCCTGCCGAACGGCTGGGGCGTGATGGGCAAAGCCAACGGCGTTGAGATCACTGGCAAGGCGCTGTTCCTGTGCGGCGTCGTGGGTCTCCTTGTAACGGCGGCGATCGTCTACATCACCGAATACTACACCGCCACGGGCAAGCGCCCTGTGGTGTCCATCGCGCAGGCCTCGGTCACGGGGCATGGCACCAACGTCATCCAGGGTCTGGCCGTATCGCTCGAATCGACAGCGCTCCCCGCGCTGGTCATCATCGGCGGCATTATCTCGACCTTTCAGCTCGCGGGCCTTTACGGCACGGCGATCGCCGTCACGACGATGCTGGGCATCGCCGGCATGATCGTGGCGCTCGACGCCTTCGGTCCGGTCACGGACAACGCTGGCGGCATCGCGGAAATGGCTGGCCTGCCGAAGGAAGTGCGCCAGTCCACGGACGCGCTCGACGCAGTCGGCAACACCACGAAGGCTGTCACCAAGGGCTACGCCATCGGTTCGGCGGGTCTTGGCGCGCTGGTGCTGTTTGCGGCGTATTCGTATGACCTCAACTACTTCATCGCTGAGGCCAACAAGGCGGGCTCGACGGTGGCTCCATACTTCAAGGGCGTCGGTCCGGTCTCGTTCGACCTGTCGAACCCCTACGTTGTTTCGGGCCTCATCTTCGGTGGCATGATCCCCTACCTGTTCGGCGGCATCGCCATGACGGCGGTTGGTCGCGCAGCGGGCGCGGTGGTGGAAGAAGTGCGTCGCCAGTTCAAGGAAATGCCCGGCATCATGCAGGGCACGCAGCGTCCTGATTACGGGCGCGCCGTGGACATGCTGACGAAGTCGGCGATCAAGGAAATGATCGTTCCGTCCTTGCTCCCCGTGCTGGCCCCGTTCGTCGCCTACTTCGGCGTTCTGGCGATTTCAGGCTCGAAGGCTGACGCTTTCGCAGCTTTGGGCGCCATGCTGCTGGGCGTGATCGTCAACGGCCTGTTCGTCGCCATCTCGATGACCTCGGGCGGCGGCGCCTGGGACAACGCCAAGAAGTCCTTCGAAGACGGCTTCGTCGACAAGGACGGCGTGAAGCACCTCAAGGGCTCGGACGCGCACAAGGCGTCCGTCACGGGCGACACCGTCGGCGACCCCTACAAGGACACTGCTGGCCCCGCCGTGAACCCGGCCATCAAGATCACCAACATCGTCGCGCTTCTCCTGCTCGCCATCCTCGCGCACTAGGAGAGCGAAGCTCCGAACGACAAAGCCCCGCGGGAAACCGCGGGGCTTTTTGTTTGTGAGGCGTTTTTTGAGGAGGGCATTTCCAACTGCCCTCGCTCATCAGAAGCGCAGCAGGCCCGTGAACATGTTGCGCAGGAACGACGACTCCGGTCCCGCCGTCGGCGTTCTGCGGGTCACGAAGTCGATCACGCGGCCATCTTCGAGGCCGTAGTTCGCGATGCGCTGCACCTTCTTGTTCTTGTCAAAGTAGACCGCGAAAACACGCTGGTCCGTCACCCTCGGCTGCTGGAAGGCCATCGAGCGCTCGGTCTTCTGGCTGATGTAATACCACGCGTCGCCGCCGATGGTTGACGTGGTGGACGGCGTGCCCATCACCACCAGAACCTGTTCAGCCGATGCGCCGTTACGCACCTGATCCATCGTCTTGGGGTCGGCGACATAGCCGCGGTAATTCACGCCATCGGTGCCAAGGCAGCCGCCCAGCGAGAGCGCCAGAAATGCGGCGCCAGCCAGCGCGGACCAACGGCGCGCGCGGGGCGGGGCGGCAGGGGTAATGGGTTTGGCGGAACCGGAAAATTCTACGGCAGTCACATCGCGCATCTGGTCACTCCGGCGAAATCGCCCATGTTTTCTCTGCGGCCTGGCCTCGCCGCAATAGCATACGGTCAGCAAGATACTTCTTGCATCGTTAGCGTTCGATGCCTAACCCCCGGTCGGGTGAAAAGCAAGGTTATGCAAGGCCGGACGCAAACCGGCCCGGCGTTGCAGCGGTCATAAAGAGAGGTTCATCGTGTTCAGCCTGTTTCGCCGCTCATCCAACAAGACGTTAATCGACCGCCTTCACGGCGAGATCATGGCCGGCGCCCGCCAGCCCGAGTTTTTCCTGAGCTATGGCGTCGCCGACACGGTGGAAGGCCGTTTTGAGTTGTTGTGCCTGCTCGCAACGGTCGCGCTGCGCCGTATCGATATGTTGCCCGCGCCGGGCCCGGAGATCGGGCAGGAGCTGACTGATTCGGTCTTCACCCATTTTGACGTGGCGCTGCGCGAGATTGGCGTCGGCGACCTGACTGTGCCCAAAAAAATCAAGAAAATGGCGCAGGGCTGGCTGGGGCGCGGCGTCGCTTACCGGGAGGCGCTAACCAACGAGGATGAGTCGGCGCTGTCGCTCGCAATCGCCCGCAATGTCTTTGGCGCTGAGGGCCGGGCCTCTGACGCCAACGTCGCGCGTCTGTCGCGTTACGCCTTCGCGCTCGATCAGCATTTCGCAGCGCTGCGACTGGAAGATCTGGGCGTCAAGCCGCTCACGTTTATCGATCCCGCTAAAGTCTAGCGTCGGCAACTGGAGGGTTCGACATGTCAAAAGCGCCAGCCAAAAGTGGACCGGTCAAAGGCGAACCGGTCAAAGGCGAACAGACGGGAATGGCTACCGGCGCGCCGCCGCCCAAGCCGCCATTCTCCCGGCCGTTTTCTGTTGAGGAGCTGCTTCGCCGTCCCGAGGAGCCGCTGACGCTGACGGCTGATCCCGACGAGCTGGCTGCGCTGGCGAGCGAGGTCGGCGTGGTCTCCATTGAGGCGCTCAAAGCCGTTCTGAAGATCGTCAAGCAGGGCAAGGAGGTCCGCGTGACGGGCGAAATCCGCGCCAGCGTCACGCAAGAATGCGTGGTGACACTGGAGCCGTTTGCGAGCGAGATCGCCGAAGACGTGGACGTACGCTTCGCCTTTCCGGCGGCGCCAATCCCCTCTCAACATCGCGAGGGCGGGCGGATGTCCCGTCGGCGCGCGCAAGACATGATGGACCACCGCCCGGCGCCGCCCGTGCTTCCCACGCACGAGGAAGACGACCCGCCGGACACCATCATCGACGGCAAGATCGATCTGGGCGCGCTGGCCGTCGAATTCATGGCGTTGGGGCTGGACCCGTATCCCCGCAAGCCGGGCGCCGCCTTTGCCGAGATGGTCGACGACGAAGTGGTCGACGAATCGCCTTTTGCTCAGCTTGCCGGGTTCAAGAAAGACGATTGAACAGGGGAGAGCGGCCTTCACAGGTTTGCCTTCCCATCGCAAACGGCTATTGTCCCCCGCCGCTCGGCCCCCGGCCGGTTTGAAAGGCGCGGAGCGCCTAAGGCAGGAACTGCGGAAAGTATCATGTCAAAAGAGGTTCGGATCGCACTCGACGCCATGGGCGGCGATCATGGTCCGGCCATGGTTGTACCCGGCGCCGCGCTGGCGCTTCGTCGCAACCCTGACCTTCATTTCCTGATGTACGGCGACGAAACGCTCATACGCGCGGCGCTCGCGCCCCATGCGGAACTTGCCCGCCACACGGACGTCGTGCACGCGTCTGTATCAATACGCATGGACGACAAGCCCAGCCAGGCCCTGCGGAAGGGGCGCCGGTCGTCCTCCATGTGGATGGCGATTGAGTCCGTGAAAAAGGGCGAGGCGGACGCCGCCGTTTCGGCAGGCAACACCGGCGCCCTCATGGCAATGGCGAAAATCTGCCTGCGCACCATGCCCGCAATCGACCGACCGGCGCTCGCGGCGCGATGGCCAACCGCGCGCGGTCAATCCCTGGTGCTTGATCTTGGCGCCTCCATTGGGGCCGATGCCCAGCACCTTGTCGATCTGGCGATCATGGGCGCAGCGCTCGCGCGCATCCTCCTTCGCGTGGAGCGGCCCACGGTCGGCCTGCTCAATGTCGGCGTCGAGGAAATCAAGGGCATCGAAGAGGTGAAGGCCGCTGGGCGCATTCTGCGCGAGGCCGCCTTTACGCACATGGATTATCACGGCTTTGTCGAGGGCGACGACATCAGCGCGGGCACTGTGGACGTTGTCGTCGCGGAAGGCTTCACCGGCAACATTGCCCTGAAGACGGCAGAAGGCACGGCCAAACTCATTTCTGGCCTGTTGAAAGAGGCGATGTCCTCCAGCCTCATGTCGCGCATCGGCTATCTGTTCGCCAAGGGCGCCTTTGATGCGCTGAAAGAGCGGGTCGACCCGCGCCGGTTCAATGGCGCCGTGTTTCTCGGCCTCGAGGGCATCGTCATCAAGAGCCACGGCGGCGCGGATGCTTTGAGCTTCTGCGGCGCTATCGACACGGCGCGCGAAATGGCGCGGGAAAACTTCCTGACCAAAATCAGCGAACTGATCGCCCAGTCGCAGGACCGGCGCCAGTTCGCAATCGACGCCGAGGCGGCTGCGCCCGCTGGCGGGTCTAACTGATTACAAAGCTGGTGCTGATTTGACGGAAACTCGAAAAATCTGGCGGTCTGTCGTCGAAGGCGTTGGGGCAAGCCTTCCGGCGCGCCGGGTGACCAACAAAGACCTTGAATCCATGGTCGACACGACCGACGACTGGATCGTCCAGCGCACAGGTATCCGCGAGCGATACATTGCAGGGCCCGGCGAAACCACATCGGTGCTCGCAACGCGCGCCGCTGAAAAGGCGCTGGAGCGGGCAGGGCGGACGGCAGCCGACATTGACCTCATCGTGCTGGCGACGTCTACGCCAGACTTCACCTTTCCCTCCACCGCAACCCAGGTGCAGGCTGCGCTGGCCATAACGCGCGGCGCGGCGTTCGACGTTCAGGCCGTATGCTCCGGCTTCGTTTACGCCGTCGCCATCGCGGACAAGTTTCTCGCGTCCGGCTCCCACGAATGCGCGCTGGTGATCGGCGCAGAGACCTTCTCAAAAATCCTCGACTGGGAAGATCGCACGACCTGCGTCCTGTTTGGCGACGGAGCCGGCGCCATCGTTCTGGCGCGTCATGAAGGAACGGGCGGAGTCGCGGACCGCGGTGTGCTGACGACTCACTTGCGCTCAGACGGGCGTCATCGGGAAAAGCTTTATGTCGACGGCGGCCCCTCCACCACCGGCACCGTTGGCAAGTTGAGAATGTCCGGCAAGGAGGTCTTCCGTCATGCAGTGGGCATGGTCACGGACGTGATGACGGATGCCTTCAACGCCACCGGAACATCAGCCAAGGATCTTGACTGGTTCGTCCCCCATCAGGCCAACGAGCGAATTATTGACGCGTCCGCCGATAAGCTTGGCATCGCGCGCGAAAAGATCATCAAGACCGTGCATTTGCACGGGAATACTTCGGCAGCTTCCATTCCGCTGGCTTTGGCCACAGCAAGCGAGGACGGGCGGATAAAGCCTAACGAACT
>JANPPJ010000002.1:0-59429 GCA_031428455.1 Hyphomicrobiales bacterium | reverse complement strand
TGGTTGGCGGAGCCAACCGGGAGGGGGCCTTCACCCCACGTCAATCACAACACGCCCGCGCACAACACCAAGGCCGTCATGGTCTGCGAAGGCAGACCATCCACGACAAGCCGCTTGCTTGAAGACAGACAAGCGAGCTCGTGGCAGCGCGCAATAGTAGATGGTGTCACCTGTTGCCTGTCGTGGATAGTCGGCCTTCGCCGACCATGACAAGCGGCGAGCGTATCACCCCACGTCAATCACAACACGCCCGCGCACCTTGCCCGCGATGATATCCCGCGCCGCGTCCATCACCTGATCAAACGGCATGTGCGTCGTCATCGACTTCAGCACGCCGCGATCAAGATCCGCCGCGAGCCGCGTCCATGCGGCAACGCGCTGCGGCATGGGGCACATCACGCTGTCGATGCCCAGCAACGATACGCCGCGCAAAATGAACGGCGCCACGCTGCCCGGCAGATCGAGCCCCTGCGCATTACCGCAGGCCGCGACAGCGCCGTGCATCTTCGTCTGCGCCAGAACATTGGCGAGCGTGTGCGATCCCACCGTGTCCACCCCCGCCGCCCAGCGCGCCTTGCCCAGCGCTTTGCCGGGGCTGGAAAGTTCTGCGCGGTCGATGATCTCGTCGGCGCCGATGCTCTTGAGATAGTCCGCCTCCTTCGGGCGCCCGGTGGAGGCGATGACATGCCAACCAGCCTTTTTCAGCAGCGCAACCGCGACAGAGCCCACGCCCCCCGCAGCGCCCGTGACGACCACGGCGCCGTCAGACGGCTTCACGCCGAAGCGCTCCAGCGCCTGCACGCTGAGCATGGCGGTGAAACCCGCCGTGCCAATCGCCATGGCCTCATCAAGGCCAAGACCTGCTGGCAGGGGCACCAGCCATTCGGACTTCACCCGCGCCTTCTGCGCAAAGCCCCCCAGATGCCCTTCGCCAACGCCATAACCGGTGAGCAAAACCTGATCGCCCGGCTTGAAGTGCGGCGAGGATGATGTTTCCACCACGCCTGAAAAGTCGATGCCGGGGATGAGCGGAAACCGCCGCGCGATGGGCGCCTTGCCGGTGATCGCCAGCCCGTCCTTGTAATTCACCGTTGTGTGCTTGATGGCGATGTCAACGTCGCCGTCCATCAGCTCGGCTTCATCAAAATCCGCCCATTGGGCGCTGGTTCCCGTCTCGGTCTTGTCGATGCGAACGGCGCGAAACGTGGACATGGCGAGCCTCCCTGTGGCGTATCTGACATGCTGTAGAGACAAGCCTCGCCGCGCTCAATATGGCCTTTCGGCTCGCTTATGCCGGTGCGGCGACCGGCCTGTTCACCGGCTTTTCAACGATCGGCAGGTTGATGAGCGCAGACGCCACGCCCAGCGCAATGGAAAGCCACCAGACGATGTCGTAGGAGCCCGTCGTTTCGCGCAGCACGCCCGCCAGCATCAGCCCGATGAAGCCGCCCACCTGATGGCTGAGGAAGGCAAAGCCGTACAGCATCGAAAAATGCTTCGTGCCGAACATGACGCTAATCAGCCCTGATGTGGGCGGCACGGTCGAGAGCCACAGCAGGCCGGTGAAGATGCCGAATGCGAACGCCGAGAACGGCGTGATCGGCAGCATGATGAAGGCGAACGTCACGAAGGCGCGCGACAGGTAGATGAAGCTGAGAATGTAACGCTTGGGCACCTTGTCGCCCATGTAGCCGGACGTGAGCGAACCAACGATGTTGAAAATGCCCACCAGCGCAAACGCCCAATAGCCGATATGTGCGGGCAGGCCCGCTTCAACGACGTAGCGCTGAAAGTGAACCGTCACGAACGCAAGCTGAAAGCCGCAGGTGAAGAAACCCAGCACCAGCAGCAGGTAGGAGCGATGCTTGAAGGCCTCCGAAATGGCCTCGCGGAATGACTGCTTGGGCGCATCGCCCGCATGTGGCGCGGCTGTGCCTTCGTTGCGCATGGCCAGCGCCCATGAAAGCGGAATGCACAGCAGTATGATAGCGGAAAAGACAAAGACCGTCGGCATCCATCCGTTGGCGGCGATCATCGCGCCCGCGAACGGCGAGAACAGGAACTGGCCGAACGAACCTGCCGCCGTGCCAATGCCAAACGCGAACGACCGGCGCTCTGGAGGCAACAGTTTACCGAACGCGCCAATGACGAGGTTGAAAGAGCAGGCCGAGATGCCCAGCCCAAGCAAGACGCCAGCCGTGAGCGTGAACGAGAGCGGCGTGGAGGCCCACGCCATCAGCGACAGGCCAAGCGCATAGAAGATCGCGCCAAACGTCAGCACGCGCCCCGTGCCGTACTTGTCGGCCAAAGCGCCCGCGAACGGCTGGCCCAGACCCCAGAACAGGTATTGCAACGCCATGGCGAACGAAAAGACGTCGCTGCCAAGGGAAAAGTCGCCCAAAATGGGAAGCTGAAACTGGCCCACCGCGGAGCGGGGCCCGAAGGTGATGACCGCGATCAGGCAGCCCGCGATGACGACCACCTCGGGGGGGAACTTTGAACGTCGTGTTGGTCCTGCCGAGCCTGTTCCGGCCATTCCATGCTCCCGCTGATGCAAACGCGCGTCTTTCGCAATTTGCCGCACCATAGCGGGGGCGCCTCCCCTCGGCCAATCTGATTTTGCATGGCTCTCATGCACAGGCGCATAATGCCGGGCTGATTCTCATACCGGGTGCGCGCGCCCAAACGGATTCCATGGCCATCCGCCGTCTCGATCCCGTGCTGGTTGACCGCATCGCCGCTGGCGAAGTTGTGGAGCGCCCCGCGTCGGCCGTGAAAGAACTTGTGGAGAACGCGCTGGACGCGGGCGCCCGTCGCATCGACGTCGCCATCGAGGACGGCGGGCGCCGACTCATCCGCGTCACCGACGATGGCGCGGGCATGGACGCCGACGATCTTGCGCTGGCGGTAGATCGCCACGCCACATCGAAGATTCCCGACAGCGATCTGTCGCGCATCGCCACGCTGGGCTTTCGCGGCGAGGCGTTGCCTTCCATTGGCTCCGTCTCGGGGCTCGACATCGTGTCGCGCCCGCCCGGCGCCGCGCAGGCCCATCGAATCCGCGTTGATCAGGGCCGCAAACTTCCCGTCGCGCCCGCTGCGCATCCCTTTGGCACGCGCGTCGAGGTGCGCGACCTGTTTTGCGCAACCCCTGCGCGCCTGAAGTTTTTGAAAAGCCCGCGCGCCGAGGCGCAGGCTGTGGCTGACGTTGTGCGGCGCCTCGCCATGGCGAATCCGCATGTGCGGTTTGCGCTGGGCAGCGACAACCTTTCAGGCTTTGACTGGACAGCCTGCGCGCAAGACGCAGACGGGCTGGCCGCGCGACTCGCGCAGGCGATGGGGCGTGAGTTTCGCGAAAATTCGTTGCGCGTGGACGCGCAGCGCGAAGGCGTGCGTCTTGCAGGATTTGCTGGCCTGCCCACATGGCATCGGGCGAATGCGCTGCAGCAATATCTCTTCGTCAACGGGCGGCCTGTGCGCGACAAGCTGCTGCATGGCGCCGTGCGCGGCGCCTATATGGATTATCTGCCCGGTGACCGTCATCCCTCGCTTGCGCTTTATCTCGATCTTGATCCGCGAGAAGTGGACGTGAATGTGCACCCCGCCAAGGCAGAAGTGCGCTTCCGCGATCCTGGCCTCGTGCGCGGACTTATCGTGGGCGCGTTGAAGGAAACGCTGGCGGGCGCCATGCATCGCAGCGCATCGTCCGGCGTTGACGGCCTTGGCGCAATCGCAGCGCGCAACGCAGCGCAACCTTACATGCGCGCGGGCTGGCGGCCAGCTGCGCCCGGCAATTGGGACTGGCGCGCCTCGCCCTCCGCGCCCATGTCCGGCGGGCTGGCGGAGGCTGCGCCGCAGGGGTTTTTGCACGAAGCGCCATCGGCTGACGCGCGCGCCCACGCTGCGCCGATTGAACCGCAAACTTTTGATGCGCCGCTCGGCGCCGCGCGCGCGCAGGTGCATGACAATTACATCGTTGCGCAAACGCGCGACGGCATGGTCATCGTGGACCAGCACGCGGCGCACGAGCGGCTTGTGTATGAAAAATTGAAACGCCAGCGCGCGGAAAATGGCGTCGCGCGCCAGATGCTGCTCATCCCGATCATCGTCGATCTTGCCGCCGCCGACATTGAGCGCCTCATGGACAACAGCGAGGCGCTCGCGCAATCAGGCCTTGTGATCGACAAGTTTGGCCCCGGCGCCGTCGCTGTCAGCGAAGCGCCTGCATTGATCGGCAAGGGCGATCTCGCAGCCATCGTGCGCGATGTTGCAGATGCGCTTGCCGACGAGTCTGCGTCAGCGCCGCTGGAGCGCAAACTCGATCAGGTAATGGCGACCATGGCGTGCCATGGCTCCGTGCGCTCCGGCCGCAAGCTCACCGTTGAAGAAATGAACGCGCTGCTGCGCGAAATGGAAGCAACGCCCGGCTCGGGCCAATGCAATCATGGTAGGCCGACATATGTGGAACTAAAGCTGGCCGATGTAGAGCGCCTGTTCGGCCGCCGGTAAAATAACCACCGATTTGCGATTCCCCCGCACGCGGAAAGAAGATTTGCCCTGCTATGGCAGCACGGCGCATGCGACGATTTCAGTCCCAGACGCCATGTACGCGCCTGCCAGAAGCGCGGCTGCAAAGCCTGTATCTTCGACTGTAAACGCAGCGCCGCGCGCGTTGATGTTCACAAGCGCCGGGTCGCGTTTGAAGCCACGCCCAACAGCCTTCAGATAGGCCTCTTTCGCCGTCCAAACGTGCATAAAGCCCCGCGTGCGCGCCTCGCCGGACAAGCGCTCAAGCATCTCGCGTTCGCGCTTGCCCAGCACGTCTTCAATCACCGGTCCCGCGTCTTCAAGCGGCTCCAGATCCACACCAATAGGCGATGACGCGACCGCCAGCGCCACCTGCTGGCCCCGGCTGGAAACGGACACGAATACATCAGCCCCGCCAACGCGAGGCGCGCCATGCTCATCATAGAAAATGCGAACGGCGTCCGGCGCTGCGCCCACGCAACGCGCCGCGAACGCGCGCAGCAGAAGGCGCCGCTCCATGAAATGGGAGCGCCTGCTGGCGCCGGGATATTGCGCATCTGCAAGGTCGCCAGCGTGCGGCGCGACGGCGCCAAAGCGCGCCAGCGCGGGGTCGTGCAGATGGCAGATCAGAACGCGGGCGAACGGCGCGCGGGCGGGTCCGGCCATGCTGGCGGCGGCAGCGTCGAGCCATTCTATTGTGAGCGCTCTGGCCATGCGCGTGTTCCCGAACTTCGCGGCCTGCTATACCACGGATGGGCAGGGCATAGCGCATGATGAGTCACATTCCCATCACAATGGCGGCCGCGCGGCAGGGCGTGCGCATGTGCCTGCCTTATGTGCCGGGCTATTTCATCATGGGCGCGGCTGTGGGCGCGTTCGCGGCGCAGAAGGGCCTCACCTTTACCGAAGCGGTGATGATGAATGCGTTGGTCTGTGCAGCCTCTGCGCAGACGGTCGCGCTGCAAATGTGGACCAATGACTGGACATGGTTTCACATTGCCGCCGTTGCTGGCGTCGCTCTTATGGTGAACCTGCGTTTTGTCCTTTCGGGCGCATCGCTGCGTCCGTGGCTCGCGCCTGTGCCAGCGGGCTTTGTGTATCCGGTGCTTGGCGTCCTCACCGATCCCGCGTGGGCGGCGTCGGTCCGCTACAACGCCGAAGGCGGGCGTGATTTTGGCTTCGTCGCAGGCGCGTCGTTGTTTTTGTGGATAACGTGGATTGTCGCCTCCACGCCGGGATATTTCATCGGCTCCCTCATCACTGATCCGCGCGCCTATGGGCTTGATCTCTTCATTGCGTTCACCTTCGCCGCCATCATCGCGCCCATCCTTGGCCGCTCGCGCGACTTTTTGCCCGCCATCGTCGGCGCGCTGGTGGGCGTCGCGGCGAGCCTGCTCATCGAAGGCTATTGGTTCATTGCGATTGGCGCTGTTTCAGGCGCACTCGCAGCCGCGTTCGCAGGACCGCGCAAATGAACGCGGGTTTTGAAATCACGAGTTACACGGCGATTTTTGCCATGGCTGCCGTGACTGTTTTATTGCGCATGTCCGGTTACTGGATTGTCGGACGCTTCGCGTTGACGCCCCGCGTGCGTCGTGGACTTGAAGCCTTGCCGCTTGCGCTTTTTGCGGCGACCATCGTGCCGCTCGCCATCAAGGGCGGCGCGGCGGGATTGATCGCAACGCCCATCGTTGCGGCCATCATGTTCCTCACGCGCAGCGAGTTGCTCGCGCTGCTGGCTGGCCTTGGCGCCGCGACATTGATCCGGAGCGCGGGCTATTGAGCGCGCGCGTCGTTACGCTTCTGGTGCTCTCCATCCTCGCCTTCACGGCAAATCCGCTGCTTGCGCGGCTTGCTGTCGTGACGCGCGAAATGGACGCAATGGGCTACACTGGCGTTCGCCTTGCCTCTGGCGCGCTGGCGCTTCTCGCACTCGTGTGGTGGCGCCATCGCCGTGCGGGGAGCGCAAGGTTGCGCATCGCGGGCACATGGGCTGGCGCCGCCTCGCTGTTCGCCTACGCGATCACGTATTCAATAGGGTTTCTTGTTATCGGCGCGGCGGTCGGCTCAGTCATTTTGTTTGCCGCCGTGCAGATCAGCATTCTCACGTGGGCGATGTTCAAGGGAGACAGGCCCGGACCTCTGGAATGGACAGGGCTTGCGATTGCTTTCGCGTCGCTGTGTTATCTCGTCTCGCCCGGCCTTGTGGCGCCTGATCCGCTGGGCTCATTGCTGATGATTATCTCTGGCCTTGCGTGGGCGGTTTACACGCTCATCGGGCGCGGCTCGCGGGCGCCTGTCGACGACACGGCGGGCAATTTCATCCGCCTGTTGCCGATCAGTTGCGCGCTCATCACTGCGGGGTTGTTTGTGCAGGCGCCCACAGCATTGGGACTGCTTTACGCCATTGTGTCGGGCGCGATCACGTCAGGGCTCGGCTACGTCATCTGGTACGCGGTGCTGCCGTCGATCAGTCGTTCACGCGCCGCGTTTGTGCAACTCACAGTGCCCGCATTGGCGGCCTTCTGCGCCGTGATTTTCCTGAGCGAGCCGCTCACGCTTCGCTTGTTCGTGTCATCGGCCGGCATTTTGGGCGGCGCGGCGATTGCGTTGTGGGCCGCGGGCAAGCGAGCCCGCGCGCTTTAAGCTCACATGTTCGGATAATTAGGCCCGCCGCCGCCTTCGGGTGGAACCCATGTGATGTTTTGCGCCGGGTCCTTGATGTCGCATGTTTTACAATGCACGCAGTTTTGCGCGTTGATGACAAAGCGCGGATCGCTCTTGGCGACATCATCGCCATAGACGATTTCATAAACGCCGGCCGGGCAATAAAGCGGCGCGGGCTCGCCATACATCGGCAGGTTGTCACGCACAGGCAGGGCAGGGTCCGCGAGTTTCAGATGAACGGGCTGGTCTTCCTCATGGTTCGTGTTTGAAATGAACACGGAGGACAGCTTGTCGAACGACAGCTTGCCATCAGGTTTTGGATAAACTTTAGCCTTCACCTGCGAGAGCGGCTTCAGCGTGTCGCAATCGCGTTTGCCATGTCGCTGCGTGCCAAAGAACGAAAAACCCGCCAGCGTATTCGTCCACATGTCGAGCCCGCCCAGCGCAACGCCGGCCAGCGTGCCAAACCGCGACCACAGCGGCTTGACGTTGCGCACGGGCTTCAAGTCCGCGCCGATGTCGCTATCGCGCCAGCTGTTTTCGTAAGCCAGAAGTTCGTCGCCCGCGCGCCCTGCGGTGAGCGCGTCCGCAATGCTCTGCGCAGCCAGCATGCCGGAGAGGATGGCGTTGTGCGATCCCTTGATGCGCGGCACGTTGACGAAGCCCGCCGCACAACCCAGCAGCGCGCCGCCGGGGAAGACCAGCTTTGGCACGCTCTGGTAGCCGCCTTCGGTGATCGCGCGCGCGCCATAAGAGATGCGCTTGCCGCCTTCCAGTGTTGGCGCAATCATCGGATGCGTCTTGAAACGCTGGAATTCATCGAAGGGCGAGAGCGTCGGATTCTCGTAGTTGAGATGAACGACAAAGCCCACGGACACAAGACCATCTTCAAGATGGTACAGAAACGAGCCGCCGCCCGTGCTGTTGTCCAGCGGCCAGCCGAACGAATGTTGCACAAGGCCGGGGCGATGTTTGGCCGGGTCGATCTGCCAGAGTTCCTTCAGGCCGATGCCGTACTTCTGTGGCTCGCGATCCTTGTCGAGCGCGAAGCGCGCAATGGCCTGCTTGGAGAGCGATCCGCGCGCGCCTTCCGCAAGCAGCGTATACTTGCCCCGCAATTCCATGCCGCGCGTGCAGCCGTCTTTTGCCGCGCCCTCGCGTGACACGCCCATGTCGCCGGTGGCTATCCCGCGCACGGCGCCCTTGTCGTCGTAGAGCAATTCAGATGCTGCAAAGCCGGGATAGATTTCAACGCCCAGCGCTTCGGCCTTGGCGCCAAGATAGCGGCAGACATTGGCGAGCGAGCCGACAAAATTGCCGTGGTTGCTCATCAGCGAAGGCATCAGCATGTTGGGCAGCCGCGCGCCGCCTGCGGGCCCCAGCCAGTAGAACCGGTCTTCCGTCACGGGTGTTTTCAGCGGCCTGTCAGCGTCCTCGCGCCAGTCCGGCAAAAGCTGGTCGAGCCCCTTTGGGTCGATGACTGCGCCCGACAAAATATGCGCGCCGACCTCCGAGCCTTTCTCGACCACCACGACCGTGGCGTCGGGCGCGACCTGTTTCAGCCTGATGGCGGCGGCAAGGCCCGCCGGGCCAGCGCCCACAACCACGACGTCGTAGTCCATGCCTTCGCGTTCGGGCAGATCGGTTAGCTCGACCATTATGTTCCCAATGGGTGCACTCGTCTCGCCGTTGATTAAACTATTCCCGGGGAGGGGCAAACGCCGCCTTTCAGCGCGGGGCTCTCCCCTCTAGACTAGGGGCATGATGGACGCCGGACAGATGACGCACCCCGAACTCGACGCGCTGCTGCGCTGGTACGAGGCGATGGGCGTCGACATTGCGCTGGACGATCAGCCTCACGACCGCTTCGCCGAGTTTGCCGCCGATGCGGCCAAAGTCCGCGAAACCCCTGCGCAACCCTTCCACGCCACCCCGTCGGACCCCGGGCGCAAGGCCCCGCTGAGTGCGCCGGCGCCCAGGTCCGCGCAAATGTCCGCGCCAATGCGCGATCCCATCCAGAAAGCGCTCTCCGCCAGCGCCGGGGATGTGGTGCGCGCCGCGCAGGAGGCTGCCAGCGCCGCAAATACGCTGGATGAACTGCGCGCGGCGCTGGAGGCGTTCGACGGCTGCGCCCTCAAGCGCACAGCGTCCCGCCTCGTCTTTGCTGACGGCAACCCTCAGGCGCGCATCATGCTGGTGGGCGATATCCCCGGCGATGATGATGACCGCGAGGGAAAGCCCTTCAGTGGTCGCATGGGCGGGTTGCTTGACCTGATGCTGGCCTCCATCGGGCTGGACCGGCAGAAGGTCTATCTCGCCAACGTCTCGCCCTGGCGCCCGCCCGGCAATCGCGCGCTCACGCCCAATGAAACGCCCATCTGCTTGCCATTCGTGCGGCGCCAGATCGAACTCGCTGCGCCTGAATACCTTGTGTGCCTCGGCGCGGGCGCTGTGCAGGCGGTGCTGGACGCCAGGGACGGCATCGGCAAGGCGCGCGGCCGGGCTTACGAATACGAACTGGGCGGCGCTGGCGAGCCGCGCAACATCCGCGCGTTCGCAATGCTGCATCCAGGCTATCTTTTGAAACAACCCACCAGCAAAAAATACGCGTGGGCGGACTTGCGCGCGCTGCGCAAGGCAATCGATCCGCAATAGAGCGCTGGCGCCCATGCGCCTTCCTCCCTATTTGTCCTGAGGGACTTGAGCGGAGCGCGACATGGGCAGGTTTGGCGGCTGGATCATGGCGGGGGTGCTTTTGCTCCTCGCGTTCTTCGTGGCCGAACCCTACGTCGCCCGCTTCATGTATTCGGCGACCGAGCCGCGCGCCATCGCGCCATCGGCCGGATTGTCGACTGGCGAACAGCACACGATTGACCTGTTCAGCAAGACCTCGCCCTCAGTCGTGCATGTCTATGCGCAGCCGCGCATGTCGGGCCTGCGCCAGCGTTTTGGCTCGGGCGAGGACGAACAGCAGCGCCAGTCGGGCACTGGTTTCCTTTGGGACGTCGCCGGGCACATCGTGACCAACAATCACGTCGTCTCGGGCGCGTCGTCCTATCAGGTGCGCTTGTCGAGCGGCGAAATCGTCTCGGCGACGCTGGTTGGGCGCGCGGCGGCTTATGATCTCGCCGTGCTGCGGCTGGGCCGCCTATCCGCGCCGCCGCCCCCGCTGGCCATCGGCGAGTCGGCGGGCCTCAAGGTTGGCCAGTCCGTCTTCGCCATCGGCAATCCGTTCGGCCTCGACCAGACGCTCACGACCGGCGTCATCAGTGCGCTGCAGCGCCGCCTGCCGACCGACGACGGCGGCGAATTGTCGGATGTCATCCAGACGGACGCGGCCATTAATCCGGGCAATTCCGGCGGACCGTTGCTCGACTCCAGTGGCAGACTGATCGGCGTGAACACCGCGATCTATTCGCCTTCCGGCGCCTCTGCGGGCATTGGCTTCGCGATTCCCGTCGATGTGGTCAACCGCGTCGTGCCGCAACTTATCAAGCACGGCTCGGTGCCAACCCCTGGCATTGGCGTCCTAGTAGGCCACGAGGGCGTCACCGCGCAGATGGGAATTAATGGTCTGGTCGTGATGAGCACGGTGGACGGCTCGCCAGCCGCGCGGGCGGGGCTGCGCGGGGTCGATCAGCGCACGGGCGTGCTGGGCGATGTGATCGTTTCGGCGAACGGCAAACCTGTGCGCCGCCTTGCTGAATTGGCCCGTGCGCTGCAGGACGCGGGCGTGGGCAAAAGCGTGCGGATCGGCGTTCTGCGCGGATCGCGCAGCTTCGAGATTGAACTCGATGTGGTGGATATTCGAGAGCGCTAGGGCGCGCCCCAAACGCAAAACCCCTCCGCGCAGGGCGCGAAGGGGTCGCTGTCTTGGAAAAGACAGTAATTATCACGCAGCTTGCAGGTTGCCCGCCGACTCTTTGCCCGAGCGGCGATCCGTCTCGAGTTCGAACGAGACCTTCTGGCCTTCGTTCAGAGTGCGCATTCCGGCGCGCTCGACAGCGGAGATATGGACAAACACGTCCTTGCCGCCCTGATCCGGCTGAATGAAGCCGTAGCCTTTTTCGCTATTGAACCACTTCACAGTTCCCGTAGCCATGGGAATATCCTTTTCTAGATTTGCGCATTGGAGCGTGAAAAAACACGACTCCGGGGTAGTCGAGTTTGGTAGAAATAGTCGTGCGCCGATCGTAGAAAGGCGAAGCAGCCAGGTCGTCCAAAGTTCGATGGTTGTTACGTAGTCGAAATACGCGGCAAGATCAAGGTTCTGTGACAAGATTTGCCGAATAAGGCAGTAATTCCTGCTGATTTCGCATTTGTACGGAAGCAGCTCGCCGTATTTTCACGAGAGCTTCTGCCTGGCGGAAGCTCTCGTGCGAGCCGCGCCTGGCCCTTTACCCGCTGATCTTGGAGAAATCCGCAACCGTGTGGACAGCCCCGCGCAAGGCGTTGAGCAGCGCCAGGCGATTGCGCCGCTTCGCGGGGTCGGCGTCGTTCACGGTCACCTTGTCGAAAAAGGCGTCCACCGGCGCCCGCAGACGCGAGAGCGCCCCCATGGCCCCCGCGAAATCCTCCTGCGCAATGGCGCTGGCGGCCTCGGTTCCGGCGGCTTCCAGCGTGTCGGCGAGGGCGCGTTCCTCGTCCAGCACGAAGGCGCCGGGGTCATAGCTGACGCCAAAGTCGGCGCCCTTTTCTTTCTTCTCTTCCGCGCGAACGATGTTGGCGGCGCGCTTGTAGCCTGCGAGCAGATTCTTGCCGTCGTCGGTGTCGAGGAAAAGCCCGAGGGCTTCCACGCGGCGCACGACCATGAGGAGGTCGTCGTTGGCAGACCCCTCACCCGTCTGGCTCCGCCAGCCACCCTCTCCCGCAAGGGGAGAGGGGTCGCCAACCCCAACCGTTGAAGCCGCCGGATCGCGCGCACTTCCTTCTCCCCCTGCGGGAGAAGGTGTCATGTGCAGCATGACGGATGAGGGGTCGGACTCAGCGCCCAACGCTGAATCAATCAGATCATGCCGCGCGCCCTTGTCGCGGAGATAGACCTTCAGCCGGTCGTGGATGAAGGAGAGGAGGTCGGCGCATACTTCTCCATTTCCAAAGAATTCGGCGGCATCAGGGAGGTCTACTGCCTTCGCGCTTCCTTGAATACGCAATGCATACCCTGAAAGGCCACTGCTACCCATTCGATCAGCGATAGACTGTATTTCTCCGGCTTCAGTTTTCACGCCGCGCAAAGATGATTGAAGGCCGTGCATGGCTGAAGAGGAGTAAGTAAAGTCCGAAAGTTTTACGACCTTCTCATTCTCCAAAACCAACCGGATCACACCCAACGCCGCGCGCCTCAGCGCATAAGGGTCCTTCGATCCCGTCGGCTTCTCATCAATCGCCCAGAATCCAACTAGCGTATCTATCTTGTCCGCCAGCGCCACGGCCACTGACACCGGATTTGTCGGTGTGCGATCGCTCGGCCCCAGCGGCTTGTAGTGTTCTTCAATCGCCCCGCACACGTCGGCGTGTTCACCCTGCAACTCAGCGTATCGCCGCCCCATCAGGCCCTGCGTTTCAGGAAACTCGCCGACGACTTCTGTCGTCAGGTCCGCCTTGGCTAGTTCCGCCGCGCGGCCTGCCAGCACGGGATCGGCGCCCACCAGCGGAGCGATTTCTTGCGCCAGCGCCTTGATGCGCGCGACGCGTTCGCCCTGCGTCCCAAGCTTTTCGTGGAACACGATGTCGAGCTTTTGCAGCTTCGCCAGGCGCTGGTGGAGCGGCTTGTCGCGATTGTCGTCGTTGACGTAATCGGGCAGGGGGGCCTGATCGGTCTTCCAGAAATACAGCGCGTCAGACAACCGCGCGCGCACCACGCGCCCGTTGCCAGCAGCAATCGCCTTGCCCCCGTCGCTGGCAATCACGTTTGAAACGAGGATGAACTTGTTGGAAAGTTTGCCGTCAGCCCCGCGCAGCACAAAACACTTCTGGTTCGCGCGGATGGTGGCGCGGATCACTTCCGCGGGAATGTCGAGAAACGCGACCTCAAACTCGCCCATCAGCACGACAGGCCACTCCACAAGGCCGGCAACTTCATCGAGCAGGCCTTCGTCTTCCACAAGCTCTAGCCCCTGCGCCAGAGCGAGATCCTTCGCGTCGCTGAGGATGATCTGCTTGCGCCGCTCGGGATCGAGAACGACTTTCGCCTTCTCCAGCGCCTGCTGGTAATCATCAAACCGGCGCACGGAGATGGCTTCGGGCGCCATGAAGCGATGGCCGTAAGTCACATTGCCCGCAACGATGCCGTCGACATCGAACGCGACAACATCCGGGTCTTCGGTTTCAGGCCCAAACGTCGCGACAATGGAGTGCAGCGGGCGCACCCAGCGCAAGCTGTCGAACCGCGTGGAGGCCGCGCCCCAGCGCATGGATTTTGGCCACGGGAACGAGCGGATGATGGTCGGCAAAATGTTGGCCAAAACGTCCAGCGTCGCCGCGCCCGATTTCTCGATCACCGCAACGTAAAACTCACCCTTGCCCTTGGGGTCGGACTCGATCTTCGCCTGATCGAGCGACGACAGGCCCGCTGCACGCAGGAAGCCCTGAATGGCGGCGTCCGGCGAGCCGACGCGCGGGCCCTTCTTTTCCTCGCGCACATCGGCGCTGCGGGCGGGCAGGCCCGCGATGTGCAGCGCGAGCCGCCGGGGCGTGGCCAGCGCAATGGCGCCTTCATAAGTCAGGCCGCGCTCCACGAGCGCATTCGTGACGAGGCGCTTGAGGTCATCGCACGCCTGCTTCTGCATGCGGGCGGGAATTTCTTCGCTGAACAATTCGAGGAGAAGATCGGGCATGGCCTGGCTGCAAATGAGGACTGCGGCTTGTTAGTCGCTGGCGCGCCGGATGTCACCCCGGCGGTCGCTGGAGCGAGCCGATCCCGGCCCGCCGATGCGGCTTTTTTCACACACCTGTTTTAATAACCGCCGCCACCAAAGCCAAGACTTCGCTTTGGGGTTGTTAAGATCGAGCATACCGGTCTAGCTTGAGCGACAGATTCATTTGGAACCTATCATGTTGAAAAATGGAGCCTTCGTCGCAGCTTCGGCGCTGATGCTGAGCGCCGCGCCGGTTGTAGCGGCCGATATGGCGGGCAGCGTCCCGATCTTTGCCCGCCCCGCGGTGGACGGGGTCAATGGAAAGATCGAGGGCTTTGTCGGCGCCGGGCAGTTCCGGGTTGTTGGCCCGCGCAATGACAGCGCCAACGCGGCGGGGTTGGCTGGCGCGCTCTCCATTCCTCTCGGTCAGTCCTTCGGCCTGCAGGTCGACGCGCTTGCGGCCAGCCGCGATGGTCAGTTCGCCGGCGGCGGCGCAGCACATCTGTTCTGGCGCGACCCGTCCAAGGCCCTGTTCGGCGTTTACGGCTCATACTCGCGGCGCGACAGTGACTCTACCGCCTTCGGCCGCCTGGGCCTAGAGGGCGCGTTCTACATGTCGCGTTTCACAATTGGCGGCGTCGCTGGCTTTGAGCGCACGATCGCCAACGCGGGCCTCGTGGTCGTTCCCGGCTTTGGCGCCTTCGTCACAGGGGGCACAAAAAATCGCGGCTTCGCAGCGGCTGATTTCAGCTGGTACGCGACGGACAATTTCAAACTCTCGGTCGGTTATCGCTTCTGGGGCGGCCGCAGCGCAGGCGCCGCTGGTCTCGAATACATGATGCAGACGGGGCAGGGCGCGTCCTACTCCTTCTTCGCGGAAGGCCGTGCGGGCGAAGACCGCTACCTTGCTGGCATGGCCGGCGTGCGCGTCTATTTCGGCCAGAAGGACAAGACGCTCATCCGCCGCCATCGCGAGGACGATCCGCCGAATTATCTGCGCGAAGACCTGTTCGCGCCGCGCGGCACGAGCGTGACGCCCGGCGGCGAGCCGCCCTTCGTGGACCCGTGCGTGGCCAACCCATTTGCTTGCCCCGGATAACTCACGCAGCCTTGCGGCGTGCACGCTGCTCACGGATGTAACCCCAAAGCCGCCGGCTCATCCCCGGCGGCTTTTCTTCTGCCACTGCCGGGCCTCCAGCCTCCCGCAGCAGATAGATTTCCCGGTCGTGGTGAACCTCCAGTCCCGGCCGATGCCCGACGTGGATAACGCACGTCTTCGCAAGATCGGTGCGGAAGAGGTTCATCATTTTCTCCTGGCTCGCCTCGTCCAGCGCGGACGTCGGCTCGTCCATGATGAGAACATCCGGCGGGTCCAGCACGATCCGCGCGAAAGCCGCGCGTTGTTGCTCGCCGCCTGAAAGCACGGCGGACCAGTTCTCCTCCGCATCCAGCCGCGGGACCAGATGCGCAAGCCCGCACCGCTCCAAGGCGTCCTCAATCCGCGCCTGAGGCTCCTCGCGGTCCGTATTCGGATAAAGCAGGGCGCCCCTCAGCGAGCCCATGGGAAAATACGGGCGCTGCGGCATGAAGGTCATCCGCGCGTCCTTTGGAATTAGAACCTCGCCAGACCCCCAGGGCCAAAGGCCCGCGATGGCGCGAATGAGCGTGCTCTTGCCAGAGCCGGACTCGCCGCGCACGAGCACTTTTTCGCCCGGGGCGATACTGGCGTCTGCGTCCTCGATCATGATCCGCCCGTCATACTGGGCGATGCTGACGGCGACCAGATGCACTTTGTCATCAGGCGATACGCCGATGCTGACGGTGTCGTCAGTTCCGCGCTTGCCGATGGTGGCGTCGAGATTGTCGAGCGCGTCGGTCAGGTCGCTCACACGGCGCGCGGAGGCGAACCAGTCGGCCAGCCTGAGCGCATTGTTGACCATCCAGTTCAGCGCAATCTGCACCTGCACAAAAGCCGAAGCGGCTTGCATGAGTGACCCCAGCGACATCTCGCCAGCCAGGAACTTTGGCGCGCCCAGCAACAGTGGCGCCACGGGCGCCAGCACGTAGTTCGCGCCGGTAATCCACGTCATGTGGCCCTGCATCCACATCACCGCGCGCCAACGGATAATGAGGTCGCGAAGCGTGTCGGAGAGCCGCGCGCGTTCTTCGTTTTCGCCGCCGATCAGCGCGATGTTTTCGGCGCTGTCGCGCACGCGGGTCAGTTCATAGCGAAACTGGGCCTCGCCCGCAGCCTTGTCTTCGACCGTGCGAATGAGAGGACGACCCAGAAACACCATCAGTGTTGTCGTCAGACCCGCATAAAGCAAGCAGGCGATCACGAAATAGCCGGGCACGGTGGTCCCGCCGATGTCGATGGAGCCGCCGACAAACCAGAGCACACCGATAAACATCACCGCAGAAATGACCGCGTTGAACGCGCCGACGGCGAACTCGACGAAAAGCTCCGTGGCGAGCCGCGTGTCCTCCGTCATCCGGGCTTCGGGATTTTCAGCATCCCCGCCGACCACGTTGAGCTGGTAAAACCGGCGCTCCGACAGCCAGCGCTCGACAAGCGCCTGCGTCACCCACTGGCGCCAGCGCATTTGCAGCAGCATGCGCATTTGCAGCAAGCCCATGGCTGCTAGGGCGGAAAACATCGCAAAGGCAAGCACCAGCCCAACGCCAAACCACAACGCGTCCACATCCTTGCGGCCGAGGGCGTCGAAAAAATATTTGTTCCAGCTGTTTACCGCCAGCGCCGCGCCAACAGTGGCGAGCAGGAAAGCCATCGTGCCGCCCGAAAGCAGCCAGGCTTGCTTGCGGCTGGCCCCTTTCCAGTAGCCCATGGCGAAGCTGAGAAAGCGGATGGCGCGGCCTGATCGTGGCCCCGGAGGCGCGGCAGGTTCGCTCGCGGGGATGTCGCTGGTGGGAAGTGTCATACGTCGGTGTTCTCTGGCGCCGACCTCAGGCATGGCCAGCCTTTCATAACGTCTACGCAACCTGAAGCGTTCGCGCCGCCCGCGATCTTTTTTCAAAAACGGACGTTTAAATTTTTGAAGCTCCGCCTATCTTTATGCTCGGAGCGAGTATAAGAAAGTCATCCGGCCGCGTGGCCGGATTTTCGGGCCCTTCTTATGCTCGATATGAGTAAAAGGGGATGGCATATGGACGATATCCGCAGTCTGAATGTTGAGACCCCAGCGCCGCTGGCCACGCCCGCGATCGCTCCCCTGTCAGACGCCGCACGCCGGTTTGGCGTGCTGCCGTTGCCCAATCTTGCCTGGACCCCTGAGGTCGAGCGCGAGACCGCCCATCTGTACGAGAAGGTGAAGGCGGTCATGCCGTCTGTGGAATGGCCCTTCCACGCGCCATACGTGAAGGCGATCAACGACCTGAAGAAGGTCCGCAACGCTGTCATTCTCGCGCATAATTACCAGACGCCTGAAATTTACAATTGCGTCGCCGATGTCGTGGGCGACTCGCTCCAGCTCGCCAGGCTGGCGGCGGAGTCCGACGCTGACGTGATCGTGCAGGGCGGCGTCCACTTCATGGCCGAGACGTCAAAGCTGCTGAATCCGACCAAGACGATCCTGATCCCGGATTCAAAGGCTGGTTGCTCGCTCGCCGAGTCCATCACCGGCGCCGACGTTCGCCTGCTGCGCCAGCAATATCCCGGCGTGCCCGTTGTGGCTTACGTCAACACATCCGCCGAAGTGAAGGCGGAGGTGGACATCTGCTGCACGTCGTCGAACGCGCTGAAAATCGTCGAGAGCCTTGGCTCCGATCGCGTGATCTTTCTGCCTGATCAATACCTGGCAAAGAACGTGCAGGCGCAGACGAAGGTGAAGATCATCGCGTGGGCTGGCGCGTGCGAAGTGCATGAGCGCTTCACCGCGCAAGAGATGCTTCGCTATCGCGCCGACGATCCGTCCATCACGATCATTGCGCATCCCGAATGCCCACCGGAAGTCATTGAGGTCAGCGATTTCGCAGGCTCGACCGCAGCGATGATCGACTACGTCAGGACCAGGAAGCCCAAGCGCGTGTTGCTCGTCACGGAGTGCTCGATGGCCGATAACATCGCGACGGAGACGATGGGCGTTACGGAGTTCGTGCGCCCCTGCAACCTCTGCCCGCACATGAAGCGCATCACGCTGCCAAAGATCCTCGACAGCCTCCTGTACATGCGTGAGGAAGTGACGATTGATCCTGCTCTCGCCGTGCGCGCGCGGCGGTCCGTGCAGCGCATGATCGATATGGGGTAACAAAGCGAAGCCGGTGCAGTTTCCCACGGCGTCATGCGCGGACTTGATGTGCGCGTCCAGACGAGTGGCTCGATTATGGACCGCAGCGCCTGGATACGCGGGTCGAGCCCGCGTATGACGGCAGCCAATTTCGCCCTACCTTATCGAACAAAAAACCCCGGAGCGTCGCTCCAGGGTTTTCAAATTCCAGCCATCAACCAAAAAGCTCAGTGCGCGAGGTTCTTCCGCACATCCTCGATGCCGCGCACGACGAGTTCCGCAGCGGCCTCGCCCTTGGTCTGGATGCGCAGCACCTTTTCGGCGGCCAGCACGGCGGCGTCAGCGGCGGCGGCGCGGACTTCATTGGTCGCCTGCGTTTCCGCCATGGCGATCTTCAACTCGGCCTGCTTGGTGCGGCGCGCGACAAACTCTTCCATGCGGACAGCGGATTCACGCGCCATGGCTTCAGCTTCCTCACGCGCCTGCGCTACGATGGCTTCCGCTTCCGCCTCAGCAGCGGCTGCGCGGGCCTTGTAAGATGCGAGAACGCTCTCGGCTTCCGCGCGAAGCTTGCTCGCCTCGTCGAGTTCCGCCTGAACGCGCTTGCCGCGCTCGTCAAGCTTGCTGGCCAGCAGCGTGTGCACGCCGAAGTAGCCGAGCAGCAGCAGAAACAGCACAAAGCCGACGGCGACAAAGAAGCTCGAGTCAAAATGCATCGGTTTGTCCTCAGCCCTTCACGGCGTCTTCGATGAGCTTGCGGTCCGCGTCACGTCCGCTGATCTGGCGAACGATGGCGGCGGCGGCATCCGCTGCAATGGCGGAGACGTTCGTCATGGCCTGCGCCTTCGTGACGGCGATCTGTTCTTCCGCTGCAGCGAGCTTGCCGTTGAGATCGGCTTCAACCGACTTGCGGCGGGCGTCGGCCTCGGCGGCGAGCGTGTCGCGCAGTGCCTGCACGTTCTTCTGCGATGTCGCCTTGGCGTCGGCGAGCGACTTTTCATAGGCGGCGCCAGCTTCGTCAGCCGACTTCTTGGCGGCCATGGCTGCGTCGAGATCGCCCGAAATTCGAGCGCGGCGCGTCTCGAGAATTTCGCTCACGCGCGGCAGGGCAATCTTGGCGAGCACATAATAGAGCGTGCCAAACGTGATCGCGAGCCAGAACAGCTGCGATGCAAACGTCGACGTATCAAAGGGCGGAAACACCTTGTTGACCGCAGCGCCAGGGGCGGTAGTGGCGGCGGCGAAGGCTTGAGTGATGAACATGTCTTGATCCCGGATGCTGTATCCCAGGGCGAAAACGCCGCGCACGGGTCAGCCCATGCGCGGCGCGAGAAGTCGTCAGACCACGAAGAGCAGCAGAATCGCGACGAGGAACGCGAAGATGCCGAGGCCTTCCGCAAGCGCGGCGCCGATGAACGCGCGGCCGAACTGGCCGTCAGCCGCGGTCGGGTTGCGCAGTGCGCCGGAGAGGAAGTTGCCAAAGATGTTGCCGACGCCCAGAGCCGCAAGGCCCATGCCGATAGAGGCGATGCCGGCGCCGATGTACTTAGCTGCTACGGGATCCATAGTTTCGAACTCCTGTTCGAGTGGAAGGGCGACCGTCTGTTGTTAAATATTTATCAGTGGCCCGGGTGAATTGCGTCGTTGAGATAGACGCAAGTGAGGATGGCGAACACGTAAGCCTGCAGCAGCGCGACCAGCAGTTCGAGCGCATAGATTGCGACGACGCCCATCAGCGGCAGCGGAGACAAAGCAGCCCAGGCGCCAGCGCCCAGCAGCATGGTTACGAACGCGCCGAAAACTTTGAGAGTGATGTGGCCTGCCAGCATGTTCGCGAAGAGACGAACGGAGAGCGAGATGGGCCGCGAGAGAAACGAGATGACCTCGATGAAGGTCACGAACACCGTCAATACCGGATGCAGGCCCGACGGCACGAACAGATGCAGGAAGTGCATGCCGTTTTTGTAGAAGCCATAGATCAGAACTGTCGAAATGATCATCGCCGCGAAGGCGAACGTGACGACGATCTGGCTGGTGACGGTGAACGAATAGGGGATCAGTCCGGCCAGATTCGAGAACAGGACGAACAGGAAGAGGGCGAACACGAAGGGGAAGAAGCGCATCCCCTCGTTGCCAGCCGAGCCGCGCACGGTTGACGCGACGAACTCGTACATCATTTCCGCAGCAGACTGCAGACGGTCCGGCACCAGCGACTTGTTGCGCGTGCCGTAGACCATCAGGCCCAGCGCCAGCAGAAGGACGATGACCATCCACAAGGCGGAATTGGTGAACGACAGGTCAAGTCCGCCAAGCCTGATGGGAATGATCGACTTCAGTTCGAACTGAGAAATCGGATCGATCGCTTTGCCGGGAGCAGCCACGTCTTTACCCTTCATCCGCGCGATGAACGCGCATCATTTCGAACCGGTTTTACGCGCGCCGGTTGAGCCGACGGCCATTCGATACACATTCCAGAAGCCCGTGGCCGTCCCCAGACCGATGAACACGATCAAAAAGAGCGGCTGTGTCGAGAAGAGTTTATCGAGAAGCCAGCCAAGCCCGCCTCCCGCAATCACGCCCCCGACAAATTCTGAAAGCACGCGCATCCCAAGTGAGAGAGCGCGGCCCGTGCTGCTCGCCGAAACATCGACGTCGTTTCCCTTTCGATCCGGCCTGCTGGCGCGTTCCTCAAGCTGGCTCGAGAGCTGCCCAAGTCTCGCCTTCAAGGCCTCATCGTCATCCTTCCCGCCGTCAGATTTGGTCATGGCTCTCACCTTCGCGCCCATCAGGCGCACGGGCTGTGCCTTATGCCAGAAAACGCCGATGGCAGGCAGATTTCGACCCGGTTGAAGCCGGATCGCGTGTCGAACGGAAATGTCGCCAGAACAACCCCTGCGAGCGCGCGCAACATAGGCGCCACACTAAAGTGTGTCAAGCGCCGAGCTTATTTCTTAGGCAACTGATTCTGAAGCGCTTTTAACGCGTATGTTGCGCCGCATCCAAACGTCGCAGCCTAGATGACCCAGTCGTCCGCGCGCGGCGCTGATTCTGGCGTGATGTCGGCCCGCACCATGGAGGCCATTTCCTGCACCGCGAGCGAGAAGCGCTTGCGTGGCCGTTCGATGGCGACTGGGCGGACGGCTTTCGCTTCCCCGGGCTTGCCGGCAAGGGCGACGATCCGGTCGGCGAGGTACACGGCCTCATCAATGTCGTGGGTGACGAAGATGATGGTCTTGCCCGTTTCACGCCGGATGCGGATCAGCTCGTCCTGCAGGTTTTCGCGCGTTCCCACGTCAAGCGCGGAAAAAGGCTCGTCCATAAGCAGGATGGACGGGCGCACGGCGAGCGCGCGCGCCAGCGAAACGCGCTGGCGCTGGCCGCCAGACAATTGCCACGGCCAGCGGTCGGCAAGATCGGCCAGTCCGACAAGCTCCAGCGCCTCTATGGCGCGCGCGCGCCGGGCTGGCTTGTCCAGAGTGGTTTTCTCAAGCCCGAAAGCAACATTGGCGATCACGCGCCGCCACGGCAGCAGGCGGGAATCCTGAAAGACGAGCGCCATGGGCCGGTCGGCGGTCGGATCGGGGCGGATGTGAACCTCGCCGGTCGTCGGCTTGGCCAGCCCCATCAGCACGCGAAGCAGCGTGGACTTGCCCACGCCCGATGCGCCAACAAGGGCAAGAAATTCGCCCGGCGCAACGGCAAGGTTGAGATTGTGCAGAACTTCCGTTCGCGCGCCGTTCTGCTCGAAGGACAGCGACAATCCCTTGATCTCGATGATCGGTTCGCGCACGAGCGCAGCGACTGCGTTTATGGCCTCCATTTCAGAAGCCTCCCTTGCGCATACATGAAGATCGTGTCCATGACGCCGTATAGCGCCGCCATGGTGAGCATGTAGACGACCACGACGTCCGTCGCGAGCAGGCTGGACGCCTGCATCATGCGCGAGCCCAATCCGCTGACGCCAAAGATTTCGGCCGCGACAACAGCCATCCACGCCTGACCCAGTGCAGTGCGCAGCCCAACGAGAATGCCCGGGGTTGCGGCTGGCAGCATGACCTTCATGAGCCGCTCGCGCGCGCTGGTGAAGCCAAACGCGTTCGCCACCTCGATGAGATCGCGATCGACCGAGCGGATCGCGCCATGGGTGGCGAAGTAAACGATCCAGAACACGCCGATGGAGATGATGAAAACCGCCGCACCCTGGTTGACGCCGAACCAGATGATCGCGAACGGCACCCACGCTAGCCCCGGAATGGGGCGCAGCACCCGATTGACCCACGCGAACAAGCCTTCCGCGACGCCCGACATGCCGGTGAGCACGCCAAGCGCCACGCCTGCCGCCGAGCCCACCAAGAGGCCAATCGTGTAGTGCGAGAGGCTCAGTGTCAGCGACTTGAACCACATGCCGCTGTTGAGTTCGCGCAAAAAAGCCGCCGGCAGGTCGCTGGGCGGCGGCAGTAGCACGCGCGGGAAAAATCCGAGGCGGGGCGCAGCCTCCCAGATGGCGAGGAAGGCAAGCAAGCCCGCGAGCGGCAGCAGCAAATGAAACCGGCTGGTCTTTGACATCAGAGATCAGCTTACCTCTGCGCGCCGGATTTGGTCGCCCGTTCGTAATACCCAACATCAAACAGACCGTCCACGGATGGCGCCTGCGGGATGTCGCCGCTCTCAACCTGAAAAGCGAGCATGCGCCTTGTCGGCTCGATGGCGGCGCGCGGATCGTTGATCCACGTGACTGTGGGAGACGTCAGCGCGCGAAGCACGACGGCCCTTGGCAGCAATCCGCCCCCGAGCACTTTTTGCACATGGTCAGCGGCGCCGTCCGGGTTCTTCTGCACATCCTGCGTCGCGCGCACGATGAGCTGAACGAGTTTTTCAACCGCTTGCGGATTTTCGCGCGCCAGCTTGCCGGAGACGGCAACGCCAACGCCCATCGCATCGGGGAACATGTCGGCTTCCGATGCGACGATCTTGAGGTTTGGATTGTGCGTCAACACGACGCTGAGGGAAGGCTCAAGCACGGTTCCGCCATCGATCCCGTCCACCATCACCGCCTGCTGCACGGCCTCGATGCCCATGAAGGCGAGGTCCACATCGGAGGCGGGCGCCTTCACGACATTCTTCAGCCAATAGGTGAGCGCAACCGTCGGGCCTGCGCCTGCGGGCAGTGTGCCGATCTTCGCAGCCCGGCCGTTCTTGGCGCGGAATGCGGCGAACGCTTTGGCTGGATCTCCGCCAGCCGCGTCAAACGCCTGTTGCAACTTGCCTGTCGCCACGAGCCCCGAACCGCCGCGCGAAGTCGTCGCCACGATGACAAGATCGATGCCGCGTGCGCGCGCCACCGCCAGCGGCGCAACGCCGATGACCAGTGCGTCGAGGCGGCCAGAGGCGGCGCCCAGAATCGCGTTCGGGCCTGAATCAAATTTCGTTGTCGTCAGCGCGAGGCCTGCTTCCTTCGCCCATCCCGCGCCGTCGAGCACAAAGAGCGGGCTGGCGCCGATTACCGGCACATAGCCCACGTCGAGCCTTGTCGTTTGCGCCTGCGCCGCAGCTATGGATGCGGCAAGAACGAGCGGCGCAACCAGCGGCGCACCGAGCGCCTTGATGAAGCAGCCGCTCACTTGGTCCCCGTCTGGCTTGCCGCCTTCAGATAGAAGCTGTGATCGAACAACCCTTCCAGCGACGCCGCCTTGTCGAGCGTGCCGATGGTCACCTGATACTTCTGCATGAGATCGGTCGACTCGACGATAACGCGCGGGTCGGCGACAAACTTCGAGGCTGGCGACGCCAGCGCTTTTTCAATGGTCTCGACGGGGACAAGCCCCCGCCCCAGCGCCGCCTCGATGTGGGGCGCGACGCGCTTGTGGTCCTTGTTGATAAGGTCTGTCGCGCGCACTATGGCGTCGGCAATGGCTTGCGCAGCCTGTGGGCTTTTCTTGAGAAATGCCTCCGAGACGGCGACAACTGTGCCCGGCTGGTTGGGAAACATGTCGCCGCCCAGCGCTAAAATCTTGATACCCGGATTGCGGCCCTGCACAATCGCCACTGTCGGCTCGCGAATGGTGGCGCCATCCACCGCGCCAGCAAGCAGAGCCTGCTGCGTAGCGTCGATGCCCATCGGCACGATTTCGACATCGGCCTTGCTGGTCTTTGTGACCTCAAACAGCCAGTGCATCAAGGTGGTGTGCGGAACGGAGCCCGGCGGCTGTGTTGCGACCCGCGCAACCTTGCCAGTCTTGGCGCGAAACGCCTGAAAAGCTTCGGCTGGCTTCACACCCGTCGTGAAAAAGGCGGCAAGACCCGGACTGGCTGCAACTGTCATTTCCTCGATGGCGGTCGCAGTCAGCACGACGGCGTTAATGCCCTTTGATCGCGCGACGGCAAGCGGCGCCACGCCGGCCACGTACACATCCAGCGTGCCGGAGGCGAGCGCGGAAATCATGTTCGGACCAGACTCAAAAACAGTCATGCGGAAATCAAGGCCGGCCGCCTTCGCGAATCCTTCCTTGTCGGCCACGAACAGTGGCGCTGCACCCAGAATCGGGATGTAGCCAACCCGCACCTGCAGTGCGGCCTGCGCGAAGGACCAAGAAGGCGCAATGGTGGCGGCGAGAGCTGAGCCGATGAATGCGCGACGAGACGGGAACATGACGGGGTCTTTCGTGAAAGGAGTTAACCCAGTGCCGCTCCTATCAGCGAAAGCCATATTTGTAAATGTGAAATAAAATATACAACATAAAAAATAAGTATATTAGTCTTCTGGACAGTTTACCCGCCCGCTTCTACCGTTCTGCAAAGTTCGCTCGAAAGCGGGCGCTTTGGAGGACGTCGCTGGATGGGTCGGATCGATCGCTGTTACAACATCGCCGACCTGCGCGAAGTCGCCCGCAAACGCCTGCCCAAGGGCGTATTCGAATATCTCGACAAGGGGACTGAGGATCAGCTGTCGCTGGGCAACAACCGCCAGCGGCTGGACCAGATCAAGCTGCTCAACAAGGTGCTTGTCGACGTGTCCGATGTGCGTCTCGACACGCAGATTCTGGGCAAGCCGTCGGCGCTGCCGCTTGTCATCGCGCCCACGGGCATTGCAGGTCTCACGTGGTTTGAGGGCGAGTACGAACTCGCCAAGGCTGCCGCTGCCGCCGGGGTGCCCTTCACGCTGGCCACCGGCTCCAACACCCCCATGGAAAAAGTGGCGCAGGAGTCAGGCGCCCGCGCGTGGTTCCAGCTCTACATGTGGCGCGAGAAGGAACTGTCCTACGAACTCGTCCGCCGCGCCGCCAGGGCGGGTTTCGAGGCGCTGGTGTGGACGGTCGACATCGGCCACGGCGCCAATCGCGAACACAATTTGCGCAACGGCTTCTCGACGCCCTACAAGATCAACTCGCGCAGCATCGTGGATATGATGCGCCATCCCGAGTGGCTCGCCACGGTGATGGGGCGTTACATGATGAACGGCGGCATGCCCGAGCACGCCAATTACCCTGAGCAGTATCGCACCAGCATCCTGAAGGGCGGCGAGCGAAAGGGCGGCGGCAAATCCACCGCGATGCGCGCGGACAAGGTGTCGTGGGAGGACGTTGACCGCCTGCGCGACATCTGGCCGGGCAAGCTCATCATCAAGGGGATCATGCGGCCCGACGATGCGCAGCGCGCCGTGGAACATGGCGCCGATGCGGTTGTCGTTTCCAACCATGGCGGACGCAACATGGACAGCGCGCCCGCAACCATCGACGCGCTGCCCCGCATTGTTGCGGCGGTCGGCGACAAGGCTGACGTGATTGTTGACTCGGGCGTTCGCCGTGGCAGCGATATCGTCAAATGTCTCGCGCTTGGCGCAAAGGCGGTGCTGACGGGGCGCGCGACGCTTTATGGCACCGCCGCTGGCGGCCAGCCCGGCGCCGAGAAAGCGCTGGCGATCCTGAAGAATGAAATGAAACGAACAATGGCCTACGTGGGCCTGCAAAGAACGTCGGATATCACCGGCGACATCATCTGGCGCGCCGACTGAACGTCGGGCGACTGAACATCTAACGGGGAGGAAAGCATGAAACTGAAAAGTCTTGCGGCAGGCGTACTGGTTGCTCTTGCAGGCGCCAGCGCTGCGGTTGCGCAGCAACGCAATGTTGAAGTCATTCTATTCGCCGGCACCAGCGCGCTGCCGGTTTATGTTGCGAAGGACAAGGGCTTCTTCGAACGCGAAGGCGTCAACGTCAACATCACGGCGACGCCAAATTCCGGCTTTCAGATGTCGAACCTGATTTCCGGCAAGTTCAACATCGCGGGCACCGCCATCGACAATCTGATTGCCTATATGGAAGGGCAGGGTACGGCGAAGGTTGATCGCGAGCCTGATCTCATCACCATCATGGGGCTGTCTTCAACTGAGCTTAACATCGTTGCGCAGCCCGAATACAAATCCATTGCTGACTTGAAGGGCAAGGACATTGCGCTTGACTCACCCACAACGGGTTTTGCTTTCGTGCTCCGCAATGTGCTCGAAAAGCACGGCATTGGCGTGAATGACACCAAGTGGGTGCCGTTTGGCGGCACGCGCGAACGCCTCACCGCACTGCGCGAGAAGAAAGCGGCCGCCGCCATGATCAGCGAGCCTTTCACAACGCAGGCGAGGGCAGAGGGCTTCTCCATGCTCGGCGAAATCGTGTCTGTGTTGGGGCCGTATCAGGCCAACGTACAAATCGCCAACCAGCCGTGGGCGAAGGCGAATGAGGATACAGTCGTGCGCTACATCCGCGCGATGCTCACCGCCATCGACTGGATTTACGACCCGGCGAACAAGGCGGAAGCGATCAAGATTCTCGCCGTAAATGCGAAGATCCCCGAAGCCGCCGCCGCGCCCAGCATTGATGGCGTGACAAGCGGCCAGGCCGCGATTGATCGCAAAGGCGCGATCAACGTCGAGGGCGTGCGCAACGTGATCGCGCTGCGGGAAAAATACGGCGAGCCGCAGAAGAAGATGGGCGGGCTGGAGAAGTATTACGACGCGACCTGGTACAACAAGGCGCTCGCAAAGTAGGCATCCAAGCACTTCAGGTTGAAGGCAATCCCCTCTCCCCTTGTGGGACGAGGGGATCGTGCAGTCGCGATGCGCGAGTGCGGCAGCAGCTTGCGCCTGTGCGCCATTGCGGTAAACGAAGACAAGGAGGCTCAATCAAAGATGGCTGAAGGCATGATGAGCGGCGGGCGCGCCGTGTTCCGTATCCGTGATTACTCGCTTTATTGCCTGTCGCGTTTCCTTTGGGGCATCGGCCATCACGTACAGACCATCACCATCGCCTGGCTCATCTATGAACTGACGCGTGACCCCTTGCAGCTCGGCTTGATCGGGCTGGTCGCCTTTGGCCCCGCCGTGCCGCTGGCGCTTGTCGCGGGCCCCGCCGCTGACAGATACGACCGTCGCTCCATCATCATCCTGTGCGGCGTTGTCATGGCGGCGACGTCCACCTTGATGATCGCGACGATCGCGTCGGGCTACATCAGCGAGGCCCGCACCTGGCCGCTGTATATTTCGACCGCCGTCTTCGCCGCTGCGCGCGCCTTTGCCGGCCCTGCGGGACAGGCCTTTGTGATGTCGCTCGTGCCCAAAGACAAGTTCACGTCGGCGGCCGCGTGGAACAATACGATCAACCAGTCTGCGACCATCATCGGCCCCTCCATCGGCGGCCTGCTTATTCCATTTGGAACGCTTGTTCCGTTCAGCGTCGCGTTCATTTGCCTCACGGCCTCGGCGCTGCTGGCCACGCTCATTTCCGCGCGGCTGCTGACTGGCGGCAAGCCGCCTGTAACGTTTGAGATGCTTGTCGCTGGCTACCGCTTCATCTGGCACAACCCGGTCATTCTTGGCGCGATCACACTTGATCTTGTCGCAGTGATGTTTGCGGGCGTCACGGCGCTGTTGCCCATCTTTGCGAATGAAATCTTCGATGCGGGCCCGTGGGGCTTTGGCATTCTGCGATCGGCCTCATCTGTGGGGTCCGTGCTCGCGGCGCTCGCGCTGGCCAATTTCACGTTCCAGTATCACGTCGGGCGCACGATGATCGCCACTGTGCTGATCTATGGCGTGGCGACGATCACGTTCGGCCTCGCCGGCAATTTCTTTCTGGGCATCCTGTGCCTCATCATCATGGGCGCGGTGGACATGATCAGCGTGGTCATTCGCCAGACGCTTATTCAGGTCGAGGCGCCGGACGCAATGCGTGGCCGCGTCGTCGCTGTTCATTCAGTGACATCAGGCTCTGCCAACCATCTGGGTGAATTTGAATCCGGCGTCGCCGCGCGATTGATCGGCGTGGTTCCGACCGTCGTTTTTGGAGGCATTGCTGCGGTCGGGTGTTCGATTGCGTGGGTGAAGATATTCCCGGCGTTGTGGAATCGCGAGAAGTTTTCTTAGTTCCATCCGCCGCGTCATGGCCGGGCCTGACCCGGCCATCCATGCGTGATGTCAGCCTCACTTTTGGATACGCGGGTCAAGCCCGCGTATGACGTGCTGCTAGGTTGGGTCTTGCTTCGACGCTATCTTTGCATGGCACGCAAGCTTTCCGCCGCGTCATGGCCGGGCCTGACCCGGCCATCCATGCGTGATGTTAGCCTTATTTTTCGATACGCGGGTCAAGCCCGCGTATGACGTGCTGCTAGGTTGGGCCTTGCTTCGACGCTATCTTTGCATGGCACGCAAGCTTTCCGCCGCGTCATGGCCGGGCCTGACCCGGCCATCCATGCGTGATGTCAGCCTCACTTTTGGATACGCGGGTCAAGCCCGCGTATGACGGCGTTGGGTGGTATCGCACCGTCCCGAAGCGCCTACTCCGCCGCTTCCACCATGCGCTCGGCCTGCCCCAGATCAACGCTGACCAGCTGCGATACGCCGCGTTCCGCCATCGTCACGCCGAACAAGCGGTCCATGCGGGCCATGGTGATGGGGTTGTGCGTGATGGTGACAAAGCGCGTGTCCGTGCGCTTGCGCATTTCTTCCAGCAGATCGCAAAAGCGTTCCACGTTGGCGTCGTCGAGGGGCGCGTCCACTTCGTCGAGCACGCAGATCGGCGAGGGGTTGGTGAGGAATACCGCGAAGATCAGCGACATGGCGGTCAGCGCCTGCTCGCCGCCTGACAGCAGCGTCATCGTCTGCGGTTTCTTGCCGGGCGGGCGCGCGAGTATTTCCAGACCCGCTTCAAGCGGATCGTCGCTCTCGACCAGTTGCAGCTCGGCGGAGCCGCCGCCAAACAGCGTCGTGAACAGCTCCTTGAAATGGCCGTTCACCACATCGAATGCCGCAACGAGTCGTTCGCGGCCTTCCTTGTTGAGGTTCTGGATGGCGGTGCGCAGTTTGCGGATCGCGTCGGTGAGGTCCTGCTGTTCCGCAGCCATCGCGTCGCGCCGCGTCTCAACGTCGGTCAGCTCATCGTCCGCGCGCAGGTTCACGGCGCCAAGGCGCTCGCGATCCTGCTTCAGTTCTTCGAGCTTGCGCGCGATGACGTCGGCGTCAGGCAGGTTGTCATCCTTGGGATTGACGCCCGCCAGTTCAGCCAACTGATGCGGCTCGCATTCAAGGTCAGTCGCAATGGTGCGCTCAAGGTCTTCGCGCCGCTGACGCAGGCCTTCCAGCCGCTGTTCGGAGCGGGCGCGCGCCTCGCGCACGGCGCTCATGGATTCCAGCGCAACGCGCGCGGCCCGATCAGATTCGGCAAGACGCGTCTCGGCTTCCGCCCGCTTGTCGGAGGCCAGCTTGCGCGTTTCTTCCGCTTGATCGATCTCGCCCATCAGCGCACGGCGGCGCTGCAGGAAGAGTTCAGGCGCCTCGGCCAGTTCGCTCTGTTCTTCGCGCGCTTCGGCGATGCGCTCTTCAAAATCGTCAATCTGCCGGGTCGCGCCAGACTGGCGCTGGTCCCAGGACTGGCGCTCGGTCTCGATCGCCTGTCGGCGCTGGGCGCGGATTTGCGCCTCGCGCGCAAGATCCTGCACGGCGGCGCGCGCTTCTCCCGCTTCCATGCGGGCGTGGGCGGCGGACGCGCGGGCGCGCTCCAGCTTGGTTTGCAACGCCTGCGTTGGGCTCAGCGTTTGCAACGCCTCGTTGGCTTCCGCGTGGGCGCGGGCGGCTTCATCGCGGCTCACAGTGAGGCGGCTTGCTGCCTCTTCAAGGGCGGACACGCGCGATGCGTTGGCGGAACGCTTGCGCTCGGCGGCGCTGGAGGCGTCGCGCGCTTCGGTCAGCGCGCGCTGGGCGTTGCGCAAATGCGCGCGCGCCTGCGCTTCAGCGGTTTCCGCCTCGCGGACCTTCGCAACGGCGATTTCGTTTTCGCGCTTCAGCGCTTCAGCAGCTTCGCGCGCGACTTCGGCTTCGATGGTCAGATCGCCGAGGCGGTTCTTTTCCACAAGGCGGCGCGCGGCGGGCGTCGGCGCCTCGGCGGCGGCGGTAAAACCATCCCAGCGCCAAAGGTCGCCCTCTTTCGAGACGAGCCGCTGACCGGGCTTGAGCAATTTCTGGAAGTTCGCGCCATCGCCGCGCACGACAACGCCGATCTGCGCCAGCCTGCGCGCCAGCTGCGGTGGCGCCGCCACCATCTCGGCCAGCGGCGTGACGCCGGGCGGCAGGGCAGGGTCGTCCGCCTTCGGGCTAGCAAGGCTCCAGTGGGCGGGCGCGGACGTGTTGGTGGAGGCGTCGAGATCGTCGCCCAAGGCGGCGCCAAGCGCGGCCTCGTAACCTTTTTCGACGGCGATCTCTTCGACCACCGGCGGCCAGAGATCGCTCTCGGCGGTCGCAAGCAGCTTGGAGAGCGTGCGCACTTCGGTCTCTAACCGCTGCGCCTTGCGCTCGGCCTCGGTGTGGGGCGTGCGCGTCGCGGTCTCGCGTTCGCGGGCCTGCGCATGGGCCTCCTCGGCGCCCATCGCGGATTCCTCCGCCATGTCGAAACCCGCCTGCGCGTCCTCTAGCCGCTCGGCGGCGGCCATGAAGTCGTCGTCAGAGCCCGCCTGTTCGCGCAGTGCGTCAAGTTCGCGGGTCACGTTGGCCAGGTCAGCCTCGAACCGGCGCAGCCGCTGGTCTTCCGCCGCAAGCCCGCTTTCCAGCGCGCCGCGTCGTGCATTGAGGTCGGCCAGCGCGCCCTGCGCCTGCGCCAGCGCCTGCTCGCATTCTGCAAGGCGACCTTCCGAGTCCGCCAGTCGCTCCTTGGCGGCCCAGTCGCTTTCTTCGGATTCTTCGGCTGCCGCGTCGAGATCAGCCTTTTCCGCATCGAGCCGCGCCAGCACGCTGGCGGCGTCCGCGATCATCGCTTTCTCGCGGGCCAGATCGCGGTCGAGTTGCGCCAGGCGGCGTTCGAGTTCGGCCTCGCGCTGCTTGGCGCGTTGTTCCTCGCCCTCAAGCTGTTCGCGCGCCAGAACGAGGCGTTGCAGCGTCGCGCCGGCCTTGGCCTCGCCATCGCGTAGCGGCGGCAGCTCGTAGGCCGCAATCGCCTGCATGCGGGCGGCTTCGGCCTGATCCTTGGTGCGATCCTCGACGGCGCGCGCGTCGTCCTGCAGCTTGCGCTCGGCTTCGCCCAGCTGGCGCACGATGTCGCGATGCGAAATGTGCAGCACCAGCGCTTCGTTCTTGCGAATGTCGGCGGCGAGGTTCTTGTAACGTCCCGCCTGACGGGCCTGACGGCGCAGGCTCTCGACCTGCGAGTCGAGCTGCTTCATCACGTCTTCCAGGCGGTTGAGATTGTCCTCCGCCGCCTTGAGGCGCAATTCGGCTTCGTGCCGGCGTGAATGAAGGCCCGCGACGCCAGCTGCTTCTTCGAGAATGCGGCGGCGCTGCTGGGGTTTGGCGGAGATGATCTCGCCGATCTGGCCCTGCCGCACCATGGCGGGCGAGCGCGCTCCGGTGGAGGCGTCTGCAAACAACAACTGAATGTCGCGGGCGCGCACTTCCTTGCCGTTGACGCGATAGACCGAGCCCTGCTCGCGCTCGATGCGGCGGCTTACTTCCAGAAGGTCAGCGTCATTGAAGGCGGCGGGCGCTGTGCGGTCGGAATTGTCGAGAACGAGCGCGACTTCGGCCATGTTGCGCCCAGGGCGGCTGCCCGAGCCTGAAAAGATCACGTCGTCCATGCCGGAGGCGCGCATGGACTTGTAGGAGTTCTCGCCCATCACCCAGCGCATGGCGTCGACGAGGTTGGACTTGCCGCAACCGTTGGGGCCCACGACGCCTGTCAGGCCGGGCTCGATCTGAAAATCGGTCCCTTCGCAGAAGCTTTTGAAGCCAACGAGCCTCAACCGGTTGAATTTCATGTACTCACATCCCCACGCGGACCTTTTGCGCAAAAGGCCCATGGAACGACCAGCCGCGAACGACACATGGCGCGCCGAACCGCTGCGATCTGCTCCCCCGCATCTGCCCGTAACACTGGCCAAACCTGCGGGAAACAGGCCTCTAAGCCGTCACAAAGGTCCGCGCGAAGCAAGCCGGGGAGGCTATTTTCCTGTGTGAAACGCTCTCTTCGAGGCTTTCGCTCAGGTCTTGATGGCCGGGAGGATCAGCTTTTCCAGCTCCGCCAGCGTCACGTTGCCGACAAGCCGCGTCCCGTTGACGAAGAACGTCGGCGTCGAGCTGACGCCAAATTCCTTCGTCGCCAGATCGCGGGCTTGCGCCAGCTTGTCATAAAGCGCCTGATCCTTGAGGCAGGCCTCGAAACGCTCCTGCGACATGCCGGTCTGGCGCAGAATCTGGCTCAAGGGGGCGAGCGGCTTGTCCGTCACCCACGCCTTTTGCTGTGCGAACAGCAGGCCCACCACGGCGTCGCGGCGGTCATCAGAGCAGCGCCCCAGCATGTAGGCGGCCATATCCACCGGGTTCAGCGCAAACTCCCGCAGCACGAACCGCACCTTGCCGGTGTCGATGTATTTTTCCTTCAATTCCTTGAAGGTGCCGCCATGAAAGGCTGCACAATGGGAGCAGGTGGTGGAGGCGTATTCCACGATGGTGACCGGGGCGTCCTTGGAGCCCATCCAGAGGTCCGGCAAGGGACCTTCCTTCATCAGCGCGTCCCGGGAGACCGAAGGGGCCTGCGCGGCGGCCGGGGCGAGGAGCCCGGGAAAGGAGGCGAGCGTGACGGCCGTTCCTGCGATTTCGAGAAAACGGCGTCGGGTCGTCGAATATGTCGTCATGTCGTGTCCCGTTGCTGGAGCGATTGGCAGGTGTGGACCGGCATCGCTGAGTCTAGGCGGCTGAGTAAGTCCCACATTGTGGCAAGTCGAGGGTCGCGGGCAAGCGGCGCCTTGGCGAAATCTGCCCGGTCGCGCGAATGTCATCGCTTTGGCGCGACATTCAGCGTCGGCGGGCCTCGCTCAGCGCCCCCGCGCCCAGACGCGCAAGCGCGGCGCGCAGGCCCTCGTCCTCGATTTTGGCGACGGCGTCCTGCGCTTCGCGCGCCGCTTGCGGGTCCGGCGGGCGGCGCACAGCCCGCACGGGCAGGCGGTGGGATGGCCCCTGCCGCATGCTGATGCGCCCGACGCACTTCCACCCCAGCCGGGCGTTCACCCGCTCGATGAGCAACGGCGCCAGATGCTGCAACTCAAGCGCAAACGCGCCCTCAATGCGCACCACCAGCGTCGCCGCATCAGGCGGCGCCTCTGGCGAGCGCCCCGGCGGGCGCGGCGGCCATTGCAGCCGAATGGGATCACTCACGGCCGCCAGCCGCGCCCCGGCAATGTCGCGCCAGTGCAAAATTACGTCGCTCTCGCCAAACCCCTGCTTGGCGATCACAGGATCAAGCGTCTTGCCGATCAACTCGGCAAGCGATGCAGGCCGCGACGGCTTTCGCTTTGGGGGCAGGGACATGGCGGGAGATTAGCACGGGGCGGGGTTGGGCGCACCGGCGATCGTACTTGCGGCCTGCCGTGGATGCCGGCCTTCGCCGGCATGACGCTGCTGCAAGCGCGAGGATCAAGCGACACGGTTCTGCCCGCCTATCGCGACCGTCATGCCGGCGAAGGCCGGCATCCACGACAGGCTACGCGCTTCACTCCGCCGCCGCGCGCGAATTGCTCTTGCGGCGCAGGATCTCGCTCACCATGCCTGAGTCCATCACGTCGCCAAACGTGAGGTATATCGCGCGAAGACTCGCGTTGTGCTCCTCGTCGTTGTCGGCGGCGTTGCAATCGCTCACCATCACGACCTTGTAATTCAGCATCATGGCGTCGCGCGCCGTGGATTCGCAGCACACGTTCGTCACTGTGCCCGTCACCAGCACCGTGTCGACGCCCAGCTCGCGCAGCACGGCGTCAAGGTCGGATGAGCCTTGAATGAAGGCCGAGAAGCGATGCTTTTCGATGAAGAGATCATCGGGCCTGGCGTCCATGTCCGGGTGCAGCGCGTAGCCTTCCGAGCCCCGCGCCAGCGCTTTGGCGCGCATGGCGGCGCGCTCGGGGCGGGTGATCGTGATGGAGTTCGACCAGCCGATGATGTCGCCCTGCGTGCAGGCGGTCTGAATCCACACCACCATGCCGCCGGTCTCGCGCACGGCCTGCGCCAGCGCGTTGATCTGCGGGATGATGTTTGGCGCCATTTCACAGGGGGCGTGGGCGAGGGGGCCGGGCATGAAGGCGTTCTGCATGTCGACCACGACGAGCGCCGTCTTGCTTGGCGTCAGATCGTCGTGAATATGCTCGCGCCCGCGCCGATTGATGACGCGCTCAACGACTTCCGGGGGTATAAAACTGTTGTGCATGACGCTCTCCCATTTCCTCAGACCACGACGCGCGGGCGCTGATGGCGCCTCGCTCTGACGTGATGCTATCGCGCTCTGCGCGCGGCGAAAAGCGCCACATGGCGGCGCCGCTGCTGCTTGCCTTTTATGATCGCTCACGCCGCAGGCTCCCCTGGCGCGCCGAGCCGGGCGAACTGGCCGATCCTTACGCGGTCTGGCTGTCTGAAATCATGCTTCAGCAAACGACGGTGCAGGCGGTAAAGCCTTATTATCTGCGCTTTCTGCACATCTGGCCGACGGTGGGCGATCTGGCGGATGCGCCCGTTGAAGGCGTGATGAAAGAATGGGCGGGCCTTGGCTATTACAGCCGCGCGCGCAATCTGCACGCCTGCGCCAAAGCGGTGGCTGCCGATCTTGGCGGGATATTCCCGGGGGACGAGGCGGGCCTGCGCGCGCTGCCCGGCATAGGGCCCTACACCTCCGCCGCCATTGCTGCGATTGCCTTTGGCCAGCGCGCTGTCGTTGTGGACGGCAATGTGGAGCGGGTCGTTGCGCGGCTGTTCTCGATCAGCGAAGCGATGCCCGCCGCCAAGCCGCTTATCCGCGCCCGCGCCGACGAGATGACGCCCGATGAGCGCGCAGGCGATTTCGCGCAGGCGATGATGGATATCGGCGCCACCATCTGCACGCCGCGAAAGCCCGCCTGCGCCATCTGCCCGCTGATGGACCTGTGCACCGCGCGCCGCAATGGCGAGCAGGAGCGGTTTCCCGTGCGCGCGATTAAGGCGAAGCGTCCGCGTCGTTTTGGCGCCATTTTCTACGCCCGGCGCGCCGATGGTTGCGTGCTTGTGCGTACGCGCCCGCCCAAGGGCCTGCTGGGTGGCATGAGCGAGTTTCCCGGCGCGCCGTGGAGCGCCGACTTCGACATGACCACAGCGCGCGACCTTGCGCCGCTGAAAGCGCGCTGGCGCAGACTTGCCGGAGAGGTGGAGCATGTGTTCACCCACTTCGCGCTGTCGCTTGCGGTGTATCGCGCCGATGTCGCCGCGCACATAGAAGCGCCCGAGGGGTGCCGATGGCGCCCTGAAGACAAGCTGGAGCAACTGGAGGCGCTGCCGAGCGTGATGGTGAAGGTGGCGGCGCACGCACGCGGCGTGTGATTGGCGAACGCCCTTCACCCTCTTGGCGCTGGGCTGCGCTTGTGCAAGATGTGGCCAGCTTCAAGAAAATGAGGGAGGGAAAAATGACCCGGACATTGCGCGCCATGCTTCTTGGCGCTGTATCAATCGCGGCGTGCGGAGCCGCACACGCTCAGGAAGACGGTTATTACAAGGGCAAGGTGATCACCCTCGCAGTCGGCGGCACTGCTGGTGGCGGCATCGACATTGGCGCGCGCATGGTTTCGCGCTTTCTCAGCGCGCATGTCCCCGGCAAGCCGCAGGTCAACGTCGCGCTGATGCCGGGCGCGGGCGGCGTGCGCCTGCTTGAACATCTGCGTCAGGTTGCGCCCAAAGACGGAACGTACATCGGCGCTTTCGCGACCGGGCCGATCATCGAGCCGCTGATTTCCACGCGCAAGGTCGACTACAAGATCAGCGACTTCACCGCCATTGGCGCGCTGGAGAAGGATGCAAGTTTCTGCGCGACGTGGCACGCTTCGCCCGTCAAGACGATCAAGGATGCGATGGAGCGTGAATCAACGGTGGCAGGAACCGGCGCGGCGTCGTCGACGGACATTTTCCCGCTGGCGCTGAACGCGACGCTTGGCACCAAGTTCAAGCTCATCAGTGGCTATGTCGGCACGCAGGAGACTGTTGTCGCAATCGAGCGCGGCGAGACCGACGGACGCTGCGGCTGGGGCTGGTCGAGCCTCAAGTCCGCCAAGCCGGACTGGGTGCGCGACAAGAAGCTCAACTTCCTTGTGCAGCTCGCGCTGGAAAAACACCCCGAGGCGATGGACGTGCCGCTGGCGATTGATCTGATTCCAGATCAGGCGGGCAAGCAGTTGATGAAGGTGCTCGTGGCGCCGCAAAACATCACGCGGCCTTATCTTGCCCCGCCCGGCGTGCCGGCGGATCGCGCCCGCGAAATGCGCAAGGCGTTTGCCGATACGATGAAGGATGCTGCGTACATCGCAGAGTTCAGCAAGCTCATGGGCGAGGCGCCGTCGCCGACCAACGGCGAGGACATGCAGAAACTGCTGGCGGAACTCGACGCAACGCCGGAGCCAGTGATCGCGCGGCTGAAGGAAATCCTGAAGCCCCCGGCGAAGTAACCGGAGGACAGTGCCCGTCGGTAGCTAATTGAAAGGGAGGCGGCGAACTGATCGCCGCCATATCTGTAAAATTTTTGCGTACCACCGCGGTTAAGCTGCACCCAAGCGTCGACAACGCTTGCAGGGCTCGCGTGAAAGCTTAGCCTTGTCCAAAGGTGCTGTTCTACATTTAATTCGATGTTAGAGTGGGTAACATCTTTTTTCACTTTTGCGGATTTGCCGTGTTTTCTATTTCGCCAGATCAAGATCTTCGTTTCATACGATCCGTGCTGAGCGAGTCTGATGAATGCATCAAGATCATCGGGCTCGATGGCTCGCTCCAGTTCATGAGCGAAGGTGGCAAGCGCGTGATGGAGGTGGACAACTTTGATGAACTCCAAGGGTGTCCATGGCCAGACTTCTGGCAAGACCGGGGCCATGATAGCGCTGTGTCGTCAATTGAGGCCGCCCGTGCAGGCCGATCTTCCAGCTTCACGGCTGCGGCTAATACTGTAAAAGGCAAGCCACGCTACTGGCATGTGAAAGTCTCGCCGGTGTTGGGCGCAAACGGCGAAGTTGTGAGCATTTTATCAGTGTCGCGGGACATCACCGCGATGAAAGAATTTGAAGAGCAGCAGGAACTATTGCGCCACGAATTGTCGCATCGGATCAAAAACCTTCTCGCGCTGGTTCAGGCAGTCGCCAACCAAACGCTGCGCGAAGGCGAGGACATGGCGTCGGCAAAGCCAGCGTTTCTGGCGAGGTTGGCTGCGTTGGGGCAAGCGCAGGATCTTCTGATCCAGAAAACTCATGACCGTACAAGCTTGTCAGCTGTCGCTGAAACAGCAGCAAGTCAGTTGCCGGGTCGAATCATCGTAAGCGGGCCACATGTCGCGTTGTCGTCGCGCAGCGCCATCGCAATCGCCATGTCGTTACATGAATTGTTGACCAATGCGACCAAGTATGGCGCGCTTTCCAATGAAGCCGGATTTGTTGAACTAAGCTGGCGGCTGGACCAAACGGGCGATCATGCAAAGCTTGAAATGGTCTGGACGGAAAAGCTCGGGCCGCCGGTCAAGCAGCCAAAAAGCAAAGGGTTTGGCTCAAAGATGATCGAGCGCGTGCTGACGAGTTATGTTAACGGCGAGACGAGCATTTCGTATTTTCCAGAGGGCGTCGTCGTTCGTCTCAACGCGCCGCTGAAAACGCTTTCACAAGACTAGTGCAGCGACTTACGTCTGCCCCGGCTTCAGCTTGTAGAAGATATGGGTGCCAATCGTGTCCATCTTCTTCAGCCGCTTGGCCCAGCGCGGACGCACGTAATTGGCGTGATAATGCGTTGAGCCGCCCACATCAGCGAGGAAGGTTGTGCCGTCGAGCACTTCGCGCGCGATGCGCGATGCAATCTTCCACGGCTCCGGCTCCGTGATGCGCAGCGACTTGCCTTCGCACGCGAAGGTGAACTGGCATCCAAGATAGCGATGGCGGTTCTGATAGACGACGCCGCAGATGGAGGCGGGATAAAGCCCGCTCTTTGCGCGGTTGAGAACGACCTGCGCAACGGCTGCCTGTCCTGATTCAGGCTCACTGCGCGCTTCAAAATAAACAGCCTCCGCAAGGCAACGCTCCTCGCGCTCGCCGTTCGGCTGATTGACGAGCGAGGCATAGTCGGGGCGGCCCGGCGCGGATTGCCGAGCGACGGTCTTGCTCTCCTTGTTCTTTTCAATGGCTTCAAGAATGGCGGGCGCATAAACGACTTGCAAACGCTCATCGAACGGCGCAGGCGTTGTGGATGACATGGCCATGGCGCGCGCCACTTGCGGCGTCGAGCCGTCAGCGGCACGGCGTGTCCCGCCTGCACGCAGGCCCGCGATATGGCCGCGAGGTGACTGGCCGGTGCGGCCGGGACGGGCGGATCGGCTCGTGTCGCCTTCGGGCAAGACGTTGGGCGTCAGCTTCTGCGCTGCTTCCATCTGCGCAAGGCTGTCCGTGCTTTCCTGCAGACCTTCGAATGCAAGATAACGCCCGCTGGACGTGAGCGCCGCTTGCCGAAAGCCATCGACGCCATTGGCGCGCAGCCGCGCGTCAAACGTCGGTCGCAGGCCCACGAAGGGATCGCCCTTCGCCTGAACGTTGGCCTCTGGAAAAGTAGACGCCTTGGGCTTCAGATCGCGGCGCGGCTCATGTTCGGCGGGCGGGCGTTCTGCAAAATCCTGCGCCTCGCCCACGCTGAGGCGCGCCTCGCGAAACGGCATCTGGCCGCCAGCATAAGCTAGATGAATGCGCCCCGCGCTTGCGGGCACAAGATCGGCGGGGGCGTCGAGCCGCGGGGTCATCATGTCGGGTGAAAAGCTGGCGCCGATGGTTGAGTCGACGCCGGCGTCGGCAGGCACGGACACCGCCAACCCGACTCCCAGGCACCAGGGCGCTACGGCGCCAAACATCCATCCAACGCGGGAATGACCCATGACGCCCTACAACAAACGCGCGCACGCACGCCAATGCAACATAGGACGATGATCGCGCGTTATGCTTTAGGGGTCGTTACGCAGGGGCAATGCCCCCGTGTTCCAATTCGGCACAGCAAGGGCGAGGCTCAGGGCGTCGGCGCGCCAAAACGAATGTCCCGAGTAACACTTATGCTTGCCGTAAGTGTGCTCTTCGCCTGCTGAGCGCTATGCATCATCTTTGTGATTGGGAATTTTGCGCCGCAGGAACTTCAGAACTTCAATTTGGTCCGCGGCCGCTGCCCGACGGATTTGGGCTAACAGTTTTGCAGCATCCGGGCGCACCAGAGTTATGTTTGGGGCGCCCTCATTACAAACCGAACACACAGCCCTCAGGTTGCCGGGCTCATCGCTGCCGCCAGGCGACTTATCCAATACATGCCCTATGTGTAGGTTCGGGCTTCGCGGGTTCCAAAATGTATTCTCCCGGCTTCAGAGCGCTGCGATCATTGTGCGACAGTATTTGATAGCCTTCTCCGTTTCGCAGTTCTCTTGCTCTTCGCGCCCACCCAGAAATTCCCCCCGATGCCTCTCGTAGCTGCCGCGCGGGCGGGGTAAACGGCTCCACCAGACGCCATTCATCATCAGTCAGGTCGACTGGATAACGAAGCCCTTTGCGAGTGGCGTCCCTTCGATGCTCGGCTGTCCACATGATCGGCGCTCCTGACAAATCAGGCGCCTGGCAATGAATCACAACTGATTCATCGGATTCAGCTCTTCCCGGATCGGCTCCAAGATCAACCCTTGGGATACTCGATCAAGAAGCGATGATTTATGATGTTGTACCTTTTTCAGAGTTAGGAAGCCAGCCGCGCATGAATCGGATGAACTCTGTCGTCTTCGCCGGGAGGCTTCTCGCTTTTGAGTACCAAACTCCGACTCGCGCCATCGACAGCGTCGAATCTTCAAAGATGGGTTCTAGGATGGAATGCTGCAGTTCGTGTTTCACAAGTTGGCACGGCACGCGGATTAGACCGCAGCCGCCACTCGCCAGGCGAACAAGCGCAAGATCGCTGTTCGATGATTGGTTTCCCTTCACGTTTACCAATGTTTGTCTCCCGTCCACTTGAAAGGGCCAGCCCTTCGACCGTGAAAAGGGATTGACTAAGCAATTGTGCCCACGCAGCTCCTTGGGCAACCGGGGACGCCCGTTAGCACGAAAATATGAAGGGGAGCCGCAGATCACGTAAGGGATTTCGCCGAGATCTTTTCCGACAAGCCCGGGGGCGGTCGGCTTTCTGGATGTCAGAACGATATCAAAGCCATCTTCCGTCGATTCGCTCCCGTCCTCGATAGCCGATAGGTATATGCGCATTCCGGAGTGCTGCTGCATAAATTGCGTGATCGCCGGCGCGAGCACGCAATTGACGAGGTAAGGCGAAGCTTGGACACGAAGCATTCCTACAACGCCACTTTGATGGGTGCGCTCTTCTTTGACGCAGGTGTCGACGCGTTCGAGCATCTCCAGGCAATGTCGGTTAAGCCTCTCACCAGCGTCCGTCAGGACGATTCCGTGTGTAGACCGGTTCATAAGGCTGAAGCCGAGCGCGTCCTCTAACTCGCGCATTCGGTTGCTAACCACTGACGGTGTGGTCCGAAGATCAGCCGCTGCTTTCGTAAAGCTTCGCCGTTCCGCAACGCGCACGAAAGTATTCAGCTTGTTTAGATCGCGAAGCACAGTCATCTGCGACAAGGAAACCTTTCCACGAGTCGGCTTTCAGACCCGCGAATGTAATATTTGATAGCGGAACCGACGCCGTGTCAAAGGCCCGCCTGAAAAAACCTTGAGCACTACCAAGCTTCCCAGAAACAACCGTTGTTGTGAGATACCGTCTACCGCGCGAATTCGGGCACGCCTATCCTGAAGATCGAGAAGTCGGGTTGAGGCGGACTGAGATCAACGACTTGAGGAGGACTGGATGTTGAAGGAATATCATTACGATCATCTCATCAGGTGGCCGCGTGGCGAGCGGGCTGCTGTGTTCCTAACATTTGATTTCCAGGGCGGAGAGGACGTCAAGCCAGACAAGAATGGGTTTCTGAATTATGAAATGTGGAGTCAGGGCGAGTACGGCCCACATCACGCCATCTACCGCCTATTGCGCATTCTTAAGGAAGAAGACGTAAAGGCGACCTTCATTACCTGTGGCGCAATTGCAGAACGCTTCCCCGACGCTGTGAGGGCCATTATCGACCACGGGCATGTAGTTGAGGGGCACGGCTACAATCACGAGATCGCCCGCTACCTGCCGCGCGATGAAGAAGACACGGTGATGAAGCGCGCTATAGCGATGATTAAGAACCGGACGGGAGAGAGGCCGGTTGGATGGCGTTCGTGCACGCAGAGCACGAATACGATTGACCTGCTGATTGAGAATGGATTTACTTACAATACTAATTGTTTCCATGAAGAACTTCCGTTCCTCTGGGAAAAGAATGGCAAGGTCCTCGTCGAATTGCCGCGCCAGCCTTTTGGCGACGGCACGCTCTTCGGCCACCGACACGGCGAGTTTGGCAATCCGTTCTTCGGCTTGGAAGTGTGGAAGGCCTTTTTTGATGAGTTGTGGGCGGAGTCGGCAATCACTCCGAAGTACATCCCGTTCACCTGTCACCCTTACATTATAGGGCGGCCTGGCCGTACACTCGCCCTCCGCGGCATTATCCAACACATGAAAAAGGTAAGCGACGGCAACATCTGGTTCGCGACAGGCCGTGAACTCGCGGACTGGTGCCTGAACGATATATTCAAGGCCGAGTGCACCGACGTGCGTCCGGCTGCCGTGCAAAAAAGCGCGTAAATGCTCATTCTTTCGGGGGCCGGTAACGGCTCCCGAAACCTCGGTCTACTGAAAAGACAAACGTTGCGATCTAAACGTGGCACCCCTGGGGGGGACCAAAGGGAGGACGCCAGATGCACTCGAGATTCGCAAAAGCATCGCCTGCGCTTTTTGTTGCAGCAACCGTAGCCGCTTTTATTTCGGCACCCGCCCAAGCGCAGTCACAGGAGCATTTCTACAAGGGGAAGACCATCCGTATTATTTGCGCGCTCGGGATAGGTGGCGATTATGACGCGTACGCACGCCTCCTGAGCCGGAACCTTGGGAAACACATCCCTGGCAACCCTTCGATCATAGTGGAAAATATGCCTGGCGCCGGAGGCGTCATCGCCGCAAACCACGTGTTTAGGGTCGCCGCCAAAGATGGCACCGTCATCGGCGCTCTTCATCAGAACACCTCGCTGGCGCAACTCACGTCCACCCAAAACGTGGAATATGACGCAAAGCGCTTTAACTGGATTGGTCGCCTCTCGTCAGGTGGCCTCGACGTGCACCACACGTGGCACACGAAGGGCATCAAGTCATACGACGACCTGTTCGTGCGCGAAGTTGTGGCCGGTGGCGGAGGGGCAACCTCATCCTCCGTTATTATGCCGAGCGCCCTGATCAAGCTGATGGGAGCAAAGGTCAAGATACTCAGCGGCTACAAGGGCACAGGCGAGACTGACCTTGCCCTAGAGCGCGGAGAGATCGATCTGGCGCTGCAGAACTGGGAAAATCTCCGGCGGACGCGCGCAGAGGACTTGCGCGACAAAAAGATCAATCTGATTGTGCAGTACGGTATGGAGCGGCACAGAGAACTTCCGGATGTCCCCACCATCATCGAAAAGTCGCAGACGGAGGATCAGCGGCAGGTGTGGACGCTTCTGCTCAGACCCAGCATGATCGGCTACACGTACACCTTCGGACCTGACGTTCCGCGCGAACGGTTGGAAATCGTCCGTAACGCTTTCATGGCGATGGTGGAAGACCGTGACATCCGCGCTGACGCTGAGAAGATACGGCTCGATATCGACGCGCTATCGGGGCAGCAGGTCACACAACTCGTCGAAGAAATGTTCGCTATGAAGCAAAGTTCGGTAGATTTGGCAAAGTCCATCCTCGTTCGATGATTGCGCTGCTCTGGCGCTTTGGCAAATTCATCCTTAGCGAGGGATGTTTCATGTCTAAAACGCTTGTCATTAGCGATGGACCTCTGATCGGCGGACCCAGCTGACGCTTTGAGCAAGTTGTCGCGCCTGTGTCGCCCGGCAGCTAGTAAGAATGGCGCCCAACAATGAAAAATCGTTTCGGAAGCAACGCTTACAAGTTCGGGCTGTTCGGCGCGAATTGCGCCGGTGGCATGACGCTCAGCGCAGCGCCAGAGCGTTGGCGCGCCGAATGGAATGAGATCGCGGACGTGTATCGGCTGGCTGATGAGGCCGGCATCGAATTCATCCTGCCGATCGCCAAATGGCGCGGTCTGGGCGGGAAGGCCGACATGTGGGGCCGGTCTTACGAGACGTTCACGCACAGTGCGGCTGCCGGCGCTATTACTCGGCGGATAGGCGTGTTCGTGACGGCGCACGTGCCCATCACGACACCCGCCTTCGCGGCAAAGGCCATTGCCACCATTGACCACGTCACTGGCGGCCGCGCAGGGCTCAACATCGTTTGCGGCTGGAACCCGGATGAGTTCGATATCCACGGCGCGAAAATCGACTACGCGCGGCGTTACGATCATGGCCTGGAATGGTTCAAGATTTACGCGAGGATGTGTGAAGGGGATGCGCCCTTCGACTGGGATGGCGAATTCTTTAAGTTGCGCGGAGTAACAACGGATCCACTGCCCGTCCAACGGCCCCGCCCGCCCGTCATGAGCGCGGGAATTTCGTCGGCTGGCCGCAGTTTTGCTGCGCAAGCTGCCGACATTCTTTTCACCCAACTTCCGACAAATCTGAGCGAGACACCTGAATTAATTCAATCTGTGCAGCGGGCGGCGGCTCAATACGGTCGCTCGACAGATGTCTATACGCAAACCCAAGTTGTTTGCCGGTCCACACGCAAGGAGGCGGAGGACTTCTATCATTACTTCGCCCACGAGCAGGCGGACGAGGAGGCGTTGGCCTACTTTCAAAGCAAGAAGCTCAAATCGATCGGGAAAAACGTTAGCGAATACCCCCACTATAAGGAGCTGCAGAGCACGAAGCCCGCCGAAACTCCGGGGAAGCCGTATCGGGGTATCTTCCCAGGAATGCTTCCCATTGTAGGAAGTCCTGATGACATCGTCGAAAAGCTGAGGCAGCTGAGCGCGACTGGCATAGCCGGATCGGCACTGGTTTTTCTGAATTACCTTACAGAGATTCCACTCTTTATCCAGGAGGTGCTCCCGCGCATGGAGCGGGTCGGCTTGCGCCATCCGCAAACGGCGCCCGAGGCGGCGCCGGCCGTGTCTCGCGTTGAAAACGACGCAACATGACGACAGGCGTGCAACTTATCAATATCGGGAGGGACAACATGATGTATGGACGCCGACAATTCATACAACTCGCCACAGGCTTCGCCGCGTCAGCGGGCATATCATCTCGCGCGTGGGCGCTGGACTACCCCGCACGGCCGGTTCGCCTGATTGTACCCTTCCCGCCGGGCGGAGCCGCCGATATAACGGGGCGCTTGATTGGCCAGCGGCTGTCGACTCGCCTCGGGCAGCCTTTCATCACTGAGAACCGGCCCGGAGGCGGCACCAATATCGGAACCGAGGCGGTTGTGACGGCGCTCGCTGATGGCTACACGTTGCTGGTCGCCAATGCGGCCAACGCGATCAATGCGTCGCTGTATCCTAAGCTCAACTTCAATTTCATGCGGGACCTCGTGCCTGTAGCGGGCCTGGTGCGCGCGCCTCATGTTTTGTTTGTGGCGCCTTCGTTTCCAGTGAAAACCGTCGGGGAGCTGATCGCCTATGCAAAGGCCAATCCCGGCAAAGTGAATTTCGCTTCGGCAGGAAGAGGCGCGGCGAACCACATCGCCGCCGAGATGTTCAAGATGATGGCGGGCATCGACATGGTGCACGTGCCCTACCGCGGAGGCGCGCCTGCGATTGCCGACGTCCTGTCCGGAGAGGTTCAAGTCATGTTTTCCGACGTCGTAACAATGGCGGCGCAAATGCAAGAAGGTAAGATTCGTTCACTTGCGATCGCTTCCAACGTCCGTTTGCCGACACTACCCGACACCCCGACTGTGGCCGCTACTCTGCCGGGATTTGATACGAGTTCATGGTGGGGAGTATGCGCTCCGCGCGGTACTCCGCGCGAGGTCGTCGATAAGCTCAACGCCGAGATCAACAGCGGCCTGGTCGACCCCGCCATTGCGAAGCTTTTCGCGGGTATGGGCGTGCTGACACTTGGCGGCACGCCGGAGAGTTTCGGTAAGATGATCGCCGACGAAACCGAGAAGTGGAGCAAGGTAGTCAAGTTTGCCAACATAAGCTTGGATTGATTTGACAGCGGCCTGCGATTTTCAGATTGATCGTCTTCAGGCGCCGGGGACATCGGCGCCAGATAGTTTTTTATCGGGGAAAGTGCGCTTTAATTTAGTCTTCCACAGACTTTGTTCATATTCAGGGTCATACAGCGTTTCCAGAAATACACCGTCAATTCAGCGATAACCTTGCCTTCCGTTACTTTGATGTGACCGCCTATCCTGCGCGCGCTTGAGATGCGAGACAATTGCAGGCCGTCCACCGACTACACGGAATCACTGATCCGCGAAACAAGTCTGGATGTTCGGTCCCGGCGATTGATGGTGCATTATTCACGAGCCAGTGGAAGGATGCGCTATGGGCCAGGTACTCCATGGGAGCGCCACGACGACTGAGGCAGTCCGTCGAACGATACAGCATGGTCAAGAGAGCCTGAGGGGCGCTGGCGAGACGCCATGGGGTCAACCAGAAGGACGGCACCAAATGGAGGAAGCGGTCGTCCACGGTCGATCTGCGGGCGCTCACGTCGCCGGCGCGCCAAAAAGCGCTGTGAGCGCGAGATAAATCGCCATGCCTGCGAAGAAGCCTGCAAAGCGCGCTTCGATGGACACCGGCACAACGTCCCCACCGCGGCTTAATTGCATCAGCGCGATATCCACCAGAAACGAGGCGATGAGGAGGATGGTGAAGGCGGATGCGTAGCCTGAAAGAACGCCCGGCCACATCAAGGATGCGGCCGCCAGCACGAGGCCGGCGGCGCTCATGACGCCGATGTAAATGTTGCGTGGGGACATCGAGATCATGCGGTGCTCGACGCCTGCTTGCCCAACGCCGCCTGCGCCGCAGCCAGGCGTGCAATCGGCACGCGGAACGGCGAACACGAGACGTAGTCGAGACCGGCGCCTTCACAGAAGTGAATTGAGGCCGGGTCGCCGCCATGTTCGCCGCAGATTCCGAGCTTCAAATCGGGCCGCGTCTTGCGTCCGCGCTCGGCGGCGATCTTCACAAGTTCTCCCACGCCTTCCTGATCGAGCGTCACGAATGGGTCGTGCGCAAGAATGCCCTTTGCGGTGTAGGGCCCAAGGAACGACGCCGCGTCGTCGCGCGAAATGCCCAGCGCCGTCTGCGTCAGATCATTCGTGCCGAAGGAGAAGAATTCGGCGCTTTCCGCAATCTGTCCGGCCAGAAGCGCAGCGCGCGGCAATTCGATCATCGTGCCCACTTGATAGGGCACGGTCACGCCTGTTTCGCTCATCACGGCCTGCGCCATCGCATCAATGCGCGCCTTGATCAGATCAAGCTCCGCGCGCGCCATGACGAGCGGCACCATGATTTCAGCTGTTACCGGCTGGCCGGTTTTGCGGCCCGCTTCGACAGCGCCTTCAAAGATGGCCCGAGCCTGCATTTCGGCGATCTCCGGATACGCAATCGCGATGCGCACGCCGCGGAAGCCGAGCATCGGATTGAATTCATGCAACTCGCTGGCGCGCTGCTTCAACTTCTCAGGGCTCGCGCCCATCGCCTGCGCCACTTCGGCAATCTCTGCTTCTGTGTGCGGCAGGAATTCATGCAGCGGCGGATCGAGCAGGCGGATGGTGACCGGCAGGCCCGACATGATCTCGAACAAATCCGCAAAGTCCTTGCGCTGCATGGGCAGAAGCTTCGCCAGCGCGAGGCGGCGGCCCTTCTCGTCATCGGCGAGGATCATCTCACGCACAGCGACGATGCGTTCGTCACTGAAGAACATGTGCTCTGTACGGCACAGGCCAATGCCGTCAGCGCCGAAAGCCCGCGCCGCGCGTGCGTCGGCAGGCGTCTCGGCATTGGTGCGCACTTTCATGCGGCGCGCCTTGTCGGCCCACACCATTAGCGTTGCAAACTCGCCGGAGAGTTCGGGCTGCTGCATTGCAACCGCGCCATCGAGAACCTGACCCGTCGATCCGTCGATGGTGATGATGTCGCCCTTGCGATACTGCTTGCCCATTGCGAGCATGGTGCCAGCCTTGTAGTCGATGCGCAATTGGCCCGCGCCCGATACGCAGGGCTTGCCCATGCCGCGCGCCACGACAGCCGCATGCGACGTCATGCCCCCGCGCGTCGTGAGGATGCCTTCGGCCGCATGCATGCCGTGAATGTCTTCGGGGCTCGTTTCCACCCGCACGAGAATAACGCTGCGGCCAGCGGCTTTCGCCGTCTCTGCGTCTTCCGAGTTGAAAACGATCTCGCCTCGCGCCGCGCCAGGCGAAGCAGGCAGGCCAGTCGCGACAATCGTGCGCTCGGCCTTGGGATCGATGGTGGGATGAAGCAATTGGTCAAGCGCAGCCGGGTCAACCTTGAGGATCGCCTCGTCCGTCGTGATCAGGCCTTCGTTCGCCATCTCCACGGCGACGCGCAGGGCGGCTTTGGCGGTGCGCTTTCCGTTGCGCGTCTGCAGCATCCACAGCTTGCCGCGCTCGACGGTGAACTCCAGATCCTGCATGTCGCGATAATGCTGTTCCAGCAGTTGCGACACGCGCACAAATTCTGCGTAGCATTCTGGCAGGGCCGTCTCCATCGACGGCTTGTCGGAGCCCGCTGCAATGCGCGCGACTTCGGTGATGTTCTGCGGTGTGCGAATGCCGGCAACAACGTCCTCGCCCTGCGCGTTGATGAGAAACTCGCCGTAGAGCTCCTTCGCGCCGGTGGAGGGATTGCGCGTGAAGGCGACGCCGGTCGCCGACGTTTCGCCCATGTTGCCAAACACCATCGCCTGTACGTTGACGGCGGTGCCCCAGCTTTCGGGGATGCTGTTGAGGCGGCGATAAGTGATCGCCCGCTGGTTCATCCATGATGAAAACACAGCGCCAATCGCGCCCCACAACTGGTCGTGCGCGTCCTGCGGGAAGGGCTTGCCTGATTCGTCCTGCACGCGCTTCTTGTAGTCGACGACGACATGCTTCCAGTCGCTGGCCGTCATGTCGGTGTCGAGTTCGTAACCCTTGCGGTCCTTGAACTCGTCGAGGATTTCTTCAAAATTGTGATGGCCGATGTCGAGCACCACGTTTGAATACATGGTGATGAAGCGGCGGTAGGAATCCCACGCAAAACGCTCGTCGCCGGAGCTTTTGGCGACAGCTTCGACGGTCTGGTCGTTGAGCCCGAGGTTGAGCACCGTGTCCATCATGCCGGGCATGGAGGCGCGGCCGCCAGATCGCACGGAAACGAGAAGTGGGTTATCGAGATCGCCGAACGTGCGGTTTGCAATCTTGCCGACAGCGGCGAGCGCCTCGTTCACCTGCGTGGCCAACTCCGCCGGGTAGGTTTTACCGTTGGCGTAAAACGAGGTGCACAGGTCAGTGGTTATGGTGAAGCCAGGCGGCACGGGCAAACCAAGGTTCGCCATCTCCGCGAGGTTGGCGCCCTTGCCACCGAGCAGGTTGCGCAATTCGCCGCGGCCTTCGGCCCGTCCGTCACCGAAGCTGTAGACCCATTTCGCCATCAGGTTTCGCCTTTTGCTCGCGGAGAGGGCGATGATACGCGCCCAAGCGGAGTGAGATTCGGACGTCAATCGCTCGAGGTAACTCTCAAAGACCACACTGCCCATGGGGTAATCAATTACCCAGTCGGCTAAACGGCCGTAAATCCCCGATTGCGGTAAAGCCTTAGTTTCGCTGGTATCGGTTCAGCGTCATGCCAAGGCCCACGAGGCCCCAGCCTGTGGCGATCAGTTCAAGGGCAAGCAGATTGCCCGTGGCCGTGATGTTGTCGCCGGACCAGCGGGTGATCAGCAAAACGCCAATCAGAATAGTGAGCGACGCGGATACCGGTATGATAGCGCTCTTCTGTTTGATCGGCGTGAACGAGGTGGCGCGCAGGCGCACCCAGCCGGCCGCCATCAGCGTTATGCCTGTTAGTATTGTGAAAATTATCGACGGCATGAGCGGAGCCGTAACGGTGCACAGCCCGACGAAGCCCAGCAGCATGCCAGACTTGAGCCACGGCGTGATCGGTCCGTCCTCCGCGCGGGCGTGATGGCCTACACCGATCTCGAAAAGCGACCCGAACATAATAATGAGGCCGATCGGCACCAGCGACAAAGTGCTCGAGACCGCAAGGACCGTGATGGCCGCCGACCCGAGCACGATGAGCGCGCCGCCCGTGATCATCAGCTGGCGCGAGCGCGGCACGAGCCTTTCCAGCGCCGCGACGGTCTCCGGGTTGATCTGGGGTGTTTGCGGCGGGGTCGGCTGACTCATTTTATGTTCGACATTCGTTTTCAGGATGGCTTGGGGATGGTAAAGCACGCCGCGCCCGCGCTTGGTAGCCCCCCGTCGCGCGGAACCTGTAAACTGACCAGTTTGGCGTGCGGCGCCATTCTGGTGTAATGGCGCCTTCGCACTACATGTAGTTTGATCGGCGTTTGAGCCGGCAACTGGCCGTTTTGGAAAAGATTTTGACCAATAAATATCCTCTTTCGCTCCTCGACCGGGTCAAGACGCCGGAAGACTTGCGTAAACTGCCCGTGAGCGACCTGCGCCGCCTTGCCGACGAACTGCGTCTGGAGACCATTGACGCGGTTTCCATCACCGGCGGGCATCTGGGGGCAGGGCTTGGCGTTGTCGAGCTTACGGTTGCCCTGCACTACGTTTTCAACACTCCGCGCGACCGCGTGATCTGGGATGTGGGCCATCAGGCCTATCCACATAAAATTCTCACCGGGCGACGCGAGCGCATCCGCACCCTGCGCATGGCAGGGGGATTGTCCGGTTTCACCAAGCGTGCCGAGAGCGAATACGACCCATTTGGCGCCGCCCATTCCTCCACCTCCATTTCGGCTGGCCTTGGCATGGCGGTCGCGCGCGATTTGTCTGGCGGCGACAACAACGTCATCGCCGTCATTGGCGACGGCGCCATGTCAGCGGGCATGGCTTTTGAAGCCTTGAACAATGCGGGCCACCTGCACTCGCGAATGATCGTGGTTCTCAATGACAACGACATGTCGATTGCCCCACCGGTGGGCGCCATGTCGGCTTATCTGGCGCGGCTTGTGACCGGGGGCGCGTATCAAACGATGCGCGAGGCGGGCAAGCAGCTTGCCGGCCTGTTGCCGCGCACGCTCTACGAAAAGGCCCGCCGCACCGAAGAGTTTGCGCGCGGCTTCTTTACGGGGGGCACCCTCTTTGAAGAGCTTGGTTTCTATTACGTGGGCCCCATCGATGGCCACAACCTCGATCATCTTCTGCCAGTGCTGCGCAACGTGCGCGACAAGCACAAGGGGCCTGTGCTGCTGCACGTCGTCACCAAAAAGGGCAAGGGCTATCCGCCGGCCGAGGCGTCCGCCGACAAGTATCATGGCGTCAACACGTTTGACGTGGTGACCGGCGCGCAGTCCAAGCCCAAGGCCAACGCGCCGTCCTATACGCGCGTATTTGCTGAAAGCCTCGTCGCAGAAGCCCGGCGCGACGACAAAATTGTCGCCGTGACGGCTGCGATGCCGTCGGGCACGGGGCTTGATCTCTTTGGTCAGGCGTTCCCCAAGCGCACGTTCGATGTCGGCATCGCAGAACAGCATGCTGTCACCTTTGCAGCGGGCCTTGCGACAGAAGGCTACAAGCCATTCTGCGCGATCTATTCGACCTTCCTGCAACGCGGCTACGATCAGCTGGTGCACGACGTCGCCATCCAGAATCTGCCTGTGCGCTTCGCCATAGATCGCGCTGGACTTGTTGGAGCTGATGGGCCAACCCATGCGGGCGCGTTCGATGTCGCTTACCTTGGATGTCTGCCGAACATGACGATCATGGCGGCGGCAGATGAGGCGGAACTCGTGCACATGGTGGCCACTGCCGCCGCCCACGATTCTGGCCCCATCGCGCTGCGTTATCCGCGCGGCGATGGGGTTGGCGTTGAGATGCCCGAGCGCGGGGAAGTCCTGCCAATCGGCAAGGGCCGCGTGATGCGGCGCGGCGCGCAGATCGCAATCTTGTCGCTGGGCACGCGTCTGGCCGAGGCGCTCAAGGCGGCAGAAGACCTTGGCGCGCGAGGACTTTCAACAACGGTGGCGGATGCGCGGTTCGCCAAGCCCATCGACGTGGATCTTGTGCGCGAGCTTGCCGCCAATCACGAAGTGCTCATCACGATTGAAGAGGGCTCCATCGGCGGCTTCGGGGCGCAGGTGATGCAATTTCTCACCGACGACGGCGCGCTTGATCGTGGTGGCCTGAAACTGCGCGCGATGATTCTGCCGGATGTCTTTCTTGATCAGGACAAGCCCGAGCGCATGTATGCGCGGGCTGGCCTCGATGCGCAGGGGATTGTTGCCAAAGCGCTCGAAGCGCTGGGGCGCGGCGAAGAAGCGCGCGGTATGATCGCTTAAAGAACGGCTGCTACTCAGCCGCTTCTTTCATTTGCGCGCGGATAGTGGTGCGCATGTCGTCGATGCATATGAGACTCGACCGGCTCTCCACATGCCAGAATGTCCAGCCGTTGCACGCGGGAAGTCCTTGCGCGAGTGCGCCCATCTTGTGAATGGAGCCGACGATCTGGTTGAGCGCAAGAGAGCCATCAACGCGCACGACGGCGCGATGGCGGCGTTTTTCATCAACCAGAATGGCGCCTGGCTTTATGAGCCCTGCCTCAACGACGGACGCGAAAGCTACGCGCGGCTCGCTGCGGCGCGTCGGCGCAATCGCCACCGCATCGGCGGGCAAGGGCTCGATGGCGGCAATGCGCGCCCGCGCCGCTTTCGCATAGGTTTCATCGCGTTCAAGACCAATGAACGAGCGGCGCAAACGCTTGGCGACAGCGCCAGTGGTGCCTGATCCAAAGAAAGGATCGAGTACAACATCGTCCGGCTTTGACGCCGACATGATGACGCGCGCCAGCAGGCTTTCCGGCTTCTGCGTGGGGTGCGTCTTGCGCCCGTTCGCGTCCTTAAGCCGTTCGGCGCCCGTGCAGATCGGCAGATACCAGTCCGAGCGGACCTGACAATCTTCATTGCCCGCCTTCAAGGCCTCGTAGTTGAACGTGTAGGCTTTTCCGCTGGCGCTGCGCGACGCCCAGATCATTGTTTCATGGGCGTTGGTGAAGCGGCGACCGCGAAAGTTCGGCATCGGGTTGGCCTTGCGCCACACGATATCATTGAGGATCCAGAAGCCCAGATCCTGCATGATCGCGCCAACGCGGAAAATGTTGTGGTACGAGCCGATCACGAAAATCGTGGCGTCGGGCTTCATCACGCGGCGCGCCTGCGCAAGCCATGCGCGCGTGAAAGTGTCGTAGTCCGCGAAGCTGGAAAATTTGTCCCAGTCGTCGTCGACAGCATCGACAAGACTTTGATCGGGGCGCGAGAGCGCGCCTTCAAGCTGGAGATTGTAAGGCGGGTCGGCGAATACCAGATCAATGCTGGCGTCGGGCAGCTTGCTCAGCAGTTCGATGCTGTCGCCGATTGAAATTTCGTTCAACGGCAGGCCGTTCGAGATGGCTGGAACGCCGCCGGACGCGAACCCGTTACGCGTGACTTGAATACGGGATTTCGCGCCGGCCGCTCCGGCTCGTGCAATACGCATGGACACTTACCGGTTACTCAACTGACCGGATGACCATGCGCAGCGCTTGGTAAAGACGGGGTGTTGGAGCGGCCTTTTCGAGTGTCCCTTTTCAGAACATCTTGGTTAACCGAACGGGTAGAATTTGAAGTGTTGGTAGCGGGCGAACGCGCAAGACGCCTCGCCTGTCAGGTCAAATCGCCTGTTCGAACAGAGGCAGTGACTTGAAGGGCGCAAACGAAATTCGGTGGATCCCGCACTGGCCGTGGGCGGTGATGGCGTCGCGATGGGCGCGGGTCGCGTATCCCATGTGCGTCGCAAAACCATATTGCGGATAGGCGGCGTGCATGCGGCGCATCAACCTGTCGCGCGTGACTTTCGCTATGATAGACGCAGCCGCGATGGACATGGACGTCGCATCGCCCTTGATGATTGTCTCGCCCGGACAATAAAATTTCTGCGGCAGATCGTTGCCGTCCACCAGCGCGTGAGAAGCGCGCATGGGCAGGGCGTGAAGCGCGCGGCACATGGCGGTCAGGGTCGCTTGCCGGATGTTAATGCGGTCGATCTCGCCAGCGGGCGAAAAGCCGACCGCAACCGCCAGCGCGCGCGACAGGATGATGTCGTAAAGGACCTCTCGCTCGTGAGCGTTGAGAACCTTCGAGTCCGCGAGGCCCCTGGGTAGCTTTTCGGGGTCCAGAATGACCGCAGCAGCCGCCACCGGCCCGGCCAGTGGACCGCGTCCCGCCTCGTCGACGCCCGCGACTGGCCACACGCCCGCGCGCATCAAGGCGCGCTCTCGTCGAAAGTGGGGGCGGGCGGGCGGCGGTGTCGGAGGCATTTCAAAGCGCCTTTTGATAAGGACTTGCAAGAGTTTGCCAGGACTTGCGGCAGCGCGCGGGACTTCACTTTGCCGCCAGTTCGAACCCTAACCGATTCGCTTTGCTTGTGCGCGCGGGGGCGTTTCCCCTACAAAGAGGGGGACATACCAATTCAGGACACAATCATATGAGCGTCGTTGAAGCATCAAAAACCCCGAAAAATGCGCCCATCGAAGCCAAGCTGCCCGCCTCGCCGGATGTGGCGACGCCGGGCTTGACGGATGGCGGGCTCGAAAAGCCTGGCGATCGCAACACCGTCTTCGGCGCGCTTGTAACCGAAGACAGCGATGTCGTGGGTCTCGTCGCCTATTCCATTTACAAGCAGAACAAGCATGACTTCCTCGTCGCGTTCTCAAAGACCAAGGGCCGTGAGCCCAGCGATGCGGAACTGGGCGCATACACGATGGGCGAAGCGACCCCCCGCCGCCTTTCGATCTACCGCCATCTTGCCCAGGCGACCCTTGACGGCCGAGGGCCGGACTCTCCCGCCATCCCCGGCGGCGCGAAAAAGGCCCCGGTCAAGGACGCCTCCTCGCTGAACACCAAGCTGCTGGGCGCGGCCATCGTGCTCATGCTGGTGATGATGGCGTATCTGCTCGCACGCCTCGGCTTGCCCGGCGGGCGTTAAGGGCGGCGCTCAAAACAGCTTTAGCTGTTCGCCCGCGCGCTTGGGCGGCGTGAAAAGATCCGTGCGCAATTTGCGGCGCTGGATATTGAGGCCGGCGCGCGCGGCCGCGACCTCGAAACGGCGGCCCGTCATCCAGGCGTAGGGGCCGTCGCCGACCATGCGCTTGCCCCACGTTGAATCGTAGGCCTTGCCGCCCCGCGTGCTGCGCACGAGCGACATGACATGGCGGTAACGGTGCGGAAAATGCGCCAGCAGCCATTCCGAGAACAGGTCTTCCAGCTCCAGCGGCAGGCGCAGCATGACGTAACCCGCCTCCCGCGCGCCCGCCGCGTAAGACGCAGCCAGGATCGCCTCCAGTTCGGCGTCGTTGATGGCCGGGATGATTGGCGCAACCATCACGCTGGTCGGCACGCCTGCCTCTGAGAGCTGGCGAATGGCGTCCAGTCGTTTGTCCGGCTGCGCGGCTCGCGGCTCCATGATGCGCGAAAGCTTGCGGTCCAGACTCGTGATTGAAAGGGCGACTTTGGCGAGGCCCTTTTCCGCCATGGGCGCCAGCAAATCGATGTCCCGCGTCACCAGTGCGGATTTCGTAACAATGCCTACCGGATGATTGGCCCGCGACAACACCTCCAGAATGGAGCGCATGACGCGATGGGTTCGCTCAATGGGCTGATAGGGGTCTGTGTTGGTGCCGATGGCGATAGTCCGGGGTTGATAGCCGGGGGCGGACAGCTCCCGCTCCAGCAATTCCGCCGCGCCATCCTTCACGAACAGCCGCGTTTCAAAATCGAGCCCCGGCGAGAGCCCCATGTAGGCGTGGCTTGGCCGCGCAAAGCAGTAGACGCAGCCATGCTCGCAGCCGCGATAGGGGTTGATCGAGCGGTCAAACGATATGTCCGGCGAGTCGTTGCGGGTGATGATGGTTCGCGCACGCTCATGGGTGATTTGCGTTTGCAGAGGCGGAAGATCGGCGAGTGACTCCCAACCGTCATCGACGCTCTCGCGTGCTTCGCGCTCAAAGCGCCCGCTTTCGTTTGAGCGTGCGCCGCGACCTCGTGCGCGGTCCGTCAACGCGTCGGGCAACCTGAGCGTAGCCAGTTCCACAGGCTGAGTGACGGGCGCAGTCTTTGGTTTGGCGGAACGGGGAGCTTTAACCGCCGCCTCCACGCCAGTTTGACGCTTTGTCTGCCTGACTGCACTCATGACCGTCATTCGTCCCACGTGAAAAGAAGTACGAACCGCGAATAAAGAACAAATAAGGAACAAACGTCGTTTGGTCAAGAACGTCTGTGGATATCTCTGTTGAAAAGCGTCTGTGTGCGCTGCAACAAGCATGCTATAGAGCCGCCATGTTTTCGGCTCTTGTCCTTGTTCAAAATGGCCCGAATGGCCGCCCTTCAAGTGAGGCGATTGTACGAACGCTGTCGGCGCTTGTTCCTGCGGCCATCGAGGGCGTGGTGCGCGACGTCGCCCTTGCTTCGCAGGAGAGAAGCGAGGATCTGTCGCGCATTGCTGATTATGCGGGCTGCGAGTACGTCGACGCCCCTGGCGATCATCTCATTGGCGCGAGTCTGGCCGTGCTCAAGGAGCCGCGCATTTTCATCTTGCGCGCGGGCCGCGTGCCAGAGCACGGGTTTGTCGGTGAACTGGCTGATTTCGCGGCTTACGGTGCGCAGAAGTGCGGTTTGCTGCTGGAAACGCCAAACTCGCTGCTGACGCGCATGATGCCGCGCTTGTCGCGGGCGTCTGGCGTGGTCGCTCCGCGTCCGGTGCTGGCCGGCGCAAGGCCTGATATTGCGGCCCTCGCCAAGGCTGTTGCGTCGCCCATCGTGTTCAGGTCGCGCGCTATTGGCGCGGACTGATCAGCCCTTGGCGCCGCGCCGCATGTGCTCATCCAGCCGCGGCATGATCTCTACGAAATTGCACGGGCGATAGCGGTAATCGAGCTGCTGCACGAGGATTCCGTCCCACGCGTCCTTGCACGCGCCGGGCGATCCGGGCAGCACAAAGATGTACGTGGCGCCAGCCACGCCCGCAGTCGCCCGCGACTGAATGGTGGACGTGCCGATCTTCGGAAACGAGATGTTGTGAAACACGGTCGAGAAGCCTTCCATGCGCTTCTCGAACAGCGGCTCGATGGCCTCCGGCGTCACGTCGCGGCCGGTGAAACCCGTGCCGCCTGTAGTGATGATGACGTCCACATCAGCACGCTCGATCCATGCCCGAATCTGCGCACGAATCTCCTCCACGTCATCGGTCACGATCGCGCGGTCGCTGAGCGTGTGTCCAGCCTTGCCAAGACGGTCCACCAGCGTGTCGCCAGAGCGGTCGTCGGCAAGCTGCCGCGTGTCGGAGACCGTGAGAACCGCAATGTTCAGCGGCAGAAACGGCCGCGTCTCGTCAATGCCCGGCATTACGATCTCCGCGCGTTGGCGAACGTGTTGCAGGTGTCGACGCGCCCGCTCTTCAGGCCGCGGTTAAGCCATTCGGTGCGCTGCGCAGCCGATCCATGAGTGAACGAGTCGGGCATCACGCGGCCCCCCGCAGATTGTTGCAGGCGGTCGTCGCCGATAGCCTGCGCGGTGCGGATCGCCTTCTCGACGTCGCCGGGCTCCAGAATTTTCCATTTCTGGTTGGCGTGCGCAGCCCATACGCCCGCAAGGCAATCGGCCATCAGCTCGACGCGCACCGATAGATTGTTGGCTTCAGCCTTGCTGCCAGCCGCTTGCTGCGCCTGCTGCACGCGCGGCAGAATACCCATCAGGTTTTCGATGTGATGGCCAATCTCGTGCGCAATCACGTAAGCGTAGGCGAAGTCCCCGCCGCCACCCAGCTTGCGTTGCATTTCGCGGAAGAAGGACGTGTCGAGATAGACCTTCTGGTCGCGCGGGCAATAGAACGGCCCCATGGCCGATTGCGCTGTGCCGCAGGCAGAATTGGTCACGCCGTCGAACATAACCAGCGTTGGCGATTTCCAGCGCACGCCTGTTTGCTGGGGCAAGATTTCCTTCCACACGTCTTCGTTCATCGCCACCATGGCGGAGACGAAGCGCCCGCTGTTGTCGGCGGGCGGCGTGGACTGCCGCGGCCTCTGCTGTTCGGTGTAGCTGCTCGAAGGGCGGCCCCCGCCGGCCATTTCGGCGCCTGCAATGAGAATGCGCGGATCAACGCCCAGCGCCCAGCCCAGAAGTCCCAGCACCACCATCGTGCCAATGCCAAGCCCCCCGCCCGAGACGCCAAAGCCCGAGCCACCGCCGCCACCACCGCCGCCGTCACCACGACGGTCGTCGACGTTCTCCGACATGCGGTAATCTTCCCATCTCATCGTCGGCGCTCCTGAAACTATCTTGCGACCCCGCCATGCCGGCGCGCTGCAAGTCTTGATTGATGTCCTCGCACCATATGTATCAAGCCACTGCATGGTTTCACAGTGGCGCCCGCTCCGCTTGCCGCGCTGGCTCCGTCTGCTAGACACCGGGCACGGCGCGGCGCGCCTCATCCCCGCCCGATGGTTTGCCTCATGGTCCCTACGTCCCGCCAGCCCGGCCCCGCCTTTGCTTTGGCGCTCGCCTCGATTTCGCTCGTCGGCCCGCTGGCGATCCACATATATCTGCCGGTTATTCCGGCGGTGAAGGCTGATCTTGGCCTGTCAGATGCGCTCGCGCAGGCGACTTTTGCGCTGGGTCTGGCCGCCATGGCGTTCTCCACGCTGTTCTGGGGCGCCATGTCGGACCGGTACGGTCGAAGGCCCATTCTCCTGTCTGGCCTGGTCATTTTTCTTCTGGGCAGTCTTGCCTGCGCGCTGGCGCAAGGCGTCGTCACGCTGATACTCGGGCGCTTGCTGCAGGCCTTCGGCGCTGGCGTCGGCGGCGCGCTTGCCCGCACCATTGCGCGCGACGCCTACGGGCCTGACAAGCTTGTGCGCGCCATCGCCTATCTGACGATGTTCTACACACTGGGCCCCATGATCTCGCCCATCGCAGGCGGCTTGCTGATCGATCATATTTCGTGGCGCGCCGTGTTCGGCTTTTCGTTGCTGGCGGGCGCTGGCATTCTTGCGGCGGTGTACTTCATCATCTGGGAAACGCGGCCCCGGGCGCAAACGGGCGTGATTCCGAAGGGCTTCATCGGCGACTCGATTTCGCTGTTCTCCAACATGCGCTTCACTTGCTTTGTGCTGCAGACCGGGTTCAATACGGGCGCTTTCTTTGTCGCGGCCAGCTCCGCCTCGTTTTTGATGAAGGAGACGCTCAACCGTCCCGCGTCCGAGTTCGGCTACTGGTTCGTGTTGTTTCCCATGGGCTTTTTTCTGGGCAATTTTGTTTCCAGCCGGGTTGGCGG
>JANPPJ010000001.1:0-4223 GCA_031428455.1 Hyphomicrobiales bacterium | reverse complement strand
TGATTTTTGAAGCACAAGAGCAGGCGATTACACCTTAAGTCCGGCGGTCCCTGGTCCTACGGTTGGGGTCCACTTCAGAAGCGAGATCTTTGTACAGTCTACAAACAAAAGTAGCCTAGCTTTTAGGCCGCCAATTGCTCCCTTTGCTATCACAATCCCCAGGCACGACTTTATTGATTGCCTCGCGCAGGGAACTTCTAGTAAGATGGATCTCTGGGTAAAAATGTAATCAGAAAGTGCCGCGATGCCGTTTACAATTCTGATACGAAGCAGCACTACAATGCCAGTTTAACCAGCCTTATTCTAGGGAGACGGTGTGCCTCTTTCGCAACAAGCGCCGCGAGGCGTGTCGCTCCTCAGCGGCTCCCGTCTCGCGCTCCTGGCGGTCGCAATTTTCAGCGCGCTCGTCAATATACTTTATCTGACCGGCTCATTTTATATGCTGCAGGTCTATGACCGCGTCATACCCAGCCGCAGCTACGAGACCCTGATCGCCCTGTCGCTCCTCGCCGGCGGCCTCTTCGCCATCCAGGGAATTCTAGACGCCTACCGCTCCCGCATTCTCGTCCGCGTCGGGCGGGCCATCGACGAGCGTCTCAGTCCACATGTCTTCGGCCTCATTGGCAATTTGCCGCTTCAGGGACGGGCTGACGCGGCCATGCAGCCATCTCGAGATCTTGATAACATTCGGTCGTTTTTCGCGAGCGGTGGCCCAAACGCTTTTTTTGATCTTCCGTGGGTGCCGTTCTACGTGGCCGTATGCTTCCTCTTTCATCCACTAATTGGTCTCCTTGCGCTGGCGGGCTGCGTCATCCTCGCCCTGGTCACGGGCGTTGCAGAATTGACGACGAAGGGGGCTACGGCGCAAGCCGCAACCTACGGCGCGGCGCGCGCCAACCTCGCGGAAGCTGCCCGGCGTAACGCCGAAGCCGTCCGCGCCCTGGGCATGAACACACGCCTCATGCACTTGTGGTCGCAAGCTGGGGAACAACACCTCGATGGCCACCAGAAAGCGAGCGATATAGCGGGGGGGTTCACCAGCCTCTCTAAGTGCCTACGCATGGCCATTCAGTCGGCGGCTTTGGGCGTCGGCGCATTCCTTGTGATCAATGGGCAGGCGACTGGTGGCCTCATCATTGCCGGCTCGATCCTCGCCGCGCGCGCCATAGCCCCCATTGAACTGCTGATCGCTCACTACAAAGGCTTTGTGACGGCCCGGCAAAGCTGGACCCGCTTGTCCGGGTTTCTGAAACTTGAAGCGCCTCACTTGAGCGCCCCGCTCGCTTTGCCAAAGCCGACACAGCGGTTGAAGGTCGAAGAACTCAGCGTTGCACCGCCGGGATCGACACGCCTCGTGGTGCGCGGCGTCTCCTTTACAGTTGAGGCGGGCGATGGTCTGGGGGTGATCGGCCCCAGCGGCTCCGGCAAGTCGACCCTCGCACGGGCGCTTGTTGGCGTCTGGGCGCCGGCCCGTGGCAATGTAAGGCTGGACGGCGCGGCGCTTAATCAATGGCCGCCGGACGAGTTAGGGCGGCACGTCGGCTACCTGCCGCAAGACATCGAATTGTTTGACGCCACTATCGCCCAAAACATCGCCCGCCTTGATCCCGAGGCGAGCAACGACGCCGTCTTGCGGGCTGCGCAACTCGCCGGCGTGCACGATATGATCGTCCACCTGGCCGAGGGGTATGAGACGCGGCTTGGCTCGGGCGGTCTGGCATTATCGGGGGGGCAACGGCAGCGCATTGGCCTTGCTCGTGCGCTCTATGGGTCGCCATTTCTACTGGTCCTGGATGAGCCCAGTTCGAATCTCGACGCGAGCGGCGAGCAGGCCCTCACCACGGCGATCACGCAGTTTCGTAAAGAGGGCGGTATTGCGATCGTCATTGCGCACCGCCCCAGCGCTCTGGCGGCGGTCGACAAGGTGCTTGTTCTCGCCGACGGGGAGCTCAAGGCGTTCGGACCCAAGGAGCAAGTGCTGCGACCCTTGAGTTCAACGCCCCATGTTCAGGGCGTCGTCGCGAAGCGGGAGAGCGCCGTATGAGCGCAGCGAAGACAAAAGCTTCGATCCGCCGCAGCATCATCGGGGGCTGCATTGTGAGCGCCTTCCTTGTCTTGGGCATTGGCGGCTGGGCTGCGCTGGCCCAGTTCTCAGGCGCGGTTATTGCCCCTGGAGCCTTGGTGGTCGAATCAAACCTGAAAAAGGTACAGCACCCGACGGGAGGCGTCGTCGCCGCGCTAAATGTCACCGAGGGACAGTACGTGAAGGCCGGAGACGTCCTCATCCGTCTCGACGAGACGCTCACGCGCGCGAATTATTCCTCCGTCACCAAGGGCATTGATGAGTTGCTGGTCCGCCAGGCCCGTCTGTCGGCGGAACGTGATGGATTGGTGGAGTTGGGCGTCGCCCTGGACCTCCTGGGTGAGCCAGGTCATACCCGTCGTCTTCTTGCCGAGGAGGGGCGGCTGTTGCAGCTGCGGGCCTCTGCGCGCGCGGGACAGAAGGAGCAATTGCGGGAGCGCACGGCGCAATTGCGGGAGCAGATCCATGGCATGTCGGACCAGATCACCGCTAAGAAAAGGGAAATTGATCTTATTGGCGAGGAGCTGAAAGGGGTACGCGATCTGTGGCGTAAGAACCTGGTGACAATAACACGGGTCACGGCGCTGGAACGCGACGCGGCCCGGCTTGAAGGGGAGCGCGGCGCGATTGTCTCGAACATTGCCCAGACCAGGGGCCGGATTACCGAAACCGAGCTTCAAATCATCCAGGTGGATCAGGACCTGCGGGCTGAGGTGGGACGGGAGCTGGCCGAGGTTAGGAGCCGGTTGAGCGAGCTCGTGGAAAAGCGGGTCGCCGCTGAAGACCAGCTCAAACGTGTCGACATTCGCGCGCCCATCGACGGATATATTCACCAGCTTGCGGTTCACACCGTCGGCGGTGTCATCAACCCCAGCGAGCCAGCAATGTTTATCGTGCCGAACGCCGACACGTTGCGTGTTGAAGTTCGGATTGCGCCGCAAGACATCGACAGTGTCCGGCAGGATCAGGAAGCCTTGCTTCGCTTCTCAGCCTTTAATCAAACCACGACACCGGAACTGACGGGAACAGTCAGCCTCGTCAGCGCCGACGTCGCGCAAGATCACAAGACTGGGGCGTCCTACTACCTCGTCCGCATCAAACTCGAAGACCAGGAGCTGCGTCGCCTGATAGGCTTGAAACTCACCCCCGGCATGCCGGTTGAGGCGTTCATCCTGACGGGCAAGCGAACCGTCAGTAGCTATCTAACCAAGCCGTTGACAGATCACGCGGCGAAGGCGCTGAGGGAGAGATAGGCGGCTTAATTTAGTGGTCGAACTGTTTTTCCCTGAAAGCGTCGCCGGCGGTAAGTTAACAATCACCATGTGGGCCATTTCGCCAGGCGGACACCGTACCCGTGTTGCGCATCGGCGGGGATGAAAATAACGCCAGCTTCTTGGAGCGCGGCCTGAATTTTCAAACTGTATCAGCCTGTCCCCTCGCCAATCCTGATCTTGCCTCCATGCGGCTCAAGTTTGCGGAGCCGATCCCAGCGGCGGTCGCCAACGGCATCCGGATCAGCATGGATGGCAAGGGCGCCTGGCGCGACAACGTCTTCGTCGAATGCATCTGGAAGGGCTTCAGTACGAGGAGGTCTGCCTGAAGGCCTACCGCGCGCGCCTCGATCGGTAGATAGCTGGACTTCTAAAACGTGCGGAGTCCACATCAGAGACTGGGTCGGCAGACGCCGGATCAGGCCTACTTCAACGCGCTGCAGCCAATCCCGGTTGCGGCATAACCAAATGCACAAACCACTTTAAAATTGCCCTAACCCGGATTATTCATCAGCCGGGCTAATTTGAGTTGGCGAGCATAGCTTAACCTACTGATTTGGTGTAGAGAATGGTTGATTATACGCCCCTCTGACACCGGGCAGAAAGCGCCACGCCCGCCATGATTGATGATAGCGTTGCTGGTTTTGGATTCCCCGCGGGTTGCCGCAAGAAAGTGACTGCGGCCTTTGATGGCGGACGTCTGACATCGGACGGCGGCGTGCTGCTGCTGGCGCAGGCGGAGCGCCGGACAGGCATTGCCGGGCGTCTGGCCAGCTGCATTGCCGACCCCCGGGACCAGAGCCGTGTCGTCCATGGTCTGGGCGACATCCTGCAGGCACGGATGTTGGCGATCGCCTGCGGCTATGAGG